>JBBRTU010000027.1:0-33958 GCA_038244115.1 Burkholderiales bacterium
ATAAAAACCGATTACCGCAGATAAGTCAATTTGTTAAAGAGGTGCACCCCTTCACCCATTGGGTGCGTACAGATAGGCCAAAAACTTCCTGTTCTATCTGCGCTTATCTGCGTTCCTCTGCGTCCAATTGCTTTTCTAAGTTGATTCTCGAAAAGAGTTGAATTTTAGCGGATTTTGGCCAAATAAGCATCAAGCGCCGCACGGTCAAGGAAGTAATGGCAGATTTCCTCATTCGCGCCGGTCAGCACCGGCACCCATTCTCCATAGCGGCCTTGCAGGGCGGAATCGGCATCAACATCCACCGTCCTCAACTCAAATCCCAGCGACTCCCGTAAGGCCAAGAGCTGAGTCAACATGTCTTGACACAGGTGACAATCTTCCCGGCTGTAGACGGTCAATAAGTGAGGCAATCAGAATTCCATGCAGCTAATTGCCATTAATTTTGAGCGGAACATAGATGGCGCCATCGCCCCGTTTGACCAGCAGCGCAACGTTGCGCCCTTTACTAAACTGGGCCGCCAACTGGTTGAACTGCTCCATCCCTTTTACTTCGGTGTTATTGATGGCGATAATTACATCGCCACGGCGGATGCCGGCATGCGCTGCAGCTCCCTCGACATCCTCAACCAGTACGCCGCTGCGTACCTTGATCTGTTGTTTCTGCTCCGAGGTAAGCTCGCTTAACACCAAACCCAGCTTGTTAGCGGTCTTGCCACCCTTGGACGAGCGTTGCGCGATTTTATCGGTTGGCACTTCGGCTATGGTCACAGCAATATCTTTGGCCGCACCCCTGCGCCATATCTGCAACATCACCTTGCTACCCGCGTGCGTTGCGCCCACCAGCCGCGGTAACTCGCTGGAAGAATTGACGGCCTTGCCGTCGAATTTGAGAATCACATCGCTCGCCTCCAGCCCTGCTTTCTCTGCCGGGCTATTTGGCTCCACAGTAGAAATTAGCGCTCCAGTCGGCTTGGCTAAGCCAAACGAATCTGCCAGTTCCTTAGTCACTTCCTGAATGCCCACGCCAAGCCAACCACGGCTGACTTTGCCATGTGCCTTGATCTGGTTGGAAACATCCATCGCCACATCAATCGGTATCGCAAAAGACAGGCCCATGAACCCCCCGGTGCGGCTGTATATCTGGGAGTTGATGCCGATCACCTCGCCTTTCATATTAAACAGCGGCCCGCCGGAGTTACCGGGATTGATTGCCACATCGGTCTGGATGAATGGCACATAATTTTCCTGCGGCAATGACCGTCCTTTCGCACTCACAATGCCGGCGGTGACGCTATTCTCGAATCCGAACGGCGAGCCTATCGCCACCACCCACTCGCCCACCTTCACCTGATTGGTATCGCCTAGCGTGACCTTGGGCAGGCTGCTGGCGTTAATTTTTATCAATGCCACATCGGTACGTTTGTCGGTGCCCACCACTTTGGCCTTGAACTCACGCTTGTCGGTCAGTTTCACCGTCACCTCGTCAGCATCGTCGACAACATGCGTATTCGTCAGGATGTAGCCATCCGCGCTGATAATAAAACCCGAGCCAAGCGATTTGCTTTCGAATTCATGCGGCCCGTTGAGATGAGGCGGCATGAACCTGCGGAAAAAATCGAAGGCCGGATCGTCCTCGGGTATGCCCGGAAACATCTGTGCGCTGCCACCGCCGTGTACCGTGTGGGTGGTGCTGATATTGACCACCGCAGCGCCATGTTTTTCGACCAGTTCGGTGAAATCCGGCAGCTCCTTGGCAAAAGAAAATGAAAGTGTCCATACATAAACCAACCAGACAAATAGCACTTTTTTCAGCATGATTCTTTCAACCCTCCTTTATCACATTACAAAGAAATTCACTGCTCTTACGCAGGATAACCGGCTGAAAATGCCGGTTAGAGCCAAGCCGCATGGCGTATAGCTTTACCCAAATAAACCCTGCAACCAGCCCGACACCACCGCCAGCAATAGAATAAAGATCACGTAACGCTGCGCTTGGTGACAGAGAAATGCTACCAATTGCGCCAATAAATAACAGCACCAGCGGCAACAAATACATGGTCAGCGAGCCCTTCAGCAGCGCACCTTCTTCCAGCCCGATCACCACACTTTCCCCTGCTTGTGCGCCTACAGCATTGAGCACTCTGAATTCGCGATTCGCTCCGCCAAACACCTGTGACAGCAATATCGTGGGGCACTCATTCCCCGAGCCGCAACTGCCGCAGCCGGATGAGTTTCGCACCTCGACGTAAGCCACATCGCCGTCAGTTCGCACTACTTTTGCAGGAGACTCGATCATAAGGGTACTTATTGTGAAGCGGTTGGTGTCAGGGAATTGGCGATCTGCATAACGGTCACCGCCGGCACCTCGCCCAGCGCCGTTACCTGGTGATCGGCCACCTGCCGGATATAGACATTGATTGCGCCCTGGCTAGTCAGCCCCTCCACCAGCTTTGCAGTGCCATTTGGCTCGATAAATATCGAGACTGCCACCAAGCCATCGGAATAAACCAGGTGAGAAACGGGTGTTGTCCTGCCGGGCATGTTGCGTTTGAGTTCCAAGATTTTTTTGAAGCCCAGGGGAAGCTGGGTCACCGCCCAACCTGTGCCGACTGATTCCTTGTCGTACAGAGAAATATTTTCCGGTTGACGCGAATTAAACCCCACTGAGGGGTGTTTAAATTGCTCCTTGCTCACCACGCCACCGATGGTAATTGCAGTGAAAGAAAACTGATCAACCATCTGATTTTTTTCGTTGAACATACCCGCTTTAAGCAACAAACCCGTCGTCATGTCTGCCCACAATTTGTGGCCATAGCGAAAATTATCCCTGGGTTCCAGCAAAATAATTTGGCAATCGTGGTCGGCTACCCTTTCCTGCCCCCCCAGTTTCACATTGTAGGAATCGGCAAACTCGGAAAGCTGGTGGGGCAGCAAATCCGGAAAGAATTTGCGCGATCCGCGCCTTTCAAGTTTGACCGTCTTATTTCCCTGCAGATAACACAACACTTCATCGTTGTTACGGATAATGATTCTTGGCGGCCCGTCCAGCGCTTCCAGCTTTTCCTGCTCACCAGACTCGTCGACGCGATGCGTGATGCGCGATGTCTCGACCTGGCTGCCATGCTGATAAACGAAATTGCCGGTGTAATTAAGCTGATGTGAAGCGGTTGTAGCACGCTGCAGCCACGCAACAGGGTCTGCAGACTGCGCATTAACAACAAAAGACTGGGAAGCAAGCAGGAATACACCGCTGATCAACAACCTCATCGCGCCACTTCTCCTTGCGTTTCATACACCGTGCGCACGTAAGGTGCGACGCCCTGCATTGCAATGCTCGGCGAGTATTCCTGGTGAACAATGAGATATTCGCTGACGTTTCGGCGACGCAGCGCATCTTGCGGGGAAACAGTCGGGACAGTTTGGTTGCTCGCCAGTTGAACCACCGCAGCATGCTCGGCAGAAGATTGGCTGAATTGCCAGGCCACCAAGGTAATGGCCGCAACTGAAGCGGCGGCGGACAATGCGAACAATGGATGTTTTGTGAGCATGCTTCGTTTGGGTGACAGAACCGTCGGTTCCTCAGCCAATCTCGCCTTCATACGTCGATCAAAATTTTCAGAGAGGGGTGGCAACTGACGCATGGCATCACCGATCAAGTGATAAGTTTCCCAGTCATCGCGCCATTCAGGGTTGCTTTTAACGCGTGCCAGAAACGCCGCGCTTTCCTGGTGCCCGAGTTCGCCATCTACCATGGCCGACACCAGTTCGGAAGTTGCTTCTCCGGAAGGACGATTCCCTATCTGCTGTGGATTTTTTTCCATCTCACCACCTCTTTTCTTTGCTTGTTCCGAGCAGAGGGCGCAGCTTTTCTGCGATAGCCTCGCGCGCCCGAAAAATTCTCGATCTCACTGTACCAATCGGACAATTCATAATGCCAGCAATCTCTTCATAACTCAGCCCCTCGATCTCGCGCAGGGTAATTGCAGTGCGCAAGTCCTCAGGCAGTTCCGACATCGCCGCGTTCACCGTCTGGGCAACCTGCTTGGAGTGCAATTCGCTTTCCGGCGTGTGCGTAGTGCGCAGTAGTTCGCCGCCTTCAAAATTTTCCGCTTCTTCGCTGTCAAACTCAGTGGTTGTCGGTGGCCGACGTCCCAAAGAAACCAAATAATTTTTGGCGGTATTGATGCCAATACGGTAGAGCCAAGTATAAAAAGCGCTGTCGCCTCGGAAAGACGGTAAAGCTCGATACGCCTTAATAAACGCTTCTTGCGACACGTCCTCGATCTCCGCCTGATCGCGAACAAACCGCGACACCAGGCGCGCGAGTTTACGCTGGTACTTCAGCACCAGCAGATCGAATGCATGCTTGTCGCCGCGCTGCGCGCGTTCGACCAGCTGCTGATCGACTTCGCGATCGGTCATCCAGTCACGCTCCCTGAGTCTTTATTTGGTAGCTATTATGCCCTAACGATTGCCACCTATGGTATTACCTGTCTCATTTCACTGGGAGCGTAAATTTGGTCGCTCAACCAAAAGACAACTGCCTTTTTGGATAGTTCATTTTATGGCAGGGCTATTCCTGCCGACCCAAGCATGCGCGACTTCGCTGCCCTCTGCTATGATTGGGCTTTCTGACTCCGATCAACACCCCTATCGTGCAGCGTTTCGACGTCATCATTATCGGCAGCGGACTGGCCGGCCTGACCCTGGCACTGGATCTGGCCAAGCAGAAGAAAGTTGCACTGCTCACCAAAAAGAAGCTCCTGGATGGGGCCAGCGACTGGGCGCAAGGTGGCATTGCCGCTGTACTGTCCGACGATGACTCGGTCGAATCCCACATCCAGGACACCCTCATCGCCGGTGCCGGATTATGCGATGAAGCCACGACCCGCTACGTGGTCGAACACGGCAAGGCCAGCATCGATTGGCTGCTCCAGCAAGGCGTGCCCTTTAGCCGCGACCAGACCAACAAGACAGGACTCCACCTCACGCGCGAAGGCGGACACAGCCATCGCCGCATAGTCCACGCCGCAGACGCCACCGGACATGCGGTGCAAGTCACCCTGGCTCAAGAAATTCAGGCCCACCCCAACATTACCCTGCTAGAACAGTACATCGCCATCGATCTCATCACCGGCGCAAAATTTGGTTTGCCGGACAACCGCTGCCTGGGGGTTTACGCTCTGAATAACGAGTCCGGCCACGTAACGACATTTGCCGCCGACCACACCGTGCTGGCCACCGGCGGCGCTGGCAAGGTCTACCTCTACACCACCAACCCGGACGTGGCGACTGGCGATGGCGTTGCCATGGGCTGGCGCGCAGGCTGCCGCGTGGCGAACATGGAATTTATCCAGTTTCATCCCACTTGCCTTTACCACCCGCACGCCAAATCCTTTCTCATCACCGAAGCGGTGCGCGGCGAAGGCGGCATACTCAAACTGCCGGATGGCACCCGTTTCATGCCCGAACATGACGCACGCGCCGAACTGGCACCGCGCGACATCGTGGCACGCGCCATCGATTTTGAAATGAAAAAACGTGGACTGGATTGTGTCTATCTGGATATTTCGCACAAGCCGGCAGATTTTCTGAAAGCGCATTTCCCCAACATCTATGCCCGCTGCCTGGAACTCGGTATCGACATCACCAAACAGCCTATCCCGGTGGTACCCGCCGCCCACTACACCTGCGGCGGACTGATGACAGACTTGCAGGGACGCACCGATATCGCCTACCTGTACGCCATCGGCGAAACGGCATTCACCGGCCTGCACGGCGCGAATAGATTGGCCAGCAATTCACTGCTGGAGTGCCTGGTATTTGCGCATGCTGCCGCAAAGGACATTCTGAACCAAGTACCGCTGGCAAAAATGGACTTGCCTGAATGGGACGAGAGCCGCGTCACCGATGCCGATGAAGAAATTGTTATCTCCCATAACTGGGACGAGCTGCGCCACTTCATGTGGGACTACGTCGGCATCGTGCGCACCAACAAGCGCCTGGAGCGCGCACAGCATCGCATCAAACTACTGTACGAAGAGATCAACGAGTACTACCGGCATTTCCGCGTCACGCTGGATTTAATCGAGCTACGTAATCTGGTGCTCACTGCTGATTTGATTGTGCGCTGCGCGCAGCTTCGGCATGAGAGCCGGGGGTTGCACTTTAGTCGGGATTATCCGGAGATGTTGGCGAAGGCGGAAAATACGGTGCTTGCGCCGGGTGATATTCGTTAGAGCTTAAAAGAGATATCCATTGAAATCTTTAAAAATATTGGGGGCTGTTATTTGTGTATTAGCGGTCGTGGGCATAATTCCCTCTATTTATTTAATTGCATTGGGACTCATCAATGGTGATGTAGCAAATGCAGACGTGACACACTTCATCGTCAAAATTATTGTTGCATACGCCGGTGAAATTGTAATTTTGACTTACATTGCATTTCGTTTATTCAGTACGTAGGTCGGGTTAGCGCAGCGTAACCCGACAATCTGCTCCGTCGGGTTACGGCCTGTGGCCTAACCCGACCTACAAAATCAACAAAATTTTATTCCTTTTTCCCGCACTTCCATCGCAACCACACCCGCATCTGCCTGAACTGCTCGGCGTCAATCGCATCGGGAAGAATCACCACATGCCGCGCCAGCTTCTCACCTTCCAAACGCAAATTCAGCACCGTCAAATAATCCGACACGAAGCTGCTGGGCAGTAGCACTACTTCCTGCCACTCGCTGTCTTGCCCCTGCACTGCAACATCGCACTCGCCACTCAGCCGTATGGCGCGAATGGCCTGCTTGCCTGTACGCCATACATGGCGCCTCAATGTGAGCACCAGGCTGAGCATTAATACCACTGCTGCGCCGATCTTTGCTGTAAGCGGCAGCGGCACCAGCCAAACGGAAATCAACGCCAATGCGTGCATGGCAGCAAGCATCAGGGCAAGCAGATAGGAGGGGCGTAGCGTGATGCTCAACATAGTCGCAGCAAGGCGACGAGCTGGGCTTTGCGTTGCTCAGACTCGTCGGTTTCGCCTGACATCAGAGCCCAAAGGTCTGCGTCCTGATAAGCGAGCAATTCGTCGAACGCTGTACGCTCAGCAACGGAAAGCCTTTCGTAATGCTTATCCAGAAAGCGATCCAGGATAATTTCCAGTTCCATCAGGCCGCGCCGACAACGCCAGCGTACCCGTTTGAGATCGCTCATTGCAGATGGTGGGTAGCGCAGGCACCCTCGCCTGCTATGCAAAAACATGCAGGCGAGGGCGCCTGCGCTACAAGGGTGTGGATCATACCGCCCGTTTTACTAGCAGCGACTTGATTTTACCGATCGCCTGCGCTGGGTTGAGTCCTTTGGGGCACACTTCTGCACAATTCATGATGGTATGGCAACGGAATAGTCGGTAGGGGTCGTTGAGTTCGTCCAGCCGGTTGCCGGTTTCCTGGTCACGGCTATCGGCGATGAAGCGATACGACTGCAATAGTGCTGCCGGGCCAAGAAATTTGTCGGGGTTCCACCAGTACGACGGGCAGGCGGTTGAACAGCAGGCACACAACAGACATTCGTACAGACCATCCAGCTCGGCCCGTTGTTCCGGGCTTTGCAGACGTTCTATTTCGGGCTGAGGGTCGTGGTTGACGAGGTAAGGTTTGACTGCACGGTATTGTTTATAGAAGCCGGAGAGATCAACCACTAGATCGCGAATCACCGGCTGCCCCGGTAGCGGGCGCAATACAATCGGCTGTTTCAGATCTGCGAGCGGGGTAATGCAGGCCAGGCCGTTTCTGCCATTGATGTTGATCGCGTCCGAACCGCACACCCCTTCACGGCAGGAGCTGCGCACGCTCAGTGTTTCATCCTGGGTTTTGATCAGCATGATGGCGTCGAGCACCATCTTGCCTTCAGGCTTGATGTCCACCACATAGTCCTGCATGGCGGGCTGCACGTCAGTTTCTGGGTTATAGCGGTAGATTGAGAAACGCATGGACGGAGCTAGTGGGTTAATGAAAAGACCAGCTTACCGATAACCCCATAGCTTGTGCAAATCCAATCTGACAATGTTGTCGCGAGGCACCATTTCACGGATGACATAATTCGCGTCACTGGTATCGCGTTTGATGGTTGGAGACAAGGGTGCGCCACGCGGTCCAATGACACTGCATACTTCCGGGCAAGTGGGGTTCGCGCCACGTTTTATCACCACCGCCGACTCTCCATTCTGGAGTTTAACAAATGCGCCTGGCGGGAACACACCCAATTCCTTGATGAACAACCCTGCCAATTCTCCATCCACTTCGCTGCCGCGTTTGAGAAAGATATCGCGTAAGGCCTCTTTCGCAAGAATCTGTCCACGGTAGATCCGCGGCGTAATCATGGCGCTGTAGGTATCCGCCAGCGAGAGAATGCGCACCTGCAAGGGAATGCCATCCCCTTTGAGGGCGCCTGGGTAGCCACTGCCATCGAGCTTTTCATGATGATGCAGGACGCTCTTGATCCATACGTCGTCCTTGATGCCTGCATCAAGCAGCATCTCGACACCCTGCAGTGGGTGCAAGCGAATAGCTTCTTTCTGCGCGTCTGTCAGCGGCGTCTGCTGTTTATGCAGTACCTCTTGCAAATCATTCATCGCAACGTTGGCTGTCATGGCTGCCGCAAGCATGGTCTGCCGGTCCTCAACAGACAGATTCTTTTTTCTGCCGATCAGTTCAGCAAGCAACGCAACATGCAGCGGGTGAATAACGGTATAGCGACCTTCGTGATCTAGATGCAGGGAACCCAGCGCCGCATCTGCATCCATGTCGCACAATGCCTGTAGATCCTGGCAAAGCTTGATGACTCGTGCTTGCAAATCGCCATTCTGCGGCTTGGCAATTGCGTCAAGTATGCCCTTCAAGCGTAATTTCAAATCGTCGACAATATGGAACGCAGAGATAATCTGGGGCGCGGCTTGCTCTTTAGGTTTTGCTTTTTCTTGAATGCCAGCTGCATTTACGAACAGACCGCGCGATATGAGACCTTCCAGTTGCCGGTCGCTGCTGACAACAGAACCACGGCGCAGCAGAAGAACGCCGTGCGTGTCATAGCAATCCCAGGTTAGTGGCTGGCCAACCTTTACATCGCTAGCGCTGATTCGGAGCATACAGGCTCAATCTAGTATAGAAGTACCGTATTCTACACAATTCACGATTTGGATCAATTAATTAGAAGCTTTATTTGACCTGGTTCGACCCCCGGATGCACTTCAATAAATCCTGACCTGGGGCTGGAAAGTTTCCACCGTTAGCGGTTTCAAACGCACTGGCTTGAAATCCATGCGATGTCCATCAAGGAAATACAAAGAGTGCTTGAGCCACTTCTTGTCGTCGCGCTCGGGATAATCTTCGCGCCAGTGTGCACCGCGACTTTCCTTGCGTGCCTCTGCGGACACCATGGAAGCCAGCGCGATTGCCATCAGGTTTTCCAGTTCCAATGCCTCAATACGTGCGGTATTGAATATCTTGCTGTGATCCCGCAAGGTGGCGTGCTGCAGGCGCTGATGCAGTTGCTTGATGATAGCCACGCCGGCTGCCAGGGTCTCACCATTACGAAATACGCCGCAATAATCTTCCATGGTCTGGCGCAACTCAGCACGGATTTCGTGTACTTTTTCGCCTTCACCTTTTTTGTCCCATCTTTGCAAACGCTGCATGGAAAAATCCAGCGCATCAGCCGGAAGATTTCGCGGATAGGGATTTTCACGCAGATATTCCAAAATGTGCCGCCCCGCAGCACGACCGAACACCAGAATATCCAGCAGTGAATTTCCCCCCAGCCGGTTAGCGCCATGCACCGATACGCAGGCGCATTCACCCACCGCGTACAGGCCTGGAACCGGCTCCTCCGGGCCGAAGCGATCGGGCGTCACTACCTGCGCATGACGGTTGGTGGGAATACCGCCCATCATGTAGTGCGCGGTGGGAAACACAGGAATCGGCGCTTCGATTGGATCAACGTGAGCAAAGCGCATCGCCAGTTCACGGATGGCCGGCAAGCGCGATTTTATTTTGTCCGCACCCAGATGATCCAGCTTGAGCAACACATGATCACCCTTCTCGCCGCAGCCCCGCCCTTCGCGGATCTCCGTCACGATAGCGCGACTCACCACGTCGCGGCCCGCCAGATCACGTGCATTCGGTGCGTAGCGCTGCATAAAGCGTTCGCCGTTTTTGTTCAGCAGGTAACCACCCTCGCCGCGCGACGCTTCGGAGATCAGGTTGCCGACACCGGCAATACCAGTCGGGTGAAATTGAAAAAATTCCATGTCCTGTAACGGAATGCCGGCACGTAATGCCATCCCCAGACCATCGCCGGTATTGATCAACGAGTTGGTGGTGGTACGAAAAATCCGCGCTGCGCCACCGGTGGCCAGCAGCGTGGCGCGCGCTTCGATAATCAGCGGCTCACCGGTTTCAATTTCCACAGCCAGCACGCCCAGCACATATCCGTCCGCATCCTTGAGCAGATCAATCGCATAAAACTCGTCGAAGAAATGCGTCTTGGCGCGCAGATTCTGCTGATATAGCGCGTGCAGCATGGCGTGACCGGTGCGGTCAGCGGCAGCGCAGGCGCGCACCGCTTGGCCTTTGCCGAATTCAGTGGACTGACCGCCGAATGGACGCTGATAAATTTTGCCGTTATTCAGGCGCGAAAAAGGCACGCCGTAATGCTCCAGCTCATACACCAACTGCGATGCTTCGCGGCACATGTATTCGATTGCGTCCTGGTCGCCCAGATAGTCCGACCCCTTGATGGTATCGAACATATGCCAATGCCAATTGTCCGGGGTGACATTGCCCAGCGCGGCATTAATGCCACCCTGTGCCGCGACAGTATGCGAGCGGGTGGGGAAAACTTTGGATACAACTGCCACGCGCAGATCGGCATCCGCCAGTTGCAGTGCTGCACGCAGGCCACCACCACCGGCACCGACAACCAATGCATCAAACGTTCTTTTTGGCAAAGCCACTCACACTCTCCACAAAATCTGCACGGCCCAAATCAAATAGACCACCAGTACAAACAGCACCAAGGCTTCCAGCGCCAGGCGCATGCCTGTTTGGCGCACATAATCCATCAATATGTCGCGCATGCCTACCCAGGCATGCAGACACAGGTTTAACCAGAAAAGCGCAGTCAGCAGGCGAATCGAATCATGCGCAAAACAAGCCTTCCAAATTGCATAATCGAGCGGATGGCTCAGCACTACAAAGCCCACCATCAGCCCGATATAGGCCAGCATAAACACAGCCGACACGCGCTGCACTAACCAGTCGCGCAAGCCGTAGGCTGCTCCGCCCGTGCGGCCTACCATAGCCAGCCTCCAAGCAGAAGCAAAATGAGAAGTTCCAGCCAGGCCACCCACTTGGCGCTGCTACGAGCGCTGTCCAGCTTCTTGCCCACGTCGATATCCATCAGCAGCAACCTGGTCCCCGCCAAAATATGATGTAGCAGCGACCAAGTCGTGACAAAGGCCACCAGCTTGATAAAAAATGGAGGATGCTGCACCAGGGAATCAAAACTTTCCTGCGACACCAACGACCGCCCGAATGTATACAGAAATAACGGGAGCAGCAGGAATAATAGCAAACCAGACACGCGATGCAGCAGGGAAAGCACACCACCGAGAGGAAGCCACACTTGTAAAGGGGAGAACCAGACCGGGCGCGATTTTTTCATGCAGGCCTTGTAAAATTAACCAATCCACCATATTTTATCTGGGTCAGTATAGGCGGTTTTCAAAGTTGCGTAAAACCGTACACCGCCTCATATCTACACATAATTTTGGAATACGCATGCTCACATCATGGCAAGATTTTTTAACGCACAACGGCGCTGTTCTGGACAATGGAAAAGTTGCGCACTTCGATGATCAGGAGCAGGAATTGCTGGCAGCGTCCAACGATACGGTTCTTGCCGACCTTTCTCACCTTGGGCTAATCAAGGCCACGGGTGAAGACACGCAAACTTTTCTGCAAGGTCAGTTCACCAACGATGTGCGCAAGCTCAGTCCGACGCTCGCGCAACTATCCGGCTGGTGCTCGCCAAAAGGCCGCCTGTTAGCAACCTTTCTGCTCTGGCAAACCGGTGGCAATTACTACGTGCAATTACCGCTCGAACTGCAACCTGCCATCCAGAAGCGGCTCACCATGTTTGTCATGCGTTCCAAAGTTATTTTAAGTGATGTGAGCAAGGATATGCCGCGCTTGGGCGTCGCGGGGAAAAATGCCGAAAGTATATTGGCCACGCAACTTGGTGCGTTACCTCAAGTCGATTTCGGCGTGGTGAATGCAGACGGCATTTTGGTAATCCGCTTACCCGGCGCGCGCTTTGAAATTATTGCCAGCGTGGAAAAATCCCAAGCCTTGTGGCGCGCGCTTGCCAAGGATACCAAGCCAGTGGGAAGCGATGCCTGGCAGTGGCTGGAAGTGCGTGCCGCGGTGCCAATCATCACCCAAGCAACCCAGGAACAATTCGTACCGCAGATGGTGAATTTGGAAGCCATTGGCGGCGTGAGCTTTCAGAAAGGCTGCTACCCGGGGCAGGAAATTGTCGCGCGCACACAATATCTAGGCAAGCTGAAACGTCGCATGTATCTGGCACATCTGGACAATGCCTCGCCGCCGCAAGCGGGCGATGAGCTGTATAGCCCGGAGATGGATGGCCAGGCTTGCGGTATGTTGGTAAATGCGCAAGCCGCGCCAGCTGGCGGTTATGACGTACTGGCAGTGATGCAGATTGGTAGTGCGGAAGCCAACGATATTCACCTCAAGGCGTTGGATGGGCCAAAGCTGGCGCTGGAGGCGTTACCTTATCCGTTGGATTGATATTAGGTTTGGGTGGGGTTGTAGAAACTGGCGCATGCAGCGGATGCTGTTTGGGATCTTCCAGCACCTGAAAGAATACTTCGTCACGTTTGACCATTCCCAGCTCGCTGCGCGCGCGCTCTTCGATGGCGTCGAAACCTTGTTTGAGATCGCGCACCTCGGCATCCATGGAAGCATTGCGCGCTTGCAGCGATTTATTACTTTCGCGCTGTGCTTGCAATTGCTGATCCAGCTCCCACACTTTTAGCCAACTGCCTTTTCCCAACCAAAGGGAATATTGCAGCAAGCCAATCAGCGCCACCAATATGAGTGTCAGCCAGCGCATGAATGCGCGCTCCCGTTGGCGCCTTTAGCCAAACCTAACTAATTTGATAAAACGCATCACGGCCAGCATAGGTCGCCGAATCGCCGAGTTCTTCTTCGATGCGCAGCAACTGGTTGTACTTGGCGATGCGGTCTGAGCGGCTCATCGAACCAGTTTTGATTTGCAGCACGTTGGTGGCCACGGCCAGATCGGCAATCGTGGTGTCTTCGGTCTCGCCCGAGCGATGCGAAATGACAGACGTATACCCGGCGCGCTTGGCCATTTCAATGGCCGCAAAACTTTCCGTCAACGTACCGATCTGGTTAACCTTGATCAGGATGGAGTTGGCAACGCCCTGCTTGATACCTTCGCGCAGAATCTTGGTATTGGTCACGAAGAGGTCATCGCCCACCAGTTGTACTTTCTTGCCCAGACGATCAGTCAGCACCTTCCAGCCTTCCCAATCATGCTCACTCATACCGTCTTCGATGCTGATGATGGGGTACTTGTCACACCAGGTTTGCAGGTAGTCGGCAAACTGGGCGGAAGTCAGGCTCAGGCTGTCGCCGGCCAGTTCATATTTTCCGTCTTTGTAAAATTCTGAACTGGCGCAATCAATGCCGATTGCCACGTCAGAACCCGGCAGGTAGCCGGCTGCTGAAATCGCTTCAACGATGAGCTGCAAGCCTGCTTCATTAGAAGCAAGGTTAGGGGCAAAGCCACCTTCATCCCCCACAGTGGTCGTCATGCCCTTGCCATCAAGCAATTTTTTCAGCGCCTGAAACACCTCGGCGCCACATCTCAACGCCTCGCGGAAACTTTGGGCACCGACCGGAATAATCATGAATTCCTGCATGTCGATATTGTTGTTGGCATGCGCGCCGCCGTTGATGATGTTCATCATGGGCACCGGCATGCTCATCTGTGCAGCGCCGCCCAAATAGCGGTACAAGGGCAGGCCGCTCTCTTCGGCGGCGGCTTTGGCCACAGCCAGCGACACCGCCAGGATAGCGTTGGCACCCAAGCGTGATTTGTTTTCGGTACCATCTAGATCAATCAAGGTGCGGTCGATAAAGCTCTGGTCTTCCACATCAAGGCCAATGATCGCCTCGCAAATTTCGGTATTCACATTCTCTACGGCTTGCAAAACGCCCTTGCCGTTATAGCGTTGCTTGTCGCCATCGCGCAGTTCCATGGCTTCCTTGCTGCCGGTGGATGCGCCAGATGGCACGGCCGCGCGGCCAATCACGCCGGATTCTAGCAACACATCCGCTTCAACAGTTGGATTACCGCGCGAATCCAGAATTTCCCGCGCGATTACGTCTACAATTGCACTCATTATTTTTCCTTTTCATTATCGCCCAAGACACCTGGGCGGCCAATTTATTTCATCACTTTATTTTCAATAAAGCCGCGCTGCTTTACCAGCGCATCTAATTCCTTCAGCGTACCTAGCAATTCTTTCATCAATTTTAAGGGCCACGCATTGGGCCCATCCGACATCGCTTTTTCAGGATTTGGATGCGTTTCCATGAACAGCCCAGCTACCCCGCTGGCCACTGCCGCACGCGCCAGCACCGGTACAAATTCTCTTTGCCCACCGCTCACGTTGCCTTGCCCACCTGGCAATTGCACCGAGTGAGTGGCGTCAAACACCACGGGGCAGCCGGTATCACGCATCACCATCAGCGAACGCATGTCGGAGACCAGGTTGTTGTAGCCGAACGATACGCCACGCTCACACACCATGATATTGTCTTGGCCGCTTGCATCACGCGCCTTGTCCACTACATTTTTCATATCCCACGGCGCAAGAAACTGACCCTTTTTGATGTTTACCGGCTTACCGCACTGCGCCACGGCATGGATAAAATCAGTTTGGCGGCACAGGAAAGCCGGTGTTTGCAGCACGTCCACCACGGCGGCAACGGTGGCGATTTCATCTGCGCCATGCACGTCGGTCAGCGCCGGCACACCGATCTGTTTTTTTACTTCGGCCAGGATATTCAACCCCTCTTCCATGCCCAAGCCACGGAAAGATTTGCCGGAACTCCGATTGGCCTTGTCGTAGGAAGATTTGAAAATAAACGGGATGCCTAGATCGGCACACAGTTCCTTAAGCGTTCCGGCGGTATCCAGTGCGAGCTGCTTGGATTCAATCACGCACGGACCGGCAATCAAAAATATCGGCTGATCCAGCCCTGCTTCAAAGTTGCATAGCTTCATGCGGCCTGCCCGATTTTCTTTTCAGCCGACTTCTCGTTATGCGCCAAGGCCGCTTCCACAAACGACTTGAACAAGGGGTGACCAAAACGTGGTGTGGAGGTAAATTCCGGATGAAACTGCACCGCAACAAACCAGGGATGGTCCGGCAACTCAATCATCTCGCACAAATTGTCTTCAGTAGCTGAATGTCCGCTAACTTTCAGCCCGACCGCTTCCAGCTTCGGCAATAGATCATTGTTCACTTCGTAACGATGACGGTGACGCTCAACAATCTCATCGGCACCGTAAATCTTGTGTGCCAGCGAACCAGCTTCCAGCAGCGCTTTCTGTCCACCCAGGCGCATGGTGCCGCCCAGATCGGAACTGGCATCGCGTATCTCTACCTGGCCCTCACGGTCGCGCCATTCGGCAATCAGCCCCACGACAGGATAAGGCGTGTCTGGCGCGAACTCGGTGCTATGCGCACCCGGCATACCTGCCTTGTGACGCGCATACTCGATCACGGCGAGCTGCATGCCAAGACAGATACCCAGATAAGGAACCCTGTTTTCACGCGCAAAACGAATCGCTTCCATCTTGCCCTCCACACCTCGCTTGCCGAAACCACCCGGCACCAGAATAGCGTCCATTCCGAGCAGACAGTCCGTACCGCTTTTCTCAATCTGCTCCGAGTCGATATAGTGGATATTGATTTTGCTACGCGTGTGGATACCGGCATGAACCAGCGCTTCCGACAGCGATTTGTAGGATTCGGTCAGATCGACGTATTTACCCACCAACGCAACATCAACGCTGTGTTGCGGATGCTCAAGATCGTCGATCAGCTTATTCCAGACGGATAGATCAGCCGGCGGCGGATTCAGTTCCAGCTTGCGGCATACGATGTCATCCAACTTTTGTGCGTGCAGCAAACCGGGAATTTTATAGATGCAATCCACATCCACCGCAGAAATGACTGCCTCTTCGATAACATTGGTGAATAAAGCAATTTTGCGCCGCTCATCGTCCGGCAGGGGCCGGTCAGCGCGACACAATAGAACATCCGGCTGAATACCGATTTCGCGCAGTTCCTTGACGGAATGCTGCGTCGGCTTGGTTTTGATCTCGCCGGCGGAGGGAATGTACGGCACCAGCGTCAGGTGAATATAGCAGGAATTATTGCGGCCTTCCTGTACGCCCATTTGGCGAATGGCTTCCAGGAATGGCAGTGATTCGATATCACCCACCGTACCCCCGATTTCCACGATAGCCACTTCGGCATCGCCCGCACCGTTGTGGATGGACAGCTTGATCTCGTCGGTAATATGCGGAATCACCTGCACCGTGCCGCCCAGATAATCGCCGCGCCGTTCTTTCTTGATCACACTTTCGTAGATCTGCCCAGTGGTGAAGTTGTTGGACTTCCTCATCTTGGCGTTGGAATAACGCTCGTAATGTCCCAAATCCAGGTCGGTTTCCGCGCCATCTTCGGTCACGAAGACTTCACCATGCTGAAACGGACTCATGGTGCCGGGATCAACGTTGATGTAGGGATCCAGTTTGAGGAGGGTGACTTTGATACCGCGGGATTCGAGGATTGCTGCGAGGGAGGCGGAGGCTATTCCCTTGCCGAGGGAAGAAACCACACCGCCAGTTACGAATACGAATTTTGTCATAAACCGTTCGCGGAAAAATTAAATGCATTTTAACGCAAAAGCGCCCCTACCCACAATGTCGCAAGCAAGGTTTATTGCGCCACACCAAACAAATTTAAATCTTTAGTTGGCAGAATGGGTAATATCTGAAATAATCAAGAATGATTCTCAATTGATAAAATCAAACCATGAAAACAACAAGCTTAGCGCTGCTTGGCACCGGCAAAACCGGAACCATTACAGACATTCATGTCGAGGAAGACCTCTATCACCGCTTGGCGGCAATGGGTTTCCGCATCGGCAAGCAGATCCATGTCGTGCGTCGCGCCCAGTTCTCTGGGCCGCTGCATGTGCGTATAGGCACCACTGAGTTAATGATTCGTCGCCGCGAGGCGCAACACATCGACGTCTTGCCAAGTTAGTTAGCGAAACAACTATGGGCGCCTCTAAAAATTCAGAGTTCGCCTAAATGCAAGGCGCGGAAAAAATTTGCGAGCATCCGCTTTGCGGCTTGCCTGCTTACCCCACTTCGCAGCGCCGCATATGGATGATATGTCAGCAAGAAATTTTTTACGCAACGCAGCAGTTGGGATGAAATCTGGATTTTTAGAGGTGCCCATATGAAGCGCGTCGCCCTTCTGGGCATGCCCAACACTGGCAAATCCACCTTCTTCAATCGCATGACCGGCGCGTCGGCTCGAGTGGGCAACTGGCCCGGGATCACCGTCGACCTGATGGGCGCTAAGGTGCTGCTGGGTGACGAGATGGTGGAACTGGTCGATTTGCCTGGCATCTATGACCTGCACGGCTTTTCCGATGACGAGCAGGTAGTGCGCCACTTCCTGGAAAACAATCGGGTCGACCTGACCCTGATCATCCTCAATACTTCTCAGATCGAACGCCAACTCGCGCTGGCGCTACAGATCAAGCAACTCGGTTTGCCTGCGCTGCTGCTGCTGAATATGTCCGATGAAGCAAACCGCTTTGGCATCACGGTGGACGTGGCCGATATGGCTGAACACATCGGCATGCCGGTGTATCTGCTCTCAGCCAAGTACGGTGGCGGATTCAACGATACCAAGCAAGCCATTGCCCATGCCATTAAAACTTCCAGCCCGACCCAACTGGAAAATATCCGTTCCAAACTGGCGCATGATGACCAAATCGAAGCCGCCATGGAGAAAGTGCTGCAATCATCGGTGCAAGTGCCGACACAACTCTCAGACGATCTTAGCAACCGGCTCGACAAAATTTTGCTGCACCCCTGGTTCGGCTTGCCGATATTTTTTCTGGTCATGTTCCTGCTGTTTCAAGCCATTTTCATCCTAGGAAAACCCTTGCAGGATGTGGTCTCGTGGCTATTTGGCAGCCTGCGCACCGGTGCGCTAGACCCCTTGCTGTCACATGCACCCGCCATGCTTTCTGGCCTGTTGCTGGATGGCATTTACAACGGCGTCAGCACGGTCGCCGCTTTTGTACCCGTGATTATCCTGTTCTTTCTGTTCATGGCCATCGTCGAAGATACCGGCTATTTGTCGCGCGCCGCCTTCCTGATGGATGCATTCATGTCACGCCTGGGGCTGGATGGACGCAGCTTCGTGATGATTCTGATGGGATTCGGCTGCAACGTACCGGCGCTGATGGGCACGCGCGTGATGCGCTCACGCAGCCTGCGCCTGCTGACCATGCTCACCATTCCCTTCTCGCTCTGCTCGGCACGGCTGCAAGTATTCGTATTTCTCACCGCCGCGCTGTTCACGGAAAAAACCGGGCCGATTGTGTTGTTCTCGCTCTATCTATTTAGCTTCGCCACGGTATTGCTCACCGCGCTGCTATATAAAGGCAGCATGCGCAGCACCGAGCCATTCATCCTGGAGCTGCCGCCCTACCGCTTCCCCACCCTGCGCCAAATGGTGCTGCGCGGCTGGCATGAAGTACGGCATTTCCTGAATCGCGCCACCAAGTTCATCATCGCCGGCGTGGTGCTGGTCTGGATACTCACCCATTTCCCCACCAGCGCCGCCCCTGCCAGCCTGGACACATGGGCCGGCATGATCGGCCAGTTCATGCAGCCTGTGCTGCATCCACTGGGCATAGACGGGAAACTGGCGATTGCCCTGATTTTCGGCTTTGTCGCCAAAGAAATTGTGATCGGCTCGCTCGCGGTGATTTATGGCACGGAAGGCGGTGCGTTGATGAAGCTGATGGCCGGACAACTAGATTGGGTACAGGCATACAGCTTCATGCTGTTTACCCTGATTTATACGCCGTGCCTCTCCACCATCGCCACCATTCGCAGCGAATCGAAGAGCATCGGGTTCACCATGCTGGCGCTGGCTTGGCCGCTGGTGTTGGCATGGTTGCTGAGCTTTGCGTTTTACCAAACGGCAAGGGCGCTGGGGTATTAGCGGCATCGGCTAGCTATAACTCAACCCCATCGCTTCCCTGACATCCCGCATCGTATCCTGCGCCATTTTCCGCGCTTTCTCACAACCATCCGCAATAATATTCCGTACCAATGTCGGATCGTCCAGATAAATCTGTGCCCGCTCGCGCATTGGCTCCTGCTCCTTCAGTACGCCATCGATCACCGGTTGCTTGCATTCGATACAGCCAATAGCTGCGGTTTTGCAGCTTTGCTGCACCCAGTTACGCGTGGTTTCATCCGAATACACTTGGTGCAACTGCCACACCGGGCATTTGGCCGGATCGCCCGGGTCGGTGCGGCGCACACGCGCCGGGTCGGTAGGCATGGTGCGGATTTTTTTACTCACGCTGTCGGCGTCTTCGCGCAGGGAAATGGTGTTGTTATATGACTTGGACATCTTTTGTCCGTCCAGTCCCGGCATGCGCGAGGATTCGGTGAGCAACGCTTCAGGTTCGGTGAGAATCATTTTTCCGCCGCCTTCCAGATAGCCGAACAATCGCTCACGGTCGCCCAGTGACAGGTTCTGCGTTTCATTCAGCAGTGCCTGCGCAGATTCCAGCGCCGCTTCGTCACCCTGCTCCTGGAAGCGGGTGCGCAGGTCTTCGTACAAGCGCGATTTTTTGCCGCCAAGTTTCTTGACGGCTGCGTGCGCCTTTTCTTCAAAGCCCGGCTCGCGCCCGTAGATGTGATTAAAGCGGCGTGCGATCTCGCGTGTGAATTCGATGTGCGGAACCTGGTCCTCACCTACTGGCACCATGCTGGCGCGATAGATCAGGATGTCCGCGCTTTGCAGCAGCGGATAGCCGAGAAAGCCATAGGTAGAGAGGTCTTTTTCGGATAATTTTTCTTGCTGGTCCTTGTAGGTAGGCACGCGCTCCAGCCAGCCAAGCGGAGTGATCATGGACAACAGCAGGTGCAGCTCGGCATGCTCCGGCACGCGCGATTGAATGAATAGCGTCGCTTGGGCCGGGTCCACACCGGCGGCCAGCCAGTCGATCACCATGTCCCACACGCTCTGCTCGATCACCTCCGGCGTGTCGTAATGCGTGGTGAGCGCGTGCCAGTCGGCCACAAAAAAAAGACATTCGTATTCGTGCTGGAGCTTGATCCAGTTTTTCAGAACGCCATGGTAATGGCCGAGATGCAGGCTACCCGTGGGGCGCATACCGGAAAGAATTCGGTCAGCGTACATGTATATTCCTAAAATCCAATAATGATAGAGAGTAGTTTTAGCGTGGCATTGATGATCGGCCAAAGGATAACGCCGAGGATATTGGTGGCCAGCAAAATGACCAGAATGATCATGCCGTAAGGTTCAATGCGCGCAAATTTGTAAGCCGCAGCGTTCGGCAACAAACTCACTGCGATGCGTCCCCCATCCAGCGGTGGCAGCGGAAAGAGATTCAGCGCCATAAGCACGGTGTTGACCATCACTCCTGCCTTGCCCATTTCATACAAGGGAAATGCAAAGTAGCTGCCCGGCATAAGCGTGGCGAGCTTGATCATGACGCCCCAAATAACGGCCATGACAAGGTTTGAAGCAGGCCCGGCGGCGGCAACCCATAACATATCTTTTTTTGGGTTGCGCAACGCGCCAAAATTAACTGGAACAGGTTTCGCCCAACCGAACAAGATGCCGGCGAACATCAACGTCAGTACCGGCACCAGAATCGTTCCAATCGGGTCAATGTGACGCAAGGGGTTGATGCTGACGCGCCCCAACATGTATGCCGTCCTGTCACCGAAGCGCATCGCAGCATAGCCATGCGCAGCCTCATGCAGGGTAATGGCAAAGACGACCGGCAGTGCGTAGATGGCAATTTTCTGTACTATATTAAATTCCATTATTCTTCCAGTGCAACATTATTCCAGAGCAAAGGGCGCCAATTCGCCCTTTCCTTTTCTAATCAGTTCTGGTGCTTCCGCTGTCATGTCGATGACCGTGGTTGGCTCCACACCGCACGAACCGCAATCCAAAATTAAGTCCACCTGACGTTCCAGTCGCTCACGAATTTCCTCGGCCTCATTAAGCGGAAATTCATCGCCTGGCAGCTGTAGTGTTGAACTCAGCAAAGGCTCACCCAACGCTTCCAGCAAGGCATGAACTACCGGATGCTCCGGCACGCGCAAGCCAATGGTGGCGCGCTTCGGGTGCTGCAAGCGGCGCGGCACTTCTTTGGTAGCTTGCAAAATAAACGTGTAACTTCCCGGCGTGGTGGCTTTCAATAAGCGATATGCCTGATTATCCACTTTTGCGTATTTGGCAATTTCTGCCAAGTCGCGGCACACCAAGGTGAAGTGGTGTCGTTCATCCACCCCGCGGATGGCGCGAATACGCATCATGGCGTCCTTGTCACCCAAGTGGCACCCCAGCGCGTAACAAGAATCGGTGGGATACACGATCACGCCGCCCTGCCGCACGATCTCTGCTGCCTGGCGGATTAAGCGTAACTGTGGATTCTCCGGATGGACGGCAAAAAATTGTGACATGAAGGGAGGTAACTAAGCCGCTACCGCTTCACCCCAGGCATGCCACACTGGCTGGCACTTCTCGGGCAAATTAGGCAAACGACCCAGCTCGATAATATTCTCGCCAGGCCCGTGAAAATCGGAGCCACGCGAAGCCAGAAAGCCGAAGCGCTGGGACAAATCCGCAAACGTCGAGACCATTTCCGGGGTATGGCTGGAAGTCACGACCTCGATCCCTCCTCCACCAATTTCTTTAAACTCTGCCAGCAGTTCCTCCATACGCATCCGGCCAATTTGATAACGGCCAGGATGCGCCAGAACGGCAATACCGCCACTGTCTCGAATCCAGCTAACCGCTTCTGCTAAAGGCGCCCACTGGTGGGTGACATAGCCAGGCTTTCCCTTGACAAGATATTTTTTGAACACGGTGCGTAAGTTCTTAACGTAGCCAAATTCAACCAGGAAGCGCGCAAAATGCATACGCCCGATCAGCCCTTTATTGGTGGCCATGGCATAGGCGCCTGCGAGACTACCTTCGATACCCAATTCATCAAATTTGGCAGCGATGCGTGTGGCGCGCTCCGCCCGCCCCTGCCGAATACCTTCCAGGCCTGCTTGCAGACCAGCATGCGCCGGATCAATATTGAGCCCAAGGACATGCAGCGTGTGATTTCCCCAGCTGGTAGAAATCTCCACACCGTTTACAAAGTGAAGGTTAGTTTCCCGGGCCGGCTCACGTGCTTCTTCCAGACCGGCCACATCGTCGTGATCGGTTAGCGCCAGTACCTGAACACCCTGAGCCGCAGCACGGCGAACCACTTCGGCGGGAGAAAGCAAGCCATCGGAAACATTGGAGTGGCAGTGAAGATCGATGTTAAGCATTGAGTTTCTGGTATGAAGCAAAGGTGGATCATAGCAAAATACCGCTTTATCCTCTACAGACAATGGACAAGACCCCGGCATAACGCCATAATTCTTCCCCATGAAATTTCTATTCGATCTGTTTCCCATCATTCTGTTTTTCGTTGCGTTTAAGCTTGCTGGCGCCAACCATGACCTGGCTGCCTCCTTGGCTGCCTCGGTTGGCTATGCAGTCGATCCCAAGCAATTACCCGTGATGATTGCCACAGCGGTGGCTATTGTCGCCACGTTCGGCCAGATTGGCTGGGTACATTATCGCCATGGCAAGGCAGACAAAATGCTGTGGATCAGCCTCGGAATAATCGTGGTGTTTGGCGGAGCAACCCTTCTATTGCACGACGAAACTTTCATTAAATGGAAACCTACCGTGCTGTATTGGCTGTTCGCCGTGACGCTCATCACCAGCGCCCTGTTCAAAAAAAATCTGATCAAGGCGATGATGAGCAAGCAGATGACCCTGCCGGAGCCGCTATGGGGCCGCCTTAACTTGAGCTGGGCAGTTTTTTTTATCTTTATGGGTTTTCTCAACTGGTATGTGGCATTCAATTATCCCATTGAAACTTGGGTCAATTTCAAACTATTCGGTGCGATGGGACTGATGCTTGCTTTCGTGGTCGCGCAGAGTTTGCTGCTTGCCAAATACATTCATGAAGAGGAAACAAAATAGTGTTCTACTGCATCGTCGGCGAGGATGTTCCCAACAGTTTGGAAAACCGCCTGGCTGCGCGCCCGGCGCATTTGGCGCGGATCACAGCACTGCAAAATGAAGGCCGCTTGCTGTTGGCTGGGCCGTTCCCTGCCATTGACAGTCAAGACCCCGGCCCGGCGGGTTTCACCGGTAGTTTGGTAGTTGCGGAATTTTCTTCGCTAAATGATGCCCAAGCCTGGGCGGATGACGATCCCTACATGGCGGCAGGCGTTTACGCCAATGTCACTGTTAAACCTTTCAGGAAAGTATTACCATCATGAACACCTTGGAACAGATGCAAAAGAAACTCGCCGCCCTTGCCCCGGAAAGCATGGAAATTCTTGATGACAGTGCCAAACACGCCGGGCACGAAGGCGCCAAAAGCGGTGGCGGGCATTACTCGCTCACGATTGTTTCCCCGCAATTTTCCGGCCAAGGCACGTTGGCACGTCACCGGCTTGTGTATGAAACCCTTGGTGATATGATGCACAAGGAAATTCATGCATTAAGTATCAGGGCCTTTACGCCGGATGAAATTTAATTAGCATTATTTTTTTAACCACGACTAAGGACTATAGCAATGTTATTTAATTTAAAAAAAACCAGCTTGTTGGTTCTCTGCACATTTGGTTTAACCATGTTGACAGCTTGCAATGCCGAAGAATCCAGCAAGCCGACTGCTACCCCTGGATCAGAGAAGCCCGCGCTGATCGTTAATGGCGTAGCTATTCCGCAATCCAAAATCGACCTGGTGATACAGCAACAAGCGGCGCAAGGGCAGCCAAGCAGCCCGGAATTGCTTAAAGCGATCAAAGAAAACATCATCACCAACGAATTGCTTACTCAGGAAGCCATCAAGAAAGGTTTCGACAAAAAACCCGATGTCATTACCCAAATCGAGATGACAAAATCATCTATCCTGGCACGTGCCTATGTACAGGATTTTGCAAAATCCAACCCGGTTAGCGATGATGCCCTCAAGGCCGAGTTCGACCGTATCAAGGCGCAAATGGGTGACAAGGAATACAAGGCGCGGCACATTCTGGTAGATAGCGAGCAAACAGCTAAAGACATCATTGCGCAGCTCAAGAAGGATCCCAAGAAATTTGAAAAACTGGCAGCGGACAAGTCCAAGGATCCGTCAAAAGCTAAAGGTGGCGATTTGGGCTGGAGCGCGCCAGGTAATTTCGTAAAACCCTTTGCCGACGCCATGGTCGCCCTGAAGAAAGGACAATTCACCGAAAAACCTGTTCAGTCTCAATTTGGCTGGCACGTGATTCGCCTGGATGACATGCGCGACATGAAAGCACCGCCGCTGGAAGAAGTGAAACCGCAACTGTCGCAGCGCATCCAGCAACAGATGATCGAGAAGCTGATCGGCGATCTGCGCGCCAAGGCCAAGATTGAAGAGCCTGGTGCTGCACCAGCTGCTGCAAAGGCCGAAGAGAAGAAATAAGCCGATCCAGTATCCAAAAAAAACGACGGCAAGCCGTCGTTTTTTTTTCACCATCGAATGTGTTTTGAAAAGGTATGCTATATTTCGGTTTGTCGTAACGATAATAAGGAAGAGAGCATGAGCGACAGGGAGCGTCAAAACCTGCAAGATCCGTTTCTTAACACGCTGCGCAAGGAACACATACCTGTCTCCATTTTTCTGGTGAACGGTATCAAGCTGGTTGGTAAAATAGAATCCTTTGATCAATACCTGATCTTGCTGCGTGGCAATGACAATGTCACCCAGGCGATCTTCAAGCACGCTATATCCACCGTCTCGCCGTCCCGCAACGTCGAGATACCCCCGCGTGAAGCGAAGCCAGACTAAAGGCGTCCTTAAAGAGCCTGTTCGGAAGCCTCTTCCTTAACTTGGCGGGGAGGTAAAAACAAGACTGCCACCTGCTTCTTTGCGTGGCGCGATTGGGGGTCATTCGCAGTATTCATGCTCAGCAATGCACTTGGTGCTATGGGCTTAATCTCCTGATTAATCGGCTCAACAGGGACAACAAGTGGCGCTATACTTTGTTCGAAATTAGCATCCGCCACCTCGATATTGTGCTTAATCAAGCGCTCGATTTCTGCCAACATTCTGAGCTCTTCGGGTGCAACCAGTGAAATCGCTTCTCCGCTCGCTCCGGCACGGCCCGTCCTGCCGATGCGGTGCACGTAATCTTCCGGTGTAGTCGGCAATTCGTAGTTGATCACCACTGGTAGATCTTCGATATCCAAACCTCGCGCCGCCACATCGGTTCCCACTAATACTGCCACATTGCCCTGTTTGAAATCCTCAAGCGCCTTAATGCGCTCGGCTTGGCTCTTGTCGCCATGAATCGCTGCCGCCTGGATACCGCGCTTCACCAGTTGGTTGCTCACGCGGCCGGCGCTGATTTTTGTTTTGGTGAATACCAGAATCTGCTTGAGACCTTTGGCACGAATCAGGCGCACCAGAAAGTTCAATTTGTCGTCGGCGTTAACCTTGTATGCCAGTTGAGTGACAGCCTCGGCTGTTTTATTGCGGCGCGCCACCTCGATGAGAACTGGAGAGCGGAGCAAGGCATCGGCCAGTTTCTTGATTTCACCGGCAAAGGTCGCGGAAAACAACAGGTTCTGACGTGTTGCCGGCAACAAGGCAAGAATCCTGCGCAGATCAGGCATAAAGCCCATATCCAGCATGCGGTCGGCTTCGTCCAGCACCAGGATTTCCACTTGGGACAGTTTCACAGTCTTTTGCTCGACATGATCCAGCAGGCGCCCTGGCGTTGCGACCAGAATTTCCACGCCTTCCATCAGCGGCTTGATCTGATTTCTGATATCCGTGCCGCCATATACCACGGTGGAACGCAGATCCACGTACTTGCTATAGGTCTTGACGCTCTCTTCCACCTGCACTGCTAGCTCACGCGTTGGCGTCAGGATTAGCGCGCGTATCGGATGGCGTGCGGGTGATGGGCTGGTGTTCGCATGGACGCTTAGACGCTGTAGCATCGGCAGGGTAAAAGCAGCTGTCTTGCCGGTGCCTGTCTGCGCGCCGCCCATAATATCGCGACCTTCCAGGACAACTGGAATAGCCTGTGTTTGAATTGGTGTGGGTTCAGTGTAACCCTGTTCGGCAATGGCCCGCAGAATGGCAGGCGACAGTCCGAGTGAATCGAACGACATAAAACTCCTAGGTGGGCAATGGTCTGCCGCGTCAGTTGACGCTTGGGAATACTGCTAGATGTGCCGTTGAACGGCAGGCGATTGCGTGCAGAAAAACGCAATATAGCATGATACCGTATTGTTTTGCATTATTTTTTCAGCAACCAGCAGCGGTGGATCTTCTTGTTGCGGTAGTCTTCTGGAATGGTGAGATGGGAGAATTCCTGGATATCAGCACAATGTGTCATCTGCTCCTGCTCCAGCGCGAAGCTGCGCAAATTGGTGGAAAAAAACAGTTCGCCACCCGGCGCCAACAGCGCAAGACATTGGTTAATCAAACGTGGATGGTCGCGTTGCACATCGAGAACACCCTGCATTTTCTTGGAATTGGAAAAGCTTGGCGGGTCCATCACGATCAAATTGAACTGCTCGCCGCTCGCTTCGGCCTGTTCAAGCCAAGCAAGCACATCGGCCCGCACCAGATGATGCTGGGTCAGCTCCATACCATTCAATTCGAAATTGCGCCGCGCCCAATCCTGATAGGTATTGGACATATCAACGGTTACGGTTTCCCATGCGCCGCCTGCAGCCGCGTAGACAGTAAAGCTGCCAGTGTAGGCAAACAGATTAAGAAAACGTTTGCCAGCCGCACGTTCCTGCACCATGCGGCGTGTATTGCGGTGATCGAGAAACAATCCTGTATCCAGATACTGTTCCAGGTTGACGATAAAACGGTGACCGCCTTCTGTTACGACGAAATCACCCCCGCGAGCGCCGGTTTTTTCATACTGTGCGGTTCCCTTCTGCCGTGCGCGCAGTTTGAAGGTTACCGCCTCCAGTGGTAATTGCAGCACTTCTGCAGCTGCCTGCTTGACCGCATCAACCCAATGCAAATAGTCCTCTTCACTAAGTTGCCAGCCCGTATCGAATTCCTGCAAGTGTGCCCTGCTGCCATAGATATCGATAGCCAGGGGAAATTCAGGGATATCGCGGTCGTAGACACGATAGCACTCAATAGCCTGGCGCCGCGCCCATTTGCCCCAGTGCTTGGCATTTTTGCGCAGACGGTTGGCAAATATCTGGATATCGCCTATTGAACGGATTTCAGTCATTGCTTTGTTTTACCATGACGAGCACCACAGCGCCAAGAATCAGGGGCATTGCGGCGAATTCAAGCGGCATAATCCGCTCACCAAGAAAAGCCATGCCCAGCCAAATGGCGATGAGTGGATTCACATAAGCGTAACTGGTGGCAAGCGCTGGCCGCACGGTTTTCAGCAGAAACAAATACGCGCTGAAAGCTAGAAATGAGCCGAACACAATGAGATATGCCATAGCAATAAGTGGCTTGATGGCTGGCGCAGATGTCAGCTTTTCACCCAAGAACAGGCTCCATAGCAGCAACAACATGCCGCCGCCCAACATTTGGGTCGCGCTGCCCATCAAGCCATCGGGCAACCTGAGATATTTGCTCCACACCGAACCGAACGACCAGCTCGCCGCTGCAAACAACAGTAATGCAGCCCCCAGGGGGCTAGCACGCATATTGTCACCCAGGTTTAGCAGTGCGACTCCAGCCAGACCCAGGCTGATACCAAGCCATTCTCGCCGGGTTGATGATTTCCCCCACAGCGTAGAGAAAATTACCGTCCATAACGGCACCGTGGCACGGGCAACGGCTGCCAGGCCGGTTGCAACCCACTGCTGAGCATATGCCACGCAACCATTGCCACCCAAGAGCAGAAGGCCCCCTATCGCCAGTGCGCCAGCCCACTGCACGCCATCCGGTGCAGGAGTGCCACGCAAGCGCAGCAAACAATACATCAGCGATCCTGCAATGAGGTAGCGCAATCCGGCCATCATGAAAGGCGGAAAACTGTCGATTGCCACGCGCATGGCAAGGTAGGTGGAGCCCCATACGAAATACAGCGCAAGCAGCGCTGCTACGACCAGGAGGGGTTGCCTGGAGATGGGAGGCTCACTGCGCATTGATGTCAGTGAAACGGGCTTGGAATTTAATCAGGCAATGCAGTGTTGATCTACAAATTCCCGCACCCAATGTTCCGGCCGGGCGCTGGCAAAGCGACCTACTTCCACGCCATTGACAAACATGAGCACAGTTGGAAAACCACGCAGGCCATAACGTCCTGCAAGTTTCATGTTATCACCTTCGTCGACTTCCACTTTAGCCAGCAAGAATTTTCCATCGAATGCACGCACCACGCGGTCCAGAACTGGCGACAGCGCCAGGCAAGGCGGACACCAATCCGCCCAGAAATCCACCAAAATCGGCAGCGTTTTGGAGGCCTCGATCACATTTTTTTCAAAATCATGCAGATCAACGTCGATGGTCAGCGTCTTGCCGTGTGTCATTTATCCTCATCCTCAATGTCCAGAATTTCCAGGGCAGCATGCTCGGCATGTTCCAATTCCACGCGCTCAATCTTGGCAAAACGAGCGGTGATTTTCTTGCTGCTGACATGAACTTCTTCCACATCCTTGTTGGCTTGACTAATATGCTTCGCCAATTGCGTCATGCGCTCTTCAAAGCGGTTGAAATCCTTGCCCAGCTTGCCTAGTTCGTCCTTGATGATGTGTACCTGCTTGCGCGTTTCCACATCCTTGATCACAGCCCGCGCGGTGTTCAGGATGGCCATCATGGTGGTTGGCGACACGATCCACACGCGTCGCTGCATCGCATAATCAACGATGTCGGAATGATGCCCATGAATCTCGGCAAACACCGCTTCTGCCGGCACGAACATGACCGCGCCATCGGAAGTCTCGTTGGGAATAATGTATTTAGTGCAGATATCATCAACATGTTTTTTTACGTCGATTTTGAACTGGCGTTGCGCCAGGGCACGATCAGCCTCGCCCGCATCAGGGGCAAACATGCGACGGTAATTTTCCAGCGGAAATTTCGAGTCAACAGCTACCATGCCAGTAGGCTCAGGCAGCTTCAGGACACAATCTGCGCGGTTGCCATTGGAAAGCGTGTACTGGATCTCATACGCATTGGCCGGCAGGATATTCTTCACCAACGCCTCCAGCTGAACCTCACCAAATGCGCCACGGGAACGCTTATCGCCTAGTAGTTCCTGCAGGCTGACGACATTCATGGTCAGGCCATCAATTTTTTTCTGCGCCTCGTCAATGGTGGCCAAACGTGCCATGACATTAGCAAATGTTTCGTTGGTTTTCTTGAAGCCCTCGTCCAGGCGCTCCGTCACCTTTCCGGATATTTCGGCAAGGCGGGTATCCACAGTTTTGGTCATACCCTCAATGCTGCCACTAAGTTGCTGCGTGGCATTTTTCATTGTGGTCTGAATCAGTTCCTGATCTGCCCTACCCTGCTCTGCCAGGGTTTGCAGTGTTTTCGACAAGATATCGGCACGCATCACCTCCTGCTTGCTTTGCAGATTAGCAGACAGCTCGGAGAGCTGTTTAATCATGGCTTCACGACTGCCAGCCAAGGATTCAGTCTGGGAAAGTTGTAGTGCTTGAATGGCGTCGCGGGTTTGCTTGAGTTCTTCCGCAACGATGCTGCGCAGACGTTCTGATGTTTCGATGAGTGCCGCAGTCAGGCGCTCGCTCTGGGCGGCGAGGCCTGCATGCAAGTCGTTGAGCATCGCCCGGTGTTTGTCTTCCAGGCTTTTCTCAATCAGCTCGGGCAACTCCTGTTGTAAGCGAGTCAGCCCGGTCAGCTTAAGGCCTAGCCAGACAAAGGCGATGAGAACAAAGAGGGCAAGAATGCCAAAAAGGATCTCTAACATGACACCCGATTAAGCTGCGCGCGATGCTCTCTTGCGCTCATGCTCCAGCAGAAAACGCTTGCGGATACGGACGGATTTTGGCGTGATTTCCACCATTTCATCATCGTCGATAAATTCAACCGCAGATTCCAGCGTCAGTTTGACCGGCGGGGTCAGACGTACCGCCTCGTCAGTGCCGGAGGAGCGCACGTTGGTCAGCTGCTTGCCCTTGATCGGGTTCACCACCAGATCGTTATCGCGGCTGTGAATGCCGATGATCATGCCTTCGTACAGCTTGTCGCCGGGGCTCACGAACATGCGGCCACGATCCTCAAGTTTCCACAAGGCATAAGCCACTGCTTCGCCGTTATCCTGGCTAATCAGAACGCCATTACGGCGGCCGGGAATGTCTGCTTTGACCTGTGCATAGTCATCGAACACGTGCGACATAACGCCAGTACCACGGGTCATGGTCATGAATTCACCTTGGAAACCGATCAAACCACGGGCAGGAATGCGATATTCCATGCGCACACGGCCATTGCCATCGGGCTGCATGTCCTGCAAGTCACCACGGCGGCGGCCCAGTTCTTCCATGACTGCGCCCTGGTTGGTTTCTTCCACGTCCAGTGTCAGTGCCTCATGCGGTTCGCACTTCACGCCGTCGATTTCTTTCATCACCACATTCGGCTTGCCTACTGCCAGTTCAAAGCCTTCGCGACGCATGCTTTCCAGCAACACCGTCAGGTGCAATTCGCCACGTCCGGAAACCAGGAAAGAATCTGCGTCCTCGGTCTCCTCAACTTTCAATGCCACATTGACCAGCAACTCTTTCTGCAAACGATCACGCAACTGGCGACTGGTAACAAACTTACCCTCAGTGCCCGCTAACGGTGAAGTGTTGACGCGGAAATTCATAGTCAGTGTCGGTTCATCGACCAGTAACAGCGGCAACGCTTCAGGTTTTTCCTTGTCACAAATGGTGACGCCGATGCCGACTTCTTCAATTCCTGTAACCAGCACAATATCGCCGGCCAGCGCCTCGTCCAATTGCACGCGCTCCAGCCCATGGAAACCCAGCACCTGGTTAATCTTGGCGAGCTTAGGTGTGCTTCCCGGACCATTCATCACGGCAACTTGCTGGCCCGGTTTGAGCCTGCCGTTGGCAATCCGGCCGATACCGATACGGCCAACAAAACTGGAGTAGTCCAGCGCAGCAATTTGCAGTTGCAACGGCGCGTCCACGTCGCCTTTAGGCGCTTCCACATGCTTGAGCACGGTGTCGAACAGGCAGCGCATGTTGTCACTGGTCTGACCCAATTCCAGGGTGGCATAACCATTGATTGCCGAAGCATAGACCACGGGGAAATCAAGCTGTTCATCGGTCGCGCCAAGCTTGTCGAACAATTCGAAAGTCTGGTTGACAACCCATTCCGCGCGCGCGCCATGGCGATCCACTTTATTGATCACCACGATCGGTTTGAGACCCAGCGCAAGCGCTTTCTTGGTCACGAAACGGGTTTGCGGCATCGGGCCTTCCACCGCATCCACCAGCAGCAACACACCGTCTACCATACCCAGCACGCGCTCCACTTCGCCGCCGAAGTCCGCATGTCCCGGGGTATCCACGATATTGATGTGGTGCCCTTCGTATTCCACGGAAGTATTCTTGGCCAGAATGGTAATGCCCCGCTCCTTCTCCTGATCGTTGCTGTCCATCACCCGTTCGGCGATGTGCTGATGGGCAGCGAAGGTGCCGGCCTGGTGCAAGAGTTTATCCACCAAGGTGGTCTTGCCGTGGTCGACGTGGGCGATGATAGCGATATTGCGCAAAAGGCGTGACATAGGAGAATTCTTTAAAAAAGGCAAGATTATAGCACAGTCGGTTACAAGTATTTGAATTTCAGCATAATCTTATTTTATTGCTCATCGAAGATTTTTTGCAATGCGCATACCAGCAAACATGAGGGTTGCAGGCTATAAAATTCGGTAAAACTCCCCTTCAAATAAAAAAAGGCGCTTCAAATACGAAGCGCCCCACAGCTTGCCTCCTCCAGGAAACAACCTTAATCCTCATCCTCGTGATGATGCTTATGCTTGCGCTTATGATGCCCGCGATGCAGACCGTTATCGTGACGGCCTTCTTCTTCGGCGTAGACAACTTCTCTTTGTTGCACCCTCACTTCTTTCTTGTTTTTTGTGGCCATCGCCGTACCCAGCGCACCACCAACACCGCCGCCAACAATAGCGGCATCACGCCCACCCACTGCCGAGCCAACAGCTGCACCAGCCGCACCACCCAATGCACCACCAACCACCGCATCGGTGTCTATACCTGCGGACGCCGTGACGGACAAGCCCGCCAGCAGCGCGAATAGGGTTAAGCGTCCTATGATCATTCTTATTCTCCCGTCTATGAATCTGTACTGAGTATATTGAATTTTGAAGAAGCCGATAGTTACGGTTTTGTCATCTTCGCTTCGCGGCCGCTCGTGACTTTTGGCCTGAAAAAGCAATTGGACGCAGAGAGACGCAGATAGAACAGGAAGTTGTTCCACGATTTGGCTGAAGTGCAACGAATTGAATGATCAGCGGCAATCGGCTTTGATCTGCGTCCAATAGCTGTTTCTAGTCTTATTTTGAGCAGCCTCTGAGAAAGCTCAGCCTTCCTGATTCCGCATGAAATCAGCCGTTTTCCAAAACGCCTGTTCAAGCTCTTTGCGCAACTTCTCATCCAAACCCACGTCCAGCATCGCCCTGTTCATGCAGGATATCCACTGATCGCGCTCAGCCGTGCCAATGGCAAACGGCAGATGACGGCGACGCAGCATGGGTTGACCGATTTTTTCCACGAATAACGGCGGCCCGCCCATCCAACCGGACAGAAACATGAACAGCTTTTCGCGCGAGCCGCTCAAATCCGCAGGATGCAGTTTGCGCACGCCATAATAGTCAGGATCCTCGTCCATCAGATCATAGAATCGATCCACCAGTCGGCGCACCATCTCCTCGCCGCCAATCCGCTCGTAATGTGTTTGCATGTCTCTAAATGGAATCACGCTACGACTGGCCTAACCCGGCTTGCCGCCAGCTTGGCGCGTTCCCGTGCCTGATCAACATCGACCCCATTTGCCAGTGCAACGCCCATGCGTCGGCGCACGAAGGACTCGGGTTTTCCAAACAAGCGCACATCGCTCTGCGGCACACGCAACGCCTCGTCGATACCTTCGAAAGCAATCCCCTTGGCTTCCATGCCACCGTAAATAACTGCACTGGCACCAGGCGCACGCATCTCCACGCTGACCGGAAGACCGAGAATGGCGCGCGCATGCAAATCAAATTCACTTTGGATCTGGCTGCACATCGTAACCATGCCAGTATCATGCGGCCGGGGACTGACTTCGGAGAACCACACCTGGTCACCCTTGATAAACAGCTCCACACCAAAGATACCTCTGCCCCCAAGATTATCGGTCACCGCTTTGGCAATTTCCCGTGAACGCTTCAACGCCGCATCACTCATCGCCTGCGGCTGCCA
>JBBRTU010000028.1:0-33138 GCA_038244115.1 Burkholderiales bacterium
GACCTGATGAACCACGGACATCACGCCCCTTGATTGTCGATATGCCAGCCGCTACAGCTCCCGCTACGAACGGCATCACGATGCCGCTGGCAGCAGAGGAATTCGTTACCAATGCGTTCGCTATTAAAGGGGCGGACACCAGAATCGCGGCAAACAAAAGGTTTATCACGGCAAACAACATCATGATGTTGGCTGCGCGCAGCGATGGATCGGCATCGGTAATCTGCATCAAGGTATCGGCGGAGTTGGAGAACAACATGCTAAACATGGCCACGAGCAAGGCTTGAATGATCGGCCACACCAGTGCTAACGCCAACAGGTACGCCCACCCGCGCAATATCTTGAACGTGGTACTTATGGATATTGGAATTGCAATGAGTCCCCATATGAATGCAATTCCAAAAGCCATGACGTTAGCGATTTTCAGGAAAGCCGAAATGAAGGCCACGATGATGAGCGACCCGTAGTACAGAAACATCGCGATCAGGTTGTAAGGCGCAGACACCACGGCAGTCAGCGTGATGCCGGACGCCGCCATTTCTTTTGCGTTCTTCTGCATGATATTGCTATAAGCGTCCATCGTGGCTTTGAGCGATCCGAATGTATCCAGCCAGGCGTAAATCTCGTTGAAAAACCCCATGATTAATGCACCGATGGCGTAATAAGCGCCCAGCACGAAGCCCCAAAGCAAGATGTCCCTTAATGCTGTGCCGTATTTCCCACTGCCTGCCAGCGCATCTATTTGAGTTTCCATCAAGCGGATATAGATCGCTATAAGCAACAAGACCGGCGACAGATATTTACCAACAACATCAGCGATGGCATAGGCCACTTTAAACAACACGTCCATGTTGAAGCTGGTGAGCAATACGGCCAGATCGTTCATTTAGCAATCGCTCCGTACAGCTTTGTGGAGTCTTGCAGGTTGTCTACAATCATCTTTGCGGCCTTCTGTTTCTGGTAATCATCCTGGACGCGGCGCTGTTCCTCGGCTGCGGCCAGCGCGGCAAGGGTTGCGGTCGATTGCGCGGTGATGGATGCAGACGTAGCGGTGTTCGTCTTGCCTGCCGATTGCTGCATGTTGTTGGAGGACGCTTTTTGCAAAGCCGCGAGATTTTCCAACTGCCCGATCATGGACAATTGATAATTAACGTAGCTCACACTTTGCGCGCCGTGACTTTCCATGTTCGCCAGCTCCGCACGCAACCCGGCAGCGGTTTTTGTATTACTGGTGTCCAGCTTCATCCCGGCCACCACGTTTTTAATATCGCCACTGGCGAGCGTTTCGTAAGCCCGCTGTGCCTCATTAATGGTCTGCTCGATCTTTGACATGGTTTCGAGCTGCGACTTTGCCGTTTCGTACATCTGCTTCATTGACTCATACTGTTTTACCAGTTCGGTGTGATTCGTTGGATCAAAGGTAATATCGCCAATCCCCCAAAAAGCGTGCGCCGGACTGGCAACCGTAGCAATAATCACTAACGCAATAAGTCTCTTCATATCTTGCCCTCCTTGGCTAGTCGGAACAAGCGCAGACGCTCCAGCGGATCCATGACGGTTGCGCCGATCTGGTCTTTCAGGTCCAGGTCTGCCGGACTTGTCGCAGACAGATCCAGCAAGATGTTCGGAAAAGTCAGGTGCAGGTTGTAGTAGTCCTGCCCTACGCTCTTGATCGCGGGTCGCCAGTCGAAATTAAGCGGATAGGGATAGCGCTTCCAGATTTCGAGCGGCCCGGCGGGCATCGCTATACGGCTCGCAATTTGATCGTGTCCGTCGGACCGGAAAAGCAAAGTGCGTAGCGGCATCGAGTTCAGCACTTCCGCCTCGATAATGTCGATCTCGGCCACGCCCTGCGTTACGAGGTCGATAGCCGCAGCATCTTTGCGCCCCATGCGGGCAAGTTCGGAAATGAGCTTGCCCACCACGTCCGGTGCGATCGCAACGAACTTGTGCATTTCATCGAGCAACACGCGCGCCGGATTCCGGCGAGCGAAAGCGAGATGGTTGAAACGCAGCGCCAGGAACACCAGATAGAATTTGAGCAGCTTGGGGCTTGCCCGATCTACTTCTTTGAGGTCAACGCCGGTAATGCCCTCAGACAGCACCAGGTTATCCGGACGTGCAAAGATTCGCCCCTCGGTCGTTTCAAGGAAGCTGCTCAAGTTTTGCGTCATTTCCTTGGCGGCCATGCGCTGCGGTTCGCTCTCAAGCTCTTTGGAACTGTTTTCCAGCTCTGTCAGCAGGTCGGCCAAAGTCGGCGCTTCTTTGCCGCTAGGCTGCACCGCATAGAGCAACTGCAGGGCGCTCTGAGCGGCTGCGGCATGATGGATCGGCAAGTCGGTTTTGCCGTCTGTCAGCAGGAAAGACAGCGCGTTTACCGTGCCGCCTGCAAGCTTGGCATCCAGCGGCAGCGCGGCGTTCGTGTCTGCCACCATGTAGGGCGGCAACGGATTGACGACCGTTTCGGACGGGTCAATCTTGGAATACACGCCGCCGAAGGCCTCAACTATCCAGCGGTAACTACCGCCGATCTCGGCGATGTACCAGTCAATCCCGAATGGGTAGGTTTCGGCAATTTGCGCAACCTTCTCAACCCCCTTGCCGCCGCCAGTGATCGCGACCGTAAAGCTGTGCGGCACGACTTGCGTGCTGGTGCTAAAACCGATCAGCGCACCAGACGCACCCAGGCGCAACGATTCAGGGTTGCGCTCGCCGGTGCGGTACACCTGGACAGGTGCCATATTGGCGACCAGCCAGGTATGGTCTGGTCGAAACTTCGGGCAGCGATAGCCCTGCCCCGGTTGCCCGGCTCTGAAATAGGGCAATTGCATCCAAGCTTCTGAGCGCACTTGCCCGCCGGCCGACTCGATCCAGTCGATCACGCTGCGTTCGTTGGTTTCGAGTTCATCGGCTGTGCCGTGCAGGTGGATGATGTAGGCGTTCTTGTAAATGCCCAGATTGTTTTCAGTAACGTATTCCTGAAAACCCGCGAGGTCGCTCATCGACTTCATGTGTTGGCTGCGCCCGCGCTTGCCCAGCGTGCCCTCGGCAACATCGCTAGCGCGCTCACTGGCGCGCAAGCTTTGTCGGGTATCTACCGGCATTACTATCTGCGAAACATGGAACGGTATCGGCAAGGTGGACAAACCCAGAAACCAGCCCGGTTGCGCATCGGGATACATGCTGATGAGCAATACCTTGCACAATTGATCGCCGATGCGAACGCGCTTTCCTTCCAGCCGTGGCGCGGTACTCAACAGTTGCTCGCTCATCAAAAAGCGGGGGTCGAGCTGGTAATTCCATCCGCGCAAAAACGCATCGCGGTTAAATGATTGAATGATGTCGTGGGTGTATTCGTCTACGGTTTTTATGCGGCCGCCGGGCAACTTGCTGGCAAGCGTTTTTGCCGCGCTCAATAGCTCTTCTGCGGCCTCGCCCTGCTTCACCAGCTGCCGCTTCGCGCCAAACGCAAAACCTTTGACGGGAACGCGCGTCAGCACCAGCACAACGCGATTGCTCATGCCATAGGGTGCCAGGTGTGCGGCTATCGCTACACGCACTGCATTAGCGACCGTGTGGCCGCGTCTTATTTTGCCACTCTGTTCCAGGTACTCATCGGCGAGTGACGCGTCGGATTCGCGGTAAAAGTGGAACTCCGTACAATAATCCAGGCCCAGCAAGCCGATGAGCGTATACAGCTCCGTCCATTTGTTCGCCGTTTCGGCGGGCGTGGACATTTCGGTATCGAAGCCGTCCCACGCCAATGAGACGGAACTGGCGCCGTCCTGGTGACAGACCACATAATCGCCATAGGAATGCGACCAGCTATATAGGTCAGCGTACTGGCGAGCCACTTAATTTTCTTCCTCGGATATTTCAGACGTGACGCGGTTGTTTTCAACGAAGCGCCCCAGCCGCATCACGTCGAACCATTGCAGCTCGTCGCCCATGTAAAAAGCGAAGCCTGCGATAACCAAACCTATGAGCATTAAAGGAAGCGTAAAGAACTTCAATGCCAGCGGCAGCAACAAGGACAGCACACCAAAGATCAGGGCGACGCCCAAGCCAAGTGCAGCGGCCATTGGCATACCAAAAATTTCTTTCGGTTTCAGTCTGGAATTGAAGGCGGGCATTCAGGCGACCAGCGCCGCAATACCGTAAGCGGAACCGGCAACTACTAGACCGATGACACCGCCGAAAAGGAACATTTTCCCCTTTTCGCCGTTGCCCACCGTGAAGTAGCCTGCGCCAACAATCATGCCGATGATCGCAAGGATCGCCACGATCATGCTAATGATGTCGGTAATGGCCTTGCCTTTGCTTTGAATGGTGGTAGAGAGGCTCCCGCCCTGCGCATAGTTCGGCAACTGCAAGGCGGCCTCGGCTGGCAATGCCGCCCATACGGCCATCAAACACCCTGCAACAATCAAAACTTTTTTCATAATCATTTCTCCGAAATAACAAAAAGTGGAATAGTGGAATAGTGGAACAATATTACCACAATAATACAAGTGGTATTGCTCTATAAAAGAACAGCGGCGCAAACCTGCGCCGCTGCAATATTAGTTGCCATTTATCCTCAGGCTTATCCACAGAAACTGTGCACAACCTTAGGCTGACGCACTGCGCTTGTCTGCTCGATGATTCTCATAGCAGCCAAGAGGCGGCTGCTATGAGAACCATCGAGCCGGATTTAAAAGCGATTCACCGCACAGCTTGGCGCTTGAGGTCGATATTCTTTTTCGACACCCAGGACGAAAGGCCGATGATGAGAACGCCCAAGGCATACAACAAGGGCAGCGCCAGCGCGTTGAGGTTGATTGCCACCGCAAAGGATAACAGCCACTCCTGCAGGCCGCTTGCGGTTGAAAACCACGCGACCAGCGAGCTTGCTGCATCAACAGGCAGCACCGGCAAGATGAAATGGTTCAGGTAATACTCGCGCACCGGCCCGCCGCCGACCAAGTGGCCGTTAAACATCCGCGTCGGCAATCCGGCCAGCGCGGAGAGGATCACAGTCGGCGTCAACAACACCGGCCAGTAAGTGAGCCAGGTAATCATTATGATTTTCCCCATTCTTGAGACGTGTAGTACACACGCATAATTTTCACGTTTTTTCCCTCAACCAATGTCAAGCTTCACCGGCTTACCCACCCGGCTCAACATATCCACCAAAGTATCAATGGTGAACTTGGTTACTTTTTTATTTACCACGTCCGACACTCGTGGGCGAGATACCTTGAGTATCTGAGCTGCGTCAGCTTGCTTGAGGTGGTTTTCCTTTATCCACTTGGACAGCTCCATCATTAATTGCTCTTTGAGCATCTGGGTATCATTGATACGCTTCTGCGATTCTGCTTGGTAACGCTTGGCCTCTGCCGGAGGAAATCCAAGCTCAAGAAAGATATTAGCGCCTGCCTTCGTGACGTGTCTTGTTCCTGTGTCGATCTTCATTTTTTTACCTTTCTGTTTTGAATTACAGCCCGGTAACGGGTCTCTGCAATGTCTTTGTCGTGTTTCGCGGTTGCCTCGGTCTTCTTCTGAAAACAATGCAGCACATAAATTGCTTCGTCAAACTTGGCCACGTACAACACGCGATATATTCCTGCTGCGTCCCTAATGCGTATTTCCTTTGTGCCCGAGCCAACATCATCAAACGGTTTCCAGTCGTCAGGCTCCTGCCCTGCCTGCACCTTCCCTAACTGAAAACCAGCTTCCTTGCGCACCGGCGCTGAAAATTTCAGTAAGTCAGCAAAGGATGAACCTTCCCAGCGAATCTCTTTATCAGACTTCATTAATTTTAATTCCTTATGTATAAAATAATATACATTTTTAGAGCGTAAGTCAAGTCCGTTTGGGGTGCGGTGGTCAGCGTTTCGTTTGCCTGTTCTTCCGTTTTTCCGCCCGGATTGCCGCGCAATGCTGCTTCACCGCCATATCAGCACAAGCGGCTAATGTAGTCCAGTAAGTCGTCCTCGTTTTTTCTTCACGGAAACCGATCACGTCACCGGGCGCGAGAGTAACAACAATCCTTCTTCCTCGATGTGGCGCAACAGTCCGCCTGGAAACTTTTTTAGTTAATGGTGTCATGGTCTCCCCTATCGAAAAAATTTAATTGCTTTGGGTTCAAAATACAAGTCCAGCTCCGCGCCATTGAGCAACAGTTCGACGATGCTGATATAGCCCAGCTCCTTCTCAAACATACAAGCCAAACCAAAAGCCTGTAGCTGCTCCTCTTCCATGTCGCGCTCGGTGATGTACCAATCAAAGCCCGCCGTGAAGTAATGCAGGTGTGCAATCGCCTCATCGCCTTGGCCGTCCGTCTCGTATGTTTTCGGCATGGTGCTCACGATGTTCGCCAGCTCGTTGAGTTTGCCGACAAAGAATTGAGACTCTTCGCCCTCGATTACTTCTGCCAGTACCATTTTTTGTGTTGCGCCGATGAAGTGTTGCAGTGCTTCACAGGCTTCTTCAAATTGTTGTGTTTCCTTACCATCCATGCTGTTGTGGAGCTCGCTGCCGCAGGCGGTCTGGTTTGCGGTTGCGTTGGGTTTTTGTTCGCACATCTTGATTCTCCTTGTCGTTGTTAAGTGGTCATGCCGTCGTATCGCTCACCCTGAGTGGCGGTAAGGCGGTCGCGCTTTTGGGAGTCGGCATAAGGCATGACAATCGAGAGGTGCAGCCGAAGCCGCAGCGCAAGCGACCGGAGGGAGTGCGAACGGGTGTAGGGGCACGCGCAGCGGCACAGTTTCACCGTGCCCTCGTAGGGTTGGCGTGACTTGTGATTTCAGACTCCGCGACCGACCAGCCACTGGCGATACGCCGGCATGAACCACGCAAGACAAGGTGAGGCGAACAACAATCGGCCTGTAGCAACCGATCAGCCGTCGCAGTTGACCAGGTGTTGAATTTGTCCTGGCTGTGGTATTGGCCGTGGGTGTGGCCGTGATGTTCGCCGGCCACAACTAAGACGCACTGCCAAGCCGGATGTCGGGAATGGGTCGCGGAATGAAGCGCAGCGGATAGGTAGCGCCCTTCCCGGATCAGGAGGCGACCGGGCAGTGAAAGGCGCAGGCGGTGGACAAGGACATGACGGCGCTCTGGCCGCGTTTTAACGTGTGTCCGCAAGGACTGACGTTTGCGGCGGGTTAATGTGTATTAGTTCAGATTTGACCTGACAAACAATTCAGATTGTCAGGCCGCTACCGATCCAAAGGGGGTAGTGGTTGAATTTCGCCGACTGACTCCAATTCGGCCTTTGCTGACTGTCACTGACTGAACTTTGAACGGCTGCTGCTGAGTGGTAAGCTGCCCACAAGATGTTGATCAATAAGGTTGGACGACCTGCAACATCGTCCCAATAGTCTTCAGCAGCACTATTTTGATGAGCGACTTTACTTATCAGTCTCCGCCATACCGTTCTACAAGACGCGTGATCGCGCTCCAAGGCAGGAAATCCATCAGTTGAGCGAAAAGTGTTTTGCCAGTGTTCATAAACGACTCCGGGTGAGTTACCCCCATAATTCGCACGGAATACTATTTTTACATTCAAATCGACGCCGCAAAATTCCGCTCTGAAAGCCTCGTGGCTATTGACTTGCAGAGATTTTAACATCAGTTTAACCGGACAGCATTGATCCTTCTTATACTTAAAAAATTGCGTTGAATTCCCAATCCTTAAGACACTACCGAACGCGTCAACATTACCCTTTCTCGCTAGGTGCTGACGCTGATCAACGACGCGGCCAAGCGCGCAGGTGAATCGCGCTCCGGTTTTTTCGCAAGGGCGGGTATAGAGGCAGCGCAACATACTGGGCATACGGGTTGAAGAGTGGGAGTGTCAAAAATCAATTCGACTCCTTTTAATTTTCTACCTTCTCGCGTACGATTCGCCATCGCTCAACATAGCTTTTAACATATCGCAAGCATGGTCAAATCGCGTTTCAATATCGCGTTGCTCTATACACTTGTTACCGTTTTCCTGGTGATTCAGTGGACGCCGTCGCATGCTCATTTGAATGCGCAGCACGATCATGGCGGAGATTTGCACCAGCACATTGCGGAAACACATGCTCATCTGCCGGTTTTTGCCCATACCGAATCAACTGATGCTGGACACAATAAGGAGAATGTCGCCTCGGTTGTCGCTTTCGACCACGATACAATCCCTGTAACCGGCAATATCCAGGATAATTCGAAGAGCGTGTTGACGGTTGTTGTTGGTTTCACTCCCCTGCTTCAGGTCGGGACGACACATTTCCCAAAAGGCAGCAACACGTTGCCAAGACCCCCTCCTCCCCCGCACATCGGCGAGCCTCGCGCACCACCCCGGCTTTCTTAACGCCTCTCCCCCCGTAACTTCCCGACTCGCAGCCTCTGTGGCTTGCTGGGCATGTCCCATATTTATGAGGTACCTATGTATTCTTTGATAAAACAATCACGATGGCTGCTTGCGCTGGCCGTTGTGCTCTTCGCCGGTCAGGCATTGGGGCACGGCATGTCGGAAGCTGAAAAGATGTCGATCATCGAAGGCGGCAATCTGCGTTATATGTGGCTTGGCGCAACACACATGCTTTCCGGTTACGATCATCTGCTGTTTGTGTTCGGCATAGTATTTTTTCTGACCAGCTTCAAGGACATCGTCAAATACATTACGGCATTTACGGTCGGGCATAGCATCACGCTCATCTATGCAACGTTCAATGGCATCCAGATCAATTATTTTTTGATCGATGCGGTGATCGGTCTGAGCGTTTGCTATATCGCGTTCGTCAATCTTGATGGCTTCAAGCATCTCCTGCATATCAAAGCACCAAGCCTGCTGGTCATCATCACCTGTTTTGGATTGATTCACGGTCTTGGATTGTCGACGCGTCTTCAGCAATTACCGCTCAATAAGGATGACCTGCTGATGAACATTATTTCGTTCAACGTCGGCATCGAGTTGGGGCAGGCGCTGGCGTTGGCTTTGATGCTGATGTTTCTCGCCAGTTGGAGAAAGATGCCATCGTTCAAACCTTTCAGCGTGTTGTCGAACTATGGGTTAATCGTCGCAGGTTTTCTTCTGTTCCTGATGCAGATGCATGGGTATTCGCACGTCAGCAATCCTGACGAGTTCAGCTTCAGCGCGGATAACCACATTCATGAACATATCAGGATGGACGAAGAGCGCGCCGCCAAACTCATTGAGCAGAACAGCCACCAAACCATCGACTAATCTGGAGAGTTATTCATGCGAACGCTATTTGTTTTTTCGGTTTGTCTGCTAGTGGTTCTTGTGTCAGGCTGCGACGCCGGCCACGGGCATTCCCACGATGACAACAACTCTAACAATCACCACAAATCCATAGACTAATTTTAGGAGTAAATCATGCGCAATATTTCAATCGCCATTCTCGCTTCCACTCTTCTTTTAGCCTCACCGGTCATGGCTGGTTCAGGCCACGAACATGGCCCAGACGGTAGTCATTCGCATGGCCCGATCAGCAGCGAGGCCGTCATCAAGAAAGCCGGGCAGCAGGTCAATTCACTGATTGGGCGCGGCAAACTTGACAAAAGCTGGGCGGATGCCAAGGCTGCTGGCGTAACCAAAAAGCTCTTCGAGCACGGGGACGAATGGGTTGTGACCGTCAAGAACGATAAGGTCAGCGATGCCGCAAAGCGGACGTTATATATATTTTTCACGCTAGACGGGGCTTATACCGGCAGCAACTTCACCGGAAACTAAATCAGGGGATTGGTGGGTGCGGTTTCGCGCTTACCAATCTCTTTTGATTGGTAAAAGACCATGCAACACTTGCCCTTTAAGAACACCGGTGTATTGGCCGCACTTGGGGCCGCTCTGCTTTTTGGCGCGGCAACGCCGCTGGCAAAATTGCTTCTGGAATCGGTCAGCCCTTGGATGTTGGCCGGTCTCTTTTATCTGGGCTCCGGCGTGGGCTTAGCCATCTATCGGAAAATTGTCAAAGCGCCTTCTGTTCACCTTCCTCACAAAGACCGCCTTTGGTTTGCAGGAGCGATCATGTCGGGTGGAATTGTCGCGCCTGTGCTGTTAATGATCGGTTTGAGTGGCGTGCCCGCTTCCGATGCCGCACTGCTTCTGAATATGGAAGGCGTGTTCACGGCTTTGCTGGCTTGGTTCGCGTTCAAGGAAAACTTCGACCGGCGCATCGCCCTCGGCATGCTCGCCATCGTAACGGGTGCAGTTGTCCTGTCGTGGCCGAGCGAGGCACGCATGACTGAGATATGGCCGTCGGTTGCCATTCTCGGCGCATGCTTTGCCTGGGGAATCGACAATAATCTGACCCGCAAGGTTTCGCTCACTGATGCCAGTTGGATTGCATCGGTCAAGGGGTTGATCTCCGGCGCCGTCAACCTCGTTCTGGCACTTGCGCTGGGTGCGCAGATACCATCCTTGCCTGCGCTGACCGGAGCATTGGTCATCGGTTTCTTGTCGTACGGCACTAGTCTTGTGCTGTTCGTCATTGGACTCCGTCATTTGGGTACTGCGCGCACCGGTGCGTATTTTTCGGTAGCACCCCTGTTCGGCTCACTGCTCGCCTTGTTGATGGGAGAACCGCTTACGGTACCGCTATTGATTGCCGGTTTATTGATGGCGTTGGGTGTATGGCTTCATTTCAGCGAACACCACGAGCACAGCCACACGCATGAGCCTTTGGCGCATAGTCACAAACATGTTCATGACGAACATCATGACCACGTACACGAGGATGATTCGCCGATGGTTGGTAGTCACAGTCACTGGCACGTTCACGACTCGCAGACGCATTCGCATCCGCACTATCCAGATACCCATCATCAACACCGTCATTGATGGCAAGTTTCAGTAAACCAAATCCTGGCGCATTGCAGAAATTTTCACAATGCAATTGATGAAGAGCCATTGTTTATAATGGCCTATATCTTCTCCAATACATAACCGAAATGTATTTGGCAAATTTTGTAGGGCTGGTATGTGCTACGAAGCTGCCCGTCAATAATCAAGCACTCTATGGCCGGTTAGGCCGAATTGGAGTCAGTCGGTGCTTTGATGTGACTGACGCCTGCCTCGCAATACAACTATGCTGACGTTATTGGGTGGCAGGATTTGAAGCGAATAGGCAGCAAGCAAAGCCTGTGGGCAGTTCAGCCGGAATACTTGCCAAGGATAGTGTCGGCCAACTCGTTCAACGCGACCTTCCCTTCCGCCTTAGCCTTGCGATAACTTAACAGGATGCGTGTTTCGGTGTCCGACAGATCTCCGGTGCTCAACATGGTGCCAACCCCATAAGCCAGCCACAGGGGCGAAATCCCAAAAGTAAAAGAAACATCCAGAAACCTGCCTTTTGGGAATCCACGATTTTTCCAATGGTTCAACACCTGGCCGGTGATCCCGATGGCATCCGCTATTTTGGTTTCGTTCTCCAGGCCATGTGCTTTTCCGGCTTGTATCAGGCGGTCATATATGTCGGTTTTGTTTTTCATAACAAATAAGCATTCCCAGTAAATCCTGCATAGCTATCTCTCTAACGCCAACAGTACTACTACGCCGCTGCCCCTTGCACTGTTAAGCATCATTCCCGTGCGAAGCCGGGATTATGCTCAATGTCGGCCTTAGCCTCTTCACGGCCTTTTGTGTTGGTCTCGACTTGCGCACGTTCCTTTTCGAGTTCGGCAGCGTGAATAGATGCCTGTATCTCGGCCAATCTGGACGGATTCATGTAGCGCATCCAAAACGATAAGCCCTCCCCTTCCGCGTGTTCACGCGCAGGCGGCATCGAAATATTCTGCCAGCCCGGAAAAGCGGGCAGCGGCAAGCGAAGTTTCCAAAGCGGGTTTGCCATCCTGTCATCGTGGACCGCAAGCGTCGACACATATGCTTCACCAGCTTGCAGCTCGCGCAGTTGGCGTGCCTCGATACGCCATTTTTTAATGTATCGCAGGCTGTGGCCACTTGAGCCTTTCGTTCCTAAATTTGAATCTGACGTGCCAACGTCGGGCGTTTCGTATTCGCCTAATAGAGAGACGGCATATTCGGCGGTGGCCGCTCCCTGCACGCGCAAAATGATCTTGGTGGCGATAGTGTCGTCCAGCTCGTCGGCGAACGATCTGCCAACGGCATCGAGCTGTGCGCGTGACTGAAAGCCGAAACTGAGCGGCATACCAGCAGAACGGCAGCGTGCCGAGTATGGGCCGAACCCGGCATGAAAGAACGCGCCCCAGTCGTCGAAAAGCTGCGGATACATTTTCAGGTGTTCGGTGCCCGCAAGCTGGCGCTTTCTTGCCTCAACCCCGAATGTTTCAATGATCGCAATCGCAACGTCCTTGGCAAAGGACGTGAGCGGTAGATGCAAATAGATGGACTCATTTGCAGCCACCACCTTGCTGATTTCGATGTCGGGTTGATAGGCATTGAGCCGGTCCGCATACGGCCCGTTTACAAAAATAAAGATGCGGTTGAGCAAACCAGAAATGTTTTTGAGCCGGTCTTTCATCGGCTGTGCAAACCACGCTTTTGCAAGCTCGACATCCACCGAATTAGCGCCCGCCTCTTTTGCGCGGCGCAGCAGTTCGTTGCCCGCATCCTCAATGCTCAACGCCACATAAAGGTCACGCAAATTGGTAGGGACAGGCAGGCAGCGCAGCAGCGGAATGACGCGCGCCAGCACGGCGCGTTGCTCGTCGCTATAAAAGCTGGTGGAAGAGGTTTCGCCGATCAGCACTTTGCTGAGCCGGTCGATCACGTCTTGAGCATCCCCTGCAAACAGATTGATCGTGTCAGAGCCAGGAAGCTCAGACGAAAAGAAATGCGCAGGCGGGCAACCCATCGCCACGCATTTTTTATATATATCGATGTCGCCCTTGCCCTCGAAGTATACCCAGCCACACCCCGGCGAATGTTCCGGCATCGCTTTGATAAAGCCCAGGGTGGCCGATTCTGTTTTACCAGCGCCAGGACCACCGATGAACAGCAAGCCGAGATTTAATATCTTCGGCGCGATGTAAGCTTTTTCAATTCGCTCTGGCCGATCGGGATTTGAAAGCTCAATGGCTGGGCCAAGGCACCAGCCGATTTCATCAGCCCCCCCTGCCCTCCTCCCCGGCCACAGCAGAAACATTGCGACGAATGTCGGCAGCAGCAAAACACCGGCAATCCATGAGTGCATTAAGTAGCTCGCGGCGAGCATGTCGAGCGCGAAAACAGAAAGCATGATCAGGAGGATGATTTTCACGATGTTCAACGGTAAACATCGCGCCGATTGCCAACCTGCACCACCAAAACACGCAAAGCGTTATCCTGGATTTCGCAAATTACCCGGTAATCACCCACCCGGTATCTCCACAGACCCCCAAACGGGCCGGTTAACGCCTTGCCGGTGTTACGCGGATTTTCCAGGCCGGCAATCCGTTCGTCCATATAGTCGAGGATACGTCGTGCTGTCTGTTGGTCGAGCTTGTGCAGTTGAGCCTTGGCTGTGTCGGCGTAATCAATCGCCCAAGCCAAGGTCTTTCCTCACGTCAGCCGCGCTATGTACTTTTTCCTGTCCCTTGCGGATCCGCTCCAAAACTTCGGCAGCGAGATAATAGTCCTCCATGTCCTCTATTCCTTGCTCGATGATCGTGCGCAGGTAATAAGCCTTGGTGCGGCCGGTATGAGAGGCAAGAAAGTCTAGCCGTTGCTCTGTTTCCGGAGCCAGGCGAATCGAAGTGGCCATGTTCTGAATATCTCCTATGAATACACGTATTCAATGTATCACAAACGCACTGCAAAAACAACAGCTGCCCCTGTCAACAGCTTCCCCTTGCAAATTCGCATTCAAATATGTAGAATGAGTACATTGAATGCAATTTGATGAGGTGACGTTATGGCAATGCTGACAGTACGCAATCTGCCCGACGACGTGCACCGCGCGTTAAGGATGCAGGCCGCTCAACATGGGCAAAGCACCGAGGCCGAGGTCCGCGAGATTCTGGCAACCGCAGTCAAGCCAGAGACACGCGTTCGCTTGGGTGAAGCCCTGGCAGCATTGAGCCGTAAGATCGGCCTGACGAACGAGGATTTCGAGGCCTTCGACCAGGTGAGAGACAGGACACCAGCCGAGCCGCTGAGGTTTGAATGATCGTCCTCGATACCAACGTTGTTTCCGAGGCGATGAAGCCTGAGCCACACCAAGCCGTGCGAGCCTGGCTGAATAATCAAGCCGCCGAAACGCTGTATCTGTCCAGCGTGACGCTGGCCGAGCTGCTGTTTGGCATCGCGGCGCTCCCGGCCGGCAAACGCCGGGACATGCTGGCGCAGACTCTTGACGGTCTGATGGGGCTGTTCAGGGATCGGGTGCTGCCATTCGACACCGATGCAGCACGGCGCTACGCCGAGCTGGCCGTGATGGCCAAGGCTAGCGGACGAGGCTTCCCAGCGCCTGATGGGTACATCGCCGCGATCGCGGTCTCGCGGGGGTTCATCGTGGCGTCACGCGACACGGCCCCTTTTGACGCGGCCGGCGTCCCCGTCATCAATCCGTGGAGTGCATAGCGGTGCTCAGATAGTCGGCAGCAGCAATCCACCGGCAATCCATGAGTGCATCAAGTAGCTCGCGGCGAGCAGGTCGAGCGCGAAAACGATGAGCATGATCAGGGCGATGATCTTCATGTTTTCCACAAAGGTTTAATTGTCATCACGTCGGCTGGCAGCTGGTCTTTCAGAATCCACGCACGGTGCCGCGCGGCTTGATCCGCGTCGGTGGTGACAACCAGAAAATGCTGTACCACTTCACGCCAAGCCCGGCCAGTATGATCTGGCCAGTGTTTAAGGGTCGGAGTATGCCGTCTTGTCCAGGAACGTTTGATCCGGTCCGATCCCATCATGTAGTCATCCAGCAAGACATACCAGGATGTCCCTGAATCATCCGCCGCGCCATGATCGCCGTGTCCGGGATTTAACCCTTGCTTTAGCATGGTTAAGCGGGGCAGAAACCGAAAGCCTTTATTTTCGGATGCGAGAATTTCCCCCGCCGCATTCAGATGGCAGGCATGTGCCATGACCGACCACGAAGCATGCCGACGACCTGACGGCATCGGAACATCCAGCAGGCGACCGCCTGCATGCGTGAGGTGCAGAATCATCGGGCGGGTCAACAGGCTTCCGTCGATCAGGCCAACATTCAACAGATCTTTGACGGCTGTCGAAATGTTAGGCGCTTTTGAATTGCACAGCTTCCCAAGCTGTTCGGGCGTTGCGAACGCATTTTTAGATAAGTGATCCAGAATTCGTTTTTGCAGTGGCAGCAGGGATGCAGAACGTCTCATTTTTTCATCCCACGCAACTCACCCGCTCGCAGGTTCAAGATGCTGGTGAGATCCTTTTTGCTGGTGTCCGCGTCAAGGCGAATCGGTGCAGCACCCTGTTGAGCGGCCAGGTCTTTCAAGATTGCGGCCAGCGCCCTTGCGGCCTCGATATTGATGGTGACGGTCGGCATGCGTTGGTACTGCAATGATTCGCCTCGGCCACGAACCCCTGCTTTTACATTTTGGCGGTTGTCGTGATATTCGGATTCTGTTAATTGTCCCGACTCGATCAGGCGTTGCATGTCTTTCGGCGCGTTGAGTAAGCCCAGCCGCTTGGATAACCACCCTTCGCTTTTACCGATCTGGTCGGTCAGCTCCCGACGTTTCATCCCACCCGCGAGGATCGCCAACAAAAGTCTTGCGACAGTCAAGGGATTAGCGCCCGAGGCGATGGCGTTGATCGCCTCGGCAATCTCCGGAATTGTTTCATTGGGCATCAATACAGTTTCCGTCAGAAACTGCTCTTTATCCTGGGCGACTGTTGCATCGGTCGCGGCCTCGACCGGCGCTGCCGGTCCCGCTTCAGTTTCAAGCCTTGCGGCCTTGCGTCTCGCTTCGATTCGCTGCGCCAGTTTGTCTGGTATCTCTTCTGCCATTCTATAGCCTCATGATGTTGATACCCGGCAAAGCGGGCACTTGGGCACAGCTCGCATGTTGCGGCTGTGCCCACACCTGACGGGTCAGTCCTGCCTCTCGCCAGCGGGCGACCTTGGCGTTGATCTGGCTTTGATTGTAGTGGCCGCTGTCGGCCTCGACCAGGACCATTTCACCGGTCGCTGCATCGGTGTAGATGGCGTCGGGTCGCATCGAGCCGCAGGCGGCTATTTCGGCCTTGGAAAAATCGGACGCCAGCTTGAAGGTGGACGGGCGGCCAAGCTCGAAATAGGCGCGGCTCGACATCAGTTCATGCAGGTCGGTTCGCTTCGCACCCGTCACCGGCAGTTTCCCGCCGTAAGCCCCGGCGATGGATCGGTCGGCGAATTGGTAGGTTTTGATCGGAGCGGCTTTTGCCTGATAAAGCGTTTTGCTGCTGATCAGTCCGGCTTTTTCCAGACGGTCGAGCGAGCGTCCGGACGCACCCTTGAGGTGCGAGTAATGATTTTTGTCGGCCAGATCCGACGAGATCAGTTGCACTTTCGACAGGTCTTTGAGGAACTCGCGGTCGGCAACCGATAGCCGGACGTTCGCATTGGTCCCCGCGAGCCAGATCAGTCTTGCCGTTTTTGGAGTTCCTGCCATTCGGTTTTTGCCCCCTGTCTTCTCAGTTTTCGTCAGAAACTGACCGCCCTTGATTTTGTTTTTGACCCTGCTTTTGCCTTTAGCTACCTGTCCAGATTACCCCTGAAATTAGCTACGGAGCACTGAACGGAACGAGGGCGTCGACGCGCGGATTTACCGATGATTCACCAGGTAAACCGCAAAAAAACATAGCCAGTTTCACCGGTTATGTTTTTGCGTCGAGGCGACAAATTTAGGTGCGCAGCACGTGGCGTAGCCACCTTAATTTGACCCGAGTTCCGCAACTTGATTTGTTTTATTTTGTTGTGTAACTATTTGCTCACAGGTAGCATATAGGAAAATAACACATAATAAAACTCATAAGTTGATTACATAGTAAATAACTTATGAATTTTCGGACGAAAGTTTCTTTCGTCCGAAACTTGAACCGCTGAAAGCGGCCTGCAAGGCGTTCAGTTTTCGGTATTGATTTTGTCCTGCCAAGGCATAAAACTGGTCGGCAAAAGACATTCAGGCATCCCCTTCCTTCACGCTCTAACCTTTGATAATCATGTGCATCAGCTCAATGCCAGTCGGGACATTTTTGGCCGACTGGCAAGACTTGAATTCGAGCATCGGTTTAGTGACACACTTGACGGTCCGATGATCTGATCGATTGCCGCCTTATTGGCGCCGCTTTTATCCATGGCATAAAGTATAAGTATGATGTAATTTTTGTAGGCACCTCCCCTACTCTGCTTTTTGGTACGTCTTGATGTGCTTCATCAGTTGATCGACGTTGTCGATGCCGAACTTCTCAATGTCCAGGGTGAGTTTAACGTGCTTGTCCGTGATCGTTGCAGTACCGAAGGAAAAGTCCAGACGTCTGGACTTTTTTTCAATTTTGGTAGATAGAGCCGCTAACAACTCATTGACGTGAACTTTTTTTCCTTTGAATCCGGCGACCGCCCTACCCTGCTCTGTCGTAAGATTGGTCAAGTGAGGAACGTGTGCCGTATTCAGTTCCAAAGTGGATTTCAGAACATCAATGATGTTTAAAGGCAGTTCCGCTAATGCCTTATACGGACTCATCGCCTGTTTTACTATTCCCAACTCATCCGCAATCGCAGACCAATTCTTGTAGATCCCGTGCTTAATCGCCCGCTCATAATGTTTTGCTTTTTCGTACGGACTTAGGTCTTCGCGATCCTCATTTTCACGAGTCATGGATAGCCATAATCCCTTGTCATCCATTTCCTCGACGATCGACAGAACTTCAAAACCGAGTTCAAGGCATGCACGATGGCGGCGGTGTCCGTAAACCAACTCGTACCGCCCGGCCCCTTTCGGACGAACTTTTACCGGCTGCTCGTTGCCCTTCGTGAACTCAATCTGCTTCTTTAACGATTCGTACTCGGGAGAATGAAAGCTCTCCTCTGCCCGGTTCGCGTACTCCGAAACATCGACCAACTTCGGATCGACTTTGATGGTCAGGATAGATCCTTTAAATTTCTCGGCGATTACCTCTGCGTCACGAAGCTTCTTTTTCGTTTCCTTGAGCTCGCCGGTGAAATCCATTAGCGTGTTCATTGCAGTTTTGGTGGACGGCCTTGCAGTGACATTTGTGTCCTGCTTGATTGCATCCAGCTTACTTTGAGTTCTTTCTTTTTGAGTGGACATTTTGATCTCCTGATTAAGCATTCCAGATGCTACGAATTTGAAGCTCAAGTAAATCGACAACACGATCGTATGCCGTCCTGGCGCGCTCGTATGTTTTAGTAGAACCGGAATATTTGGTGATGTCATAGACCGTACCAAATTCAGCCCCAGATGCCGTCGCTACAGATGTCTTCGGAATCTCAACCGGAACGACCATTTGCCCATAAGTTTCGTTGATCAATGCTGTTACATATCCCGTATTCGAATCGTTTGCGTCAACGATTGACAACAGAATATTGATGAACTGCCAGGTTTTACTCTCTGCAGTCAGATCACGATTATCGATCTCGCGAGAGAGATTGGTAAATAAGCTCCAAAACTGAGCACTGGAAGAGAAATCCATACCCTTAGGTGGCATAGGAATGATCAATCCGTTTGCAGCCCAGATAGCCCCGATCGTCAAATAACTCATCGTAGGAGGGCAGTCGATCAAAATGATGTCGTACTTTTTTTTCATGTTGACCAACCCTGCGCTGATTGCATTGTGAAACTTAAATGACGGTTCTCTCATTTGACGAGCGGGGATGAAGAATTCTGCGGAGAATGCAACAGGGCTTGAGCAAATAACATCGATGCCATCCCAATATGTCGGTCGAATCGCGTAATCGAGCGTATTTTCTTGTCCCGCGAAATAAAGAATCCCGGTGTTCTCTTCTTCCACTTCTGTATCAGAAAGATAGCCTGCGAGATCAGATAACGAACCTTGCGGATCAAGATCGATGATACAGACTCTATATCCAAGCAAAGACAATCCTTGTGCCATACACATCGTTGTCGTTGTCTTGCCGACACCGCCCTTGGAGTTGGCCACGGTGATTACGACGCCATCCTGCTCGCCTCGATTGAAACTTCGCCCATAGGCTTTTGCCCATTGCCGGGCATCAGATACCGAGAATTCGCGACGCCTTGATTTTGTCTCATCTCCCTGGGGGAGGTCTTTTTTTGCTAATCTTCGGTTCAACGCGCCACGATCTATTCGGCAGAGCGTCGCTAGTTGAGCAATTGAAAGGGTGGGGGAGTGCTTTTTCTGGGATGGGCGAAAAGCAACATTTCGCACTCTCTCAATCATATTGATAGCCTTCTCGGCCTGACTTAAAATATCGTCGATTGTGTACTCTTCTGGCTTTATAGTCATTGTGTAGTCCTTGAACAATAATTTGCACAAACAGTGCATTTTGTGTTCGAATACTACCATCTTGTATTTGTGCAAATCAATGTTTTACACAATTTTTGATATTTTCAATATTGAAAAAGGATTGTATGTCCGCCGATCCGTCAAATAATCCTCCTACTCCATACGATGCAGCGATTAAGCGCGCACAAGAAGGGAACAAAAGCCGTAATGAGACCTCAACCGAGGTTAGCTCACCACTAAAACGGTTCAGCTATTTGAAGTCGCTTCAAGTCCCGCTCTGGGATGATGAAACACTGGCCATCCAGTTCGATCTAACCAGAAGTGCCCTGTTTACCTCACGCAAACGCCTTGCCAGGAAAGACTTCAAGAACCAGACCATCGCCTCACTCGGTCACCTGAAAATCAGTTACACCGGGGAGGAACTCAGGCAGCGTGATTACGACGTGTACCTTGAAATTCTCAATGTTGCCCGCGGGGTAAACATCACCGCTGAAAATCCATGGATTCAAATCGATGCTTGGGCATTGTTGAAAATACTCGGGTGGCAGGTTAATAGTGCTGGACTAACCGAGCTTCACCAAACCATTACACGACTCATCGCCTGCAAGGTGGAAATTAGCCGAACCGAAGGGAAGGGCATACCAGGTACTTTTTATGGGGGAGGTTTCCTTCATGAGCACGCCGGGGAACACGCTCAAGACCCCAGCCAAACCGCACACTGGATGGTAGTTATTAACACGAATATCGCAAGTCAGATCCAACCAGGGCAGTACACGAAGATCGACCGGGTGGTTCGTAGAGCACTATCGCCTTTGGGCAAATGGCTTCATACCTTTTATTCCGGGCACGTCAATCCCGTCCCGATGTTCCTCGATACGATCCAGAAGCTCGCGGGGTTGGGAGAAGATAAACCAAAAATATTCAAATACAATATTCGTGTTCAAATGGACAAATTGGTTGAATTGAATGCGATTCAGTCGTATTTCATTGATGGTAGTAATAAGCTGCATGTCCTCAATTTAAAAGCTCTTCCGAAGAAAAAGACCTGATCAGTTGCATCCAAGTCTTGGTTTCGGAGTGAAGCTTAGTGGTGTACTAACCATCTTTTCCTGCAAGCGGTTTGGGGTTTTGCTGATGATTACCAGCAATCTCCGCGGTTAGTTAAGCACTAAGCCTTAAAATCTTTTATATAACTGCTAAAAACTTCTTAAAAACTACTAGCCTTCGATATGATGTTTTGTAAGGTATTGATGATTAGAAGCAATACTCATTATTTTGATTGATAGTGGTTCGTCTACCACTGGATTAGATTAGTACACCACTAGAATTGGTTAGTAGAGCACTACTTCTGGTTAGCCTGGCACTGTACGTGGTTAGTTGGGCACTATCGAAACCTCCAAAGTCATAACCGGCTTGGCAGAGAAGGGGTAGGGTGACTCCAAAAACAGGCAGAGATTGCGGACAGCGCAGAATAATCAGCATCACATAAATTCAGCTTCTGAAATTCACAAAGTAAAGCAAAATCTCAAGCTGGAAGGGGAGGGTGGCCAAAATTTTGTGTAAACGGGAATTCATTACTGCTGCGCGGCATCTGTCTTCAAACTGGATAGTAAACCAGGGCAAAGGGCGCGGATTCAATAAAGTTACAACCGGGGATTATTCATGTAATATCTATTCATTATCAATGCAAAATGCAGACGGAATAATCGCAAAATGGCTGCTTCTGACACCGTAATTCAAATACTAAGGCAAGGTCCGCAGCCAGCCAGAGCGCTATATGAAAGGCTGGGGGTCAGCCAGCCAACGCTCTCACGACTGATCAATCAGCTTGGAGAATCCATTCTCCAATTTGGCAAGGCTCGCCAAACTCAATATGCACTTCGCCGTAAACTCGGCTCACACACCACGTTCCCGCTCTATCGCGTCAGCATAACCGGCGAGTTGGAGCAATGGGGGCTGCTGCATCCCGTCATGCCAGAAGGCTATCTGGTTGAAACCTGGGCAACTCAACTTCATGCTGCAAGATCAGACGTTCATCCTGGGCTGCCCTGGTACTTGCAAGACATGCGTCCCCAAGGATTTCTGGGGCGCTCCTTTGCGCGATTTCATGGGCCAATGTTGGGATTGCCAATTGATTCTAGTCGTTGGAGTGATGATCAAACCTTGTTTGCCTTGGCCAATAACGGACATGACACACCTGGCAATCTGCTGGCAGGCGAAGAATCAGCCTCGCATTTCCAGACCAATGTCCTTTTTGCAAAACAGGGTGGGGCCTATCAGCCGGTTCCAACTGATCAGCGATTGCAAAATTATCCAGAGTTTGCTCGTCTGGCATTGTCTGGTGAAGTGGTCGGATCGTCAGCAGGTGGAGAGCAGCCCAAGTTTAATATTGAAATACTGCGTGGTGGGAAGCCCGTTCACGTCATGGTTAAATTTACTGCGCCACAAGATAATGCTACGACGCGACGCTGGCGCAGCCTGATGATCTGCGAATACCTCGCCTTACAAATGTTGGGCGAATTATTACCGAGTAGTGAAAGTGAGCTGCTCACGGCCGACGTAGAGGGCGCTCCCCAGCTTTTTTTGGAAGTTCCCCGGTTTGACCGTGTTGGCGACCGTGGCAGGTTAGGAGTGGTTTCACTCAAGGCGCTTGATGACGAATTCACTGGCCTGGCAACGGATTGGCCCAAAATTATGGCCGCGCTCGTGCAATCTGGAAAAATGAGTGAAGCAGTCTACCAACAAGTACAAAAGCTATATGTTTTTGGCGTGCTGATTGGCAATGCTGATATGCACCCCGGCAATATTTCGTTCTTTGTAGATGACGTAACCAAGCTGGAACCTGAATATACACTGGCACCCGTGTATGACATGTTGCCCATGTCATTAGCACCACGCACATCCGGGCAGATCCCGGATGCGTTGCCGATGCCCAAGGTTGGCGTCAATCCGACGTTAGAAGTCTGGAAAGAAATATTGCCGCTGGCGATCCGTTATTGGTATCAGGTGGCTGCGCATTCCGGTGTGGCTGATGATGTAAAGCAAATGGCACAGAAACAGGCGGACATTCTGTCCCAGCCTATAACCTGAACGGTGCATTGGTATGTTGTTGCCGAATTGACCCAGCCCAATACGCTACAAACGCCGGACCGGTGCGGGATTGTGCAGCTTGAAGGTGGGACCGTCAAAATCGGCACCTTGAGCCAATGCGGCGTCGGCGCCAACAGCCAAACTAATCAAGGACGCCAGATTCAATAGCCGGGACTATGATCTGCTGCGTAACAGTCTCGATGAACTGCAAGAAGTTCGAGTGATACGACACCGCCTTTCTGGCGGGGTTACTTCCGAGATTCTGATTCCGTCATACACGTTGGACAACGTGTCCCATGATGGAAATGAAGCAGCCGAGCGCGGGCAAAAGAAGAGGGGAGGGTGCTTGATGCTCTGGTTCATGCTTCCACCCGAGCTGAAAAGCCAGATGCTGGATCCGGAACAATACACGCGCTTACCGATTTCCTACATGGTGTTGTTGCGGACGATTCCAGGATTTGCCCTGTACGAGATATGTCGTCGTTACGTGACCAATCCCGGTGGTGTGACAAACCGGAATACCTGGCAGAACTGGTGGCACATACTTGCTGGCGCGACGGATGATGTTGAACCGCCAGAGTACAAATATGCCAAGAGGGATGTCTTCAAACGTGCTACAGACGAAATCAATGCTATTACTGATATTGAGGTCGAGCTCATCGAGTTCAAAGTCGGCAAGAGCGTGCGCGAAATACAATTCTCAGTAAAGTTGAAACAGCAGGCCAATCTGGACATGGGGCCACCTGCGATCGAAGCCAGTCTACTGTCGAGAATAGTTGCTTTGGGTATCTCGATCTCGGACGCGGAACGATTATCGGCCAGGTTTTCCGAGACGGATATAGCTGACACCATCACTCTGGTTGAACAAAGGATGGGGAAGACTCATCTGGGAAAGCTGGATTCTCCAGCAGCCTTTTTCAAGAAAGCGTTGAATGAAAGTTGGGCCAAAGCGAAACAGATCGCCGAATCGGCAAAAGAGAAGCAGGGCGAAGAACGAAAGGCAAAACAACTGGCAGTGAGTCTGGCTGCTGAGGCTGCCAAGCAAGAAAAACAAAGGCAGTATCAGGCAGTATCGGAAAAGTTTGTGATTCTTCCTGAAGAAAAAAGAAATGAATTGTTGAAAGAATTTGAGGGCACATTGGCAGCATCAAATCAGGCCATCTTCAGGAAGTCTGGAATTAGCAGCAAAATGCTCAGTGCAACTTTTGCAAAATGGCTTTTGGAAAATCAGGCTTGATTGGCTGTTGCAGTTATCTGGGTGGTGAATTTGTTTTGGCTGTAGTGTTGGCCGTGGGTGTGGCCGTGATGTTCGCTGGCCACAACTAAGACGCACTGCCAAGCCGGATGTCGGGAAGTGGTCGCGGAATGGAGCGCAGCGGATAGGTAGCGCAATTCCCGGTTCAGGAGGCGACCGGGCAACGAAAGACGCAGGCGGTGGATAAGGACATGACGGCGCTCAGGCCGCGTTCTAACGTGTGTCCGCAAGGACTGACGGTTGCGGCGCTTCTAACGCCTCAAGCGCACGGGGTGAGCAGTTCAAAAAAGCAGCCCGCCTCGCTTGCAAGGTCGGAGTCACCACAAAAAGGGTAGGAGCCCGTGCCTTCGATTCAAGGGTGCTAACAGTCCTGCGGTCCAGGTTTTCCAAACGGAGTGCGGAGCTACGAGCTGTCCGATCAGCGCCGATAAATCGGCGTCCCGAAGGGATATGCGCATAGCGGAACAGGGGAGGGGGAGCGCACCCCGAACTGGAGGCGTCCAATTCCAACGAATTTCCTCCATATGCGAATGCCCGCTTTGTGTTTCGTCTATCCGGCTTGCGATGGAAATGTGAGTCCTGTCCGCTATGGGTTTACGGACAGTGATTGATTGATATTGGGCTACGAGGGTCAGCTTTCGTAGCCGTTGTTATGACGCTATATATAATGAGTAGCTATTCGTCTTTTAAATGAATAATAGCGCATAAAGTATAGTATCTGTACTCGGAAAAGTGTATTGTGTGCGCCGGAGTTCTTTTGTTCGATGAATATATTCGTACGTCGCTAACTATGGAACCACTTAAAGGCTTAGGAAAAGTTGACCGGGAGCGCTTGTCGGCGGTGCTGCGCGCCACTAAGGGAACGGTTTCGGTTGCGCAGGCGGTTAAGGCGCTTGGCATACCTGCTTTGCCTGTCGCCAAGATGTTGGCGCGATGGGCGAATGCGGGCTGGTTGTCGCGTGTTCGTCGCGGTCTGTATGTGCCGGTGCCTTTGGAATCCAGAACAGCGGATGTGCCTTTAGCAGACCCATGGATCATTGCCGCGCAGCTTTATGCCCCTTGCTATATAGGCGGCTGGAGCGCTGCCGAGTATTGGGATCTGACCGAACAAATTTTCCGTACGGTTGTGGTGGTGACAACGCAGCTTCCCAGAGACCGGAATCCGACCATCAAGCAAACCGATTTTTTGTTGAGGTCTGCACAAAAGAAAGCTTTGTTCGGATTAAAGGCCGTGTGGCGGGGGCAGGTGAAAGTCGAAGTCTCCGATCCGACGCGAACGATACTCGATATGTTGAACGATCCTTTATTAGGCGGGGGTATCCGTTCAACGGTGGACATGTTCAAGAATTATCTCAAGTCCGAAAAAAAGGATCTCGGCTTGTTGATAGATTATGCGGATCAATTGGGTAACGGTGCGGTTTTCAAGCGTCTCGGTTTCCTGCTGGAGAAGTTCTCTGCCGCCGACGAAGATGTAATCGCGCAGTGCCGCGAGCGGTTGACTGCCGGGAATGCAAAGCTTGATCCCTCCATGGAAACGGATAAGCTGGTTACACGATGGCGGCTGTGGGTATCGCAACGTTGGGTAGAGGAGTAGAGCCGTGATTGATCGGCAGGAAATCATGGATTTTGCGCGCGAGTTCAACCTCGCCCCGAATGTCATTGAAAAAGATTATGTGCTCGGATGGGCGCTTGCCGGAATTGCCGCGCATCCCGAAATTGGGCAAAGCTGGGTATTCAAGGGCGGCACATGTTTGAAGAAATGTTATTTTGAGACGTATCGTTTTTCGGAAGACCTCGATTTCACGCTTACCAATCCTGAGCATCTGACAGAGCCGTTTCTCTCGGCAACCTTTAAGCAGATTTCCGAATGGATTTATGACCAGGCTGGAATAGAGGTGCCGTCGGACACAATCCGATTCGAGGTATATGAAAATCCGCGTGGCAGAACCTCGGTAGAGGGACGTGTCGGGTATCGCGGGCCAATGCAGAGACGGGGTGACACTCCTCGCATCAAGTTGGATTTGACTAACGATGAACTGCTTGTTTTAGAGCCCTCTACAAGGGACGTGCATCATCCCTATTCCGATAGACCCGCCGATGGCATCCATGTCCGTTGCTATTCGTTCGAGGAGGTTTTTGCGGAGAAAATCCGTGCGTTGGCTGAGCGGGAGAGGCCGCGCGATTTGTACGATGTGGTGCATCTGTATCGCCACGATGAGCTGAAGCCGGACAGGGCATTGGTTTTCAGTACGCTGGAACAGAAATGCACGTTCAAAGGGATCGCCGTTCCAACGATGCAGTCGGTTGATATGCAACCGGCTCGGGCAGAGCTGGAATCGGAGTGGGGAAACATGCTGGCGCATCAACTTCCGGTATTGCCGCCATTCGAGCAGTTCTGGCAGGAGCTGCCCGGCGTATTTGACTGGTTGCATGGTATCGCAGAAAAAGCCACTAAACTGCCTATTCAGGTTCATGCCGCAGGGGCGGGCGCAGTTGATGAATCATGGCGACCACCATCAATGTCCTCGGCGTGGCACACCTCAACACCATTCGAAATTATTCGATTTGCGGCCGCCAATCGCCTGTGTGTGAATCTAACTTATCAGGGATCGCAAAGGCTCATTGAGCCATATTCATTGCGGCGCACACAAGAGGGTAACCTGCTTCTGTATGCGGTGAAGCATCAGACTGGTGAGTCGAGGTCGTATCGGATTGATAAGATTCAGGGCGCTGAGGCAACACAAGTGTCCTTCACTCCGCGATATCTGATTGAGCTGACACCGGCAGGAGTAATCTCCGCGCCATCTACGGCTGCACGGCCAGTCTGGAATGCGATGCACGGGGATGGCAGTCTAACTCCACGCAAGGTATCAACGAGGTACAAGCCCACAAAAAGTGGCCCCAAGTATGTGTACGAGTGCGCATACTGTGGCCGGAAATTTACACGGCAATCTCGTGATTCGGCTTTAAAACCGCACAAGGATAAGAAAGGATATCCCTGTTATGGAAAGACAGGCTATCTCGTCGATACAAAATACTAGATGTCGGGAAGTGGTCGCGGAAAAAAGCTTGCGGAAATGTAGCGCCCTTCCCGGATCAGTAGGCGACCGAGCTACGAACCAAGGGGTAGCGCGTTCGAATCTCTTCGGGCGCACCAATTAGGCATAAAACTGGGCATCTATATGATTTATCATAATGATTGACTATAATTCATCGGATAAGCTTGGGAGGCCAGTTTTATCGCAGTAGAGATTTTACGCAGTAGAGAAAATTGCGGCCTAGCTGTGAAGTGATTTGCCATAGCTGGCTGAAATTCGCAAGACAGAATGGCGAGTGAATGATAAAGGGGTGCAGGTAGATGGTTGGGAATGTAGTAGCGAATAAACTGATCAGCATTTCACGCAGTGTGAGCGTGCTGTTGTTTTCTTTCATGTTGTTGATGTCCACCGCCGTCATGGCGATCCAGATCGGTGGTGCGGATGATCCCTGCGCATCCACTTCAGATCCGAAGTCCTGTTACAAGACTATGGCTGCGGGGCTGTCCGGATCACCTGGATTGGGTTCTACGACGTCTGGAAGTAACCAGATAAAAGCCAACGATACCGGTTCTCTTCCACAAATTTCGGTTCCGCCGCAAGCTGCGCCACAACAGCAAGATCAATCCCAGCAAACTTCGCCTAGCGAATTCCAGACATTCATCGCCACATCGGTCGGCAGTATCCTGCCCAAGTATGGCTACAATCTGTTCGTTGATGTGCCTGACACTTTCGCACCGCTGGATAACATACCCGTGACACCAGATTATCTGATCGGTCCCGGCGATGAAGTCGTCATCAAGGGCTGGGGGCAAGTGGATATCGATGTCCGCGCCGTGGTCAATCGCAACGGCGAGATCAGTATACCCAAGGTGGGTGTGATCAATGTTGCAGGTATCCGTTCCCAGGAATTGCAAAGCCATATCAAGGCTTCAATCGGCAAGGTATTCCGCCATTTTGAGTTGAACGTTTCCCTGGGCAGGCTGCGCACCATCCAGGTATTCGTGGTCGGACAGGCCAAGCGGCCGGGCGTGTACACCGTGAGTTCGCTGAGCACCCTGGTGAACACTCTGTTTGCATCAGGAGGCCCTTCGCTTACCGGCTCGCTGCGTCACATCCAGGTCAAGCGCGATGGCAAGCTGGTGACCGAACTGGATTTGTATGATTTGCTGCTTAGCGGCGATAAGTCCAAAGACGCAGCCCTGCTGCCGGGCGACGTCATCTATATTCCACCAGTTGGCCAGCAGGTAGCCATTTACGGCAGTATCAAGAATCCGGCCATCTATGAACTCAAGGATGACAAGACGACGCTGGCAGATCTGCTGGCATTGGCGGGCGGGATGACCCCCACAGCAGCAGGGCAGAAAGTGCTGCTCGAGCGTATTCAAGATCGCAAGGTGCGGCAAGTTGAAGAATTTCCGCTGGACAACGATGGACTTTCGCGCCCGATGAAGGATGGCGATCTGGTAAAAGTATTCCCGATCGAGCCGCGTTTCGATAATGCCGTCACGCTGCGTGGCAACGTCGCTACGCCCGGGCGTTATCCGTGGAAAGAGGATATGCGCGTGAAGGACCTGATCCCGAATATGGATTCGCTTATCATCCCGGGTTACTGGTTGAAACAGAACCAGTCAGACCGGGTAAAGATCGTGGGAGAAGTACAACTGCAATCCGAGATCAAGCGTGCCACGGCTGAAATCAATCTGGATTATGCAACAGTCGAACGTCTGAACAAGGTTGATCTCACAAGCAAACTGCTGACCTTTAACCTGGGCAAAGCCATCGAGGGAAAGGGCGACCAAAACCTGTTGCTGCAGCCGGGCGATACCATCACCATCTTTTCCAAGGATGATATACAGGTTCCGATTGCTGACCGCAGCGTCTATGTGCGGCTGGAAGGTGAGGTAGTCAATGCCGGGGTATACAAAACGTTGCCCGGCGAGACCTTGCGTCAAGTGCTGACACGGGTTGGCGGGTTGACCCCGAACGCCTATCTGTACGGTGCCGAATATATGCAGACCTATACCGACAGCTTTCCGTGGAATGTCACGAAGTATGTGGGTAGCGGTTATCGCAATTGGTCCTACCCGCAGGGCTTTACTAATGGCGGGCGCTGGATCGGTTCCAGTTTTGGCGGCGACGCGCGTATCCTCACGCTGGGTTGGCTGGATGCGGCGGCATCGCGGGAGCTGAAGGTCTATTTCGGCGAGACGAGCACGGCTCTGGGTTCCTATGATCCCAACACCAACGCCACGGGCAACCTGATCGGGCCGCACGGTCGTTTGTCGGGCTTCAGCGCGAAGCAGAGCTTCAACATGCACGCCTGGGCGATCACCCCTGAACTGGACTATATCCATCTGGCGGATGGGCAATCGATAGGAGTGAACAAGACCCGCGATATCAGCGCGGCTGTGACGTTTAGCCGATCATTGGGACCAGACTGAAATAGCCTACTTGCACTAACAGGCACGCGTTTGAATCAGGTTTTGTTTTGTCCGGACAGCGCGGCTTCAACCGCTTGTTCGACGTACGTGATGTTAAGGCAAGGATCAATCGTATCCTCAGGGGGTCCTATGAGTTTTCTGAACCTATCAAAGTACCCTATAAAATTGTTTGTAAGTGCAGTGCTTGCCGTTTTTTGCATGGCGAGCTGGACTTCTGCCGTCGCACTGGAAGTTGATACGAACTGGCTGGCAAAAGGCATGGCGGCAGAGGTGAAGGTGAATTTCGCGGTTCCATACAGCGCATGCGAAACGCTGGATGTGCTGACTGATTATGAACACATGCCCCGATTCGTTCCGGGCATTCATTCCACGAGGCTGATACACGAACAGGGAAATCACAGGCTGATTGAGATCAAGGGAGCGGTGGAGTTTTTCTTTATCGAATTTCCGATCAATGTGGTGATGGATGTTACGTTTCTACCCAATGACGTGATCAATATGCAGTCTGTATCGGGAAATATGAAAGTACAGGGCGTCATGAAAGTCAACCGATCGGGTGGGCAGACCGAGGTATCTTATGTTGCTCGTCTTGAACCGTCATTCTGGCTGCCGCCAATTTTGGGTCCTGCGCTGATCGGTGGCCAGATCAGGAAGCAGTTTGCCGGACAAATTGCAGAAATGGACAGGCGTGATCGAGTTATGCACGTTGAGCATCTGCGGTCAGCGACAGGTTTATGTAAGTAAGTAACAGGCAATTGGGCTGTTAATCAGCGCGCTGTTTTTGCCAGTGATCAGCATGAGCTTTTGCCAGTCGCGCTGTTGCTGGGCTAGATTGCATGCGGTTCTCTGACTATTTAAAAATGCTGAAAACTGGAAGCTGTGGGGCGCTGATTGACAGCCACGGCGGAATGCAGCTATCCAGGGTGACTCACAAAGAAAGTTCAGTTGGGACTGACAGCGGTATTAGTGTGGAGGCTTAAGGTGTGTAAAATTCCGTTTCGTATCTTCCCCTCCTACGGAACGTTATGACCGGCGTCTCGTACGGCCTTCGCCCAGCGGCGAATCGTTGCGCGCAGTGTTCGCTGCTCCTTGTCGTCGAGGGGCATGGTCGGTACCAACATCAGCACCTGCGCCGGAGTAACGTGGGCATACTCAAACATCGCCATGCAGAACTCACGGTCTTTCTCACGTCCGGCCGCGGCCTTCGCGAGGAAGAGGTCGGCTAGGTCTAGGCAGAGACCCACCCGATTGTCGGTGTTGCGGTTTTGGACTCGATGCACTCGTTCCATCCAGTCTTTTGGCAATATGGCCGTATAGGGCCCCACACCCTGGGCGTAGTAGCCATGTGTCTCATGGAACTGCGAGCCTTCACCCATGGAACCCTCGATGTTATCAGCCATTTCGGGGGCATGAAGAGGGTAGATGTCAGCCTCCATGGACACCGTGAACGCCGCTTCTGGGTTGGGCAGGGGGCCGAGTATCGATTGGCTCCCGACTATCACGATTTCGTACTGGTTCGTGATGTCGCCGCTAGCGCGGATGATATGTTCGAGTTCTTCTCGCGTCATGGAGTTTCCTTGAACTCTTCCCCGTCTTCCGGAGTTCTTGGTGTGCCGCTGATCACGACCCCTTTCTTAAGGTTACTTACTTGTTTCAGGATGCGCTGGCGCGTTTCTTCCGGAAGGACGGTGACGAGTGGCGAGGCCTGCCGCAGTTGCTGAGCATGTCGCGTGCGGCCGAGCAACTTGCGCCAGGAGCCCGCTTCCAGGATACTCAGCCACTCGCGCCATAGGCTTGCGGAACGTGAGTCGCCGCTGGCAAGCCAGCGCTTGGCGGTGTCTTGGGCCAGTAGCACCAGCGCCGGGTTGGCCTTGGTCATCCGTACTGCCTCCTCGTGAAGTGCCAGACTCTGCAGATCCTGGAGACGGTGCTTTGTGTCGTCCGCCGAAACGCGCACCTGCACGACCGGTGCAGCGCGCCAAGATCGAGCTGCGGCAGAATCTGCCGGTGGCGGCTGCATGGTGTCTCCGGCCAGAAGAGCCAACTCGCCGCTTAAGCCCAAGACTGACATTACGCGCATGTAGGTACCGATGGATGGACTTGGATCGCCGGCTTCGACTGACCGGAGGGTATTGCGGGTGATCCCGGCGCGCGCGGCCATCTCGACCGTGCCAACTCTCTGCGCTTTCCGCAGGCGCTTGAGCCGGTCGCCCAGTTGCAGCAACAACTGGCGTTCTAGGATGGGGCTGATTTTCGAAGTGTTCATTTGGTCATAATTTTAACCATAGTTTGGGGTTTTGGTCAATATATTGCCCAAATTATCAACCTAGCACGGGCCGAAAATCGGCCTTAATAACGACTTAGTTATTAGTCCAAATCGAACGATATGAACTAATAAATTGAAGAAGCCTTGCCGTGCGTTCTCCTTCATGCAGCGCGAAACGTGCTTGCTGATCTCCCTGGATTGATGCACGTCAGACATGGTGATAATGCGCCGCATAATTTCGCCTGCTGAATCGTCGCTGGTGGGTTGGGTGATGGAGATGACCTACAAGAGGCCTTTCCTAACTAACATGCAAGTCCTTTCTTGCTAGGTCTGATTAATGATATAATCAGACCTAGCATTCTGGCAAAGTGCGAAGCACTACACTAGCAACTAACCGGATGACGCCTGATAAGCAGCCTGCACGGCTCGAACCATGGATGGATGCAGCGTGCCGAGTTTTGGAATTTGGCCGTGTGGCGCTGCGGGCGGTACCGAGAACCAGTCCGTTGAAAATGGCAACTCGAGGACTTGCCTTAAATTGAACTTCGTATCGAAACTCAGATTGGCCTCCTCATAGGCCGCCCGGTTTTTGTCGCGAAGGATCGCAAACTCGCCTCGGTAAAGCGTGGTCGTGCGCTGGCTGGTTCCATATGCAACCCGGACCGTAAATTCCGGCGCATCGTCATCAAGGACTACAAGAATCAGCGTAGGTCTGGGTTTGGGGCGCGGGTTAATGTTGTCCGGAAAATGACACCATACGATATCCCCAGCCGTTGGTTCTGGCCACCAACGAACCATCATGCGGTTTTTATTTCAAACAAGCTGGAACGCACAGACTTCTTTTTTGCAGCTGGCGCCGATTTCTTGATTTGGCGTACTTGAGCGGCGGTGAGCGGGCCATCGTCCTGTTCGTACTGCGGGAGTATTTTCACGGCAAGTTGGTGCAGCGCCAGGTGAATGGCCTGCGTCTCATCCACGCCCAAGCGCTCCGCGAGCCGTTTGGCTGTTTCGCGAGTGACGCCTGTCGGGCTATCAAGATTCCGATACCGGAATGGGATTTGCGGTGAAAGGGTTTTTGCGTGCATCGTAGGCTCCTGCTAGATAGATATCTTAAAGATATCTATCTTTCCGGAAAAAGTCAACACCAACACACTTTTATGTTAGCGCAAAGTAGTAATGTCCCCTGAGTGGGGGTGTTTGCCTTGCATGTGACAGGATATTGAGATACAATGTAACTCAATCTACTAACGGAGGCTATTATGGCTGCCACAACAATGGTTCACGTTCGTGTTGACGAACAAGTGAAGGCGCAGGCAACAGAAACACTGGCCGCAATGGGGCTGTCCGTTTCCGATGCCGTGCGCGTGTTTTTAATACGCGTCGTAGCGGATCAGCAATTACCTTTCTTGCTTAAGGTGCCGAACGCTGAAACGCGCGCCGCGATGACCGAAGCCGACAAGATTGTCCGCACGCGCCGCGCTCGGGCCTGAATGGCTCGATCACCCATTGGGTGGCGATTGGGCTGGGCATCGGGAATGCCATATTGGCGGCGACTTCTTGCTGGCCTACAAGCTCGATGACAGTGGAAAAACTGCCTTGGTTGTCTTCGTGCGCACTGGCACCCACGCCGA
>JBBRTU010000029.1:0-32615 GCA_038244115.1 Burkholderiales bacterium
TCATGGTAATCACCTGTCGTTTGCTCCTGTTTAAAAAACAGGCAGCGTACTCGGATTACCTAATCAAATTTCTACGCACACGCCAAAATACCTTCTTCAGTTTTCATCGCGCGCCAACAATCAAGATACCGAATTGCCTTTTTACAGAACCCAAAAACAAACCAGGCTGCTTAAATCACCCTATTTGTACCGCTAGTTACCCCTACACCCTCGGAAGACTCAACGTCATATCCTGTTTTGGAAAAATCAGTTGCATGTAACTATTTCATGCGTATACAATGTTGCATGTAACTTGCGCTAGGAGATTTTGAATGGCTACAACCCACGTTAATGCACGCGTCCAGAAACACCGCAATGCATTGCGCATGGCGGGGCTCCGCCCGGTTCAGATTTGGGTACCGGATACGCGACGGCCAGACTTCGCGGAAGAATGCCGCCGGCAATCAAGGTTGGCTGCGCAAGCAGATATGGCCGACACGGACATGCTTGACTTCATGGATGAAGCCCTGGCGGATGTGGACGGCTGGACGGAATGACGCGGGGCGATTTTGTGACCATCGCTTTGCAAGGCGATTTCGGGAAGCCAAGGCCGGCATTGGTGATTCAGTCGGATCAATTCGATGAACACGCGACCGTCACTGTATTACTGGTTTCTGGCACCTTGGTCAAGGTACCGCTGTTTCGTGTGACCGTCCAGCCAGACGCGGCAAATGGCTTGCAGTCGCCTTCTCAGGTGATGGTGGACAAGGCTATGACCGTAAAGCGCAATAAGGTTGGACAGACTTTCGGACGTATTGATGCGAATGCGATGGTGGAGGTTGAGCGTTGTTTGGCGGTGTTCTTGGGTATTGCCAAGTGACCTACTTTATCCGGGCCTACCTTCGCGCCTCAACCAATGAATCAGTGGCTGCGATTTCTGATGCTCCATCAACCGCAGATTACGGATACCCGTAAAAATCCTCGTCAAAAAGATTTGAGTGTAATCGCGACCGGCAGATTTAGGGACACAGGAATCTCCGAAGTCGTTCATAGCGGAAGCACCTACGCGAGGCGCGCATTACCCCCGAATTACAAATCAAGCTCGACCCTCATCAATCAGCGCCTTTATATCAACCGTACTGGTGAGTTCGGTATTCTGTATCAGTTGGCGCATTTGATCTACGGCAGCTACGGCATCGTTGTCGTTGCCATTTTCAATTGGCAACAGTACCAGTTCTTGATGTCACGGTTTTGTAAACCGTGCCTACAGCATGAGTAGTTGGAATCAATGGAGTCGTATTCGATAGGCATAACTGATATACAACCTTAACCGTAAAATTGCGCCTGCCTTTCCTTGCCGCATCCCCGGCCCCATCGTCAACAGCATCTGCCCTCAAATCTATTCTGCGCTGCGAACGACCACGCCTACGACCAAGCAAACAACGCCGCCTACACCAACCCGGACGCCGAAGGCAAAACCAGAACCCGCACCGACCCCAACGGCAACAGCGTTTTTACAACTACTGGGACAACACCCGCGACGGCCCCGTCTGAAGAGCGTTACCACCCCGCAGATACAGGGGTTCCTTTCATTAGTCCCAACTCAATGCACCACCTGTCTGATATTCCGTCACCCGTGTCTCAAAGAAATTCTTCTCTTTCTTCAAATCAATCATCTCACTCATCCACGGGAAAGGATTATTCGTGTTCGGGAACAATTCATCCAGGCCGATCTGTTGGCAGCGGCGGTTGGCGATGAAGCGCAGGTAGTCCTTGAACTGCGTGGCATTCAGGCCCAGCACGCCGCGCGGCATGGTGTCTTCGGCGTATTTGTATTCCAGCTCCACGCCCTTCTTGATGAGGACACGGATTTCTTCGCGGAATTCCGAGGTCCACAGTTGCGGGTTTTCCATCTTGATGGTGTTGATCAGGTCGATGCCGAAATTGCAGTGCATGGATTCGTCGCGCAGGATGTACTGGTACTGCTCGGCGGCGCCGGTCATCTTGTTCTGGCGGCCGAGTGCCAGGATTTGCACGAAGCCGACGTAGAAGAAAATGCCTTCCATGATGCAGGCGAATACGATTAGGCTTTTGAGCAACTGCTGGTCGGTTTCTGGTGTGCCGGTTTTGAATTCCGGGTTGGTCAGGATGTTGATGAACGGCATCAAAAATTCATCTTTAGCGCGGATGCTGTCCACTTCGTGATAGGCGTTGAAAATTTCGCCTTCGTCCAGCCCCAGGCTTTCCACGATGTACTGGTAGGCGTGGGTGTGGATGGCCTCTTCGAATGCTTGGCGCAGCAGGTACTGGCGGCATTCCGGCGCGGTGATGTGGCGGTAGGTGCCGAGCACGATGTTGTTGGCGGCAAGGCTGTCGGCGGTGACGAAGAAACCTAGGTTGCGCTTGATGATCAGGCGCTCGTCGTCGGTCAGGCCATTGGGGTCTTTCCACGTGGCGATATCGCGGTTCATGTTGATTTCTTGCGGCATCCAGTGGTTGGCGCAGGCGTCCAGATATTTCTGCCAGGCCCACTTGTACTTGAACGGCACCAGTTGGTTGACGTCGGCTGTGCCATTGATTATGCGTTTGTCTTCCACGCGCACACGGCCAGCTTTGGCGTCGTTCGCATCTACTTCATGGGGCACGGGTTGGGAGCCAGCTGTGGCGCGTGCAGCGGATTGAGCGAACAGGTCATTGGTTACATCTTCTTCGAACTGAAGCATATTTTTTTATCTCCTTTTTACGGGTAGGCGGGATTCCCCGTTTGGTGCTTTATTTTGTTTACCCCTCATCCTAGCCTTCTCCCCGTGGGGGAGAAGGGATGGTGTGGTGGGTTACTGACAGGACTCGCAAGTCGGGTCGTCGATGGAACAGAATTTCACTTCCGTTGCAGGCGCGGCTGCTGCTCCGGTTAGCGCGCCGCCGCTGGACGACACGGCGTTGAGTTCGCCGCCCTTGCCGGTGGATTTTTCGGCGCTGGTGGCGCCCAGGGTGCGCAGGTAATACGTGGTTTTCAGGCCGCGCAGCCAGGCCAGTTTGTAGGTCTCGTCCAGCTTCTTGCCGGATGCGCCGGCCATGTAGATGTTGAGCGACTGCGCCTGGTCGATCCACTTCTGGCGGCGCGAGGCGGCTTCCACCAGCCATCTCGGTTCCACTTCGAACGCGGTGGCGTAGAGGTTGCGCAACTCTGCCGGCACACGGTCAATTTTGGACAGCGAGCCGTCGAAATATTTCAGGTCGGCGATCATCACTTCGTCCCACATGCCGAGCTGCTTGAGGTCGTTGACCAGGTACTTGTTGGCTACGGTGAATTCGCCGGAGAGGTTGGATTTCACGTAGATGTTCTGGTAGGTCGGTTCGATCGAAGCCGACACGCCGACGATGTTGGCGATGGTGGCGGTAGGCGCAATCGCCAGGCAGTTGGAATTGCGCATGCCGAATTTCTTGATGCGGGTTTTCAGTGCATTCCAATCCAGTGTGACACTGTCATTTACTTCCAGATAGCTGCCGCCGCGTTGTTCCGCCAGCAGCTTGATGGATTCGAACGGCAGGATGCCTTTGTCCCACAGGCTGCCCTTAAAGCTGCTGTAGCGGCCGCGTTCTTCCGCCAGATCGGTGGACGCCCAGTAAGCGTAGTAGGCCACCGATTCCATCGAACGGTCGGCGAATTCCACGGCAGCTTCGGAGGCATAGGGCATGCGCAGTTCGTGCAGGCAATCCTGGAAGCCCATGATGCCCATGCCGACCGGACGGTGCTTGAGATTGGAATTGCGCGCCTTGCCGACGGAGTAGAAATTGATGTCGACCACGTTGTCGAGCATGCGCATGGCGGTCTTGATGGTGCGCTTCAACTTGCCCAGATCGAGCTGGCCATTACGCAGGTGATTGACCAGGTTCACGGAACCCAGGTTGCACACGGCAATTTCACTGTCGTTGGTGTTGAGCGTGATCTCGGTGCACAGGTTGGAGCTATGCACCACGCCGATGTGCTGCTGCGGGCTGCGGATGTTGCATGGATCCTTGAAGGTGAACCAGGGATGGCCGGTTTCGAACAACATCGACAGCATCTTGCGCCACAGTTGCACAGCAGGTAGTTTCTTGAATACCTTCAGTTCGCCGCGCGCGGCTTTGTCTTCATAGCCGCAGTAAGCAGTTTCGAACGCGCGGCCAAATTTTTCGTGCAGGTCGGGTACGTCGTTGGGCGAGAACAGTACCCAGTCGCCATTTTCCATCACGCGCTTCATGAACAGGTCGGGAATCCAGTTGGCGGTGTTCATGTCGTGCGTGCGGCGGCGGTCGTCGCCGGTGTTCTTGCGCAGCTCTAGAAATTCTTCGATGTCCAGATGCCAGGTTTCCAGGTAGGCGCACACCGCGCCCTTGCGCTTGCCGCCCTGGTTTACCGCCACGGCGGTGTCGTTGACCACTTTCAGGAACGGGATCACGCCTTGCGATTTGCCGTTGGTGCCTTTGATGCGCGAGCCGAGCGCACGCACCGGTGTCCAGTCGTTGCCCAGACCGCCGGCAAATTTTTGCAGCATGGCGTTTTCCTTGATGGCCTGGTAGATGCCGTCGAGGTCGTCCGATACCGTAGTGAGGTAACAGCTGGAGAGCTGACTGTGGGTAGTGCCGGCGTTGAACAGCGTGGGCGTCGAGCTCATGAAATCGAAACTGGACAGCACGTTGTAAAACTCAATGGCGCGCGCTTCACGGTCGATCTCGCCAAGTGCCAGACCCATGGCCACACGCATGAAGAAGGCTTGCGGCAGTTCGATGCGGCGTTCTTCAATGTGCAGGAAATAGCGGTCGTACAGGGTTTGCAGACCAAGGTAGCCGAACTGAAAATCGCGCTGCGAATCAATAGCGGCAACCAGGCGAGGGATGTCGTATTGCAACAGTTTCGGGTCGAGCAACTCTGCTTCCACACCCTTCTTGAGAAAGGTAGGGAAATAGTCGGCGTAGCGGGTGGCCATGTTGGCTTGCGAAGTTTCTTCGCCCAGCACTTCGTGGCGGATGGTGTTGAGCAGCAGGCGCGCGGTAACAAAAGAATAGGCTGGATCTTTTTCGATCAAACCGCGTGCGGCCAATATGGTGCTCTTGTGCAGTTCGTCGACGGAAACGCCGTCGTACAAATCGCGCAGTGCGGCTTCCAGAATGCGTTTGGATTCGACAGCTTCGCCCAGGCCAGCGCAACTACTTTCGATCAGCGCGGAGAACGTGGAAATGTCGAGCGGACGGCTGATGCCGTTTTCGCTTACGTTGATGACGCGTACTTCTTCCTGTCCGGCAGCTTTTTGCGCGGCGCGCTCTTGGGCGCGGCGTTCGCGGTACAGCACGTAAGCGCGGGCGACATCGTGCTCGCCAAAGCGCATCAGCGCGAGTTCGACCTGGTCTTGCACATCCTCGATATGGAAGGTGCCGCCATTCGGCTGGCGGCGCATCATGGCATTCACCACCGAGCCGGTCAGTTGTTCGACCATTTCGCGGATGCGCGCGGACGCTGCACCCTGACCGCCGTTGATGGCGATAAACGCTTTGGTCATGGCGATGGAAATTTTGGCAGGCTCAAAGCCAACCACGCTACCGTTGCGGCGGATGACTTTATATTCCGCGTAACGTGGATCTTTAGCGATGGGCGGGCTGGTGTCGAATTGCTGGGTAGATACGGTGGATTCCATATCGAGAGCGGCTTGTTGCATATTAATGGTTTCCCCCGTTTGTGTTTAGACCGCAAAAAATAACATCTACATAAATGCGCTGCGGTACTACTTTTAGATTAACAAGTTACAGTTAGCGATTGACCCTGCCGGGCGTGCTAACCACTATATATAGTGGTTTGTTCGACTGCGTAAAACAAATTCTAGGATCTTGTGACGATTTGCGCAACCTTTATTTAAGGTTTATTTCATTAATGTGAATCAACAAAATAGAGGAGAACGCTGTCCGTTAATTAAGGTGTTGTAAGATGGCGCTTTCCTGGCAGAAAACAAGATACGCAGGTAGCTAAAAAACTTTTTCTGCCAGAGCGAAATTAGGTATTCCTTAATATGGTTATATTATGAAAAACACGGCCATTTTGTTAATAAGTTGTCCCGATCAAAAAGGACTGGTGGCGACGATTGCCGAGTTCCTTTACCGGCACAACGCCAATATATTGCATGCCGACCAGCATCAGGATAGTGCGCTAAACCTTTTCCTGATGCGGATCGAATGGGACTTGTCGGATTTCGATCTGGACATGAGCCAGTTCGATCATCATTTTGAGCCTATTGCAGGCCGTTTCAATATGCGCTGGCGTTTGGCGTTTTCAGCCCATAAGCCGCGCATGGCGATTTTTGTATCGCGCTACAACCATTGCCTGGCCGATTTGCTGTACCGTCACCAGGCAGGCGAATTGCATTGCGAGATTCCCATCATCCTCAGTAACCATCAGGACACGCAGTGGCTGGCGCAAGCCTACAAGATTCCCTTTCAGCATGTTGACGTGCAAAAGGATGCCAAGGAAGAGGCGGAAAAGACCCAGCTTGCTATTCTGCGTCACGAGCATATCGATTTCATCGTGCTGGCGCGTTACATGCAGGTGCTATCGCCGGAATTCATCCGGCATTACCCCAGCCGCATCATCAACATCCATCATTCGTTCCTGCCGGCTTTCCATGGCGCCAAGCCGTATCACCGCGCGTTCGAACGCGGCGTGAAGCTGATCGGGGCGACCAGCCACTATGTGACGGAAACGCTGGATGACGGTCCTATCATCGAACAGGACGTGGCGCGCATTTCGCACCGGGATAACCTGGAAGACTTGGTGCAGAAGGGCGCCGACCTGGAAAAAATTGTGCTGTCGCGCGCGGTGCGCTGGCACATCGAAAACCGGGCATTGCTCTACGCAAACAAAACGGTGGTGTTTGACTGATGGTTGTCAGCGGCACCATGTAACCGTCCGATGCGGATGGTTACGAAATAATACTTGACATTAGGATACGCTTATCCTGTAATATAATTATGGATGGATGAATTTGGTCTGAGTCGTTTGACATGTGGATAGCGGCGTTCTATACATAAAACTGTCGGATCAATCGAGTAGGTGATATCTTGATTTATATCAAGATATAAATATCAGAATAGAGATAATTTTAAGACTAATTTTAATAGCAAGCCTTAGTTAACATTGGAGATGAAAAATGAACTACAAAACAGCTACTCTTAAGGTATTTGGTGTCATTGCTGCATCTATCGTACTTTCCATGCCGGTTGAGGCGGGCGCCGCGGTCGATGCCGATGCTGCGCAGGCCCTGGCGCGCCAGAACAACTGCTTCAAGTGCCACGGCGTCGACAAGAAAAAGGATGGGCCAGCATATAAGGAAGTCGCGGCTAAATATAAAGGCAAAGCGGATGCCGAGGCCAAACTGATTAACCATATCACAACGGGTGAAAAAGCCAAATTCCCGGATGGCCATGAAGAGGATCACAAGATCATCAAGACCAAGGACATGGACCAAATCAAGAACCTTGTGAACTGGATACTTTCTTTGTAAATAGGCTGTATCGCCGGGGGCTCGCGACCCCGGCAGGGACTGATAGAAGTTGTTTTAATAACAAGGGGAATTAAGATGAAACTCTTTCGACAAGTGATGGTGGCGTGTGCCTTCATCGGCGGCATCGGGACGACGGCAACGCTGTGGGCGGCGGATGGCAATCTGCCCGACACCAATCTTGGGGGTAACAGAGTAAATTCCACTCAAACCCAGGACGCTCTCAAGAAGGACGCGGTCTGCACGCGTTGCCACGACGAAAGCGAACCCAAGCCCATACTCTCTATCTATCAAACGCGACACGGCGTCAAGGCTGATGCGCGTACGCCGACCTGCCAGTCCTGCCACGGCGAAAGCGAGAAACATCTGAAGGGCGATCCCAACGTGAAAGGGCGGGCATCTCCGGACATCATCTTCAAGAAGGGCACGTATACCGCTTCCGAAGCGAGCGTCCAGGCCGGTGCGTGTTTGACTTGTCACCAGTCGGGCAAGCGCGACCATTGGGCTGGCAGTCAACACCAGAGTCGCGACATACCATGCTCTTCCTGCCACTCGGTGCACGTCAAGGCTGATCCGGTACTGAAAAAAACAACCCAGCCCGAAGTGTGTTTCACCTGCCACAAGACTGAGCGCGCCCAGACCCACCGCATATCCACCCACCCGCTCAATGCCGGCAAGATGGCTTGTTCCGACTGTCATAATCCACATGGTTCAACGGGGCCGAAACTGCTGGTGAAGAACTCAGTCAATGAAACCTGCTATACCTGCCATGCCGAGAAACGTGGGCCGTTCCTGTGGGAGCATGCCCCTGTCACAGACGATTGCACTAACTGCCACACGCCACACGGTTCGAACAACACACCTCTGTTGAAAGCGCGCGCACCTTGGCTGTGCCAGGAATGTCATAGTGGCGACCATGGTAAGAACCTGTATAGCGGTGCCAATCTGTTGTCTGGAAATGTGACCACGGTTAACGGGTTACAGGCACTCGGCAAACTGAGTACGCCAGCGCAACTGAATGATCGTGCCTGTATGAACTGTCACGTACTGGTTCATGGTTCTAACCATCCAGCCGGCGCTAAATTCCAGAGATAACGAATTGGGGAGAATGTCATGAGCAAAATTACGGATCGATTTATCGTGCGTGCCTCGGTTGCAGCTGTGTGTGGTGCGTTGCTAACACTTGCTACATCATCTGCCGTGCAAGCAGCAGACGAGGTAGCAGATAGCAAGGCAGCGCAGGCGAGTAGTTCGGAGCCAAGCGTCGCCGACCTGACACAGCCAACCAACAGTGTTGAAGTGGGTGTCACCAGCGTTAATAAGGACTCCTACAAGTTTGGTGAATATAACGGGTTGCAGAAAAAGGGCGAGACTCTTATCGGCAATGTCGATATGCGGGGCGGCGGCGCTTACGATAGCAACGATGCCACTCGCTGGCGCTTCAACGCTACCGATTTGGGACTGGAAACGCGCAACCTGTCAGGCGAGTATGGTGAACAAGGCAAGTTCCGCATCAACTTTGGCTATGACGAGTTGTTGAGAAACCGTTCTGATACTTATCAGACGCCATATCAGGGTGTCGGCTCAAATAACTTGACCTTGCCATCAAACTGGCTTCAGCCTGTAGTCCCGCAATCCAGCGCTTCCGCGATAAATTTCAGGTCGCTCGATCCCGTCGCGGGGACGGGCAGTGTTATTAGTACGGCTGGCGTGCTGACTGCGCCGACCGCTGGTAACCTAACCACGTTGACCAATATCCGCACGGCGGATCTTCCCGCTTTCCGTAATGTAAATCTGTATACCAAGCGCAGTAAATATGACGCAGGCTTCGATTACATCATTGACTCGCAATGGGGGTTTAAAGCTGGCTTCCGCCATGAGCACAAGGACGGTTACAAGCCGATGGGTACCGTCAGTTCCCAGGTCAGCGAATTTTCCGCAGTGATTCCCGACCCGATCAATCAGGACACGGATCAATACGACATGAGCCTGAATTATAGCGGCGCAGATGGCAGTTTCCTGCGGGCGGCCTACTATGGTTCGGTCTTTAAAAACAATATTTCTTCAGTCACCTGGCAAGACGTTAACGATCTGACGAAGTCGGCCACCATGAGCAGTGCGCCGAGCAACGAATTCCACCAGTTGAGTTTGACCGGTGGCTACAATTTTTCTAAGACGACCAAACTGGTGGTGGATGGTTCCTATGCGCGCAATACGCAAAACGATGCTTTCTTGAATGCGGCAACTGCGCAGAACAACCAGTTGCCATTAGGCTTGCCAGTGACATCGCTAGACGGGCTGGTTGTGACCAAAGCGTTGGATCTGAAACTGACCGCCAAGCCGATGAAGGATTTGAACCTGACAGGGGCATACAAATACAATAACCGTGATAACCAAACCCCGGTCAATACCTATTTCTTCCAGGATGCAAATGAGTCCAAGAGCGGTACCAACGCCTTTCTGGCTGGTCAAGGCAGCAACTTAAATATGTATGCGAATCGGCCTTATAGCAAGAAGGTCAATCAACTCAATTTCGACGCGGATTACCTTTTGACGAAAGGGCAGTGGCTGAAGGCCGGTTTAGATTGGCAGAAAATCGATCGCTCTTGCAATGGTTCGTGGATTGACTGTGCTGATGCGGCTACCACCAAGGAGAATACGCTGCGTGCCGAATGGCGGGCAAACGTCAGCGAGGATGTGAGCGGAAAGATTGGCTATGCCTATTCCAAACGCACCGTGGGCAACTACAACGAGAATGCTTTCCTGGCACTCGTTCCCTATGCCAATGTGATCCCCACGCTGGGTGCGGGCATAGGCGCGACGCAAAGCGCCTATTCCTACATGCTGGCCAACGGGCTAACCGGCTTTGGCCCCTTGGCAGGTTACGCGCTCAATACGGGCGACGCGCTCATCTATTCTCCCAGTAACAATATTGTTCCCCAGGCACTTTATGGCAGCCGTAACAACATCAACGAACTGATCGGCATGAGACGGTTCAACATGGCGGATCGCAATCGTGACAAGCTGCGCTCATCAGTCAACTGGCAGGTAAATGAAAAACTGTCTTTCCAGGGCGGACTGGATTTCAACAAGGACGATTACGCCAATTCAGTCTATGGGCTAAAAGAAGCCAAGGCCTGGGCGCTGAACCTGGATGGCACCTATGCCGCGAGCGAAGACCTTAGCGCCACGGTGTTCTACACCTATGAAGATCAGCAGTCCAAGAGTGCGGGCGATGCCTACGGCAGCAATAATAATGGTACAGGCAGTAACAGCTTTGTTAATTTAGCCGGCAATACGGTTGTTTCTGGCGGGTGTTATGCCACAAGAGCGCTCCAGAATCAGAATGCCAAGATCGATCAGTGCCTGAACTGGTCGACTGACATGCGTGACAAGGTGGATACGCTCGGCATCACCCTCAAGCAGAAAAACCTGATGGCGGGGAAACTGGATTTGGTGGGTGATCTGGTCTATACCCGGGCACGTACCAATATCGGCGTCAGTGGCGGAAGCTATGTCAATAATCCGTATGCGCTTGCCGGTGCCCCGGCGGTTGCCACTGCGGTCTTTTTCATCCCTACAACGGCGTTGCCAGAGATCAGCACCAAGACTATCGAGTTGCGCCTGAGTGGCAAATATGCGCTGGATAAATCTGCAGCCGTGCGTGTGTCCTACATTTACCAGCATACCAAAGCAGTCGATTATGCTTATGACGGCATGCAGTACGGGACGGGAACCAACTATCTGCCAACCAGTGAGCAGGCGCCGGACTACACGGCCCAGGCTATCGGGGTGTCCTACATTTACAGTTTCAAGTAGCAAGATGTGAACGCGGATAAAAAATGGGGCACAAGTTGAGTGCCCCATTTTTTTCGTGTTGCATGTGGAACGGTTTCGATTAAACATTAAACGGAGATAGGCATGGACAACAATAACGCTGGTCTGATCAAACGCCTCTGGACTACGCTGAAACGGCCGAGTGCCAAGTACTCCCTGTTGACGCTGCTCGTGGTTGGGTTTTTTTCCGGCATTATCTTCTGGGGCGGCTTCAATACCGGGATGGAGGCAACCAATAAACTGGAGTTCTGTATTGGCTGCCATGAAATGCGTGACAACGTGTACAAAGAGTATAAAGAAACTATTCACTACTCGAATCGCACTGGTGTACGTGCTATTTGCTCGGATTGTCATGTACCTAAAGACTGGACACACAAGTTGTTGCGCAAGATTAAGGCGAGCGGTGAGATCTATGGAAAGCTCACAGGTTACATCGATACGCCGCAAAAATTTGAGGCCCACCGCATGGAACTGGCTACCAACGAATGGAACCGCATGAAGGGCAGTAATTCGCGGGAATGCCGAAATTGTCACGATTTTGACGCGATGAGCGGTGACATACAAAAACAGTCTGTCTACAAAAAACACATGAAGGCGAAAGAAGAAGGCAAAACCTGTATCGATTGCCATAAGGGCATCGCCCACCATTTGCCGAAGGAATACAAAGATCCAGATGAGTAATCTGAACCTGCGCACGTCGCGGCGTCCTGGCGCTGCGACGTGCGCAGGAGAGGCGCGGAATCAGATATTTGGCAGTCATTTGCATTAACATTAATTTACTGTGTTAATTCGCCAAGCGATTCGCCCTGGCTATCCGTTACAATAGGCGGCAATTTGTCGTGGTTGGCATGCTGTGTCAGGCCACGATAGCCGAGCCATGCTCCTTACAGGCCCCATAACTATTTCATGCTGGAAGCGATTTCCCTGCAGTGCGTGCGCGGCGAGCGCGAGTTGTTCAATAACCTGAGCTTTTCACTGGGCTCGGGTCAAATGCTGCTGCTGAGCGGTCCGAACGGCTCTGGCAAGACGAGTCTTTTGCGCCTGCTGTGCGGCATTTCGCCGCCGGCCTCGGGCGAAGTGCGCTGGCAGGGCGAGTCAGTGCGTAGTCGGCGCGGCGAGTATTGCCGGGGCATGACTTATCTTGGCCACCACAATGGCGTGAAAGAAGAATTGACCCCCCTGGAAAATCTGCGCATGGCGACTGCCGTGGCAGACATTGTTGCAGGAGAAGATACAATTCGTGCTGCACTAGATCGAGTCGGTCTTGCCGGGTATGAGGAACTTCCTGCAAAACAATTGTCTCAAGGACAGAAGCGGCGCGTGGCACTGGCGCGTTTGCTGCTGGCTCGGGCGCCTTTGTGGATTCTGGACGAACCGCTGGCCGCGCTGGATGTGCAGGCGGTGGCGCTGGTCGAGGAGGTGCTGGCCGCGCATCTGGCGGAGGGTGGCCTGGCTGTGCTGACCACCCACCAGCCGCTGAATGTTCGTATCGATGTCGAGATTCGCGTCGGCTGATGGAAGATATAATCTGCACCATCAAGCGCGATCTTCTGCTGGCCTTGCGTCGGCGCGCCGATGTGCTCACCGTGTTCTTTTTCTTCGTGGTGGCGGCCAGTCTGTTTCCCCTTGGGGTCGGGCCGGAAACGGCCTTGCTGCGGTCCATGGGTGCGGGGGTGATCTGGGTTTCGGCGCTGCTGGCCGCGTTGCTCTCCCTGAACCGCTTGTTTGCGGCTGATTACGCCGACGGCACACTAGAGCAGATGGCTTTGTCGCCGCGCCCATTGGCGCTGCTGGCGTTGGGCAAAGCGCTAGCACACTGGATGGCTACCGGGTTGCCGCTGACTTTGATCGCACCGCTGATCGGCGTGCAATATGGTTTGTCTGGCGAGGCCCTGGAGACGTTGATGATTGCGTTGTTGCTGGGCACGCCGGTATTGAGTTTGATTGGCGGCATTGGTGCAGCGCTTACTCTGGGGCTGCGCGGTGGTGGCGCGCTGCTGGCGCTGCTGGTGTTGCCGTTGTACATTCCTGTATTGGTGTTCGGCGCCGGGGCGGTGGAGTCGGTCACCGGTGGATTAAGCGCCGAGGCGCATTTTTCGATTCTGGGTGCGTTGCTGTTATTGACGCTGGTGCTTGCGCCACTGGCAACAGCGGCGGCGCTGCGGATTGCGTTAGAGTGAGAGAATTAACAACTGATATGCTCCTCCCCCTTGAAGGGAGGGGGTCGTAGACGATGGAGGAAATGTATTAATGGCTATGCGTGATTTGCACATTTTTCGATTCGCAGCGCCCAAACTGTTTTATGGTTTGGCGGGCAAAATGATTCCATGGTTTGTCGTGCTGGCAGTGCTGTTCACACTGGCCGGTTTGTATGTGAGCTTTATCGTGGCACCGGCAGACGCGCAACAAGGCGAGGCTTACCGCATTATTTTCATTCATGTACCGGCAGCCTGGATGTCGATGTTTCTCTATTTGCTCATGGCGGGCTATGCCGGGATGAGTCTGGTTTTCAAAACGCGCTTGTCGGCCATGATGGCACGCTCGCTGGCACCGACCGGTGCATTGTTCACCTTCATTGCCTTGTGGACTGGCGCACTGTGGGGCAAGCCGATGTGGGGTGCATGGTGGGTGTGGGATGCGCGACTCACTTCCGAATTGATTCTGCTGTTTTTGTACCTCGGATTCCTGGCGCTGCAAGCGGCCATTGACGACGTACAGCGTGCCGACAAGGCGGGCGCCATTCTGGCACTGGTTGGTGCTGTGAACGTGCCGATCATTTATTTCTCCGTGAAGTGGTGGAACACGCTGCATCAGGGCGCTTCGGTGAGTATGACCAAGTCGCCCAGCATGGCAGCCACCATGCTCACTGGCATGCTACTGATGGCATTGGCCTGCTGGATGTATTCCATTGCCGTATCGCTCGCGCGGGTGCGCTGCGAAATTCTGGAACGCGATCGGCAGACTACATGGGTGAACGAACTCATAGGAGACATGAAAAAATGAAATCGGCGTCAGAGTTTTTCGCCATGGGCGGTTATGCATTTTACGTGTGGGGTTCCTTCGGGGTCACCTTCGTTTGTCTGGTGGCCGAAGTGTGGTTGCTGCAACAGCGCCGCGCTACATTGTTAAAGCGCTTGATTGCGCTGCACGGGAGGAAAGGATGACTAAGCGCCAGAAACGTTTCGCCTATATTCTTCTTGGACTGGCTGTCATTGGCATTGCTGCGGCGCTGATTCTCAACGCGTTGCGCAGCAACGTGGCGTTCTACTTTACGCCGACGCAAATTTTCAACAAGGAAGTGCCAGTCAACAAGGCGTTCCGCGTTGGCGGTCTGGTGGAAGCAGGCAGCCTGAAGCGCGAAGGCGATGGCCTCACGGTGCATTTTATCGTGACCGATACGGCACGCAGCATCCCGGTTACTTACAAAGGCATCCTGCCGGATTTATTCCGCGAGGGTAAAGGCGTAGTGGCGCAGGGCAGGATGGAAGCTGATACATTCCGCGCCGATGAAGTGCTGGCCAAGCATGATGAAAATTACATGCCACCTGCAGCGAAGCAGGCTATCGAACAAGCACAGAAAAGTAAGAACGCGGGGGTGGTGAAATGAGCACGCATGTCATTTCGGTGCAGGCTAACATGAGCATAGCGAATGTTAAGCCGCAAAGCGGCGGCCGGAGCCAAAATTACATGCCACCTGCAGCGAAGAGCGCTATCGAGCAGGCGCAAAAAGCGAAACAATCTAGCGGAGCTAAACCATGATTCCAGAACTCGGACATTTCGCACTCATCCTTGCGGCGCTGCTGGCGCTGGTACAGGGTATCGTTCCACTGATCGGTGCAGCACGTAACGATGCGACGCTGATCGGGTTGGCCCGTCCTGTGGCAAGTGGGCAATTCCTTATGGTGTTGTTCGCGTTCGGGAGCTTGATTTATGCTTTCCTCACCAACGATTTTTCTGTGCTCTACGTGGCCTCCAATTCCAACTCGGACTTGCCGATGGTGTACCGCTTCGGTGCCGTGTGGGGCGGGCATGAAGGTTCGTTGCTGTTGTGGGTGACGATCCTTGGCGCCTGGACATTCGCCGTCGCGCTGTTCAGTAAGCATTTGCCCGACGACACCGTGGCGCGGGTGCTGGCGGTGATGGGGCTGGTCAGTGTTGGTCTGCTGGCTTTTCTGTTGCTGACCTCGAACCCGTTCGAGCGCTTGTTTCCCATGCCGCTAAATGGCCGCGATCTCAATCCGTTATTACAGGACCCGGGCATGGTGTTTCATCCGCCCATGTTGTACATGGGCTATGTAGGCTTTTCGGTGGCGTTTGCTTTCGCTATTGCCGCGCTGCTGTCGGGCCGGCTGGATGCCGCCTGGGCGCGCTGGTCACGACCCTGGACGACGGTAGCCTGGATGTGCCTCACCATTGGCATAACCATGGGCAGCGCGTGGGCCTATTACGAGCTGGGCTGGGGCGGCTGGTGGTTCTGGGATCCGGTGGAAAACGCGTCGTTCATTCCCTGGCTGGTGGGCACAGCGCTGATTCATTCCCTGGCAGCGACTGAAAAACGCGGCAGCTTCAAAAGCTGGACAGTGCTGCTGGCGATCTGCGCTTTTTCCTTGAGCTTGCTGGGAACCTTTCTGGTGCGCTCGGGTGTGCTGACCTCGGTGCATGCGTTTGCCACCGACCCCAGGCGCGGTATTTTCATCCTGTTGTTCCTGGCCATAGTAGTCGGCAGTTCGCTTATGCTATTTGCCTGGCGCGCGCCGAAAGTTGGCTTGGGAGGCAAGTTCGAATTGGCCTCGCGCGAATCCATGCTGTTGGGCAACAACATGCTGCTCAGTGTGGCTGCCGCCACCGTGCTGCTCGGTACCCTGTACCCGCTGATTTTGGATTCGCTGGGCTTGGGTAAGCTATCCGTCGGCCCGCCGTATTTCGAAGCCGTATTCGTGCCATTGCTGGTGCCTGCGCTGATTTTGCTCGGCTTTGGCCCATTGACACGTTGGAAAAAAACCAACATGCAGGAGCTGCTGGCCCGCTTGCGCTGGCCGCTAGTGGCCAGCATCTTGCTGGGAATAGGCTTGCCGTTTGCGCTGGGTAAATGGACGCCAATGATTGCCATGGGCATTGCCTTGGCGTTCTGGGTGGCACTTAGTGTGGCTGTGGGATTTGCCGATGCGCTCAAACACAGCGTAGCGCTAAAACACAGCGCAGCTTCTGGTGGTGTACTGACCCGGCTGGCCGGACTTTCGCGTAGCTGGTGGGGAATGCAGGTGGCGCATCTGGGTGTGGCGGTGTTTGTTGCCGGCGTCACGCTGGTCAAAGGTTACGAAGTAGAAAAAGACGTGAAGATGGAAATTGACGATGTGGTGAGCGCGGGAGGCTATCAGTTCCAGTTCAAAGGAGTGGTTGAAATGCCCGGCCCTAACTATCGTGCTACGCGCGGCACGGTATTGGTGAGCCATAACGGCCAGCCAGTGACCGAACTCAACCCGGAAAAGCGTGCCTATTTCTCGTCACCCATGCCGCAGACTGAAGCGGCGATCAGACCCACATTGACGGGCGACCTGTATGTGTCGCTGGGCGAACCAGTGGCGAATGGTGCCTGGAGTGTGCGGGTATATTACAAACCGCTGGTGGACTGGATTTGGGGCGGCGGCCTGATGATGGCGCTGGGCGGTTTCCTGGCCGTGAGTGACCGGCGTTACCGGTTGCAGCGCCGTGCAGCCAAGCAGGTGGCAGGCTCGCCCTTGCAAGTGCAGGGGGTCTAGGCATGAACCGCTATTTGTTGCCGCTGGGTGTGTTCATCTTGCTGCTGGTGTTTCTTGGTGTCGGCCTGAATTTGAATCCGCATGAGGTGCCTTCGCCCTTGATCGGCAAACCTGCGCCCGCTTTCAACCTGCCTGCGCTGGACAATCCCGCAGCAACTTTTGCGCAAAAGGACATGCTGGGCAAGGTGTGGTTGCTTAACGTGTGGGCCTCGTGGTGCGTCGCTTGTCGCGAAGAACATCCGCTGCTGGTGGAATTCAGCAGAACCGGCGCAGTGCCGATTGTTGGTCTGGACTACAAAGACGCGCGGGTCGATGGCATGCGCTGGCTGCAAGATATGGGTAATCCCTATCAGACTGTGGCTTTTGATGCTGAAGGCCGGGTGGGGATTGATTACGGCGTATATGGCGTGCCAGAGACGTATGTGATCGACCGTCAGGGCGTGATCCGCTACAAACAGATCGGGCCGATTACACCGGAAATATTGCGCGATAAAGTTATGCCGTTGGTAAAGGAATTGCAAAAATGAAACGCCTGATTACTGTGTTGTGTTTGCTGCCGGTGTTGGCTTGCGCCAAGGAAGCGACACCGATGGCGCAAAATCCCGAGGTGGAAGCGCGCGTGATGGCGTTAGCCACCGAGCTGCGCTGCCTGGTATGCCAGAATCAGACGCTGGCCGATTCACACTCGGAGCTTGCCGGCGATCTGCGCCGCGAGATGCGCGAGATGGCCGAAAAAGGGATGAGCGACAAGGAAATTGCCGAGTTCATGGTGAACCGTTATGGCGACTTTGTACTTTACCGCCCGCCGCTAAAACCGACGACATGGCTATTATGGTTTGGGCCGTTCCTCTTGCTCGCCGCTGTCGGCATATTGTTGCTACGATATCTCAAGATACGCCGTCAACGACTGGCAACGGAAGGCCAGCTCACCGAAGACGAACACAAAAAAGCAGAAGCAATGCTACAAAATAGTGGAGACAAGGCATGACGTTATTCTGGCTTTCTGTAGCGGGCCTGGTATTGCTCGCATTAACTTTTCCTTTGTTCCCGCTATTGAGCAGGCCGCGCAGGCTGTCCGGCGGTCATGCTGAAATGAATGTCGAACTCTATCGCGAACAGTTTGCCGAATTGGAACGCGATCTGCGTAATGGCACTCTGAAAGCCGAGCAATACGAGGAGAGTAAAGCTGAACTGGAGCGTCGCATGCTGGCCGATGCACAGGAAAAAAGGCCGGCTGTGCCGGTAGCGACCAGCCAGAACAGAATGCTGGCAGCGCTATTGCTGGTGGTGATACCACTTGCCGCAGTGCCGCTTTATCTCAAGCTTGGTTCGCCGCAAGCGGTATTGCCGCAGACAGCCGCTGCGGAGGCGGCGGCCGGCCACGGCGCAGGCGACCCGAAATTCAACCAGATGATCGAAAAATTGGCCGCGCGCTTGCGCGATCAGACACCCGAGGATGGCGCAGGCTGGAAATTGCTGGCGAGTTCTTACGCCCAGCAGAACCGTTTTGCTGAAGCGGTGACAGCATTTGAGAAGGCTGCCAAGCTCGTACCTAACGATGCCCAATTGCTGGCTGATTATGCGGATGTGCTGGCAATGGCTAACGGCCAGCGTTTTAACAGTAACACTGACGAACTGCTCAAGCAGGCGCTTGCCATCAATCCGAGCAACCCCAAGGCGCTGGTGTTATCGGGCTCTTCCGCGTTTGTGCGTAAGGATTATGCGCAAGCGCTGGTCTATTGGGAGCCGCTGCTCAAAATCATACCGCCCGGCACAGATGATGCGCGCGAGCTGGCAGCGGGTATTGCCGAGGCGAAAAATTTCCTGAAGCCGGGAGCGGGCGCCGTGGGCAAGCTGGATAATCTGTCCGAGTTCGCCACTAGTAAAGCGCCTGCCCCGGCTGCTGCTGATGCCGCCAGTACCAATGTGAGCAGCCCCGGTATAAGCGGTACAGTGAGCCTCAGCCCTGCACTGGCTGGAAAAGTATCGCCTGGCGACAAGGTATTTGTATTCGCACGCGCGGTGACCGGCCCGAAAATGCCGCTTGCCATTATTCAAGCGCAGGTCAAGGATTTACCCTATGCCTTTACCCTGACCGATGCCATGGCAATGATGCCGCAACTCAAGCTTTCCAATTTTCCTGATGTGGTCGTGGTTGCGCGTATCTCCAAATCGGGCAATGCCTCGCCACAACCCGGTGATCTGCAAGGGGCAAGCGGCAAACTGAAGGCTGGGGAGAAGAACGTTCAGGTCACCATTGATACCGTGGTGCCGTAAGCCGCGTAAAAGCTATTGCTTCAGCACGAATTGAACGGGATTCTGTCATACCCGCGCAGGCGGGTATCCAGGCCATAAATACACTAGGTTCCCGCTTTCGCGGGAACGACAAAATCGCGGATCCATGGTGCCGGTTTAATAAAATAATGACGAGGGGGAAATGAGGGTATTTTTGCTAGCAGGTCTTATTCTGATATTGCAAACATTCCCAACGTTTGCCGGCGACCTTGAGGACGGCGTGAAATTTTACGCCAGCAAGGATTACCCCAGTGCTGTGACGGCGTTCAGAAAGGCCGCAGAGCAGGGTATCGCATTGGCGCAATATAATTTGGGCATCATGTACGACAAAGGCCTGGGCGTGAAACAGGATTACCAACAGGCAGTGTCCTGGTATCACAAGGCTGCGGAGCAAGGCGTCGGGATAGCGCATTACAACTTGGGCGTCATGTACGACAAGGGTCTGGGCGTTAAACAGGATTACCAGCAGGCAGTGTTCTGGTATCGCAAAGCCGCAGAGCAGGGTATTGCATTGGCGCAATATAATTTGGGCATCATGTACGACAATGGCCTAGGGGTTGAACAGGATTACCAGCAGGCTGTGCTCTGGTATCACAAGGCTGCGGAACAAGGAATTTCCCCGGCGCAATACAATCTGGGTGCCATGTACGACAATGGCCTGGGTGTCACGCAGGATCATCAACAGGCAATATTCTGGTATCGCAAGGCTGCGGAGCAGGACATTGCTTGGACTGTTCAGAATTGGGCAAAGGCATGGGCGGAAAAAAATGTGGCAGGCTATTTTTCCTTCTACGCTGCCGGTTTTAAAACGCCTGGTGGTCTGAGTCTGGCGGACTGGAAGGCGTCGAGGCGGACACAGATTGAAAAGCCGAAGCTAATCGAAGTGCTGATAACCGATCAGACAATCACCTTCCGCGATGATAGCCATGCGGTAGTCAGCTTCAAGCAGTCATATCGTTCGTCCTTGCTCAAGGACATCTCGCTCAAGGTTCTGACACTAACAAAAGCAGACGGCAAATGGCTAATTGCAGGTGAGGAGGTGAAAAAGTGAGTGGAGGGATAAAAACTTAGCAGTCTGACAGGCGTCTAGAAAAGGCTATTAGCTGAGGGGCGTGCCGCTTGCGGCGAGTTTCTTGGCGCGTCGAGTTAGGCGTGAGCGTAGCCAATCTGTGACGGTTGTTGCGCTTCGCATCGCTGGATGCTCTATTAGCCTGAAGGTGACAAAGCAAGCCAACACTAGAACCGGTGTAATCCCAACTATCAGAAGCCAGTGTGTGATTGGAGATAGCGCCTTGGATTCGGGCAAGCCGACAATAAAATTGAAAGTAACAAAGAGTGTGACGCCCTGAAGTAAATAAATGCTATATGCCATTTCGCCTAGCGTGCGGGAAACGGGGCTGGTTAATGAACCAAACAAACTGTTGCCACTTGCGATAAGCGCAAAAGCCACGGACAGCAGTAACAGGGGGGCAATCCCGTAAGCAGATGGATAAGCGGTAAATGCTATTGCAATACAAGCAAGCGAAATAAATGAGGAAACCCTTCTGATTGAAAATCGACGGAATAACTCCAAACGAACTAAAAAGGAAGCGATTATTCCGCCGAAAAAAGCTAGTAAAGGGTAAATCTGTGGATGCCACCAGATTACCGCCGATACGATGCTAGCCATGCCAAGTGCGACGTATCGAAATGGGGGCATTACCCCAACGGTAAGGGCAAGCACGGGTAGTGAAAAGTAAAAAACCCACTCGTAGGGCAGTGACCACGTAACCCCAGCGACGATGGTTGAGGTGTAATTAATGCCATTTAAATTTGGCTCGCCAAGAATCGTGAAGCTTAGCCACTTTGCGGCGCCCGCTAGTATTCGTGGAAGCGATTCGTTCAAGATGCCATGCGAGACATAGGCAACCACCAGGAAGAGCAGCAGCATTGCAAATAAATAGAGGGGAACAAGACGTAGAAATCTGGAAATAAACAGTTTTCCCCAATCGATGTCTTTTTTTCTTCCGTTAATCAGCTTGGAGAAAAACAAAAACCCAGTGATCATGAAAAAGACTGCAACGCTACCTTGACCAAAATTGGTATAGAGGTTGGAGGGAGGCACTTTCCACTGGCCTGTCCGTAAATAAAAATACCAAACACAAGCGTGGTGTAGAAATACGAAAAACGCGAGATAACCACGCAGTCCATCAATTGACGAATAGCGTCCTTGGTCCGGCGGCGCTCCAAATTGTTTCGTGAGCAGGAGGGCGGTAGCCAATGCCACCAGCAGCGAGGCTATTGCGGGGAAAGGACTAGCTGGATCCATAAACCTCACCTATCAGTTATTAGCCAGACGCCTGCCCCCGGACTTTATTTGATAATACTATGCTCATAATGTCTTTGTAATTTTTTCTATGGACTGGGTTGGATTTTGCGGTGTCCGATATATTATCGCCAATAGTACTGACAAAGCTGAAACGCGCCGTCGGCTGTGAATGGTAGCTCATGGCATAACCAAGATTTCCAAAGGCGGATAGATCAACGCGACCCACTCGCCAATTGGAGGTCTTTTACGGCTTGCTCTGCGTTGTCTTGTCTTCGGTGGCGCCGCCAGGTTTCTTGCCAGCCAATATTGCATCGGCTTCCTGAATGTTCGCGTCGGCCAGTTTTGCGTCCATGGAATCGGCGGGCGCCGCCGCTTTCATTTTCTTCCAATACGCAATCGAGTTTTTGTAGTCGCCGCGATCAAATGCTTCGCTGCCTGCCAGGGCGAGAGACTTGAGATGTTTTGGGTCGATGGAAAGCGCGCGCTTAATCATGTCTCTTGCTGCATTATCCCATTTCCGGTCATGTGCAACCACATGCGCATCTGCCCAGTCGGCCAGAAATTTGGCATCTGGCGACAGAAGTACTGCGGCCTTCGCAAAGGCGGCATCGGCTTCGCGGTGTTTGCCCAACTCGACATAGGTATGTGCCAATAAAGCCCAGCCTTCCCCATTCTTCGGGTCTTTTTCCAGCTTGCTTTCCAGGCGTTTTACCACCACGTCCAGGTCGCCGCCTTTGTTGGTTTGCTGGGTGGAGGATTGATGAGGTGCGGGTTGGGAAACAACAGGTGCGACCGCGACATTTTCGGTTTTGCCGGCCAGGGTATAAACACCAATTGCTATCGCTGCGATGGCTGATGGTAGCGCCCAGCGTAACCAACGCAGGCTACTGGAGGCCTGCTCGTCGCGGGGCGGGAATGGAAAGGTGCCGGTGAGGCCAAGCGCGACCACGAGCAGCAGGGCAATAACGATGATACTGAATACAATCACGGCGGGTTCCCCATTTCAAAATTTGGTTTTATCGGAATGTTTTTAGCTGCATCCAGATACTTTTTTCCCAGGACAATATTGTAATGCAGAATGGGGAGAGAGCGGCGTTACCTTAAATCCCACCGATAACCAAAATACATGTAGTTGCGGCTAGAATTTTCGACTCTGAGCGGACCATCCATCTTGGCAATTTCCTTGCCAATTTCCGCCTCCAGGGAAACACTGTCTTTCCAGCGGTATGACAATTTTATGGTCGGTGTCCATCGGTTCTGCGTCTCGCCAGTGTCATCTTTCTGCGTGTAATAGTGCAGGTTGCCGTCGAGGTGCCATACTTCCTGAAACAGGAATACGTAGCTGAGGCCGAGTGAACTGCCTTTGTAAGTAGGGGCAAGAATATAGCTGGCGTCAGCCACGCCAATGGCATTGGCAAAAAAGAGGTTATTTCCGATAGCCCGGACACTGAATACATGGCTATTTCCGGAGCCGGGTTGTGCTGGCATGGCGCCCACGGCTTCGGTGCCTGAAATGGCTGCAAGGCGGTAGTCGGCACCCAGTTGCCACTGGGGAGAAATGGGGTAGGTCAGGCCGGCTGAAAACAGGTCGGAGACGGCAGTCAGGACTTTAGCCTGGTTACGCACTTCATCGATCCCCAGCGTGGCGATCATGTCGCTGATTGATTGCCCAGGCGAGGCCGACATGGCGTTAGTCAGTCCATAAGAAGGCGATTTGCGATGATCCAGGATCGCATAGTAATTGCTGCCATCCTGCGCCAGGTAGTTACCTTGTAATAGCGCAATGTTGAGTCCGTTAAACGCAAGGTCATAATCGAGCATGCTGTAGATGGTGATCTGGCTGTCGAAATAGCGTGCTTCGCCACCAATTGCACGCCGGTTAAGCGCGCCGTCCAGCGTCTGATCAACGAAGTAAGTGCTAAACCCCCACTGATTGGGTTGGGCCAGCAGGTCGAGGCTGACGCTATAAAAATTCTTTTTGAAAGGTGAAAGGAATTCCACCGCGCTTCCGCCGGCAACATTGATGCGCCAGGTCGTGTCGAGATTATAACCAAGCGAAAGGCCATCAAAGCGTTCCATTACTCCGCCACCACTCGGGTTCTGGCGTCCGGCGCGAACAAAATATCCAATTTCCTTATCCGTATGCTCGGCATAGGCAGCGTACAGCCGGTTATACCCGGTTTTCCCAGGCAGGAAGTTTCTGTTATCGGTATCCCGCACCACGATGCGCGTGTCCGAGAACGCATCGCGCTTGCGTGCGTTGATGTCGAAGGTCGAGATCAACGAGTTCTGGTCTTGCAGGGACAAAGTGTCAACGTTAAAGACCAACTGTCCGGGGGGCGGAGGGGTAATGGTTTCTATGTGGGAATTGCCTAAATAGTGGTATTGCGAAATGCTGGCTGTTGTCACCCACTCCGCCGGCTTGGCGTCCTTGGACGCTTTCTTTGCAGCGGCAGTTTGTCCCCGACGAGGCGCATCTTTCGGCAGGCTGGCGAGGTGCTCTTTGACGTGAGGCGCTTCGGCCCCCTTTGGGTAAAGTTTCAGGTAGAGATCATATTCCGCGCGTGCCTTGGCATATTCCCCAGTCAGCTCGCGCGCTTCGCCGATCAAGGCCTGGGCGGCTTGAGTCTGGCTGTTGGATGGGAGTCCTAGCGCCCGATAGAGCCTGTTGACTGCCGTACTGCCATCCTTGCTCGCGAGTGCCTGGTGTGCTTCATCCATGAATTTCTTCGCCATCTTCTCAATTTCGGCGGTGCTCAATACCGGGGGCGGCGGAACGGCGGCAGTCTCCGAGGATAAGGTAGCTGGTTCCATCGATTGAGCAGTTGCTGTTGATGCTTCTTTTTTCTCAACGGGGAGTGCTGGCGACTTTACGGTAGGGGCGGGCTGTGGTGGGGCAGGGAGTATTGTAGTGTGAGCTTCGGCTTTCGGTTTGGGGTTGTCCACCCGCTGCTCCACCAGAAAATCCTTTGCACCTGGCAAGATGGGCACGGTAATGATGATGCTGCGGCTATCGGTGCCTGGTTTTACATCAAAGTGGGTGGCTTGAGAAAACGAGATAAGTATTTCGTCATTAAGGTCCGGGTAAGTAACGCTGAACCTGGGAACCAAATCCGTATCCGGCGACCGCAAGGTTTGTTGGCCTGCCTCGCTTTCCGGAATGTTGGTTTGTGTCAAACGAATAAAGACTCGCAGGAGTTTCCCTTCCTCCAACGGCGAGTGGCTGAGGTATTGGATTTGCACCGCGAAGCGGATATAAATTTCTGCAATATTGCCTTTACGACCGATTTCGATGCGGTCGATGAGCTGGGCATAAGCCGAGGATCCGGCCATCAGAAGCGATAGCGCAAGGAAGACGCGAATGAAAATCTTACGGATAAAAAAATGGGAGGTAAGTGACGATGTCATTATTTTGTTTGGCATGGCGCAAAAATTTTCAGGTTCGGATTGGGGTAACAAAGTAGTGAAAAATATGCGGAACATAAAATGTTTTTCCGCAACGCATTCAAGTAATGACGAGCTTGGGTTTCCTGGCAATCAATTCCAGTTTCTGTAAGTACTGCCTACAGAACCCAGCGGTCTGTGGCAACCACTCGATGAGCAATCTTTTCCGACTGCGTTCGCACCATGGTGATTTGATGTGCGAGTACTTTTCGTCATGCTTCCCAGGTAGGTGGCAGCCGAATCATGGCAAGTAATGCAAGAGGTCTGCATGGTGCCGTGGTTCATTCGCTCGACGGTAAAGACTGTGGTGCTGCTGTGGCAATAGGAACACTCATTACCGGGCATTCCGGCCGGGGAGGTCGTCGGAATATGGTTACCTGGTTTGGCTATTACGCCAGCATAGGTGCCATTGTGGCAGGTGGCGCAATTCGCGGCAGCGAGTGGCCCGGTGGTTGATGCATGGTTCATGGTCCAGATAGCGAAGTTGCTGGTGCTGGTGTGGCAAATATCGCACTGCGCTGTGGTCGGAATATGCGATGCAGTTTTCGCCAAAGCATTCACAGCGACATACGAACCATTGTGACAGGTCGAACATTGGCTCGTCGTGCCAGTGTGGTTCATGGCCGGGGTGACGGACCAGCTGGTGAAGCTGCCGGTATTGGTATGGCATGTATCGCACTGGCCGCTGCTCGGAATGTGTGTCACCGGCTTGGAAAGTTCGCCGGTAAAAGCATACGAACTGTTGTGGCAGGACGAGCATAGCCCGGTCGTGCCGGTGTGGTTCATGGTGGCGGGTTTAAAGGCGACAAAATTTTTGTGACAGCTATCGCACTGGCTGCTGGTCGGAATGTGATTGGTCGGTTTGCCGAGTGCGGTTGTTCCGTTGTGACAGGTCGAGCATGTGCCTGTAGCTGTAGGGGGGTGAGTATAAGTAACCGTCGCCCAAGACGTGATGGAATGATGGCAGGTGTCGCATTGCGCGGTGGTACTTACGTGGGTAGACGGCTTGGTTTGCGCGTTTTGCGCAACATAGGAGCCGCCGTGGCAAGTGGCGCAATTGCCCGTCGATACTGGTCCGGCAGTATTAGCATGGCTCATGGCCGCAGGCGCGAATGTCACATAATTGCTGTGGCAGACATCGCAAGAAGAGGCTGTCGGAATGTGGGTGGCAGATTTCCCCATCGACGAGATGCCGTTATGGCAGGTGGCGCAGGTTCCGGCGATGCCGCCAGCGTGGGTATACGTGGCCGGCTTAAAGGCCGTGGTGTTGTGGCAGGTGTCGCACTGGGCGCTGGTCTGGATGTGGGTTATCGGTTTGCTCAAGGCATTGGCGTAGTTATAGGCGCCACTATGACAGGTGGAACAATTCCCTGGTGCGGCTGGCCCGGTAGTGAGCGCGTGGCTCATGATGCCAGGCGCAAAGGCGACATAGCCGCTATGGCAAACGCTGCACTGAGCAGTACTGGGAATATGGTTGGTTGGCTTGCCCAGCGCGGTCGTGCCATTGTGGCAGGTGGAACAGTTGGTGTCTGTGGGCGCATGGGTATAGGTAACGGTTGCCCAGCTAACGGTCGATTTGTGGCAAGAGTCGCACTGAGCGCTTGTGCTGACATGGGTGGACGGTTTGGTTTGCGCATTCTGGGCCAGGAATGTGCCGTTGTGGCACTTGGAACAGAGGCCGGCCAGTCCTGTGTGGTTCATGTTGGACGGTGCCCAGGCAATGAAGCCATTGGTGTGGCAGGTATCGCATTGACGGCCATCCGGAATGTGGGTGACCGGTCTGGAGAGCGCATTTGCGTAGACATATGAGCCGTTGTGGCAGGTCGAGCATTGCCCGCTGAGGCCAGTATGATTCATTGCAGCCGGTTTGAAGGTGGCAAAGTTGTTATGACAACTATCGCACTGGGCGCTGGCGGGGATATGTGTGCTGGGTTTGCCAAGGGCGCTGCTGCCGTTATGGCAAGTCGAGCATCTGCCAGTGGCCGTGGCATCGTGCACATAGGTTGAAGTTGCCCAGCTGGTGGTGGATTTGTGGCAGGTGTCGCACTGCGCTGCGGTACTGACGTGGGTTGCGGGCTTAGTCTGCGCATTCTGGCTGAGATAGGCACCGCTGTGACAGGTAGAGCATTTGCCGGTCGCGCCGGTGTGATTCATGACTGCGGGCGCCCAATTTATAAAGCCATTGGTGTGACAGGTGTCGCACTGATTGGTGGTGGGAACATGCGTGCTGGGTTTGGACAAGGCGTTGGAAAAATTGTAGGCGCCGCTGTGGCAGGTGGAACATTGCGCTGTTGTCCCGGTGTGATCCATGCTTGCCGGTTTGAACGCGCTGTAGTTCTTGTGGCAGGTGTCGCATTGCGCGCTGGTAGGAATGTGGCTGGTCGGTTTGCCCAATGCGTTTGTGCCGTTATGGCAAGTCGCGCACCTTCCCGCCGCTGCCGGGTTCGCCGTCGCATGGTCAAAGCTTGCTGTGGCCCAGGTGGTGGTGGAAGTGTGACAGGTGTCGCACTGAGCGCTGGTAATGACGTGGGTAACCGGCTTGGCCTGGGCATTCTGGCTAATGTAACTACCGCTGTGGCAAGTCGAGCATTGTCCTGTCATACCCGTGTGGTTCATTCTGGCCGGGGCAAAGACCACGGCTGCTGGGGGTCTGGCATGGCAGGTATCACAGGAGGCGGAAGTGGGAATGTGGCCGCTAATCTTGCCCGTTGCCCGGGTGCCGTTATGACAGGTCTGACAGCTACCATCTGCAATATTGACGTGGTCATAACCGGCGGGTGTCCACGCAGTCATCTTGTGGCATGAGTCGCAGGAGTTAGTGGTTGGCATGTGAATGGCCGGCTTGCCGGTAGCTGAGATGCCAGTGTGGCAGGTCGTGCAGGTGCCTATGACAACGCCCTGATGCCTGAAAGTCGTCGGTGTCCAGCCGCTGGTACGGTGACAGGTGTCGCAGTTCAGCGTGGTTGGGATGTGGGTGACTGGCTTGGCGTCGGCTTCCACACGACCACCGGTGCGGTGGCAGGTGGTGCAATCGCGCGGGGTGCCGCGGAAGATTCCCTGCACATGGCAGGACTCGCAACGCGCTTCGACATGGCGTCCGGTGAGGGAGAAACCGGTTGTAGCATGATTAAATTGCAGAGCGGAGCCTTGGCCAGGTTCGTCCTGGGCAAGACAGAGTCCGCTACCCAGCCAGGCCATGGCAAAAACTATGGCGAGCACCTGGATCACGCGGCTAATCATCACAGATTTCCAACCCATAAAGTCGTATCCTCAAAGAAACCACAAATAGTTTGTGGCTTTTTATCACCAGATGCGATTAGGGTCAAAATAACAATTTGTAATGATTCAGATGGGCTGCTATTTCACCGGCAGAACTCGCTAGTTACTACCGCCGTACCGTACGCCAATTGGTCGCGACATGGCAACGCTCGCATTGCCCGCCGAAGCCGCCGTCATGTACGTCATCCTTGGTGTGGCAGCTAAGGCAGGTGCGATTGATGGTCGCGCGCCCTGTGATCGGTTCCTTGTGGCAGGCGTAGCATTCCACCTTCTTATGTCCCCCATCCAGCTTGAAGCGCGTCTTGTCGTGGTAAAAATCCCAGGACTTCCAGGTGCCGGTGTAATGGCAGGTTTCACACTTGGTACCAAAGCGGCCTTTGTGCGTATCGTCCTTTTTGTGACAGCCATTGCAGTCTGACGGGGTATCGCGGAATGCCGCTGTCACATGGCATTTTTTGCATTCGACTTTGCTGTGGCTGCCGGTCAGCGGGAAGCGGGATTTGGCATGGTCGTAGGGCGCGTCCTGCCAACGCTTTTCGTTGTGACAGGTTTCGCACTTATTGCCGAGCTGGCCTTTGTGCTTGTCGTCTTTTCTGTGGCAGGCGACACAGTCGGATTCGAGTTTTTTCTGCTGGAAGATCAGACCTTTTTCCGGCAAGTGGCAGGCATCGCATTTTGCCTGCTGATGTTTGCCTTTCAGCGCGTACCTGGTGTCGCGGTCATGGTCGAACTTGCTGGCTGTTTTCCAGCCCTTCTCGTTGTGGCAGGTCTCGCACTTGTTGCCGTAGCGCCCCTTGTGGCCCTTATCCTGGTCGTCCTTCTTGTGGCAGGCAACGCACTCTTTCTCAATTTTCAGCTTGGCATTCGGGCCGGATACGCCACCCTTGTGGCAGGTCTCGCACTTTGCGTCCCTGTGTTTGCCAAGCAACGGGAAATGCGTCTTGTCATGGTCAAAGCTGGTAGTTTTCCAGCCGCGCTCGTTGTGGCAGGAATCGCACTTTTCGCCCAGGCTGCCCTTATGACCCTTTTCCTGATCGTCCTTCTTGTGGCAGGCAACGCACTTGCTGGGCAGTTTTTGCTGATACAGCGCGCCTTTTTCCGGTAGGTGGCAGCTGTTGCATTTAGTCTGCTGATGTTTGCCGCGCAACGGATAATGCGTGTTCTTGTCGTGGTCGAAGCTGATCTCTTTCCAGCCCTGATCGGTGTGGCAGCTCTCGCACTTGCTGCCGTAGCGGCCCTTATGACCTTTTTCCTGGTCGATTTTTTTGTGGCAGCCGTTGCAGGTAAGCGGCGCGTTCTTGAAGCTCTTGTCGGTGTGGCACTCCTTGCATTTCAGCTCGGCGTGCTTGCCGCCGGCCAGCCCGAATTTGGTCTTCTCGTGATCGAACTTGGCTTCCTTCCAGTTGATATCGCTGTGACAGTTTTCGCATTGTTTGCCAAGGCTGCCCTTATGTACGTCATCCTTCTTGTGGCAGTCATTACATAGCTTGGAGGCTGCGCGGAATTTGGCTTTCGCCACATGGCAACTGGCGCACTTGAGGCGGGTATCCTTGTGCGCGTTCTTTAGCTGGAATCCGGTACGATCATGATCGAAGTGTTCCTTGTCGAGTGGAGCAAGTTTGGCAGTGCGCCCTTTATGTTCGGTATGGCACAAACGGCAGGTGCCCTCTTCCAGATGGCCATGCAACCCGGTTTTTTCTTTGATATCTTTGGCGATTTCCTTATGACAGTCTACGCACAGACGGGCCTGTGCGCTTTTGTCCAGAAGCTGGTGGCATTGCTTGCATTCAAGTTCAAATTTGGCATGTCCTTTGATGACCTGCCCCGGCATGATGGCTTTTTCGATCGACTCGGCTGATGCCTCGCCGCAGAGGCAAGCCAGCAGGCAAATGAAGCACAGTACAAACGCTTGCTTAATAGAGGTGAACCGCGATGACATGTACTATCCCACTCAACAGGAGGAGATACAGAAATGGAATATGCCCCAGGTGCCACAGGGAGAACAGGCGCTCCCAGCCCGCCAGCTGGGACGATTGAACAATGGCATCGACATAGCGATTGATCTGTTTTTTAGCCAGACCGTAATTTAACAACAGTTGCGCGCGCGACCATTGTTGCTGGAGCGCCGCTTGCGCCAAGGCCTTTTTGGCATCACGCCGAACCGTACGAATGAGCCGTTTTCCCCTCCAGCGTATGGTCATGAAACGCCAGGCACGATGCGGAATATTGTTGAGTCTGGCAAACGCGGACTGGTGGAAAGCATTAAGTTGTTGTTCAATCTCCGGGCGCAGGGAAAATACCGATCCCATATTTTCCAGGCTGGCTTTGAGATCCGCTTCGGCATCGGTTAATGTTACTTCCCGCCCGTACAGGCCGCGGTGGATGTGGCGGTAGACAAAGCGGCCTATAACGCCACTCAGGGCGACGAGCAGCATGGCGTAAAGTGCGATGCTGCCGTTCATCGATCCTGTCTTGAAGGTGGAGTGAAACAGAATCAGCACCGGGCCGCCTATGCCGATGAACATGTGATATCTGAACCAGGTTTCCATGTGACCGAGACGGTTCAGTGCGGGTACGCGCTTGCGCAATGGATACAGCAGCAGGCTCAATATCATCAATCCGCCCGCTAGCCCAAGGTTATAACCCAGCTTTGAGCCGGGTGTGTAGAGGTTGCCGAATGCCACCAGCCAGGCCAAGACCAGTACCAGCATGACCAATAAGGCAAGACCTGCGCGCCAAATTCCGCGCAAAATGCCTTCAATTCGGGTCTTGGCTGGACCCTCCATGGAGATGACGGTTGCGGGTCCCAGCGCTGAAGTATGTGGCATGGATGGAATGCTTTACAGAGAAATTGAGCGGTCAAAATACACTGCTTGCATGATGTCTGTAAATTAAAAATAATTTAGATAGGATGGCATTATCTGAACCTTGGATTATTTCCACTATCATTACGGCTTGACGTTTACCAGGCTTCTTTAGAGATACCCAATGACTTTTTCCAATGATTGATCTGATTGTCTACCTTATCCCGTTGCTCGTGGTTTTGGGAGCAATCAAATTTCACAGGCGTGCCGAAAAGAAACGCTCAAGCCATCACGCCGAGGTATTAAGGGAAGCCGTGGAGGCAGGTCTGACCGAACCCCCCTCCCTGCATCCAGTTGTCGATCTGTCCATCTGTATCGGCTCTGGGGCCTGTGTAAAAGCGTGCCCGGAAAAAGCCCTGGGGGTCATCAATGGCAAAGGCATATTGGTTAACCCGTCACATTGCATCGGCCATGGGGCGTGCGCACCGGCATGTCCGGTTGGCGCCATCAAGCTGGTATTCGGTACGGCGAAACGCGGCATAGACATTCCTCACGTTACGCCTGAATTCGAAACCAACGTTCCCGGGGTGTTCATTGCCGGCGAGCTGGGCGGGATGGGGCTGATCCGCAATGCCGTGAAACAGGGAACACAAGCGATCGGCACTATTGCCAAGCGTCCCAAGGGCAGTGCGGAACTGGATGTGGTGATTGTGGGTGCCGGGCCAGCGGGTATTTCCGCTTCTCTGGCTGCCCAGCAGAGTGGTTTGCGCTACGTGACCATCGAGCAAGAAGATTCACTTGGCGGCACGACCTACCATTATCCGCGCAACAAACTGGTGATGACCGCGCCGATGAAATTGCCGATTATCGGTGAGATAAAAGTGCGCGAAGTCAGCAAGGAACAGCTGATGGAAATCTGGCAAGGCGTACTGGATAAAGCCAAGCTGGCAGTACGCTTTAGCGAACGCATGGAAGACATTACGCAAGATGACAGTGTATTTGTAATCAAGACCAACAAAGGTAGTTACCGTACAGCCAACGTGTTGTTGTCGATTGGGCGGCGCGGCACCCCGCGCAAACTTGGGGCGCAAGGCGAGGAGCATCCCAAGGTGGTGTACCGGCTGATCGAAGCCGAACAATACCGGGGGTGCCACGTGCTGGTAGTCGGCGGTGGAGATAGCGCCCTCGAAGCGGCGCTCGACGTATGCGAACAGCCTGATACCACAGTGACGCTGTCCTATCGCGGCAATGCCTTCGGCAGGGTCAAACCCAAGAACCGCGAGCGGTTGGACAAGGCTACTGCCAGCAACCGCATCCAGCTTATCTTGGAATCCAATGTCATCGAGGTGACGCCCGAACAGGTGCATTGGTCGCCGCCGAA
>JBBRTU010000030.1:0-32194 GCA_038244115.1 Burkholderiales bacterium
AATCGGCTGCGGCCAATGCACGTGAGGCGGGAGAAGGTGCTAGATTGCAAGGCCTCGCCCGAACGGAAGCTCAGGATAACGCACGGCAAGCGCAGCGTTCCGATAATCGGGGGCAGAATTCCGCCGCCGCTACCGGCGGCGATGCTTACAAGTCTCAAGTAACGAAAGGCGGCGCAGCCGGGAATGTGGGAACAGGCCCTGCGGCAGTTGGGAATAATAGCGGAAAAGATTCAGGGAAGAGCAGTTCGGGGGGGGCAGCTCAGGGCGCTGCCGTCAAAGCTGAAAACAAAGGCATCGCTGTTCAAACGCAGAATCCTCTAGCCGATGATTCCTGCAGCCAAAAGGGTGGTGGTCGCCATTTGCAGCTTGATCTGTACGCTACGGTCTGGCGCCATATGGTTCGTTTAAACGCGCCATACTACCTTCTTGATGAAGCAAAATTTCACCCTCACATAAATCCCATCGTTACCGTGATAATACGCAGTGACGGCAACGTCGAAAATATTATATTTACCAGGTCAAGTGGTCGAGCTGAGATCGACAGTGCTATATCCGCGATGATTCGTTTCCTGGCCCCTTATACGAAGTTTCCTCAGGACCTTTCCATTGAGTGCGATGTGATCGAATTTCCGAGTGTCTGGTCCATCAACAATGGCCTAAATGTCACATGGGGCGGACAATGAATAGGGTTAATCCAAACCATTACATTTAAGGTGAAAATTGAAATAGTATAGGGACAAAAATACAGAAACTCTTTAATCTATAAACCCAGCATTTGTCAGAGTGCACGGCATCATCTTTGATTCCGCTCCCTGCACCAAGGATTCTTCTATGCTTGATCCCAATATGCTTCTACTGTTTGTCGCCTGGATCGTCTATTTCATGGTTCATTCGTTGCTGGCATCACTTGTCGTTAAAAGGCATGTTGCCGCGCGCTGGCCGGATTTTATGCCGGCGTATCGGCTGGTGTTCAATGTGTTTGCAGTCGTGCTTTTGCTGCCTATCCTGTGGCTAATGGTGGCGTTGTCGTGGCCGACGCTTTGGCAGTGGCAGGGCACGAGCAAGTGGATTGCGAATGTGTTGAGTGTATTGGCGGTGCTGGGTTTCGTCTGGTCGCTCCGGTACTATGATATGCAGGAATTTCTGGGGCTGAAACAGTGGCGCGGTCATGTGACTACAGCAGAAGACCAGGAGAGCTTTCAACTTTCGCCATTGCACCGTTTTGTGCGCCATCCCTGGTACTTCTTTGCCATAATTTTGCTGTGGGCGCGCGATATGAACACAGCACAGTTTCTAACCAGCGTAATGGCAAGTTTGTATTTCACCATCGGCGCACAGCTGGAAGAACGGAAGTTGCTGGTCTATCACGGCGAGCGCTATCGCCGCTATATGGAGCGTGTACCGGGATTATTCCCACTGCCGTGGAAATGTTTGAGTGCGACTGAAGCCAAAAAGCTGTGCAGTGATTGAACGTAGCGCAGGCGCCCTCGCCTGCTGCGTATGCAGGCGAGGCGCCTGTACTACTTACATTTAACCTCACCTGTACAATGGCGCTTATGAATACTACTGTTACGCCACCATTTTCTGCACTCACTCCCGATTTCGTTTTGAATGCGCTCGACAGCGTTGGCCTGCATAGCGATGGCCGGCTGCTTGCACTCAATAGTTACGAAAACCGTGTCTACCAAATCGGCATGGATGAAGGGCTGCCGCTGGTGGCAAAATTCTACCGCCCGCAGCGCTGGAGCAATGAAGCGATTCTGGAAGAGCACGCATTTGTGCTGGAATTGGTTGAGCGCGAGATCCCGGTGGTGCCGCCGTTGTTGATTGATGGCATGACGCTGCATGAATTCGATGGCTTCCGCTTTGCCGTATTTTCCAAGCACGGTGGCCGTGCACCCGAGCTGGATCGTCCCGATGTTCTTGAATGGATGGGGCGCTTCATCGGACGCATACACGCCGTTGGCGCGCTGCAGCAGTTCAAGGATCGGCCCACGCTGGATATTGCAAGTTTCGGTGAAGAGCCGCGCGATTACCTGTTGGCGAACAACTTTATTCCGATGGAGCTTGAAGAAACCTACCGCGGTGTTGTGGCGCAGGCATTAGATGGGGTGCGACGCGGTTTCGAGCGTGCCGGTAGCGTGAAAAACTTGCGCCTGCACGGCGATTGCCACGTCGGCAACGTATTGTGGACGGACGACGGCCCGCACTTTGTCGACTTTGACGATAGCCGCATGGGTCCGGCGGTGCAGGATTTATGGATGCTGCTGTCGGGCGAGCGCGCCGAGATGACGCGGCAGTTGGCCGACCTGCTGGCAGGCTACGAAGATTTTTACGACTTCGATCCGCGCGAGCTGCAGCTGATCGAGGCGCTGCGCACTCTGCGCCTGATTCATTATTCTGCCTGGATCGCACGCCGTTGGCATGACCCGGCTTTTCCTGTGGCTTTCCCCTGGTTCAACACGCAGCGCTACTGGCAAGATCGCATTCTGGAATTGCGCGAGCAGATCGCTTTGATGGACGAACCACCGCTCTGGATGGCGTGATGCAGCTCCCTGAAAACGGGATTTTAACCACGGGGCGCACGGGGAGGCTGATGCTGATCACCGTTGACCACGGCGCTGTTCAGGGTGTGTGTACATGACATCTCTTAACTTCATCGCCTGTCTTTTTCCATGATGGGAAGCGTCTCCATCTGGAACACTGGGTGGCCCGGCACAGCGAAATAACGAATAGGAACGATAGCACTGTCGCCAAGGTCTCTTCGGTTGCGCAAGTCCTCCAGCGATTCCACCAGGACGACATGTCGATCATCCATTATCCGCTGGATGAGCTGCGAGACTTTCGGTGACTGCTCACCCTCGTACGCAGCAGGGCGCAGCCGGAAGATCCACCAGCCATCGGCGTGCTTGTACGTGATGGCGAAGATCGCATTGACAAGGTCGGGCCTCATCTCTTCATTGAAGAACCCGGAGCGCCACATGCACTCGAACGTCCTGCACTCAGCCGGGCGCTTATGATAGATGCTACAGCCGCGCGCGGAGAGATGCTTGCATACCTCGCACGCGGGCTTTGGGCCGTCGTCCAGCGTCATGGCGAAGGAGAAGCAGCACGCGGTACACGGGCCGCACTGGCGTCGCGCCTTGGTCTTCGCGCGCTCGCGCTCTTCTTCGCGCCGCTGTTTTCTTGATGGGCCGCCGCTCTCAATCATGCCGTGCTCCCGATGCTTGATGAGTAATTCTAATGCCGCACATGGCTTGTTTCAGCTGCACCACTCCTATAACCGAGATACCGCTATTATTTCTCCGCTGCCACGGTAATCCCCTGGACAAACATCACCGTAGGGAAGGTTCGGTTGAGCTGTTTGCTGTAGAAACCAGCCATGATGGCGCCCTGTTCAAACTTGACCTGGTTGCCGGGTTTGACGGCGACCAAAGGACCGACGATCCAGGATTTTTGGTCGTCCTTGGATATTTCAACATAAGTGTAACTATCGGTATTGAGAGAACTGACGACCGTGCCTTCGATAGAACTAGCAACCGTTGCTTCGGCTGAAATAGCGGCGGATATTAAAGTGCTGGAAAGGACGACTCCGCAGAGTAGTTGAGTGAAATATTTCATGATGACTCCTTCAGAGTTCTTGACGTGGAAAGTGCCTAATCTAAGCTGCAGACAATCCAATTTCGATAACAATAAAGTCCGCTATCCTGATGCTGAAGAATAACGGACCTTTACTATTATTGTGCCAGGATCCAAGCAATTACTTCCTTGATTGCAGCATCATCCTTAGACTTAATGATGGTGTGTTTTTCTTCATTGCCGTCGATCTTGATAGTGGGTCCCGTCGTGAGGTGGGTGTAGAGCTTCTGTTCAGCGTCTGCCTTGCCCTTATACTTCTCGGCAGTCTTTTTAAACGAAGGCCCATCTTTCTCTTTTTCGACTGCATGGCACTTGAGACATTTACTGTCCTTCATCAAGGCTTCTCTAGAGGCATCGTCAGCGAACGCGACTGAGGAAACCAGCATAAGCGAGGTAAAGCTAATTAGGATCATTTTAAATTTGTTCATAATGTAGGCCTATTCATAATATGAATTAGAAAATGTGAAATTTGTATTACGCTTGCATCACTTTTTTTGGCTGTTCGAGATTCCTTAGATTATGAGTAAAATGAAATTCCAGGATTGGTTTCGTCATCTACCCCTCACAAGCTTTTGCACCCGAACCAGCCAACATTTCCGAGGGGGGCCACAGATAGCCGGGGTCTTGAATCGGCAGAGAGCTTGGAGAAAGCAGGCGCCGAACACGGTATGTGACCAACAGTCCAAATTATCCATGATCAAATATTTCTCTTTGGCTATCCATTAGGAAAAACTATTTTTCAGGCGTCAGCTTCAGCTTCCTCATTTTTTCCCAAAGTGTCTTCCGGCTAATGCCGAGTGCCGTAGCAGTTTCAGCGATACGGCCCTCCTTGGTTTTCAGAATTTGCTGAATATAGCGACGTTCGTAAACATCGAGATATTCGTTGAGCGAAGAGAACTCATCTGGTTTCGCCAATTCTTGTGGCTCGTCGAAGAAGGCCTCAGGTGTCAGCACTGCTTGGCTCGAAAGGACGCAGGCCCGCTCCAGGCAGTGCTTCAATTCGCGAATATTACCTGGCCACGGATGGTCGAGCAGCACATGTTCGGCGGCGGCGGTGAGAGAACGTCGCGCCCGACTATGCTGAACAGCTTCAGCATCAAGCAATTTTTCTGTCAGCCACAGGATATCCTCCTTGCGCTCACGTAGCGGCGGAACCCTGATTTCGATGACGTTGATGCGATAGTACAAGTCTTCGCGAAACTCGCCGATCTCGACCATTTTCTTGAGATCCTTGTTGGTGGCACAGATCAGATGAATGTCGACGGGAATAGGTGCTTCGCTGCCGATGCGAACAATTTTTCGCTCCTGAATTGCACGCAACAAATTTACTTGCATGGAAAGCGGCATATCGCCGATTTCATCAAGGAACAAGGTGCCACCGTCGGCTTGCTCGAAATAGCCTTTTTTGTCGCGGATGGCGCCCGTGTAGGCGCCTTTGACGTATCCGAAAATTTCTGCCTCAATCAGGTTTTCGGAGATCGCGCCGCAATTGACAGCGATGAATGGTAGCCGCCATTCCGGATCGCGCTGGCGGTGCAGTCCACGTGCGACTTCTTCCTTGCCCACACCAGATTCGCCAGTGATCAGCACAGAAGTGTTTTCCAGAGACAGCCGCTGTAGAATCGCTTCGATATTGCGCATCGCACTGGATATGCCGAGAGTATATTTTCCGTCCGGACTGGCAATGTCTGGCCGCGTCTGCGCGCAGATCGTTCTAACTTTATCGATCAGCACGCGGATATCGAGCGGCTTGGTCAAGTAGTCTTCGGCACCCAGTTTGAGCAGGCGGACAGCGCGATCGATAGCACCATAACCGGTGATGAAAATGTATGGCGGCAAATCAAGGCCAGCAGCGCGTAATTCCTCGAACAAGAGTTCGCCATCGCAGTCCGGAAGCATAATATCGCTGATAACGATGTTGTACCTGTCTTTTGTTAAAGATTTGCGTGCGTCCTCCCCAGTTTTGAACCAGATACACTCGAATCCTTCAAGGCCAAACCGGTCTGAGACCGCTTCTCCCATGATTTCGTCATCTTCGATCAGGCAAATACGAATGGGTTTCATGCTGAAGTGCTTCCGCTGAATGGCAGGGTGACGAAAAAACGCATACGGCCGCTGTTACGGTCCAGGTTGATGCTCCCGCCAAGTTGTTGAACAATTTGGTAGGTGACCCAGAGGCCCAAGCCTTGACCTTTCTCAGCCAGTGGCGAAAAAGGCTCGTAGAGATGTGCGGTTTGTTCGTCGGTCATCTGCTTGCCATCATTTTCGACACTTAAGCGCAATTCGTTGTCAGTCGCATCAATGCTACAGTTGACCAGCCCCTTATGCTGGGCAGCCTGGATGGCATTGAGAAGTAGGTTGATCAGTAACTGACGCACAGGATTGGCCTGAAGAGGTAAAGGCTCGGCAATGCTCGAACGCCAGTCGAAGGTGATGGCCTTTTTCTGCGCCTGCGGGATCACCAAGCTACGGATGTCTTCGAAATCGTGGGGTTCGAGATCGCGGCTCTTGATGCGTGCCTCAACCAACAAAGCCCCTACGGTTTCCTTTATCTGGGTGAGGCCGCGCTCAATCAGCGAAATCGTCTTGGCAGTTCGAGAGTCAATTTCGCCATGATTCTTCAAGGTGTCGATTGCTGTGAGCATTCCGCCAAGCGGATTGTTGATCTCGTGGGCAACGCCAGCCGCCAGACGACCGACGGCTGCAAGGCGTTCAGAATGGATGATCTGCTGCTCCAGCGCTTCCTTGGCTTCCTTTTCCTGCAACATGCGCCAATAAGCAGAGAAAAGCTGTCCCAGCTCATCATGATAGGGATAAATTTTTTGGTCCATATCTCTGACAGAACCTTGGTCAATCTCTTTCATCTGCTCGGCAAGCATTACCAACGGACGCGACATGCGCTGACCCCAATACCAGTTGATCGGTAACAGAAGTCCCAGCACCAGCAATCCCACAACGCCCCCGCGCTGGGCTATACCCAGGAAGCGCGGCACCAGCACATCCTTGGAGTGGATCACAACCAGCGTGCCATAACGGTGTCCTTCATTGACGATGGGTGATGCAATAAAGATATTTTTCCCATCTTGCATATTGAAGCTCTGCGCATTAGCATCCTGCGGCGAGGAGATGCGCTTGGCCAGAGCGGCATACTCCGGCGATAGTTGTACGATACTTGCCTGTATGGGAATGACTTTGGGTCGGGTGGATACGAAAACCCGAAGCTCGTTGTCGAGGATGACAATGGTCTTCGGCAATAGCACTTCTTTTATATTCGAATCGACGAGAGGAGAATTGATAATTTCAAAGGCTCGCCAGACATCGTCTTCCTGCAGGGGTACAAACAAGATTTCCGCCAGTCTGTAACTCAGGTTGGTAGAACTGGCCAGCAAGTCTGCGCGTACATCCTCGTATGCCCTCAGCATTAGCGAACCCGAGACGACTAGCGTGGTTGTAACAATGAGAATGCTTCCCCACAAAGGGAGTTTGTAGCGGAGGCTTAGGTCGAGGACGCTTTTCATTCTTCGCCCAATGCCTTTCTCATTTGTATCAGGCGTTCGTAGAACTTCGCTTCCCCAGGAATAAATCCATCGAGGTGTATCCGCTTGAGCAATTTCTGGCCTTCGGGATCTTGCGCCATACCCATTAACACATGCTGCATGTCGGCGAATTCCTCTTTGCTGACGAAGTAATTAGCCACCAGAGGTGGGGCGCCAAATTCCTGTGACCGGGCGACGATGCGCGTCTGTAGAGCCAGCTCTGGATTGTCTTTCGCCATGGCATCCCAGGCAAAATTGTCGACTTCAGCGGCATTGGCGAGTCCTAATATCACGGCTTCAATGCTCTCGCGATGCGCGTGGGTGAAAAACACCTTACGGAAGAATCGCCTTGGGTCTTCTCCGGCATTAAACAATACGTAACGGTGATCGACGTGGCTGTTCGAAGTCGGGTCGGCAAAGGCCAATACCATTCCCTTCAATTGCAGGAGAGTAGTGGTCTGCGTATCGCTGGCGGGAACAATCAGATATGAAGTGAAGAATGGCCTTCCCTTGTAAAGCGGCACGGCAAGCAGGCGTACTTTGTACCCGATCGGGGTATTCGGATAATCCGTGACCCAGGCAAAATCCAGTTTCCCCATGTGCAGTTGTGCAATGGAGTCAGAGAATCTTCTGCTATTGACGATTTCCACCGGGCGATGTAGCTTATTTTGTAGATACTGTTGCCAGTCAGCAATCAGTGCAAACTGCGTGTGAAATATGCTTTGTGGCAGACCAATGCGCAACGGTCGCGTATTGGTCTCAGCCAAGGCGCTGGTGGAGAATGGCAAAATACAGGCGATAAACCAGAGTGCCTGGAGGAATCTGCTGGCGACGTTACGAAAAGGTAACTTTTCTTGGCTCATCATTTTGAATGTTACAAAAAAGTAACGGTTTGTGTCCACTCGTAATAATGCCTGAAAATCCTTGCATGATGAAGTTTTCCAGGAACACTCAATGTTATTGATATAATTCAGTGCGTTAGTAAAATTTCCGGCATGTTTCCAGGGCATTCCATTGAACGGCTAAGCCTATGAGAAGCAAAAACTGCGCCATGATGTGTGGATTATGAGGGGGCAGTCACGGGGGCCTGTAATTTTTTTATGCGTTGCACGTAGGCGCGATGGATGCGCGATTTGCTATACGATATTTGCAGTTATATAATATTTATTCGGATCTTTATATCTTGTAACATAGCACTTCACATAAACGATTAATTACATTCTTCATTTGATTATTGAGAGGAGAAAAATCATGATGAAACTCAATTTCCCCCAATTGGCGGTTGCTCTATCTATTGCAATGGCGCCAGGCATCGGCTCTGCTAGTATTTTTGGTTCTTTGGGTAATTTTGACGTGGTCAACGATACAGGTAAAACTGCACGTGGTTTCGAGATCGACCTGGAAGGCCTACACAGCGCTGACATTACGGACACCTTCGGTGGGGCAGGTCGCGGCTTTCCAACCACCGTAGAGCGTTACGGCTCGCCAACCATTAGTGAATATTCAACTGGTTCGATTTTTGGCGTAAAGGTGACTTATCAAGCGACCTATAATGCAGGTCAATGGAATGTAGGTACGCCATCGGGTGTTTTTAATACGCCTGGAGAAAGTTGCTGGACTGGTGGTGGGATTGGCTATGGCCCAAGTACCCCTTGTGATCACTTTGGTGTCGGTACCCGAGGTAACGCGACAAAATCTACATATAGCTGGTTGGTGGAGCCAAGTCCAAATGCCCCTTCATTGACAGCGGTGGTTTCGAGTATTCCTATGCCGACGTGGACTGTGACTCCAGCACCAGTAGTGGTCGGACAACCCCCTGTGCCGCCTGTTGTCGTTGCGCAGATTCAGGCTCCCCCTCCACCGCAAGATGTACCCGAACCCCAATTTGGCACGCCATTGTGGGTAAAAGTTTTTACCACAGAGTTTGATAGCCCAGTCGGTCTTGAGGAATTGGTGGCTAATAGCCCTAAAGTTCAACTGGCATTAGGCCATACAGAAATGGAATGGCAGCTGTTGCAAACGGATCCAGGTAATCCCAATGCTGGAAAGCTCGAAAATGGTGGACTCGCCGCAGTGGGTGCGAATGCAGAATCCGTGATTCGCAGGTACGAGTTCTACAAGTACATGGGCACAGTTAACTCGGTCGACAATCAAGCCTTGCCTACCTTGGGGGACTCAATGGCCAGCCCTGGTGAAGTGGGTGACTTTATTGGTGCCCAAAATGCAGGGATTAATCTGAATGCTGCCCAAGCGGCGGTTCCCGTGCCCGCTGCTGCATGGCTGCTCAGTTCGGGCCTGATAGGTTTGGTCTGCGTGGCCCGTAAGCGTAAGGCCGCTTGACAAGAAATTAGCCGAGTTTGTGTTTATGCTTTGGGGCATCAAATGAAATCGAAAATATTTTTCATGCTATCCGTAGTTGTTTTTTCAGGTGCTGCCAACGCTGCAACCACAACCTTTTTTGACAGTTCACAGGTCGCAACGAATGTGGCATTGGGCGCTACTTATGACACTGTCAGCAGCAACGGCTATCTGTTTACCTATACTCGCGACAAGTTGTTTACTGGCGGGGTTGGGATGATTACACCAATAGGACGTCCAGTAGCTGTTGCCTGGCCTAACGGTGTGGAAGCGCAAGCGGTAACCGTTGGCCCAATAGGCCCGGCGCAAATTACCATTAAGCGGGTTGACGGAAATGTATTTGATATTGCAGCATTCACTGCCAAATTGCTTGCTAACACGGCAGCCACAGGCGCCTCGTTTGAGGTGATGCCACTGCTTAATGGAAATGATGGCTTTGCCAACCCGCTCGCCTTTGATGCAACGGGTTACTACAACAACACTTTTTCGTACAACATGCCGTCTACGGCATTACTGAGCGGATTTGACACTTACACCTTCAACTTGTTTACTGACTTTGCCTTCACTGGGCTCACACTGGTGGATGCCTCCTCACCTGTCCCGATTCCAACTGCATTCTGGTTGCTGGGAAGTGGCCTGGTTGGTTTGGTGGGTGTTGTTGCCCGCATACGCAAGACAGTTTAATAGATAGCTTTTGTCCACTAAGATGGTGTCGGGTTAAAAGTGGACTTCGTGGGTTTTGAAGAATTTTGCTGCAACCGGCACATTGTTCCTGAATGGGTACGGTGCCGCCAAGCAAGCTTCGTAACTGCTTTCTCCAATCTCGGGTACTCCGGTTTCTGGTATTGATTACCAGCCTTGCAGATTGGCCTGGACGATGTCTGTCAGCGCGGCGATCCAGTCTGGCCGTTCGTTGAGGGCTGGGATGTAGCTGAATTCCTTGCCGCCGGCGTTGAAAAAAGTAGCCTTACCTTCCATGGCAATTTCTTCCAGGGTTTCCAGACAGTCTGCAACGAAGCCGGGGCAGATTACATCGACCCGGTTGACGCCGCTCTTGCCCAGTTCTGCCAGGGTGTCTGCGGTGTAGGGCTTGAGCCATTCGGCAGCGCCAAAGCGTGACTGGAAAGTGATGCGGTATTGTTCTTTGGAAAGCCCTAGCGCCTGGGCCAGCAGTTCGCCGGTAGCCAGGCACTGCTGCTGGTAGGGGTCACCCTGCTCGACGGATTTTCGCGGGATGCCGTGGAAGCTCATCACCAGTATATCGCCTCGGCCTTGCAGCATGCGGTGATCGTGCACGCTCTGCGCCAGGGCGGCAATATAGTCGGGATGGTCGTGAAATGACGTGATGGTGCGCAAGGCCGGCTGGTCACGAGTGTGTGTAAGGGTATCAAATACCGCATCCAGCGCACTGGCACTGCTGCTTGCCGCGTATTGCGGGTAAAGCGGTACCACCAGGATGCGCGAACAGCCTTCATGTTTGAGCTTACTGATGATGCTGGCCACCGACGGCGCGCCGTAGCGCATGGCGTAGTCGATGACATAAGCTCCCCGTGATTTTTCTCCCAGCACACCTTTTAAAAGCTTGGTTTGTCGCTCAGTATGTACCTTGAGCGGTGAACCTTCCGGCGTCCATATCTGGGCGTATTTTTGCGCCGACTTGCCGGGGCGGAAGGTGAGGATGATGCCGTTCAGGATGGGCCACCATAACCAGCGTGGCAGTTCGACTACGCGCGGGTCGGACAGGAACTCCTTGAGATAGGGTCGTACTGCCTTGGCAGTGGGGGCTTCCGGGGTGCCGAGATTAATGAGCAGGATGCCGGTTTTGGTCTGCTTGTCCTGCTGCTTGAGCGATTCGGTAAGATAGTCCATGTTTCGAGTTCCGGGTTTCGGGTTTCGGGTTGATGCGGTTGGTGTTTACTCGAAACCCGCAACTCGCAACTCGAAACTTTTTGTTTGTTAATGGTAGGACAGCGCGCTGGAAAGCAGTTTGGCGGTGATGTCCACAATCGGGATGATGCGTTCGTATGCCATGCGCGTGGGGCCGATAACGCCCAAGGTGCCGACGATCTGACCATCTACTTCGTAGGGTGCGGTGACCACACTACATTCATCCAGTGGCACCAGCCCGGATTCGCCACCAATAAATATTTGAACGCCGTCGGCACGCTGGCTGGCATCCAGCAATTGCAGCAGCGCGGTTTTCTGGTCGAATACCGCAAACACTTTTCTGAGTCGCTCCATATTCGACGACAGGTCGTCCACGTTGAGCAGATTGCGCTCGCCGGAAATGACGTAATCCTCCGGGCTGCCACTCAACGCTTCGCTGCCGGCCTGCATGGTCTGGTTCATCAGCGTGGTGGTGTCCTGATGCAGTTGCTTCAATTCTTCGCTGATTCTCATGCGCACTTCTTCGAAGGTAGAGCCGGAAAAGTTTCGATTGAAGAAGTTGGCGGCCTCGCTCAATTCAGACGGCGAGCGATCCTTGTCAGTCAGGATAATGCGGTTTTGTACTTCGCCTTCCATGGTGACGATGATCAGCAATAAACGCTTTTCCGACAGTCCCAGAAATTCGATTTGGCGGAATGCGCCGCTGCGCCTGCGCGGGGTAAGCACAACGCCGGCAAAGGAGGATAGGTCGGAAAGCAGTTGCGATGCCGACGCAATCAGTTTTTGCGGATCGGCTGGGGTGAGCTGGTTCTCCAGTCGGTGAATTTCGACTTTGGCCAGCGGCTGCATGGTCAACAAGGTATCCACAAACAGGCGGTAGCCGCGCGGTGTGGGTATGCGCCCGGCAGAAGTGTGCGGGCTGCTGATCAGGCCCATTTCTTCCAGGTCCGACATGATGTTCCGAATCGAGGCTGGAGAAAGATCTAAACCAGAAAACTTGGATAATGTGCGCGAACCAATTGGCTGGCCTTCGGCGATGTAGCGCTCGACCAGGGTTTTTAGCAGGAGCTGGGCACGTTCGGACAGGATCATGAGTAGTCATTGTACCCAAAGGACTCGGTTTGTAAATTCGGCCTGTAAAACAAATGCGGCTTGGCTGCTAAAAAATCAAGCCGGCGCTATAATCCACCCATGACCTCACCATTTAGAACTATTGCCCTGATCGGCAAGTACAACAGCCCGGATATCGCGGAACCTCTCCTTAAGCTAGCGAAATTTTTGCGTGGACGTAACCGGGATGTGATCGTAGCGCGCCATACCGGCAGCGTTATCGGAAACTCTCTCTATCCCATGGCTGATATGCGGGAGATCGGTGAACAGGCTGATCTTCTCATAGTAATCGGCGGCGATGGCACCATGCTGAATATTGCGCGCTCCATGGCGGACTATAACTTGCCGTTGGTTGGCATCAATCAGGGCAGGCTAGGCTTTCTGACCGATGTCTCTATCGACACCATGCTTGACACCATCGGAGAGATGCTCGACGGCGAATTTATTACGGAAGAGCGACTTCTCCTGAACGGCGTCATTTTGCGCAAGGGGCAGCCGGTGCTTGATGCGTGTGCATTCAACGATGTGGTGGTGAGCAAGGCGAATACGGGACGCTTGATCGAGTTCGAGGTATTGATCGACGGTCAGTTCGTTTATAGCCAGCGCTCAGATGGCGTGGTCGTGGCGACTCCTACCGGCTCCACCGCTTACGCGCTGTCAGCGGGCGGGCCGATTTTGCATCCCACGCTGGAAGCTTTTGCGCTGGTGCCGATTTGCCCGCATACGCTATCTGCCCGGCCAATTGCGGTTAACAGCAATTCAACCTTGCAGATCAGCCTGATTCACGCGGATGACGCGCGTGTCCACTTTGACGGCCAGCGGCGTTTTGATCTACTGGTGAATGATCAGGTGATCATACGTCGTGCGCCACATTCGGTACGTCTGTTACACCCCCTTGGTCACAGCTATTACGATACCCTGCGCCAGAAGCTCCATTGGGGCGAGAAGCTCTAGGTATGCTCAGACACCTCAGCGTTCGCGATTTCGTTATCGTCGATCACGTCGAACTTGAATTCAACGCGGGTTTTACTGTCTTGACCGGCGAAACCGGTGCCGGCAAATCCATCCTGGTCGATGCGCTTGCACTTGCCTTGGGAGAGCGCGCGGATGCCAGCGTGGTGCGGCAGGGTTGCGAGCGGGCGGAGATCGTAGCGGAATTCGATATTTCAAATCTCACGGCAGTGGAGGCTTGGCTGGCAGAGAGCGACCTTGCCGGTGACAAAGATGTGTGTCTGTTGCGTAGGATAGTGGATGCAGGGGGACGCTCGCGCGGCTTCATCAATGGCCGCACGGCGACGATGCAACAGTTGCGCGAAGTTGGCGGATTATTGGTGGACATACATGGCCAACATGCACATCAATCCTTGCTGCGGCAGGATGCGCAGCGCGACTTGCTGGATGGTTACGGTGGTCTTGTCAATCTGGCGGCGAATATCGCAGCAGTTTATCGCCAATGGCATGAACTGAAACAGCGGCGGCTGGCGCGCGAACGCAATGCGGAACAGCACGCCGTCGAGCGGGAGCGGCTTGAGTGGCAGGTGCGCGAACTTAAACAACTTGCCTTCAACACTGATGAATGGCAGGAACAACTGGCCGAACACGGGCGGCTGGCGCATGCGACAAGTCTGTTGGAGGGCGCGCAGTATGGCGCGGAGTTGCTTGCCGATGGCGATATGGCGCTGTTGTCGCAATTGAGCGGACTGAATGCGCGGATTGTCGAGTTAGCTGTGCATGACGCGTCCTTGCGGGAAGCGCTGGACATGCTCGAACCGGCTGAAATTCAGTTGCGCGAGGCGGCTTATCATCTAAGACACTATGCGCAGCGCCTGGAGATCGATCCCGAACGGCTGCGCCAAGTCGAATCGCGACTTGAGGCGGTGCACAGCGCGGCACGCAAGTACCGTGTGACACCGGAGCAATTGCCGGAATTGCTGGCCGGATGGGAGCGTCGTTTGTCCGAGCTGGGTGGCGGCGCGGAAGATGGCGAGTGGGTTAAGCAAGAGGAAATGGTACGTGCTGATTATCTGCGGCTAGCGGCAGATTTGAGTGCAGGGCGGCGCAAGGCCGCTGCCAAATTATCCAATGCGGTGACCGATTCGATGCAGCAGCTTGCCATGGTTGGCGGGCTTTTTGCAGTGGCGTTGCATACACTGCAAGAAGGTAATGTGCATGGCATTGAACAGGTGGAGTTTCTGGTCGCGGCAAACGCCGGCACTGAGCCTGGAGCGCTGGCAAAAGTGGCTTCTGGGGGCGAATTGTCACGTATCAGCCTGTCAATCCAGGTATCTGCAAGTCAGGTAGCTGGCGTGCCTACACTGATTTTCGACGAAGTGGATGTAGGTATTGGTGGTGGTGTTGCGGAGATTGTTGGGCGCTTGCTGCACAAACTGGGCGCAGAGCGACAGGTATTATGCGTGACCCACCTGCCGCAAGTGGCGTCGGCGGGTGACCACCACTGGCGGGTCAGCAAAACAGCGGCAGGTCAGAGTGTTATCAGCGGCATCGAAGTGCTTGATGCTAAAGCACGTGTTGATGAAGTGGCGCGGATGCTGGGAGGGGTGGAAATTACTGCGACTACGCGTAAACATGCAGCAGAGATGCTTGGGAAATAACGATTCATTAATTTCAATGACTGTGTTTTATTTTTCGGGTAGAGTTAACTTCGTCAAATTCTCTTGAGTCCATTTTATCAGATGGTAAATCAGCAACATGAAATCTTCCTAGGCTGCCAGCCTATTCTTGATAGGCGTCAATCCATCTGCGCTTATGAATTGTTGTTTCGTTCCGGGCAGAGTAATTCGGCGGAGATACTGGATGACTTGCAGGCCAGTGCCAGTGTCATTAGCTACGCATTCGGTGACTTGGGCATCAGTTCTTCGCTTGGCAAAGGCAAGTGCTATATCAATATCAGCCGAAAACTCCTGATGAGGAGCATGATCGAAATACTGCCCATGGAGCGTGTGGTATTGGAATTGCTTGAGTCGATTGAGGCGGACGAGGAAGTGCTGGAACGATGCCGAGAGCTAAAAGAAAAAGGGTTTTCGCTGGCGTTGGATGATTTTAATTTGCGCAATCATCAGGCGGGACTGCTCGAAGTTGTCGATATTGTTAAAGTGGACATTTCGGCCTGTACGGATTGCGACGAAGTCAAACGATCATTGGAATACCTCAAGAGTTGGCCAGTAAAATTGCTGGCCGAAAAAGTCGAAACCATGGAGCAGGTCAAGCAGTGTTTAGAAATGGGTTTTGATTTTTTTCAGGGGTATTTCTTTGCGCGGCCACACATGATTATCGGCAAACGCGTCGACCCATCGCATATGACTTTGCTGCATTTACTCGGGATGATTCTCGAAGATGCCGATTCAAATGAAATCGAAAAACTGTTCAAACGGGCGCCGGATTTGAGTTATAACTTGCTGCGCCTGGTTAACTCGGTCGCTTCCGGCATGCACCAGAAAATCAGCTCCCTCAAACAGGCCATTGTGGTGCTCGGTCAACAGCAGTTGTTGCGCTGGCTGCAATTGTTGCTGTTTACGGACCGGCATGGGGACAATGTATCGAACCCGCTGCTGTTGCTTGCCGCACAGCGTGGCAAGTTATTGGAGGCACTGGCGGAGATTATCAATCCACGCGACGCAGCGTTGCGCGACAGAGCGTTCATGACGGGGATTCTGTCGTTATTGGACGTGCTGCTCAATCAACCGTTGGAAGATATTATCAAGCAGATCAATTTGACGAATGATGTGCGTCACGCTTTATTGGAACGCCAGGGCCGGCTGGGTAGCATGCTGCAATTGGCCATAGCGCTTGAGCAGAATGAGTTCGAGAAGGTGACTGAGCTTCTCGCCGAACTGAAAATCAGTATGGACGAACTTATGCATTCGCGGGCTGAAGCGATGGTCTGGGCTGCGGTCGTTGCTGAAGGATAGCCGTTTGACAGTTCTTCAGATTGTTCGATAGGGGCAATTGGTTTTGTTGCAGTCGGCGTAGAGATAAAGCGAGTGGTCGTGAATGTTGAATCCTCGCTCGGTCGCGATACTTTTCTGGCGCCGTTCGATTTCTTCATCGTAGAACTCTTCCACACGACCGCACTGCATGCAAACCAGGTGATCATGGTGACCACCCTGGTTGAGCTCATACACAGCCTTGTCGCTTTCAAAGTGATGGCGAGATAGCAGGCCAGCCTGTTCGAACTGTGTGAGCACCCGGTAGACAGTGGCCAGTCCGACGTCTTCTCCCTCGGCGATCAGTAGCTTGTAGACATCGTCCGCCGAGAGGTGGCGTACAGCGCTGTTTTCAAACAAACTCAGGATTTTGAGTCGAGGCAGGGTAGCCTTGAGGCCGATATTTTTGAGGTCGGTTGGCGTGCCCATGATCGTTGAATATGTAGCGAAGGTTGAATCTAGGCTATCATATAGTCTTTTCGTGACCTTGCAAATAATCTTCATGCACCTTTCCCGCACCGCTTTAGTCCTTGTTGTTTCCCTGTTGGCCGGATGCTCGAGCTGGTCTTTCCCGCTTTCGCCCTACAAAATCGATGTTCAGCAGGGCAATCATGTAACGCAGGAGATGGTCGATAAGCTGAAGCCCGGCCTGACCAAATCGCAGGTGCGTTTCATCCTAGGTACGCCACTCATTACGGATATGTTTCATGTTGACCGCTGGGATTATTTTTACAGCTACCAGAAGAACGGGAAGGTTACGGAACAGCGTCGCATTACCGTGTTTTTTGAGAAGGAAGTGCTGAAGAAGATCGAAGGTGATGTGACACCCGTTGCCGAAAAATCTAACTGAGCTTGGCTAATTGAATTTGGCCAGTGTGACGAGTATGCAAAAAATTACTATTTCTGGGATCTCGGGCCGTATGGGACGTGCGTTGCTCGAGGCGGTGGCGCAATCGCCTGATGCCCGCTTGCATGCTGCGCTGGAACGGCCTGGTAGCGTTTATGTGGGCAAAGACGCGGGTGAACTGGTCGGCGCGCCTTGTGGCGTGGCGATTGTCGATGATGCGGAGAAGGGTATTGCCGGCAGCGATGTGCTGATTGATTTTACACGGCCAGAAGGCACGCTTGGCCATCTCGAACTTTGCCGTAAGCACAAAGTGAATGTGGTCATTGGTACGACCGGATTTTCGCCTGAACAAAAACAGGTTATCGCGGCTGCGGCCAAGGAAATTGCGATTGTTTTCGCGCCCAATATGAGTGTGGGGGTCAACCTCAGTTTCAAATTGCTGGAAATTGCCGCCAAGGTACTCAACGAAGGCTACGACATCGAGGTGATCGAAGCGCATCACCGCCATAAGGTCGATGCGCCGTCCGGCACCGCGCTCAGAATGGGCGAAGTGGTGGCGCAGGCCCTGGGACGCGATCTGGCGGAATGTGCCGTGTATGGCCGCGAAGGCGTGACCGGCGAGCGTTCCCCCTCAACTATCGGTTTTGCCACGGTGCGTGGTGGCGATATTGTGGGTGACCATACGGTGATGTTCGCAGGTATCGGCGAACGGCTGGAAATCACTCACAAGGCTGGAAGCCGCGCCACTTTTGCCAACGGCGCGGTGCGCGCTGCCAGGTTCCTGGCAGGGCGTAAAAACGGCCTGTTCGATATGCAGGATGTGCTGGGGTTGCGTTGAAGCTTTACCTGTAACGTAGTATAATTCCACAAAATTTTTCAGGGAGCGGGAAGGTCTCAAGCCTTCCCGCTTCTTTGTGCGCCTTGTGAACTAGGGCGTCTCTTCTGGGAGTTATTTGTGCTGCATCAGAAACCTGCCGTTCTCGTACTTGCGGACGGGTCGGTTTTTCGCGGAGTCTCCATCGGGGCCGACGGCACGACGGTGGGAGAGGTGGTTTTCAATACCGCCCTTACCGGCTATCAGGAAATTCTGACCGATCCATCCTACTGCAAACAGATTGTTACGCTGACCTATCCACATATCGGCAATGTGGGGGTGAATCCTGAAGATCAGGAGTCGCACCGCGTATTCGCCAGCGGCCTGATCATTCGCGATCTACCTGTTATTTCCAGCAACTTCCGCGAGACTCAGAGTCTGCCTGATTATCTAAAGGCGGAAAACGTGGTGGCGATTGCCGGTATCGATACTCGCCGCCTGACGCGCTTGTTGCGCGAAAAAGGTGCGCAGAACGGCTGCCTGATGGCGGGTGACAATATCGACGAAGCGGCAGCGTTGAAACAGGCGCAGGGCTTTCCGGGTTTGGCTGGCATGGATCTGGCCAAGGTGGTGAGCTGCGAAAAATCCTACGTATGGGAAGAGGGCGAGTGGCACCTGGGTAAAGGCTTCGAGCGTATCGAGCCGAAATACCATGTGGTGGCTTTTGACTATGGCATTAAGCGCAACATCCTGCGCATGCTGGTCAGTCGTGGTTGCCGTGTTACCGTATTGCCTGCGCAGTCTTCCGCTGCGGCAGCGCTGGCGCTCAACCCTGACGGTATCTTCCTGTCCAATGGGCCGGGTGACCCCGAGCCTTGTGACTACGCGATCAGCGCGATTCAACAACTGGTGCAAAGTGGTATTCCGACTTTTGGTATTTGTCTTGGCCACCAGCTGCTGGCGCTGGCTAGTGGTGCCAAGACGCTGAAGATGAAATTCGGCCATCACGGCGCTAACCACCCGGTGCAGGATCTGGACAGCAAACGGGTGATGATCACCAGCCAGAATCACGGTTTTGCAGTGGATGCAGCGACTTTGCCGGCCAACATGCGCACGACCCACGTTTCCTTGTTCGACGGCAGCCTGCAGGGGATTGCTCGCACCGATGTGCCGGCATTCAGTTTTCAGGGGCACCCTGAAGCAAGTCCGGGGCCACACGATGTAAATTACTTGTTCGACCGTTTCATTAAATTGATGGAACAGAAAAAATCTTGAACCACAGAGTGCACAGAGATCACAGAGGAACGACTATGCTTCTTGTGTGCTTTGTGAGTTCTCCGTGTTTTTTGTGGTGATAATTTCGATATGCCAAAACGTACTGACATAAAATCCATCCTCATCATCGGCGCTGGCCCGATCATCATCGGCCAGGCATGCGAGTTCGACTATTCCGGCGCGCAGGCCTGCAAAGCGTTGAAAGAGGAGGGTTACAAAGTCATCCTGGTGAACTCCAATCCGGCCACCATCATGACCGACCCGGATATGGCCGATGTGACCTACATCGAGCCGATTACCTGGCAGATAGTGGAACGTATTATCGAGAAAGAACGCCCCGATGCGCTGTTGCCCACCATGGGCGGGCAGACAGCGCTGAACTGCGCGCTCGACCTGGCCAAGCACGGCGTGCTGGAAAAATACGGCGTCGAGATGATTGGTGCTTCACGCGAGGCGATCGACAAGGCAGAGGATCGGGAAAAATTCAAGCAGGCGATGAGCAAGATCGGGCTGGACAGCCCGCGGTCCGCCATCGCCCACAGCATGGAAGAGGCCTTGCAGGTGCAGGCCATGGTGGGTTTCCCCACCATCATTCGCCCCTCCTTTACCATGGGCGGCAGCGGCGGCGGCATCGCGTATAACCGCGAGGAATTTGTCACCATTTGCGAGCGCGGCCTGGAAGCTTCACCCACCCACGAATTGCTGATTGAAGAATCACTGATCGGCTGGAAAGAGTTTGAGATGGAGGTGGTGCGTGACAAGGCCGACAATTGCATTATCATTTGCGCCATTGAAAACCTTGATGCGATGGGCGTGCATACCGGCGACTCGATCACGGTGGCGCCAGCACAGACGTTGACCGACCGCGAATACCAGATCATGCGCAACGCTTCCATTGCAGTGCTGCGCGAGATCGGCGTGGAAACCGGCGGATCCAATGTGCAGTTCGGTATCAACCCAGTAGACGGGCGCATGGTGTTGATCGAGATGAATCCACGCGTGTCGCGCTCGTCCGCACTGGCTTCCAAGGCTACCGGTTTTCCAATTGCGAAAGTGGCAGCCAAGCTGGCTATTGGTTACACGCTGGATGAACTGAAGAACGATATTACTGGCGGTGCGACGCCTGCTTCATTCGAACCCTCCATCGATTATGTCGTCACCAAAATTCCGCGCTTTGCATTCGAGAAATTTCCCCAGGCTAACAGCCGCCTGACCACCCAGATGAAATCGGTGGGCGAGGTGATGGCAATCGGTCGTACCTTCCAGGAATCCCTGCAGAAAGCCTTGCGCGGTCTGGAAGTCGGGATGGACGGCTTCGATGAAAAAACTATCGACCGCGAAGAAATTGAAACCGAGCTGGGTCAGCCCGGGCCTGAGCGCATCTGGTATGTGGCTGACGCTTTCCGCATTGGTATGAGCCTGGAAGAAGTCCACGCGCTGACTCATATCGACCCTTGGTTCCTGGCACAGATCGAAGATTTGTACTTGCAAGCGCAGGCGATCAATGGCCGCCAGATTGCCGAACTTTCCCGCGATGAGCTGTGGACGCTCAAGCGATCCGGTTTTGCCGACAAGCGGCTGGCCAAGTTGCTGGGTTGCGATCAGCACGCCGTGCGTGCGCGCCGCTGGGAATTGGCTATTCATCCCGTTTACAAACGCGTAGATACCTGCGCTGCCGAATTTGCCACGTCTACTGCCTACATGTACTCCAGCTACGAAGAAGAGTGCGAAGCACAGCCGACGAACAAGAAAAAAATCATGGTGCTGGGCGGCGGACCGAATCGTATCGGTCAGGGTATCGAATTCGACTATTGCTGCGTGCATGCCGCTTTGGCGCTGCGCGAAGATGGTTATGAGACCATCATGGTCAACTGCAATCCGGAAACCGTTTCCACCGATTACGACACCTCTGACCGTCTGTATTTCGAGCCGCTTACGCTGGAAGACGTACTGGAGATTGTGCGGGTAGAAAAACCCTTTGGCGTGATTGTGCAGTACGGCGGGCAGACACCGCTTAAGTTGGCGCGTGATCTGGAAGCCAACGGTGTGCCGATTGTTGGTACCACACCAGACATGATCGATGCCGCTGAAGACCGCGAGCGTTTCCAGAAAATGTTGCAAGGACTCAAACTCAAGCAGCCGCCAAACCGCACTGCACGTACGCCTGAAGATGCCATCAAGCTGGCTGAAGAGATCGGTTATCCGTTAGTGGTGAGGCCAAGCTATGTGCTGGGCGGCCGCGCCATGGAAATCGTGCATCAGCAGTCCGACCTGGAACGCTACATGCGCGAGGCGGTGAAGGTGTCCAATGATTCGCCAGTGCTGCTGGATCGCTTCCTCAATGATGCCATTGAGGTGGATGTGGATGCGATCTGCGACGGTACCGACGTGCTGATAGGCGGTGTCATGGAGCACATCGAAGAGGCGGGTGTGCATTCTGGCGACTCCGCCTGCTCGTTGCCACCCTACTCACTGTCCAGGGAAATTCAGGACGAATTGCGCCGCCAGACAGTATTGATGGCCAAGGGTCTGAATGTGGTTGGACTGATGAACGTGCAGTTTGCCATTCAGGGGGAGACTGTGTTCGTGTTAGAAGTGAACCCGCGCGCCTCGCGAACCGTGCCGTTCGTATCCAAAGCTTCCGGGCTACAGTTAGCCAAGATCGCAGCGCGTTGCATGGTGGGTCAGACGCTGAAACAGCAGGGTGTCACGCGCGAAGTGGTGCCGCCTTATTATGCGGTCAAGGAGGCGGTGTTTCCCTTCAACAAGTTCCCAGGTGTAGATCCGATTCTCGGCCCGGAAATGAAATCCACCGGCGAGGTCATGGGCGTGGCCGATACCTTCGCCGAGGCTTTCCTCAAGGCGCAGCTGGCTGCAGGTGTCAAGTTGCCGCGTAGCGGCAAGGTATTTCTCAGTGTGAAACCTTCGGATAAGCCGAAAACGGTGGAAATCGGCCAAAGCCTGGTGGAACTGGGTTTTAGTTTATTTGCCACTCGCGGCACTGCATCGGTGCTTGCAGCTGCTGGACTGCCAGTAACACCAGTCAACAAAGTGACCGAGGGACGTCCGCATATCGTTGATATGATCAAGAATAATGAAATTGCCATGATCATCAATACGGTTGAAGACAAGCGCGCAGTGCAGGATTCCTATGCCATTCGCAATGCGGCGCTGCAACATCGCGTGACCTACTTCACTACGCTGGCAGGTGCGCGTGCCGCCAGCCTTGGTATGCAACACATGTCAGGCTTGCGGGTATATGACTTGCAGGGTCTGCACCGCAGGCTGGCGAGCTAAAATTTTCCACGGAGTGTTTGAAATATGAGCAAGGTTCCTTTGACCGTTCATGGTGCAGAATTATTACGTGCCGAGTTGCAGCGCCTTAAGAGCGTGGAGCGTCCCAGTGTCATCGCGGCTATTGCTGAGGCGCGCTCACATGGCGACCTGTCGGAAAATGCGGAATATGATGCAGCCAAGGAGCGCCAAGGCTTTGTCGAAGGCCGCATCGCCGAGCTGGAAAGCAAGCTTTCGAATGCACAGATCATCGATCCGAAATTGTTGGATGCAGACGGCCGTTGCGTATTTGGTTCGACCGTTGAGTTGGCAGACAGCGAAACGGGCGAAAGCGTGACCTACCAGATCGTGGGCGATGATGAAGCGGATATTAAGTCTGGCAAAATTTCCATCGGTTCCCCGATTGCACGCGCGCTCATTGGCAAATATGCGGGTGATGTAGCTGATGTGCAGGCGCCTGGTGGTTTGCGCCAGTTCGAGATTTTGGATGTGACGTATATTTAGGATTCAGGGGCAGGGGAATAAGTGAAGAAATTTTCTGATTATTTGGCGGTTATTGCTGTGACCTTTTGGGCCGGTGGGCTGTGGGTTATCGGTGTTTCCGCCTGGATACTCTTCGCTAATCTCACCGACAAGCAGCTGGCCGGCATGTTGGCCGGCAAGTTATTTATCTTCATTGCCTACGTTGGCATAGCTTGTGGCTTGTACCTGTTGATCTTTCGCCTGTCGCGTTTTGGCGCGGCGGCGATGAAACAAGTTTTTTTCTGGGCGGTACTGGTTATGCTGCTACTTACTCTGGCAGGACATTTCGGGATTCAACCCATTCTGGAAAGCCTGAAGGCCCAGGCGATGCCCAAGGCAGTGATGGAAAGCATTTTTCGTGATCGTTTTCAGGCATGGCATGGAGTATCCAGCATCATGTACCTGCTGGAAGGATTGCTTGGCCTGGTGCTGGTGTTAAAGCCTGGAACACGCTAGTTTTTTGGTAGTACCAGGGTTGGTTTCGCAGCTGGCCGGTAAATTACCAGTGTCTTGCCGATATGCTGTACCGATGCGGCATGGAGTTCGTCGCAGATTTTTGCCAACCACTGCGCGCGCAGTTCACGGTCGTCACCCGCTACTTTTATTTTGATCAGTTCGTGACTCTTCAGGCCGAGTTCGACTTCGCGCATCACGGCCTCGGTCAGGCCAGCGTCGCCGATCAATACGACGGGGTTTAAAGCATGCGCCTTGGCACGCAGGAAGCGCCGCTGGTTGGACGTCAGTGTTAACATTGTAGAAGTCCTCAAGAAACGCCTATTTTAGCCGATGAAACCTAGCAAAACCAGCAAAGGCTGGATGCATGAGCATGTTTCTGATTTTTACGTCCAGCAGGCGAAAAAATTAGGGTACCGCTCGCGCGCTGCTTTCAAGTTACTGGAAATCGACGAGCGCGATCATTTATTGAAGCCCGGAATGACCGTAGTGGACTTGGGTGCGGTGCCTGGTGGCTGGTCGCAGGTGGCGGCGCAGAAGGTAGGTCGCCAGGGCAAGGTTATTGCGCTGGATATTCTGGAAATGGCGGGTATCCCGGGCGTGACATTTATCCAGGGGGATTTCACCGAACAGGCGGTTGCAGATCAACTTATCCAACTGCTAAATGGACACAAGGTGGATCTTGTGATTTCGGATATGGCACCCAATATCAGTGGGGTAGGATTGTCTGACCAGGCGCGTAGCATCTACCTTGCGGAACTGGCCATGGAATTTGCTATGCAGCATATGAAGCCGAAGGGGGCCTTTCTGGTCAAAGTGTTCCAAGGTAGCGGTTTCAGCGAATTTATGGGGACAATGCGCAGTACGTTCAAGCAAGTGCTGTCGCGCAAGCCCAAAGCTTCACGTGATCGCAGCAGCGAACTATATTTGCTGGGTAAAGACTTGATCGAAAAATCGGTTTAGAATTCCGTATTAGTTAGATTTTCTCCTTTTGAGAGGCAACATTGAATAATCTATTCAAGAACATTGCGATTTGGCTCATTATCGCGCTCGTGCTGATGACCGTATTCAATCAATTCAGCGCCAAGCAGGTCGCGTCGAATCAGATGGAATATTCCCAGTTTATCGATGAAGTAAAGCAAGGCCACGTGGCCAAGGTGACCATTGAAGGTCACATCCTGAAAGGCGTGAAGAGCGACGGCAAACGTTTTACTACCTATGCGCCGTCCGATCCCTGGATGGTGAGCGACCTGTTGAAAAATGGTGTGTCGGTGGAAGCCAAGCCGGATGAAGAGCCATCCTTCCTGATGAATATTTTCGTCTCCTGGTTCCCGATGTTGTTGCTGATTGGTGTGTGGGTGTTTTTCATGCGCCAGATGCAGGGTGGGGGCAAGGGCGGTGCATTTTCCTTCGGCAAGAGCAAGGCACGTATGCTGGATGAGACCACCAACCAGGTGACCTTCGCTGATGTGGCCGGTTGTGACGAAGCCAAGGAGGAGGTTGGAGAACTGGTTGAGTTCCTGCGCGATCCTTCCAAGTTCCAGAAGCTGGGTGGCCGTATTCCACGCGGTGTGTTGATGGTGGGTAGCCCAGGTACGGGTAAAACCCTGCTGGCCAGGGCGATTGCCGGTGAAGCCAAGGTGCCTTTCTTTAGTATCTCCGGCTCCGATTTCGTGGAAATGTTTGTAGGCGTGGGCGCGGCCCGTGTGCGCGACATGTTCGAGCAGGCCAAGAAAAACGCACCCTGCATTATTTTTATCGATGAGATTGATGCGGTTGGCCGTCAGCGCGGTGCCGGACTGGGGGGCGGCAACGATGAACGCGAGCAGACCCTGAACCAGTTGCTGGTGGAAATGGATGGCTTCGAGGCTAATGCCGGCGTCATCGTGATTGCTGCTACCAACCGTCCCGATGTGCTCGACCCGGCGCTGATGCGCCCCGGTCGTTTTGATCGCCAGGTGGTGGTGCCGCTGCCCGATATCCGCGGACGCGAGCAGATTCTCTTGGTGCATATGCGTAAAGTGCCGATTGCGCCCGATGTGCGTGCCGACATTCTGGCACGCGGCACGCCGGGGTTTTCTGGTGCTGATCTGGCCAACCTGGTGAACGAAGCCGCATTGTTTGCCGCGCGCGGCAACAAGCGCCTGGTCGATATGGACGATTTCGAGCGTGCCAAGGACAAGATCATCATGGGGGCGGAGCGCCGTTCCATCGTCATGCCGGAGCACGAACGCCGCAATACTGCCTACCATGAATCCGGGCATGCAGTGGTTGCTCGCCTGATGCCCAAGACCGACCCGGTACACAAGGTCACCATCATTCCGCGTGGCCGTGCACTGGGCGTGACCATGCAATTGCCGACGGAAGACCGTTACAGCCTGGATCGTGAAGGTATTCTGCAGAATATTTCTGTGCTATTCGGCGGACGGATTGCTGAAGAAGTGTTCATGAACCAGATGACCACTGGTGCCTCCAACGATTTCGAACGTGCCACCGAAATGGCGCGGCGCATGGTAACCCAGTGGGGCATGAGTGATGCGCTCGGCCCGATGGTATACGGAGAGAATGACGGTGAGGTGTTCCTTGGCCGCTCCATTACTACCCACAAGAACGTGTCTGAGGCCACCATGCAGAAAGTCGATGCGGAAATCCGCCGCATTATCGACGAGCAATATGCCTTGGCACGGCGTCTTATCGAAGAAAACCGCGACAAGATTGAGGTGATGGCAAAAGCCCTGCTGGAGTGGGAAACGCTGGATGCCGAACAGATTGGCGATATCATGGAAGGTCGCGCACCAAGGCCCCCCAAGCCCGCACCTGCGCCAACCGTAACCCCACCTCAGGACAGCACGCCCAGCGCGCCAGCGCCTACCGTAAGTCCGGCTCAAGAACACTAAATTTCGAATGGGGAGTGAGGGACGCCTCGCTCCTCTCTTCCCCATGCTTGTTTGCGGCCGCTTTACCCTTTCCTTAGATCGTCCACTCATCATGGGCATCCTCAATGTCACGCCCGATTCGTTTTTCGATGGCGGCAAATTACCCACTTCGCAACAAGCTGTTGAACACGCTTTGTATTTGATTGAGCAAGGTGCGGACATGCTCGATCTCGGTGGTGAATCCACGCGTCCTGGCGCCGCGCCAGTGTCCATTGAAGAGGAATTGCGGCGGGTTATGCCGGTGCTGGAAGCGCTGCAGAGCAGCGATGTCCCAGTGTCGATCGATACACGAAAGCCGCAAGTAATGCGTGTCGCCATTCAGTTCGGCGCCGCGATGATTAACGACGTGTGCGCCTTACAGGAAGAAGGTGCAGTCGATGCGGTAGCGGATAGTAATGTGGCTGTATGCTTGATGCATATGCAGGGTGAGCCGCAGTCCATGCAAACTAAGCCGAGCTATATGGATGTGGTCGGTGAAGTCACTGCTTTTTTGGCGCAACGCATTGCCGCTGCTGAGGCGCGCGGGATTTCCAGGGAACGGCTTATAATTGACCCGGGTTTTGGCTTCGGCAAGGCGCTGGAACACAATCTCGCCCTGTTACGTCACCTTGATCGATTGGCTACACTGGGCGTTCCGGTGCTGGCGGGGTTATCGCGCAAGTCGATGTTAGGACAGATTACCGGACGAGGGGTAAGTGAGCGAGTCCATGCCAGTGTGGCTGCGGCAGTGCTGGCAGCGCAAAAGGGGGCTAAAATACTACGCGTGCACGATGTGGCCGCAACCAGAGACGCCTTGAGCGTCATTGAAGCCGTGGGGGGAATTGAATGAGTAGAAAATATTTTGGGACGGATGGTGTACGCGGCAAGGTGGGTGAAATGCCAATTACGCCGGAGTTTGTTATGCATTTGGGTTATGCAGCCGGTAAAGTGCTGGCCGAAACCGACAAAAAAATGTCCAAAGGGGAGCGCCCTGGTGTGATGATCGGCAAGGACACGCGTATTTCCGGGTACATGCTGGAATCCGCGCTGCAGGCGGGCCTGGCTGCCGCCGGGGTGGATGTGTTTCTGTCCGGTCCGTTGCCCACGCCGGGTATCGCTTATCTCACCCGAGCGCTACGCTTGCAGGCGGGTGTGGTGATCAGCGCGTCGCATAACCCGTTCGAAGATAATGGCATCAAATTTTTCTCCAGTATGGGCAGCAAACTGCCTGACAAGATCGAGCGGGCGATTGAGGCCGGCTTGGAGGAGCCGATTCAGTGCATGCCTTCTGCTCAGCTAGGTAAAGCGCGCCGACTGAGCGATGCGCCTGGACGTTATATCGAATTCTGCAAAAGCAGTTTTCCTAACGAGTTGGATTTGCGCGGTCTGAAAATTGTGGTGGACTGTGCCCACGGTGCGACCTACCAAGTCGCACCACATGTGTTCCACGAGCTTGGCGCCGAGGTGATTGCCATCGGCAATCAGCCGGATGGCATGAACATTAATTTGAATTGCGGATCGACCTATCCAGGTGCATTACGTGAAGCAGTGCTGGCAAACCAGGCAGATATCGGCATTTCCCTGGATGGGGATGGCGACCGCGTGATGATGGTGGATGGAGACGGTACCATTTACGATGGCGATCATTTGATCTACATCATCGCCAAACATCGCCACAAAGATGGAACCTTGAAGGGCGGTGTAGCGGGCACGTTGATGACTAACCTAGGCATGGAACATGCGCTGGCCAAGCTCGAGATCCCTTTGGAACGCGCCAAGGTAGGCGACCGTTATGTGATGGAAATGCTCCAGGAAAAAGGTTGGCAACTGGGCGGCGAAAACTCCGGTCATATTTTGTGTTTGGACAAGCACACTACCGGCGATGGCATTGTCTCGGCACTACAGGTATTGCATGCCCTGCGCGTGCATAAAGCCACGTTGTCCGAATTCACGCGTGAAATGACTTTCTACCCGCAAATCCTGATTAATGTGCCAATACAAAAAGGCTTCGCTTACCAGGAAAGCATCCCCGTGCAAAAAGCTTTAGCTGAAGCCGAATGCGCTATGAATGGCAGCGGTCGCGTATTGTTGCGGCCTTCCGGTACTGAACCTGTGGTGCGTGTGATGGTGGAAGGCAAGGATAAATCGGTAGTGGAGAAGTGGGCCAAGTCGATTGCCGACACGGTGCGCGAAGCGGCGGCTGGTAATTAAGGCATGTTGATTACGGTGTAGAAGTGCAGATTCTATCTGAACTGGTCGGATATGATGCGCGCTTGGAGGTCGCCGTCGTGCCATGTCTGGTCATCCAGCGGGTCGAAAATGTACGAAGTTAAACGGCAGGTAACTCCTACTGAAGCAGGCATTCGTGGCCGTTAGCGTTCGGACAACTGCTCGGCCATTGCAGCCGGTCGACGCCACCACCTTGAGCGGCAGTTCCCCCAATATACCTGCCGGTCGGAGTATGATTAAAGTGCGGTGGTTGATTCATGTGTTGTGGGAACCGTTGTCTGTGTCCTATTGCTTCTTGTGTAAGGGACACATTACCCATTTAAGTTTACTCAGTAGGAATGTCAGGGAGAAAATATGTAGATTCGGCTCGCCTCGTTATTTTACTTTTCATTTTTCCATCTGTTACATCCCGTTCTTTATCAACCAACCCCAAGTCTTTAAGTTTCGAAGTTCTTCTTCCAACAAGTTGATATGTTTCATCAATAAGCGCAGAAATTTCTCCAGCGCGCATATACGACTCTTCTTCATTTAAGGTATTTAATATTTCAAGTTCGATTGGATCCAACATAAGATCTCTACGCAATTCTGCCATCTCGGTTACGTAGTCTTCTGCAAGATTAACTATTGAACATAGCCCGTCTTGACACTCAGGGCATCGCCACTTAAAAAGGATAAAACTATTTTCTTGATCCAAAGGAAAACAACTACCGCAATCGGCGCATTTGATCGTTTGGTTTATAGAAAGAAATTCATGGATAGCGGCAGTAAAGTCAAAACATCGCTGGACAAAATAATTTCTATAATCTCGGCCCTGCGGGTACCCCCATGCTAAACGTTCGGATTCAGTCAGGCCATAATAAAGCGCATACACAGTAACAGGCTTGCCATTCTTGTCACGTGTGTCTTTATATTTTGAAAGCAAAAAGTTAGATTCTAACGATCTAAAAATCCCTGCCAGACTTGGGCTTACAACAAAATGGCTGGTTGGAGGATTTCGAACATTATCGAAATAATTGCCACCTATAGATTTATCATTTATCTTCCGGCGTACCTCGCGTGCCTCATTGATAATGTACTTAAGGAGCTCATGTTGATTATGGCGGTCAAGCTTATTTTCAAATGGTTCAAGAGCAAACCTGCTTAACCTATCAAAATATTGTGAAATAGTTGATTCATAGTGTTTTTGAGAAGCAAGCTTCAAACTCGCAACTGTGATACTTTGATTCTTTGAAATTTTATCAAGGTAGCAAATATGGAGAAGCGTACCCATTAATCGAGGAACATTAAAAGTTGTTTCAAATATTAACCGTAAGTACTGGTCGAATGGTACGGAGGGGTCAAAATATTCCTCTATATTTTCTCCAAACGCGTCAAACCTTTTCTTGAGGAGCCTTTGTGCATAATCAATAGCCGCACGCTCCATTGATTGAACATCAGAGGCCTCATAAATTGATGCAAAGTCTAGACAAATTGTGTCAATTTTTGTGGGGTCAATTTTTCCGTAATAAACTCTCCCAGGGTAACCTGCAACTTTTAGCTTAACCGCTTCATTGCTGGAATTGTTCAACGGAGAAAGCACTACATCAACGAACAATCGCTGATCAATAAAATTTAATTCTGAAAAATCATCAAAAAATACGACAAGGCGCCTAAGGCTGCTTTCAGCCAAGACATCCTGAATCTCTACAATAATTTCACTAAACGGAAAAGTGCGGAGAACAATGTCGGAGTATTCATTGTAGATTTCGTTATCATCAAGTGACCTCTCAAAGTCATTGACTGATGCATTAATTCCGCCTTTTAGGTTATCAAGTGATACGCTTAAATTGGATCCAATATTTGACCCAGATCCTGATTCTGTTTTGTGTTGGGATTTCCAGCGTCGGGTAATTTTTTTTAGGATAGGAAGTTCTTGCTCGTGTAAGGTTACATCTCTAGTTCTTGCCTGAAGTAAAGTCAGGTTGTTACCTAACTCAATAAAAGTTTTTTTCTTTCCTTTCCATGTATCCCAAAGTGACATTGAATTACATAGGCCATTTATTTCTTTTAGAAGCTCTGAAATTACCTGACCCAAGAAAGCCTTACGCATCATGTGAGCCCGGTAAATACCCGCATCAACTTCAATATTATCCAAGCATTGCACAGGATTTTCTTCAGCATTAATGACATCGCATAGGCTCTTTACATCTAAGTAAGTCGATAGAAGATCCTTCCTTTCTCGAAAAATACTTTGTGCTTTTGCAAAAACAGTACTTTTACCAGTTCCCTTACGCCCCAGTAGGAAAGTTGTATTGCTAGAGAGAACTGAATTTAATACCGCATCATTAGGAAGTGGGTCAACATAAAGTGTTGAGACTGGTTTTCCACCCAATTCGTCTTCGAAGTCCTTAAGTTCAGCACGTCTATACTGACGTAGAGATTCAGCTATACGGGCAAACTTTTTTTGATTCAATTTATAACTCCTCAAATGGTGCTTATGCTGCTGCTAAACTCAGCCAGGAAGCAATAGGACACAGACAACGGTTCCCACAACACATGAATCAACCACCGCACTTTAATCATACTCCGACCGGCAGGTATATTGGGGGAACTGCCGCTCAAGGTGGTGGCGTCGACCGGCTGCAATGGCCGAGAAGCTGTCCGATGCCAGATTACGGTGGCTGGCAGCTTAAGGATCATAAAGCCGCCTTTGATGATGAATACGTCATCAGGCAGGTGTGTGTCGAAATTTGCCTGATGCCAGTGTCGTAGGCGTGTCGACTACGGAAGTCCATTTGCGTACACAGACTGTCAGATTAAACTGGAACTACTATAACTGCGTCGATGCGTAGATCAGGTAAATCCGCGTTTATCTGCGTCCTAAATTAACCAAACTTACCCGTAATATAGTCCTCAGTCGCCTTCTGCTTAGGCGTGGTGAAAATCGCGTCTGTGTTGCCGAATTCGATCAGTTCCCCCAGGTACATGTAGGCGGTGTAGTCGGATACGCGCGCGGCTTGCTGCATGTTATGGGTGACGATGACGATGGTATAGTCTTCTTTCAGTTCATGGATCAATTCTTCGATGTGGCTGGTGGAGATCGGGTCCAGCGCTGAGGCTGGTTCGTCGAGTAATACCACTTCCGGTTTCACCGCAATGGCGCGGCCGATACAGAGGCGTTGCTGCTGCCCGCCGGACAGGCTGTTGCCGCTCTGTTTGAGCTTGTCCTTTACCTCGTTCCACAGGGCCGCCTTGCGTAGCGCCCATTCCACCCGGTCGTCCATGTCGTGGCGCTTGAGGTTTTCATACAGCTTCACGCCGAAGGCGATGTTGTCGTAGATCGACATGGGGAAGGGTGTGGGTTTCTGGAACACCATGCCCACCTTGGCGCG
>JBBRTU010000031.1:0-31612 GCA_038244115.1 Burkholderiales bacterium
CGTGTTGTCGGTGCCGATCAGCAGATAGCCGATGATCGCGTCCTGCGCGTCGCGCAGGGCCGTCACCGACACCACCGCGGGAAAGCGGCTGCCATCCTTGCGGATGTAGGTCAGCTCATAGATGTCTTCGATGCCGCGCGAGGCCTTGAACACCAATGCCTCAAAGCCGGGCGTAATCGGGGTGCCGAGCTCGATGCTCAGGGCTTCGGCGCGCGCGATCACTTCCTGCGGATCGGAAATGTCGGCTGGCGTGATCTTGTTCATCACGTCGTCGGCACTGTAGCCCAGCATGCGCTCGGCGCCGACGTTGAAAATCTGAATCACGCCTTTTGCGTCGGTGGCAATGCTGGAGAAGTTGGCGCTGTTGAAAATCGCACTCTGCAAGGCTCCCGCTCTAAGCAGAGCCTCTTGTCGCCGGTCCTCGGTGATGACATCCACCGTCCCATCCGCCGTGTCGATAGCGGCGGAATCGAGATTTTTCTTAGAGATGGCTCACCTCCGTCTAGAGAACGCTACTTTGAGCTTGCTCTTGTTTCAAGTATCAAGCGGCGCACTTAATGCTGCCAACTTTTGCTGATCCAAGCACAGTCGATCCTGACATCTATTTCTTGATTAGCATGAATCTTCAGGAGTCTCATGTGGTGAGCCTCGCGGGTGGGTTGGATGGCTATCATGAGCGTGAACGAACTGCATGGCACGGACCCAGTGCGGGGTGGCGTTGCTGCAAGCGCGTTGGCCGTCCTGCCCGCCCTGCGGTTTGAACCGCGCGGTCTCGTTTCGCCTGCTTGGCAGCCAGGCTGGGAGTGCCTGGGGCGACAGACAGGCCGCCCCCACCCTCATGCGAAATGAAGCTTGGTTAAGGTTCCCTGAATATCAGCACATCAGTTAGGTTTAGTTCTTGTGCTCATTCGCCTCATCTTTGATTGCTTTACCGCCCTGCTGAATATCTTTGCCCGCGCCTTCAACTGTGTTGCAGCCGGTAAGTGTCACAGCAGTGCCAGCCAGGAATAGTGTCGCGAGCAGCAGCACGAAAATTCTTTGAATCATGATGGATCTCCTAATATAGAACGTAGATTCAAAAACCGGAACGCAAGAAACATACAAGGCCTTGTGCACCGCGAACTTTCCATGATGAACTGTTATGCTTGGTTATTCTGTACGTTACCGCACATAAAGCGATTGGCCTGCACATACTTGGCCTCCACAGCGCGCAAGCGCATTGGATCTCTGGCCGCTTCAGTCCATATCCCCCACACTTTCAACGCTGAATGGTTTTACCCGCCCAACCAGCCATTGGCTAGTGATCAATAAAGTCTCTTCCTAGGAGAGCATCAGCGCAACCCGAACGGCGTGTGATTTTTGGTGGTTGGTGCAGAAATGCAGCCTTTTTTCGTCTAGTAGCCACAACAGGGTTTTCTCTGCTCTACTTTCCATCAGCTAGCGCGTATCCTTAGAAGTGTGCTGCACAGAAGCGATTCAGCGGCGTAACGGCAGCACAGTTGCCAAAAAAAACACTTGTGGGTGTTTTAGTATCCCCCAACCACATATAATGTGACTTAGCCATGAATCGACGACCTGTGCAGGTAGTTGCAGGAATGGCTTTTCTTAACCGGGTACCTACAATATAGGACGACAAATTGGCACAACCTAATTACCAATATGAAAAGCGTCAGAAAGATATAGCCAAGAAGAAAAAGAAAGAAGAGAAAATGCAGAAAAAGAATGCGCTCAAAGGCGAAGTGCCGCCGGAGGGAGAGACAACCCCAACACCGGGCGAAGTAGTGGAATCTGCGCCGGAGTGATTTTCTTACGCTGTGGCTTGATCTTTCGAAAGGGCAGCTAACCGCCAATTTACAATCAATGGAGCGTCGGCTCCTGCCCGCAGCATTGCTTGTACTTCTTTCCGCTGCCGCAGGGACACGGATCGTTTCTTCCGATTTTGTCTGACTCCAGGCGCATCGGATTGGCGCTGGCTTGCCGTGTTTTCCAGAAGCGATAAATGTCGCCGATGATGGTCGGCAAGTCTTCCTGCGCTTTTTCCAGTGCCCTTTTTTCCTCTTTCGCTGTGAGCCAAGGTTGCTTGTGCTTGAGCGCGTCTTCCTTGAGCAAGCCATTCAGGAGAAAAAATGCTTCCATCTTTTCGCCGAGATCCTCGGTGAACTCGCCCGCTGCCTTAAACCAGTTGACCTCGCCTAATTGCGAAGCATAGATGTAGCCGTCACACCACGCGGTGTAATCCAGTTCATCGGGGTTGTCTTCCAGACTGTACAAAATCAGATCGAAGTCGTCGCCGTTAGCCAGCGCACTGCTAATGCTGGAGTAAAACTTAAGCAGCAAATCCATGGTTTCCATTTCCTCTTGCGGGGAAGCGTAGTGTGGCGATTCCCCCAGCACCTCGGGTAACCACACCGCCTGGGGAATCGTCTCAGGCGCACTCGTTATCGCGCACAGGAAACCTTGCAGCGTATCCAGCGTCATTGACTCTCCCTTAAATGTATCGGAAGCCAGCAGGTCTTCCAGGCGGTCAATTTCCTGTTCGGTCATAAATACGGTTTGCACGTCAGTCTCCAAAAATATTTGGTCGGCCTTACTGGGTAGGTTGCGAGCTTAAAGTATAGTTTTAGTACAGATGTAAGCAACTTTCTCAAGAAACATCATGGAGTTTCAAAGCTAATAATAAACGAAAAATGTCGGCCATCGCCAACTTCGTGGCGAACATGGCTACCTATCCAAAAGAACTAGTCACTTTGCCCAAGAGAACACTCATGACTCCCCTTTCCAGCTAATCGATCCATCCACCAACTGCATCCAGTCGACCACTCGTTAGACGAATGGGCCACAGCACTTCCACGGCCTATTCTTGGAACCATTGGAAAAGGTTCACTCTGCTTTGCACGAGGAGATGGTCATGGAGCAATAGAATGGGCGTGGAATACGCTTGGTTCAACAACGTTGAATCCAAGCCCGGCATCGGCTATCCAAAGCAGTGGGAAAACCAGGAAATCTGGCGCGGCGGCTGGGAGATGAAAAACGTCAAGCTGCGATTGAAATCCGGCAGCAAGCTAGATCGCCTGCTGAATATATTCGCCAACCCGGACATGCCCGAGATCGACGATTACTACGAGCCATTCACTTTCGATTATGCGCATTTGCAAAATGCGCCATTGTCGGAAGCCGCACCAACCACGCGTCCGCGTTCGCAAATTACCGGCGAGCGCATGGAGAAAATCACCTGGGGCCCAAACTGGGAAGACGATCTGGCAGGTGAGTTTTCCAAGCGCAGCATCGACAAAAACATGGAAGACATCGACAAGGAAGTTTACGCGCAATTCGAGAACACTTTTCACATGTATCTGCCACGCATTTGCAACCATTGTCTGAATCTGGCTTGCGTGGCGGCTTGTCCGTCCGGTTCGATGTACAAGCGGGAAGAGAACGGCATTGTGCTGGTAGACCAGGACAAATGCCGAGGCTGGCGCATGTGCATCAGCTCCTGCCCGTACAAAAAAGTGTATTACAACTGGGAATCCGGCAAGGCCGAGAAGTGTATCGGGTGTTACCCCCGCGTCGAGTCCGGCATGCCGACGGTATGTTCCGAATCTTGCGTAGGCCGCATCCGCTACAACGGCATCATGCTGTATGACGCCGACAAAATCGAAGCCATGGCTAGTAAGGATGGCATTCCAGAAGGCTGGATTATTGCCGCGCAAAAATCACCGATCTACAAAATGGCCGTTGAATGGAAGATCGCTTTCCCATGCACCCCGAGTTCCGCACACTGCCGATGGTATGGTACGTGCCGCCGCTCTCGCCGGTGCAATCGCAAATCGACCAAGGCAACCTGCCCACCGGCCCGGATGGCGCGATTCCACAAGCTGACACCATGCGCTTGCCGGTCAAGTATTTGGCCAACTTGCTCACCGCCGGAAAAGAAGCACCGATCCGCTCCGCGTTGAATCGTTTGATTGCCATGCGCAGCTACCAGCGTTCGGTGCATGTGGATGGTGTAGCTGATTTACGTGCGCTCTATGCTGCCGGCATGACGGAAGATACGGCGAAAGAAATGTACCGCTATCTGGCCATCGCCAATTACGAAGACCGTTTCGTCATTCCCACCGATCACGCCGAAGTCAGCCTGGAAGATTTCTACAGCTATCAGGGTCAGAACGGCTTTACCTTCGGCAATAATTCGTCGCCCGGTATCAGCGCAAGCTCGCTGTTCCCGGAACGGCGCAAAGAGTCCGTTGATTCGCACTCGGCACCGTCCGCCGATAATCGCTAAAAGAAAAATGGAGAATAACATGCTGGTTTACAAACTGCTTACTGTGCTACTTGAATATCCTTCCGCAGAACTCAAGAAGGCACTGCCAGAGATTCAGGCAGCACTGACTGAAAATAAAACGGTGGACAGTGCCGAGCGTGCGGTAATGGAGAAGTTCCTGCAATGGCTGGATGCAACTGATCTGACCGAATTGCAGGCAGGCTACGTGCAAAAATTCTGACCTTACGCCGGAACATAGTCTGCACCTGACGCACCATTTGTTCGGCGATGATCGGGGACGCGGCCCGGCACTGATCGACCTGACTGAATACTTCAAGGAGTTTGGTTCAGGCCGACGAGCGCGAGCTGCCCGACTACCTGCCGCTGCTGCTGGAATTTTCTTCCACCCTGGAAGAAACCGAGGCACAGGTATTCATGAACCAGACGATCAAGGTACTCACGCAGCTTGCCGCCAATCTGGAAAAATCGGCCAGCCCCTATGCACCGTTAATTCGGGTGATTGAACAACGCGGGCAGTTGGGCCGCATGGCGGCCTAAGTGGCCAGTTACGGGTTGCGGGTTGCGGGTTGCGGGTTGCGGGTTGCGGGTTGCGGGTTGCGGGTTACGGGTTACGCGTTGCGTGTCAACGACAAAACCCAGAACTCGAAACGCGTAACTAGAAACTCGTAACAGGAGGTTAGTCATGGATCTGCATAAATTTTTCTTCGGGGTATACCCGTACATCGCAACGGTGGTTTTTCTGCTTGGTAGCTGGATTCGCTTCGACCACGAGCAGTACACCTGGAAAAGCGATTCCAGCCAGTTACTGTCGAAGCGCTACATGCACTTTGCCAGCAACATTTTTCATGTCGGCATTATTGGTTTGTTCGGTGGTCATCTGGTCGGCTTGCTGACGCCGCATATATTGTTCCTGACTGTAGGTGTTTCTGACATGACACACCAGTGGGTAGCGATTTTGGCCGGCAGTGCTTTCGGCGCCATGTGCCTGCTCGGCGCTGCAATCCTGTGGCTGCGCCGCATGTTCAATACGCGCGTGCGCGCTGCCTCTCGCTGGATGGATATCAACATCCTCGGCTGGCTGGCGTTCACGGCATTTCTGGGGCTGTCTACAATCCCCGTGTCCATTGGCCATGCCGGGCACAGCAATCCGCAAGTGATGGTTGCTTTGGCGGAGTGGGTACAAAGTATCGTCTATCTGCATCCCGATGCCGAGCTGGTGCGTAATGTGGACGCGGTGTATAAATTTCACCTGTTCCTGGGGATGTCGGTATTCCTGTTCTTCCCCTTTACCCGCTTGGTGCATGTATGGAGCGCGCCGTTCGCTTACCTTGGCCGCGCCTACCAGGTGGTGCGCGCCCGTGCAGTGAAGTAGCAATACTTTCATGAAAAAGCCAGCATACAACTGGCTTTTTCATGACGGATGAACTATTGTTATCCGATAAGTAAAAAAAGTGAATTCCTTGATGTGAATCAATTGATGTTTCTGACCAACCTTGTAGCCTCTTAACATCACGCCTGAAAACGTTTTTGCAGTCAATTTTTGAAGTACATCTTCCACCATTTTAAAGTGATAGGAGTATCAATATGAAAAATCTCGGTAGATTTGATTTTGCAACTAGGTGGCTAATGCTTGCGGCACTACCATTGGCGATAAGCAACGCGTTTGCTGCCGATACAGCGGGGCATGAAATTAACAAGTCAGAGCAGGCCTACGAACAGGGTGGGGGTTCGCCACTCGGGTCAGAACCCATGCACCAGAACATCAACCCCAAAGCTCCTCCCATGAGTGAGGCAGAATTTACGCGCGGCAAAGAGATTTTTTTCCAGCGTTGCGCCGGTTGTCACGGTGTGTTGCGTAAAGGCGCGACCGGCAAGCCGCTGACCCCGGATATCACCTTGGCGCGTGGTACCGATTATCTGAAAGTGTTCATCAACTACGGTTCGCCTGCTGGCATGCCGAACTGGGGTACTTCCGGCGAACTAACCGAAAAAGAAGTGGACATCATGGCGCGCTACGTTCAGCAAGAGCCGCCCACCCCACCCGAATTTGGCATGAAGGAAATGGAAGCTAGCTGGAAGGTATTGGTGGCGCCGGATAAGCGTCCCACCAAGCAGATGAACAAGCTCAACTTGAAGAATGTATTTTCGGTGACGCTGCGCGATGCAGGAAAGATTGCGCTGATCGATGGTGACAGCAAGAAAATCATCAGCATCATCAAGACCGGTTATGCAGTGCATATTTCCCGCATGTCTGCCTCCGGCCGCTATCTGTATGTGATCGGGCGCGACGCAAGAATTAATTTGATCGACCTATGGATGGAAAAACCTGAAACCGTGGCGGAGATCAAAGTAGGTCTGGAGGCACGTTCCGTCGAGACCTCCAAGTTCAAGGGGTACGAAGACAAGCTGGCGGTCGCTGGTACTTACTGGCCGCCACAGTACGTGATCATGGACGGCGATACGCTAAAGCCGAAGAAAATCGTCGGCACCCGCGGTACCACGGTGGATCCGCAAGAGTATCACCCTGAGCCACGCGTGGCCTCTATCGTGGCATCACGCTTTCATCCGGAGTTTGTGATCAATGCCAAAGAAACCGGCAAGATCATGATGGTGGATTACTCCGACCTGAAAAACTTCAAGACCACGACGATTGATGCTGCTCGCTTCCTGCATGACGGCGGATTCGATTCGACCGGACGCTACTTCCTGGTGGCGGCCAACGCTTCCAACAAGATCGCGGTGGTGGATACCAAGGATGACAAACTGGCCGCGCTGATTGATGTGGGAAAAACACCGCACCCCGGTCGTGGCGCCAACTTTATTGATCCTAAGTTCGGTCCCGTCTGGGCGACTAGCCACCTGGGTGACGACTCCATCTCCCTGATTGGCACTGACCCCGTGAAGCACAAAGCTAATGCCTGGAAGGTAGTGCGCACGATAACAGGTCAGGGTGGTGGTTCGCTGTTCATCAAAACACATCCGAAGTCCAAAAACCTGTGGGTGGATACACCACTCAACCCGGATGCCAAACTAAGCCAGTCAGTTGCGGTGTTTGACATCAGCCATCTGGAAAAAGGCTTCCAGGTGCTGCCGATCGCCGAGTGGGCCGGTCTGGGCGAAGGTGCCAAGCGCATCGTTCAGCCTGAGTACAACGCTGCTGGCGATGAGGTGTGGTTCTCGGTGTGGAGCGCCAAGGACAAGGAATCCGCAATCGTGGTGGTGGATGACAAGACCCGCAAGCTGAAAGCGGTCATCAAAGATCCGGCCCTGATTACGCCGACCGGCAAGTTCAACGTCTATAACACGACATATGATATTTATTAAAAACGATAAGGATAAATAAAATGATGAAAATAAAAATTGCATTAATTGTTGCCAGTGCATGGCTAGGAATCATGCAGCCTGCCAGTGCAGGGGTAGATATGGCAAAGGGTCTGGAGCTGGCGAAAAATAGCAACTGCATGGCGTGTCACACTGTCGATAAAAAACTTGTTGGCCCTGCGTATCAGGATGTAGCCAAGAAGTACAAGGGTGACAAAAATGCGGAAGCTATGCTCATCAAGAAGGTCAAGGAAGGCGGCGCCGGAGTGTGGGGCCCTATTCCGATGCCCGCCAATGGCCCCAAGGTCAGTGATGCGGATATCAAGACCCTTGTAGAGTGGGTATTGGCACGCTGAGGCCGGGTGTTGTCTTTGCTCGGGCTAAGTGCAAAAAATGTAACAACGCGTGAAACGGGAGCCGCAATAACGGCTTCCGTTTCAGCGGCTCTCCGCAAATTAGGCTATGTTGGTTTCGTCCTTTCCCTGGGCGTGTTTTTTTCGATTTCAGGTGCAGCGTTTGGCGCAGGTACATACCTAAGTTCTGTGCGCCAGACTGAGTTGATCAAGCTGGTTCGCAATGATTGTGGTTCTTGCCACGGCATCAGATTAACGGGCGGACTGGGGTTGCCCCTAACGCCGCAGGCACTTAAAGGCAAGCCAGCAAAAAGCCTGGTTACCACGATCTTGTTCGGGCGGCCGGGTACGCCCATGCCACCTTGGAATACATTCATGACGGAAGCCGAGGCTGCCTGGATTGTTGAAAATCTCTTGCAAGGGTTCCCCGATGTTCGGTAGAAAAAAATTATTTCTGTTGGCATTTCTAGCTTTGCAAGGCTGCACTTCCTTGCCGTTACGCGGCACCGGCGATCTCGGTGTGGTGATCGAACGCGCCACAGGCAGCGTCCAGGTACTGGATACCACGCATCATTCAAGCCTTGGCCAAATTAGTGGCCTCGGTGACCTCTCCCACGCTTCAGTCAATTATTCTCGCGACGAACGCTACGCCTATGTGTTCGGGCGTGACGGCGGTCTCACTAAGCTCGATTTGTTGCAGAACGCGTTAGTGAAGCGTGTTATGCAATCCGGCAACAGCATCGGCGGAGCCATCTCGCAAGATGGGCGGCTGATTGCGGTGGCCAACTACGTGCCCGGCGGCGTGAAAATTTTTAATGCCGCCACGCTTGATCTGGTCGCGGATATTCCTGCAATAGGTGCAAACGGCAAGCCTTCCAAAGTGGTCGGTCTGGTCGATGCACCGGCTCAGCGCTTTGTGTTCAGCCTATATGATGCAGGTGAAATCTGGGTGGCCGACGTACGTGATCCTGCTAAGCCTGTCGTAACCAAATATCCCAATATCGGCAAGGAACCCTATGACGGCGTGATCACTGCCGATGGCCGCTATTACATCGCTGGTCTGTTCGGTGAGGACGGTTTGGCGCTGCTTGATATGTGGAATCTGTCTGCCGGGGTGAAACGCATCCTGCCGCATTACGGCAAAGGCGAAGAGAAGTTGCCGGTATTCAAAATGCCCCATCTGGAAGGATGGGCCGCGACGGGCAACGAGCTGCTGGTGCCTGCGGTGGGGCGTTTTGAAGTGCTGGTGATAGATCAAAATTCCTGGAAGGAAAGTGGCCGCATTGCGGTGCATGGCCAGCCGGTATTCGTAGTGGCCAGGCCGGATAACCGCCAAGTATGGGTCAATTTCGCCACCCCTTATAACGACACAGTGCAGGTAATCGACGTGCCGAGCCGCAAGATCATCAAAACACTGAAACCCGGTAAAGGGGTACTACATATCGAATTTACCCCACGTGGTGAACAAGTATGGATATCGGTGCGCGATGAAAATCGTATCGACATTTACGACTCGGAAACTTTCGAAAAAGTGGGCGAAGTCAAAGCGGATAATCCCAGCGGAATATTTTTTACACCACGTGCACACCGGACAGGTATGTGATGCAGGAACTCGAATTGAGCTTGCTCAACGATTATCAGCGCGGATTTCCGCTGGTGCCCGCGCCCTTCTCGACCATTGCCAATGCCTTGGGGGTGAGCGAGGAAGCAGTGCTGGATACGCTGCGCAAGCTTCGCACAGAGGGTGCAGTAAGCCGAGTTGGCGCGGTGTTCCGGCCACACCGCATCGGACACAGCGCGCTGGCTGCCATGTCGGTGCCGCAGCATCGGCTGGAAGAGGTTGCCCAGATAGTTAATCTGCGCCCCGAGGTCAATCATAACTACGAACGCGAGCACGCCTACAATCTATGGTTCGTGGTGACGGCGGAAAGTGAGCCGCGCGTTATGCAGGTGCTGCGTGAACTGGAACTGGAAATCGGCTGTCGGGCGTTGTATCTGCCCATGCTGGAGGATTACCACATCGACCTGGGCTTTAGTTTGACAGACGATGGCGCCAAGGTGCCACAGCACAGTGCTTGCTCAGCAAAAATGTCGCACAAACCAGCGGTACTTTCTCAGCAAGACCGTGCGCTCATTGCCTCCATACAAAGCGGCCTGCCCCTTGTATCCCATCCCTATGCGACAGTAGGCAAAACGGCGGGCATGGAAGAGGAAGCCGTTCTGAGCCATCTATGCGGCATGATCGAAGCCGGTATCATCAAGCGTTTCGGGGTGGTGGTGCGCCACCACGAATTAGGCTTCCGCGCCAACGCCATGGTGGTGTGGGATATTCCCGATGAGCTTGTGGAACAATTCGGTAAATGCGTGGGCGAAGCCGAGGGCGTGACCCTGTGCTACCGCCGCCCGCGTCGCTTGCCTGAATGGCGCTATAACATGTTTTGCATGATCCACGGCCGAGACCGGGACAAGGTATGTGAATTGATTGAGAAATTGCGCTGCGACTGCGGCCTGACGGACTACGACTACGATATCCTGTTCAGTAAACGCCGTTTCAAACAACAGGGCGCACAATACGTCATTGCCAGGGCAGCAGCGTAGTGGACAGCATCGATCGCGCCATCATCAATCGTTTGCAAGATGGTTTCCCGATCAGTGCACAGCCATTTTCCGAGGTGGCGGCTGAGCTTGACCTCGGTGAGGATGAACTGATCGCGCGCGTGCAGCACTTGCTGGATGCACGGACGCTGACCCGCTTCGGCCCGATGTACCACGCCGAACGGCTGGGCGGCGCATTGACGCTTGCCGCCATGAAAGTGCCGGCACAAGATTTCGAACGGGTGGCAGAGCAGGTCAATGCTCTGCCGGAGGTGGCACACAATTATGAACGCGAGCACCCGCTCAATATGTGGTTTGTGCTGGCTACGGAAACGGCTGACGGACAACGCCTTGCAATTGAAAAAATCGAGCAGGAAACGGGATGCCGCGTATACAACATGCCGAAGCTGGATGAGTATTTTGTTGAACTGAAGTTGCGGGTGTGAAATACGGCTTCTCACCACGGGGGTCACGGGGTAAGCTTGAAGTGATTTTCCCCGTGCCCCCCGTGTGCCCCGTGGTTGAGCAAGGTTTTATTGAATGAATACGCTATCAGAACTACCGTCCATCGACGCCATCGACCGCAAAATAATTCTAGCCAGCCAAGGCGGATTGCCGCTGATATCACGCCCGTATCATGCGATGGCGGCACAGGTGGGAATCCCCCCCGAGGAAGTGATGGCACGCATGCAGCGCATGCTGGATAGCGGCGTAATTCGGCGCATTGCCGCCGTGCCGAATCACTATGCGCTGGGCTACAAAGCCAATGGCATGACGGTGTGGGATATCGCGGACGAACGCATCGACGAATTGGGGCGGCGTGTGGGTGAACTGGAATTTGTCAGCCATTGCTATCGTCGTCCACGCCACTTGCCGGACTGGCCATATAACTTGTTTGCCATGGTGCATGGACATGACCGTGACGAAGCGCAAGAACAAGTTGCACGTATTGCCGCGTTGCTCGGCGATGCTTGCCGTGGTCATGAAATCCTTTACAGCACCCGCATTCTGAAGAAAACTGGTTTGCGCATAACAGGCTAAAAATTATGTTCAGAATTTCCCAATACATGCAGGAATTGTCCAACCCCACACCTATCGGCCCGAAGCGCAACCCGCCCGGACCAGTGGTGATCTGGAACCTGATCCGTCGTTGCAATCTGACCTGCAAGCATTGCTACTCCATTTCCGCCGACAAGGATTTCCCCGGCGAACTATCCACCGAAGAAATCTTCACGGTGATGGACGATCTCAAGCGCTTTCACGTGCCGGTACTGATTCTATCCGGTGGTGAACCGCTACTGCGCCCGGACATTTTCGACATCGCCCAGCGTGCCAAGACAATGGGTTTCTATGTTGGCTTGTCCAGCAACGGCACGCTAATCGACGAATCCAACATCGACAAGATTGCCGCCGTCGGTTTCGATTACGTGGGTGTCAGCCTGGATGGCATCAAACAAACCCACGATTCATTCCGCCGCATGCAGGGTGCATTCGACCTATCCATGCACGGCATCCGCCTGTGTCACGCGCGCGGCATCAAGGTCGGTATTCGCTTCACCATGACGCAGGACAACGCGCACGAATTGCCGCAACTGTTGCAATTGATGGAAGACGAAGGGCTCGATAAATTTTACCTGTCCCACCTCAACTACGCCGGGCGCGGCAACAAGAATCGCAAGGACGACGTGGTGCTGGAAACCGCCCGGCGCGGTATGGATCTGTTGTTCGATACCTGCTGGGATTACCAGCAACGCGGCCTGCACAGAGAATTCGTTACCGGCAACAACGACGCAGACGGCGTATATCTGCTGTTCTGGGTGCGCAAACATTTCCCCGAGATGGAAGCGCACATGCGCGCCAAACTCGCACAATGGGGTGGCAACTCATCGGGTGTGAATATTTCCAATATCGACAATCTGGGCAATGTGCACCCCGACACTTTTTGGTGGAACTACAACTTGGGCAACGTGCGCGAGCGGCCCTTCTCGGAAATCTGGCCGGACACTTCCGACCCGATCATGGCTGGCCTCAAAGCCAGCCCGCGCAGCATCAAAGGACGCTGCGGCGAATGCCAATACTTCGATATCTGCGGCGGTAACACACGCGTGCGCGCTTACCAACTGACCGGCGACCCATGGGCGGAAGATCCAGCATGCTATCTGGATGACGAAGAAATCGGCGTGACCGAATCGCACGAACGATTGAAGACTACGCCGTATATTCCAGTGCGCAAGGTGGGGCGGTAACGGCCTAGGCAGTAAACTGGTAGCGATGGCAATTTATGGCATAAACTGCCATACTAAAACCCATACTTGTTCAGGAGAATAGACATGTCTATGAATGTATCTCTACCCCCCGAGTTGGAAGCACGTGTTCGTCAGCGTGTTGAATCTGGTATGTACGGTTCTGCAAGCGAGGTAATCCGTGAGGCGCTGAGATTGTTCGAAGCATACGAGCAGGTCAAAACGGCGAAGCTCGATAGCTTGCGCCAGGATATTGCCGCTGGATTGAACGATGCAAAAAATGGGCGCGTAAAAGAAATTGATTTTGTCAGCCTAAAACAGCAAGGACGTCAGTTACTAAAAAAACGCAAGTCTGCTGCCTGATGTCACGCATTCGCTTTACCAGTTTAGCGGAGGCCGATCTTCTGGAACTCTGGTTGACTATAGCGGAGGAAAATTTAGTTGCGGCGGACAAGTCCTTGGACATTATTCAGGAAACGGTCGCGCTATTAGCTAATCAACCCGAGATGGGCCGGTCGCGCCCAGAACTAGCAAGTGGGCTACGGAGTTTTCCGACTCGTACGCCGTATATCATTTTCTATTTGCCAAAAGAGGATGGTCTGCTGATTGTTCGGGTGTTGCATCACGCCAGGGATATAGATGCAGAATATTTTTCTTAGGCTGAATATATATGGCGCTACGCGGGCTGCGTGTTAACAGCTTTAACCACAGAGCGCACAGAGTAAAAACACCCTCTCCATTCCAGATATAACCCAAAGATATGAGACCAACAATATTTGCTTTTAACTCCGTGTTCTCTGTGCCCTCCGTGGTGCAAGCTTTGCTGCTTTTAGCCTTGCCAATATCTACTTTCGCCGCCGACGCACCCAAGCTATTCACCCAGCATTGCGCCTCCTGTCACGGCCTCGAACGCTTAGGCGGGACCGGCCCCGCACTGCTGCCGGAAAATCTGGAACGGCTGCGCAAGCCGGAAGCGGTAAAAACCATCAGCGAAGGCCGTATGGCCACGCAGATGGCGGGGTTCGGCGACAAGATCGGCAAGGAAGATATTCAGGCGCTGGTCGATTACATCTACACGCCGCCCGCCAAGGAACCCGTGTGGGGCGATGCAGAAATACGCGCTTCACGCATCGAAAATTTCCGCTACGGCAGCTTGCCGGATAAACCGGTTTTCCAGGCTGATCCACAGAATCTTTTCGTGGTGGTGGAAACGGGCGACCATCACGCCACCATTCTGGATGGCGACAAGCTGGAGCCGATTTATCGTTTCGCCACGCGCTTTGCCTTACACGGCGGGCCAAAGTTTTCGCATGACGGGCGCTATGTGTATTTTGCTTCGCGTGACGGCTGGATTTCAAAATTCGATATCTACAATTTAAAAGTAACAGCGGAAATCCGCGCCGGGATAAACACACGCAATCTGGCGGTATCCAGCGATGGCCGCTACGTCATGGTGGGCAACTACCTGCCGCATACTTTAGTGGCACTGGACGCACGCGACCTGTCGCTCATCAAAGTAATCAAGGTGCAGAACGAACAAGGCAAGACCTCGCGTGTGTCGGCGGTGTATGACGCTGCGCCGCGCAAGAGTTTCATCGCTGCGCTAAAAGATATTCCGGAAGTATGGGAGCTGTCCTACGACGACAATGCCGCGCCGGTTTACCCCGGCATGGTGCACGACTACAAGATGATGGAAGGGCTGGCGCTGAAGGGCCCGTTTGCGCCGCGCCGCATTGCGCTGGACGATTACCTGGACGATTTCTTTTTTGACCCGTCCTATAACAATTTGATCGGCGCCGCGCGCGACGGCAAAAATGGGCAGGTGGTCAACCTCAATGTGCGGCGCAAAATTGCCTCGGTCGATTTGCCTGGCTTGCCGCATCTCGGCTCCGGCATTACCTGGGAATACCAAGGCCACACGGTGCTTGCTACACCGAATCTAAAGGACGGCATAGTGACGGTGATTGACATGGACAACTGGAAAACCATCAAGCAGATCAAAACTGCCGGGCCGGGTTTCTTCCTGCGCAGCCATGAACTCACGCCCTATGCCTGGGTGGATGCTTTCAATAGCCCTAAGCGTGACTGTCTGCAGTTAATCGACAAGAAAACCCTGGAAGTAGCCAACACGCTTTGCCCCTCGCCGGGCAAAACTGCCGCCCACGTTGAATTCACCCGCGACGGCAAATATGCCTTGGTGAGTATATGGGAGATTGACGGCGCGCTAGTGGTGTACGATGCCAAGACGCTCAAGGAAGTGAAGCGTATCCCGATGAACAAACCGTCGGGCAAGTACAATGTTTTTAACAAGACGACTCGTTCAACGGGGACGAGTCATTAGAGGTGCCCTAGAATAGTGCTCCGAATAGTTTGCATTCGAGACAGAGCGAGACGTTGATTCGCAATTACAGCTATTGCTGAAATAGGTAAGCGGGTAAAATCAACCTCAATGCAAGCCATCATTAGCACATCGAAGCCTTTTGGAATCGACCAAACCCGACCTTAATTCGCCTATCTGGTATCCGCGCTCGCAAGGCGATTCGTTCATACAGATTCGTATCCGCCGCAGTACATTTATTGCAGCCATCGTATCCCTGTTGGTGCATTTATTGGCATTGTTTGCTTTAAGTCAAAGCCCCAGGGAAGCGAATTCTGTCGGTGCCTCGCAACAGCCGATTGAAGTGCGGCTAACACTACCCACGCCACGCCAGGCCGAAAGCGTCGCGCCGACGAAGCTAGCACAAAAACCCAAAGTCAAATCATCGGCAGCAGTTCATCTGGCGACATCCAGCAAGCCGATTACCGTGCCGCAGGAACCCTCGTCGAGCAAACCTGCAATCCCGTTAACGCCAGCCCCCGCATCACCCCCCAATGCCGCGCCTCCTACAGACATGCTGTCATATATAAACGCCACCAGAGAGCGCAGGCGCCAAGCTGAGGAGAATGCCGCGCGCGAAAACGCTGCTGCTCCATCGGAAGCTGAAGCCAGGATGGCCAATCTCAAACACAATCTACAACCGCAAGGAACAAACGGTATTTTTCAAATTCTCAGCATGGATAGTCGAACAGCCATGTTCTCGTTTCGCGGTTGGAAAAATGAGTTCAGCAACAGCCGTCGTGAAGTTTATCAAGTGGATGTCGAACTGAACGGTGATTTGAGGCGGGAAATCATTCGCAAGATGATCGAGATCATTCGAAGATATTACACCGGAAACTTCAATTGGGATTCCTATCGCCTGCAACGTGTGGTTATCCTCTCAGCACGCCCGGAGGACAATGCAGGGCTTGAAGATTTTATGATGCAAGAGTTCTTTGAGCGATGATTTTAAATTCGCGATCAAGCCATTTTTTCCATGAATCTAGAAAAATCAGTTAACCGTCATTTTTAGGTTTATTGGATTTACGCTTCAGTCTGCTGGTAAAAACAAAACGTGCCGCGACCTTTTTTCTTGGCGATGTACATTGCCGTGTCAGCGCATTTGATCAACGCTTCGTCGTCGCTCGCATCCTCCGGATAAACTGCGATACCCATACTGCCGCCGGAGTGCACTTCGCGACCATCAAGCAGGAAAGGTTCGGCCAGGGCAGCAATAATTTTTTCCGCCACCGCAGCGGCATCTTCATGCTTCTCCACATGCGGCAATAGCACAGTGAATTCATCGCCAGCCAGGCGCGCCACAGTATCGCTTTCACGCACGCAGGCCTTGAGGCGCACAGCCACTTCTTGCAGCAGCAGATCACCGACATGGTGGCCCAAGGTATCGTTTACCGTCTTGAAACGATCCAGGTCGAGGAACATTAGCGCGCTCATGTGACGATCGCGCTTCGCATGCACCAGAACCTGGCGCAGCCGATCGTAGAACAGGGCACGGTTGGGAAGGTCGGTGAGCGCGTCATAATGCGCCATACGCTGGATTTTGGCTTCGGTTTTCTTCTGCGCGGTAATGTCCTCCAGAATGGAAATGAAGTGTGAAATTTCGCCTTCCCCATCTCGAATCGGCGTAACAGTCTGCTGCACGTTGAATAGCGTGCCATCCTTGTGTTGTTCCACAGTTTCGCTATTCCATATATTTCCCTGCAGGATGGTTTTCCACAGGTGCTGGTAATAAGCACTATCCTGCTTGCCTGATTTGAGAATGGCCGGAGTACGGCCCAATGCTTCCTTGGCGGTAAAGCCAGAAAGGCGGGTGAAAGCAGCATTAATCCACTGGATATACCCGCGCCGGTCAGTGATGAAGACGCCGTTCCCTGCGGTGGACAGTGCGGTACCGAGCAAGCGAAATTGCTCCTGATCTATGGCGGTTTCCAGCGCCACGCAGATGCGGCTGGCGATGCTGGCGATGCGCTGGATTGTGGTAAGGTCGTCAAAGCTCTGCGGGTATTCGGAATAAAGTGAAAACGCGCCATAGATCTCACCACGAATAATCAGCGGGATGCCTATGCTAGTATTCAGATTGAAGCGCTGGGAGGCCTCACGCCAGGCGTGGAAGCCGGGGTCAGAAATATTGAAAACTTGCTTATGCCCAGTCTTGATGGTCATGCCCACCGGCCCCTTTCCTTGTGGGGTTTCGTCCCAGCGTACGCCAATGCGCGCCAACTCGTCCTGATACCCGCTGGCTACACCAGACCAAGCGGAAAACGATACGCTACCATCCGCTTCCTTTTTTCCGATCCAGGCCAGAGGGTAGTCAAGCAGCCGCACCACTTCGTCGCATACAAACTGCATCAGACCCTGAATCGGCAAGCCGTGCAGAACCTGCTGGTCAATTTCGTGGAACAAGGTATCGACCGCCTGCAACTGCATCTGCTCGGTGACATCGGCGGCGTAGATGGCAACCTGACCGACCTTCCCTTCCGTGTCGAGCACAGGGAAGAAATCACTTTCGAAATGGATGCCGTCGCGCACATCGTGAAAATGGCGCGACTGGCCTGACTCGATTACCTCACGCAAGATCATCATGCGTGTCTTGGCCAGAGCGGGCGGCAAAAACGCGAAAAAGTCATGGCCGATAATTTCCTCGCGTTGTTTCCGCAAGTTCTTTGCACCGATTTCGTTGATCGCCAGCATAATTCCGTTCGCATCAACCAGCATGGCCGATTCTGATGTCGCGTTGAGCAAGGCGCGCGCCGTTTCTTCACTTTGCCGCAGCAATTTTTCCGCTGCTTTGCGTTCGGCGATGTCGCGCGCAACACTGAGGATTGCCGGTTTTCCTGAAAAATCAATCAGGCGCGCACTGACTTCCACCGGAATCTTCTGTCCATCCTTGGTGACATGGACGGTCTCGAAAACGATTCTGCCCTGGGCCAGCAACACTTTGTCACGCTCCGCAAATTTAGCCTCCTGCCCCGAAGTATTAATATCGGGCGGGGAAAGCCGCAATAGCTCGTAACGGGTGTATCCCAAACGCTCGCTGGCGACCAAATTCGCCTCCAAGAAATTGCCGTTTATACCGTGGATAAAAATCGCATCGCCGACATTATCGAACACCATATGGAACATGACTTCGGCCTGAAAGCGTTCTTCTTCAGCCTGCTTGCGCTCGGTAATGTCCTGCGCTGTTCCAATCGAGCGGATAGGGCGTCCTTCAGCACCGTAGTAAGTTTCCCCGCGTTCATGCACGAATTTTATATGCCCATCAGGGAACAGCAAGCGGTGTTCAGTACTGTAGGGTGTGTGGTTTTTTACCGATTCGGAATAAGCGCGATTCACCCGCTCTCGGTCTTCCGGGTGTATCGCGTTGAGAAAGGCTTCGTAGGAAGCGCCAAAGGCTGCGGGGACGATCTCAAAAATACGGTACATTTCATCCGACCAAACCAGCACTTGGCTGACCAGATCCAGTTCCCAACTGCCCAAGAGGGCCAAGCTTTGCGCGCCCTTCAACTGTGCTTCACTATTGAGCATGGCATCTTCAGCTCGTTTGCGTTCAGTGATATCGCTGAAGGCCACTACGCTACCCATTGTCATACCATCCCGGACAATAGGGGATGCACTTATATTCACCGGCAAGGGAGAACCATCCTTGCGCCAGAATATTTGGTCGTCACCCCGATAAGCTTGACCCGTCTGGGTAACCAGAAGAATTTCACAGTCGCTGGCCGGAATCAGCGTGCCGTCGGTTTTTTGATAATGAAACAGGTTGTGGCCATGCTGACCAATCAACTCTTCGTGTGTCCAGCCCAGCAAGCGCTCTGTTTCTGGATTGGCGTAGGTGATATAACCCTCGCTGTCGGTCACGTAGACGCCCTCACCCAAGGTAGTGGTGATCTCCCTCAGCCGTGCCTCGTTCTCAAACATGGCTGCGCGCAATTGGCGGCGGCTTGCCATGGTTATCGCCAAGTAAAGGGATAGCGGCACCAGCAAAAGCATACTCGCCGCATAGACGGCATAGGAGCGTGGATAACTGGCCAGTGCAATAGACGGCATCGCAGCGGCAGGAACGAAAGAAACGATTTTCCAGAAGTTTGCCTGTTGCAGTGTCATACCAGAAGGAAGCATTGACCCTTTGGAAGCGTGCTGGCTGGCAAGCAGAGGATGAACAGTGTCATAGGTAAATAGGCCTGCAGCTGTCAGGAGTTCGCCTTTTTCCTGTTGGGCGATTTCTTTCCATGCAACGGGATAAAGTTTGGCGAAGGTGTTGCCCTGCCCGAACATAAAGCCCCATTCCTGGGCTGGGTCAGGACTGCTCAGCCAGTAACCGTCCTGGTTAAGCAGCATGGCATGCCGTTTTTCGCTCGTTGCGCGGCGAAAGTCATCGAGCAATTCTTTGCCAAGGTAATTAATAAACACCACACCCTTTTTCTTGCCCGTACTGTCGAAGACCGGTGTGCCGAAGCGCAACATGGGCTTGTGAGGAAACTCGATCTGGCCATGCTCGATGTTGAGATCCAGCGGCGAGACATAGACCTCGCCCGCAGACAGGCGCAACGCATCGTGGAAAAAATAACGCCCTGACTTGTTTTGCAATTCGGTGTCGGCAGCTACGAGCGCCTTGTCACCCACTAGATTGATTCGGATGGCCTCCATGCCGTTGTTGTCGATATAACGTATCTGGTCATAGGTCCGCTTTTCCTGTGCCAGATTCAGGAAATGGGTAACCAGCCGTTGTTTTTCTTCCTTGCTACCGCTATCGATGAATAGTTTGAGAGCGGGCGTCTTGGACAGAAACAGCAAGTCGGAGGCAACGTCGCCGAAATCACGGCCCAAAATCCTGGTGGCAACCCTCACTTCCCCGGCCTCTTGTGCCCGGAGTGCCTGGAGCTGAATGTCCACATCCGCCTTCAGTATTCCATACACCAAGCTGGTCAAGGCAATTGCCAGGGGAACATACAGGATCAGGAAAAGCTTCGGAATGGCTTGGCTGGAGGCAAGCTTTGATTCTATGGGTTGCGGCAAGTCAGGAGTGCGCTGAACAGCGTGCATGATGCGGATGCAAACCAAGGATGACGATGTGGACTATTGTACCAATCGATTGACCCAAATCAAGCCAAATCACCCGCTGCTCTGCTATTGTGTAACCAGTTACTTCCAGAAAAATCATGCTCAAACTCATACAACAAGCTGGCCGCTGGATGTTCATGCGGGTCGAGAGCGGCTTCAACGCGCTGTTTGGCGAATCTTGGAATCCGCTGTACTACCTCGGCGCCATTGCCTTCTTTATGCTCTGGGTGGTGGTAGGCAGCGGCCTGTATATCTATGCTTTCTATACGACCAGCGTGACCGGGGCTTACGCTTCGGTCGAATACCTCACCCATACCCAGTGGTACTTCGGCGGCGTGCTGCGCAGCCTGCACCGCTATGCTTCGGACGGCATGGTGCTGTTTTCCCTGCTGCATCTTGCGCGCAATTTTGTGTATGACCGCTATCGGGGTTTTCGCTGGTTTTCCTGGGTCAGCGGGGTAATGCTGTTGTGGCTGATTTATATGTCTGGCATAAATGGCTACTGGCTGGTGTGGGACAAGCTGGCACAATTCATTGCCATCGCCACCACCGAATGGCTGGACTGGCTGCCAATTTTCAGCGCACCGCTGGTACGCAATTTCCTGTTCGAAGGCGCGGTGAACGACCGCTTTTTTTCGTTGCTGGCATTTCTGCACATCGGTATTCCGCTGGTGCTGGTCATCCTGAGCTGGGTACACATCCAGCGTGTGCAGGAGGCCAAGATCATGCCGCCCAGACATATTACCGTGAGCCTGATCGCCATCATGCTACTCCTGGCTTTCGTCAAACCGGCTGTCAGTCAGGGCGGCATCGCCAACCTCAATAGCGTGCCGACGGCGCTTGGCCTTGACTGGTTTTTCCTGGCCAACTATCCGCTGTTGTATATCTGGGGGCCGGCCAAACTCTGGTTCCTGGTGTGGGGTGCCACGCTGGTACTCATGGTTTTACCGTGGCTCGGGAAGCGCGCCGGGACAACGGAGTTCAAGATTGTGTCGATGCCGCCGTGCGAACACAGCTTCATCGCGCAACCGGGCGAGACGGTGCTGGAAGCCGCACTGCGGCAGAATCTTCCCATGCCTTATGTATGCCGCGACGGCGCTTGCGGCGTGTGCAAGGGTCAGCTCATCAAAGGCAAGGTGGACTATGGCACCTATCTGGAAAGTGCGCTGAGTGAAACCGAACGGCGCGAAGGAAAAGTATTATTTTGCTGCGCCACGCCACTGACCGACCTGGAGATCGCCTGCCAGGACGTGGCCGAACTGAAAGACATTCCGGTGCGCAAGCTGGATGCGCGCGTGGAAAAAATGCAGCGGGCCGCGCACGATGTGATGGTGCTGCATCTGCAACTGGAAAGCGCAGAGCGTTTGCGTTTTCTTGCGGGGCAGTACATCAACATCCTGCCGCCAGATGGCAAACGCCGCAGCTTCTCCATTGCCAACCCACCGCACGACAATGCGCTGCTTCAGTTGCACATACGCCATGTAGCGGGTGGCAGTTACACCGGCCATGTGTTCAATGAAATGAAGCCTGGCGACACGCTGCACTTCGAAGGCCCGCTCGGTTCATTCTTCCTGCATGATGAGGGCGACAAGCCGATTATTTTCCTGGCGAGCAGTTGCGGCTTCGCCCCGATCAAGGCCATGCTGGAGCACGCCTTCCACGTTGATATCCAACGCAAAATGACGCTCTATTGGGGCATCCGTTCGCGGCGCGATCTGTACATGGGCGAACTACCCGAGCAGTGGGCGAAGGAGCATGACAATTTCACTTTCATACCGGTCTTGTCCGAACCAGCGCCGGAGGATGACTGGCACGGCAGAAGCGGACTGGTGCACGAAGCGATTCTGGCCGACCTGCCTGATCTTTCCGGCTATCAGGTGTACGCCTGCGGCAATCCAAAAATGGTGGAGCTGGGCTACCACGCGTTTACCGCGCACGGTCTGCCTGAGAATGAGTACTACTCGGATGCATTTATCGTGACATCGGCGGCGGCTTCCAAACCGAGGCTGGAGACGTAAAAGATTTTTTAACCATGGGGAGCATGGGGGACACGGGGTTGAAGAGCATTTTTATTTCCTAGATTTTACCCCGTGCTCCCCGTGTCCCCCGTGGTTAATCAAAGCTAGCCCTGCAACAGCCGTCCTTTAAGTTTTCCCATCACTCGACCCGGCATCAGCATGCGAAAATCCAGTGGCGGCAGTTCCAGCGCATCCAGCGTGTTTTTTACCAGCAGTCCCAACTCCGTATCACCTTCCATCAACAAGCGGCGGCTGAAGAACAGCGTGTCCGGGTCTTCCTTGCGCATGGCACGTTGTATGAAATCGTAGGCGCTCGCGCTAATCGTCAGGTCGGCTGTCAGGCTGGGACGCCGTGGCGTGACGCCGCGCTCGCTCAAGCTAAAGAAAAACACGATGCTCGCATCGGTGACGCGGATGCTGATCAGTTTGTCGTACAGCGGAAACAAGGCTTCCGAGCGCAGGGTTTCTGCCAGGTGCAAATTGAGTGCTTGCGCGAACAATAACGAGTGCGGGTACTTTGGCAAAATAGACAGCGCTTTGGAAATAAGTTTAGGCAATACGAACGGCTTCATTTTTATTCTCCTTAGAATGGATGCCTGGGACGCATTGCATCACACGCTGCAATAATGCTGCATCAAGCTTTGCCAGTGCCTGAAAAGTACCGGCATACGCCTGGTCTTCCTGCTGCAATTCATAACAGTTGGCGCCGCTGATATCCATCAGCAGCGCAGGCATGCCGGCTTCCTGAAAGGCGCGGTGGCGCTTGATGTAAAAGTTGCTGCAACACATGCCAATATAGGCTGGGACGCCATCGGTTTTCATTTCATTCAATGTCTCGACCAGATGTTCGTAGCGCATCACGGTGGTCACGCGCATGCCGCGTTCGCGCGCCAGGCGGTAGGCATCACCTACTTCGCACAAACCGCACTCGCTGCAGCCATCTTGGTGGCGCCATTTGCACCACGCGGGTTTGGCACAGTAGGGCACCAGCATGACGGAAGCACATTGCAGAATTTCACTTGTGCTGAGTTTCCCGGCGCTGTGCAGCATCAGGGTGTTTGCCTGTTCTGTAGTGATCCCAAGCGAATGGCATGTGCTGAATTTATCCAGCAACAGTCCGATGAGATGGACGAAGTCCCGTCCGTTAATACCTGGTATTGCAAGATGGCAGTGCATGAAAAACTGTTTTGTTTCCACAGCAAGAAGCGCGACTGGCCGGTCGGTTAGCGCCTGTTGCAGTTCGTGCAGCAAGTGCGGTTGAGCAGCGTGCATATCGGCAGCAAATTCAATTCGGCGCACCCTGTCGCCATGGCTGTCAAAAGCGGCATGGCAACGCAGTAAACCACCTGCGGTTTTCCATAGCACTTCCAGGAATTCATCGCTGGCATCGCGCCAGTCAATCTGGAATGCGTTGCTGTGTTCTATGTCCGCCAAGGGTAATTTCTCGATTTCTTCCACACCGCTGTTCACCAAATCAAAGTCGAATGTCGCTGCCAGTGCGGCACTGATCGCTGCCTGCATTGCGTCCGCGCTGATAGTTGCGTCGTACTCGGACAAAGTGGCCAGCCTGTCGCGTGCGGCGGCAAGACCATCGGCAGAAATTTTTTCGGTCGGCACGCGCAAGGCTTGCAGCATCGATTTCACGTCCACCCCAAGCAGAACGGCGCCATGCAGCAACACTGTTCCAGCTTGGAAGGTGGCGAATACGCTGGCAATCTTTCTGCCTTCGATTTCTACGTCGTTCGGAAATTTGTAGTTGGCATCCAGGCCGAATTGATTGAGTGCCAGGGCGATCGCTTCACACGCATATTTGAGCCAGCCTTCCAGGGAGGCCTCATAAGCTGTGGCATTGTGCAGGATCAGGCTGAAACCCAGTTGCTGCGGGTCGGTGTAGAGCGCACCACCGCCAGTCATGCGGCGCAGCATTTCGATGTTGTTTTTGGCGCAGTAGTCTATGCGCAATTCCCGATCAATGGCTTGGTGGCAGCCTACGCTGGCGCAGGCATGGGAGCGATAGAAGCGCAGCAGATCGGGGCGTTGGTCTTGCGCATTCAAGCTCAGCCATGCGCGGTCGATGGACAGATTCTCCGAGCCAGTCCGCAAGCCGCTATCCAGCCAGCGCACGGTGCGCATGCTAGCTCGCCAGGCTTTCGGCATACACTAGCTCCAGGCCGGGTTTGCCGTGCCAGTAGCCGTCGCAAGCGGCTTCCGGCATGAGCTTGGCCATTTGCTGCAAGGCCTGTTGCGGCGTGTTTTTTCCTGCCAGGCAGTCGCTGAATAATTGCAAAATGCGTGGCGTGTGGAAGGCCTGCGGACTGACGCGCAGAATGTCGACGCCCGCTTCCTGCAAACCTGGTAATTCGCCGAGCAAGTTATACACCTTGGCGGATTGGGTCTGGATGCCATTCAGCACCAGGAAGGCTTCGCCCTCACGGGTTTTCAAGGGGAGGCCGTCGGCGTGGTCGATGCAGCGAAACTGGCAGTCGTCCTTGGGCAAATTGTAATGACGCGCGGTGAAGCAGCGCGCTGAAAAAGCCAACGGCATGCGGCCATAGGCAAACACTTCCGTTTCCATTCCAGCTGGCCGTGTAGCTTGCAGCGGGCCGAGCGTTTCGCGCGACATCTCCATCGGGATCACCCAGCGGGTAGCGCCTAATTCTGCCAACAAATTCAGCGTGCGTGGGTTGTAAATATTCAGCGTGGGGCCAGCCACAAACGGGATGCCCTGTTCACTGAGCAAGCGTGCCGCGCCCATGTCGTTGGCTTCCAAGCGAAAGGTTTTGTTGCTGGTGATTTTGCGCAGGACTTTAAGATCGGATTCGGACTCGATCAGTGTTTGTGTCGAGAGCACGATTTCCTTGCCAGCATCGGCAAGTCTCTGCGCCAGCTCCAACCAGTCAGGCAAGCGCAGCAAGTGACGGCGCGAACAGACGGTTTCGCCAAGGTAGACGATGTCAACCGGCGACAGCGCGATTTGGTCGTAGAAGTTCTGAACGGTTTCCTGTGTCCAGTAGTAAAGGATGGGGCCGAGGGCAAGTTTCATAGTATTAATGGCACACCTCTATAAATCCATATTCCGGGCGAATCGCCGCGTCGCGTGCTCGTTCGCTCCTCGCCTATCTATTCGATATGTCTCGTCGCTCACTGCGCGGCTCCTTGCGCTTCATCCCGCAAAAGTGAATTTCTAGAGGTACCCATAAACCAAAAATCTCATCATGTTTCTTAAGTTCCAAGCAGAATGCAGCACTGCAACTAGCAGTTAGCCATCACCTGCGTAATCGGCTGTGGCCGCCCTACTGCGTAACCTTGGGCGAAGTCCACGTCCAGTTCCCGCAGCTTCTCGATTATCTCCTCGTTCTCCACTTATTCGGCAATGGTCTGGATGCCCATCACATGGCCGACGGTATTGATCGCCTGCACCATGGCGTAGGCCACCGGGTCGGTGTGCATGACCCGGACAAAAGAACCGTCGATTTTCAGGTAATCCACCGGCAGTTGTTTGAGGTAGGCAAACGAGGACAAACCGCTGCCAAAATCATCCAGGGCAAAGCGGCAACCCCCGGTCTTGAGTGCCTTGATCAGCTTGGCAGCCTGCTCCAGGTTGGCCACGGCTGCGGTTTCAGTGATCTCGAAGCAGACGCATTGCGGTGGCACCTGATGCAGTGCCAGTTGTTCCAGGATGGAAGCCTCCAGCCCCTCCTCACCCAGCGTGGCGCCTGACAGGTTGATGTTGAACACCATCCCGTGCAACGCCGGCTTTTCCTTGAGACAACGCGCAATGTTTTCCAAACCGGTGCGCACCACCCAGGCATCGATGGCCGGCATCAGGTTATAGCGTTCTGCCGCCGGGATGAAATCCATGGGCGGCACCAGTTCGCCATTCTCGTCGGTCAAGCGCAGCAGAAACTCACCATGCTTGGAACCAGTGCCGTTGAGCGGCTCGATGACCTGCAAGTGAAGGCAGAAGCGATCCTGCTCAAGCGCCTCCTTGAGGCGTGCCACCCACCGCATTTCGCCATGGCGCCTGGCCAGTTCCAGATTGCCCGGCTGAAAAATCTGCACCCGGTTGCGCCCCTTCTCCTTGGCCGCATAGCAAGCAGCATCTGCTTCGCTAAGCACCTCTGCCGGACTGACGCTGTCGGCGTTGATCGGTACCAGGCCTACGCTCGCCCCCAAGTCAAATGAATGCCCTTCCCAGGCAAAGCGGAAATCCTTGATCACCTGACGCATGCTGTCGGCGATGCGCAGCGCCTGGTCGAGCGGACAGTTCTCCAGCAGGATGCCGAATTCGTCCCCCCCCAAGCGCGCCAGCGTGTCCGAATCGCGCGCTTTCTCCTGCATCAGATAGGTCAACTGGCGCAGCAGTTTGTCACCCGCAGCATGGCCGCAGGTATCGTTGATTACCTTGAACTGATCCAGGTCGATATAGCAAAGCGCATGTTGCTGACCGAGCGTTTTCGCGTGCACCAGCATTTCAGCCAGGCGCCGCTCGAACTCGCGCCGGTTGACCAGGCCAGTCAACGCATCGTGGGTGGCGTGGTAAGACAATAAATGTGGCGTATGGCGCATTTGTGTTACATCGTAGAACACCATCACGGCGCCGATGATATCGCCTTTCCGGTCAAGGATCGGCGCCGCCGAATCCTCGATGATGTATTCCTTACCGTCCTTCGCCTTGAGTACCACATTACCTGCCAGCCCCACCACCTGGCGTTCACGCAGGCATCTCTCCACCGGGTTTGGCTCTGCTTCCTGAGTCACCCCGTTGATCAACACTATTACCTCAGCAAGCGGTTTGCCGTACGCTTCCTCCATGCTCCAGCCGGTCAACTCCTCAGCTATCGGGTTAATGTATTCCACCTCGGCTGCCGCATTGGTGGTGATCACAGCATCACCAATGGAGTGCAGCGTGACCTCGGCCAACTCCTTCTGCTTGAACAGCGCGTTGGCGGTCTGCCGCACCTTGGCCATGCCCCATAGCACCAATACGAAGGTGATCCCCAACAAGGCAATACGGCGGAGGACATTATTGATGCTGTCTTGCTTGGCTTGCCGGGCGTAGTTGTCGGTAACCCGGGTAACCTCCGTCGCGATGGCCAGAATGGAGTCGATGGCCGCAGTAGAAGTTTGCAACCACTGCGCCCCATCGACAGGGTATTCCCCTTTACCAGCCCCTGCGTACACCTGCTGGCGCAGGGCGCCGAAGCGGGTGACGAAATGCGCTTCCATTTCATGAATTGCCTGCCTGATGCGCGGATCCGTGTTGCGCAGGCTATTGACCAACTGAATATCTTGAATACTGCGCTCCACCACACCCCGGTTGGCTTTGAGTTCATCCAGAACCGCAGGTGGAACAACTGCCCGGCGGTTTATATAATAGACCAGCGTGGCACGCTCGCGACCGGCATGCTCGCTCGCCAACCACACCCAGCGTTTCAGGGAAATATTGAGCTGCACCACGTGCCTTGGGGTGTCCAGCATCAGGAAGGCTGATTCGCGCAGACGTGAAGACATGCTGATGAAATATGTTATATCTTTAAACCATTCTGCGGCGGAATAGCCGCAAGACTTTCCTTCCAGGCAGGCATCCACGCGCTGCCTGGCTTTCAGAAGACCGCTATATTCCAGCTCGGCCTGTTTGATTGCTTCGGCAAATTCGCTGTCTGCATCAAGACCACTGCGAATCCGGCGAGCGGTGAGCATCGCATGTTTCCACGCAGCATCGCCTTTTTCGCGCAGTGCCGAAATCCTGCGCACTGTTGCCGCATCGGCAAGTGCCCCGTTACCAAAGGTGCTAGACGTAACACCACGCTCCCGCGCCTCGGTATCCCCCGCAGTAATGATATCGTCCGCCATTTCATTGGCGTACGCCATCTCCTGCACGGCGAGGTACTCTTCATAGGCTTCCCACACGCCTTCAACCGTCAGCAAAAAAATGAACGACGCTATTGCAATAATGATTGCATTGATTATGCGGCGGTGGTCAATTATCTGTGGCATAGGGATTATTGATAATTATCTGGCAGTTATTGTGAATAATCCGCTTGGCTTTCGTGTTTAACAAGAACCTCATCCAATTAAGTTATTTCCATGGCCGGTAGTAAGCACCAAGCGTGCTTTGTTGCCCCTCTGACAATTTTCCCAGGTCAGCCATCCAGGCTTGTTTGACGTTGAAGTGATCGGGCGTGCGCGTGCATTCGTCGATGGCTTCGCGCCACACTTTGGTTACCTGCGCCACGTAGGCTGGACTGCGTTGGCGGCCTTCGATCTTGATTGCGGCAATGCCCATCGTCATCAACTCAGGCAACAGCTCCAGCGTGTTCAGGCTGGTGGGTTCCTCGATAGCGTAATAGGTTTCGCCGGCGACTTCGAAGCGCCCCTTGCACAACGTGGGATAGCCCGCATTTTCGCGTTCGTCGTAGCGGTCGATCAGCACCCCGTTCAAGCGTGATTCCAAACCACTAGCGGTCTGTTGCCAGCGCACCGATTTGGCCGGCGAACACACGCCGCAGGTATTGGGCGATTCGCCGGTGACGTAGGAGGATAGCGAGCAGCGCCCTTCCACCATCACGCACAGGCCGCCGAAACCGAACAGTTCGATTTCCACCGGCGTGTTTTTCATCAGTTGTTCTACTTGCGCCAGCGCCAGCACGCGCGGCAACACCGCGCGCTGTATGCCGAACTGCTGGTGATAGAAATTGATGGCTTCGTAGTTGGTGGCAGAGCCCTGTACGGAAAGATGCAGGCGTAAGTTCGGATAGGTGTCGCGTGCGTACTGCATTAAACCCGGGTCGGCCAGGATGACTGCATCGATGCCAAGATTGGCCGCGTTGTCGATGGCGGTCTGCCACTTCTCCCAGCCATGGGACTGCGGGTAGGTGTTGAGCGCCAGCAACACCTTGGCGCCGCGCGCGTGGGCGTAGCGCACGCCTTCTTTTGCATTGGCCAGATCGAAATTGAGACCGGCAAAGTTGCGCGCGTTGGTGTTGTCGCGAAAACCCATGTAGACACAATCAGCGCCGTTATCCACGGCAATCTTTAATGCCGGCAAGCTACCCGCCGGGCACACCAGCTCCATCTTTTTTTCACGCAGCATGCTGCGTTTCCTCCTCAAAAAAAACAGACCCCGCCAACGAGCCCTGCCGTGTGCCGCGTTGGGCAAGTTCATGTTCGATACCGTTCAGGATGTTCCACTTTTGCGAACACCATGCCGGCGCCAGCAATATATCGCGCGCTGCGGTGCCGGTGACACGGTGGTAAACAACATCCTGCGGCGTGCGTTCGATCAGGTTGGCGGCGATGCGGATGTATTCCCCGACTTCCAGCGGCGCGTATTCGCCGCGTCGCCACTCATTGGCCAGCAGGGTACCTTTCACCACGTGCAAGGGATGCAGCTTCAGCCCGTCCACGCCAAGATTGAGCACGGTGTCCAACGTGGTGTGGCAGTGCGCTTCGGTTTCACCCGGCAAACCGACGATGAGGTGCGCACATACCGGAATGTTGCGTGCGCGCGCAGCCAGTAGCGTGTCACGGTATTCCTTCAATCCGTGGCCGCGATTAACGCGTTGCAAGGTGCTATCGAAAGCCGATTGCAAGCCCAGTTCCAGCCAGACAATCAAGCCGCGCTGCTGGTAATGCTGGAGCAGATCCAGCACGGCATCCGGCACACAATCCGGCCGCGTGCCGATACATAAGCCCAGCATGTCCGGCTCACGCAGCGCTTCCTCGTACATAGCTGCCAGCGCATTCACGTCGGCATAGGTGTTGGTATACGCCTGGAAGTAGGCGAGGAATTTGCGCGCACGGGTACGGCGGCCAATCGCTTGTTTCCCTTTGTTGATCTGCGCGGCGATGGTTGGCGGCGTCAGTCCGTTCGGGCTGAACGAAACGTTATTGCAGAACGTGCAGCCGCCGGTGCCTTTGGTGCCGTCGCGGTTAGGGCAGGTAAAACCGGCGTCCAGCGCGATCTTGTGGACGCGCTCGCCATGGCGCTCAAGCATGTGTTGGCCGAAGGTGTGGACATATTCAGACAGGGCCATGGAAAGCAGTGCCAGATGATTTAAAAGATAAAAAGATTATCATGTCCAGTTAATAGCTTCAAGCAATCGAAAGGACTAATTCTGCTATCAGACCGGCGAGATAGCCTTGACCGAAATCAAGCGTTCAGGAAGGGAATGGGGTTGTGCGTGACGGCTACCCATACGATATAGCCGAAGACGAGGAGTGAAGCGAGCCATGCGATAACGCGCACAGTCTTGGTTTTACCGCGTTTGAGCGCGATGCTGCCGAGTACGATATAGATGAGAAGTCCGACCACCTTGACGGTGAGCCAACCATGCACGAAAGGGTATTGCTGGATTTGCCAGGCCAGCGCAAGGGCGCTGGCAAGCAGGATGGTGTCGATCACATGCGGCAATATTTTTACCCAGCGTGCCTGGAGTTGGCGTGAATCGAGAAGCATCCAGATGCCGCGCGTAAAAAAGAAAATGCCGCTGATAACAACAGCGGATACGTGGATGAGTTTGAGTGCGGGCATGCGAGGTTATGTTTTTTTACGTTTGCGCTTTTTGCCAGTATTCCAGTGCTGTGGGGTTCTATTAACTAGGAAGATCAACGCTGGAGCACGGCGCGCGGACTACCTTAGCAGAAAATTTCGACCCTGAAAATCATCTAGCCGACCACCCACCGCCGATGGCGGTGGGATTAAAGTGAGTTTGCGAACTTGCTTTAACCAACAGGAGGCCGATATGCAGTATAGCGGAATTGATTTGCACTCGAACAACAGCGTTGTCACGGTGACGGATGACGAGGATTACATAATTGCGGAGAAGCGACCGCTAAATGATCTGGCAAGGATAGTTGGATTTCTACTGCCGTGGGAGAAGAGTTGGTAGCAGTTGTCGTGGAATCCACCTACAACTGGTACTGGCTGGTTGACGGACAACAGGAAGCAGGGTTTGCGGTGAAGCTAGCCAACACCAGCGCCATCAAGAAATACGATGGTCACCGGCAGGTTCCGGGCGTGTGTATAATTCTGTCACTTTCCAGCCACGCTCAGCTCTCGTGCCTTCCGTAGAAATCCTCACCACCCTTGCCAAATCCCTTTCTGCTTGCATGATTGCCGACCGCCATCGTCTGCAACAACGGCTGCACAAACTGGACTACAGCACTACGGCAGATGCCATCAGCCAGTTGCAGCAGGACATCGACCGTTCGGCTGAACGCGCCAGCCAGCGCCTGGCCCAGCTCCCCACGCCGGTCTATCCGGAAGCGCTGCCGGTAGTGGAACGGCGTGAGGATATCCTGGCTGCCATTGCCAACCATCAGGTGGTCATCCTGTGCGGCGAGACCGGTTCCGGAAA
>JBBRTU010000032.1:0-31138 GCA_038244115.1 Burkholderiales bacterium
CGATTTCTTTGCTGAGAATGCGCTGGAGCATGAGCGTACCGGTGAGATGATCGAGCGTATCGGTCTGGTCAATTTCCTGGAAGGTCTCGACCTCGAGATCGATCCCAACATGATCAGCGAACCCCGTAACAATCCGTACGTACGTACCGACGGTTGGAACGAGGAAGTGGAAAAATGGGAAGAGCGTAAACAGGCCGCTAGTTAATGTTAATGCGTCTCGACTGTCATTCAAGAATCGAATTGCCCATTATTGGAGAGAACAATGGCTGAAATGCGTGCACCAATCGAAAGCGGCGTACCGGATCCAATGCCCTTCATGCATCCGGTTATGAAGAAAAACTACGGTAAGTGGGCGTTCCACTCCCATCCGAAGCCCGGTGTTCTGTATCACCGTGCCGAGAACGGCGAGGAAGTGTGGACCGTCAAAGCCGGTACCCAGCGTCAAATGGACGTTTACACTATCCGCCAACTGTGCGATATCGCCGACAAATTCGCTGAAGGCCACGTGCGTTTCACCGCTCGTAGCAACATCGAATACATGGTCAGTAAAGAGTCCATGGTTGAACCACTGATCAAAGCCCTGAACGACGCTGGTTACCCGATTGGCGGCACTGCCAATTCGGTATCCATGATTTCCCATACCCAAGGCTTTCTGCACTGCGATATTCCCGGTACTGATGCTTCTGGTGTGGTGAAGGCGCTGATGGATGAACTCTACGACGAGTTCGTCAAATGCGAAATGCCTAACCGCGTTAAACTTTCCACCTCCTGCTGCGAAATCAACTGTGGCGGCCAAGCAGACATCGCCATCATCGTGCAGCATACCAAGCCTCCGAAGATCAACCATGACCTGGTTGCCAACGTGTGCGAGCGTCCTTCCGTTGTGGCCCGTTGCCCTGTTGCAGCTATCCGCCCTGCTCTGGTAAACGGCAAGCCTTCGCTGGAAGTTGACGAGAAGAAATGCATTTGCTGCGGTGCTTGTTTCCCACCTTGCCCACCCATGGCGATCAACGATCCCGAGCACTCCAAGATCGCGATCTGGGTTGGCGGCAAGAACTCCAATGCCCGTTCCAAGCCAACCTTCCACAAGTTGGTTGCTGCCGGCCTGCCCAATAACATACCGCGTTGGCCAGAAGTTGCTGTCGTGGTCAAGAAAATCCTGGCCACTTACAAAGCCGATGCCCGTCCTTGGGAGCGTATGGCTGACTGGATCGACCGGATTGGCTGGCCTCAATTCTTTGAGAAAACCGGTCTGCCGTTCACCAAGTTCCATATCGATGACTGGATTGGTTCGCGTAGGACATTGAACGCGTCTACCCATATCCGCTTCTAGGCTTCTGGCTACCACCGGCCCTGCGATGACCTAATCACCGCAGGGCCGCCGTGTAACTAATTTAGAAATTGGGGTTAGTAGGGATGAAAATTGGAATAATGATTAACGAGGGGCCATATAATCACCAGGCTTCCGATAGTGCCTATCTATTCGCCAAAACGGCGATAGAAAAAGGCCATAAAGTAGACCGTGTTTTTTTCTATCATGATGGTGTCTACAACGCGAGCAGCTTAACTCAACCGCCACAGGACGACCGTCATATCGTCAATCGCTGGCGCAAACTGGCCGAAGACCACGGTGTTGATCTGGTCGTGTGTGTTGCGGCTGCCATGCGCCGTGGCATCGTAGATGCAAATCTGTCGCCTGGCTTCCGCATTTCCGGACTGGGGCAGCTTGTTGAATCTGGCATCCAAAGCGACCGTCTGGTCGTTTTCGGTGATTAATTGGGGAATACAAACATGACTGAAGCTACGGGTGGTATCGAAATGGATGAGGATTCGGCCGGCACCATTAAAAAATTCATGTTCGTCAACCGCAAGGCACCCTACGGCACGATCTATGCTCTGGAGTCCCTAGAAGTTGTACTGATCAGCGCTGCGTTTGATCAGGATGTGAGCTTGGCGTTCCTGGACGATGGCGTGTATCAACTGAAAAAGGGCCAGGCCACCAAGGCAATCGACGTGAAAAACTTCTCGCCGACCTATCGCGCACTGGAAGGCTACGACATCGAAAAGCTGTATGTCGAAAAAGAATCCCTGGACGAGCGCGGTCTGACGGAAGAAGACCTGATCGTTGACGTACAGGTAATGAGTCGTGCAGAAATGGCCGACATGATGGACGAACAGGACGTGGTCCTGAGTTTCTAAGGAGCGGATCAATGTCAATGTTACATATCGTAAACAAATCGCCGCTGGACAAGGGTACGTTCACCAGCTGCGTCAATCACGCTAAGTCCGGCAGCACTATCCTCTTGATCGAAGACGGTGTCTATGCAGTGACCAAGGGTAGCTCCGCGGCCGCTTTAGCCCAACAGGCAATGAAGAACGGCGTAACGGTCAGTGCACTGTGGCCCGATCTTGAAGCACGCGGTATGCAGGACACCGTGATTGATGGCATCAAGCAAGTTGACTACAACGGTTTTGTTGATCTGGTCGCTGCTAACAAGAACGTACAATCCTGGCTGTAATTTCACTTTATTTAACGAAGGAGTTTCACATGAGCAGCTTCGAAATCAATGGCAAAACCTACGAGACTGACGAAGAAGGTTACCTGGTAAATCTAGCCGAATGGGACGAGGAAGCAGCCAAGCACCTCGCCGTCGACGAAAAAGTAGAGTTGACCGACCAGCACTGGGAAGTGATCAACTTCCTGCGCGAATACTACAACGACTACCAGATTGCTCCAGCCGTACGCGTTCTGACCAAGGCAATCGGCAAGAAATTGGGACCAGATAAGGGCAACAGCAAATACCTGTACGAACTGTTCCCATACGGTCCAGCCAAGCAGGCTTGCAAGATCGCCGGCCTGCCAAAGCCAACTGGTTGCATCTAAGCTTTATTTGTTTCCAACGGTCGGACGTCGAGCGAAAACCGCTTCGCGCCGGCGCCGACCGCACCGTCTTCATTGTGACTAGGTAAGTCTGCATGTACGCAGTTTTACTGGAGGGTATTTCATGTCTTCTTTGACCGTGCTGTACGCAGTGATGTTTTATGCGGCAACTGCTATGCTGGTCTTGGGCGTGGCGAACAAGATTCGTCAGTATGCATCGACGCCTGCGCCATTAAAGATTCCAACTACGCCCGCTCCAACAACCACTTCGGGTGTAGTGCTACGAATGGGACGCGAAGTCGTCTTGTTTGAAAGCCTGTTCAAGTCCAACAAGTGGATTTGGATTTTCGGCTGGGCCTTCCATTTTTCGTTGTTGCTGGTGCTCATGCGCCATTTGCGTTATTTCACCGAGCCTGTCTGGTTCTGGGTCGCACTCGTCCAGCCGTTCGGTATGTATGCCGCCTTTGCGATGGTTGGCGGGCTGGCCGCACTGTGGGCGCGCCGCTTCCTGGTTGATCGCGTGCGATACATTTCCACCCCATCGGATCACTTGATGCTCGCCCTGCTCATTGCTATCGGCTTGACTGGGCTGGGTATGAAATTTGTCGCGCATACGGACATTATTGCAGTCAAAACTTTCATGCTGGGTCTGATGCGTTTCGATATTCAGCCCATGCCAGAAGACCCGGTTTTGCTGATTCACTTGGCTTTGGTTGCAACACTGATGGCAATTTTTCCGATCAGCAAACTATTGCATGCGCCTGGCCTTTTCTTCAGCCCGACTCGCAACCAAATCGACAATTCGCGTGACCGTCGCTATGTGGCTCCATGGGCTGCGCATTTTGATGCAAATAGCGGTAGCAAATCGGAATAGCAATTATAAATAACGCTGCAAGCGGTAGTTGATCGTTACCAGGAGAAATTAGTGGCTGCTCCACAATTTGATGTACCAAAGCTCACCGGGAATATTGAAACTCCAGAGGTGAAGGAAGGCGCAACAGCGCACGTTAGGTCCTTCCCCGCTTCCGCGCCAATTCAGGAGCAAATCGGTTTTCCTGGCGCACTGGTTGAAGATTGGCACGACAAAGCAATCGCCAAGATGGGCGATCTGCTGGACAAATATCGTTCCTTGCGCGTATTCATGGACACCTGCGTCCATTGCGGCGCATGTACCGACAAATGCCATTACTTCCTCGGTACCGGTGATCCAAACAATATGCCGGTACAGCGCCAGGAGCTGATGCGTAGCGTTTATCGCCGCCACTTCACTTTTGCCGGCAAATATTTCCCCTCCCTGGTCGGTGCTAAAGACCTCACCAAGGATTTGCTCGACCAGTGGTACACCTATTATTACCAATGCTCCGAGTGCCGCCGCTGTTCGGTGTACTGCCCGTATGGTATCGACACCGCCGAAGTCACCATGGCAGGGCGCGAGATTCTGGATACCGTCGGTATCGGACAGAAGTACACCAACGAGATCATGGGCAAGTTGCACCGCATCGGCAACAACCTGGGGCTGCCTGGCCCTGCGCTGGAAGACACACTGGCCGGATTGGAAGAAGACATCCTGGCCGACACTGGCGCAGCAGTACGCCTGCCGCTAGATGAAGAAGGTGCCGAAGTGTTGCTGGTTACGCCTTCTGCCGACTTCTTCTCCGAGCCACATGTAGAAAGCCTGATTGGTTACGCCAAAGTCTTCCACGCAGCCGGCATCAAATGGACGCTTAGCACCAAGGCCTCCGAAGCCGGTAACTTCGGCCTGTTTATCGGCAGCTACGAGAATATGCGTCGCGCCGCCATGCGCATTCGCGAAGCCGCGCTTGAGTTGGGTGTCAAACGTATCGTAGTGGGCGAATGTGGCCATGCCTGGCGCGTTGCTTACAGTTTCTGGAATACGCTCAATGGCGTTGGCCACGGCGGCACGGATGAGTTCTCTATCGCTTTGCAGAAGCAGCTTGATCCTAACTATCCAGCTCCTCAGCACATTTGCGAATTCACCTACGACCTGATCCAGAAAGGCGCGCTCAAGTTTGACAAGAGCCTGAATGACCATCGCGTGGTTACTTTCCACGATTCGTGTAACGTGGCGCGCGGTTCCCGCATGGGCGACATGCCTGGCGGCCAGTTCGTTATTCCGCGTGAAGTCATCAAGGCGGTAGCCAATAATTTCCATGATATGGCACCTGAGACCATCGGTGAGGCTACGTTCTGCTGCGGCGGCGGAGGTGGCATTCTTACCGACGACCTGATGGAGATACGCGTCAAGGGTGCGATGCCACGCATGGAAGCCTTCAACAATGTTGTTCAGGATCACCAGGTCAACTTTATGGCTTTGATCTGTGCAATTTGTAAAGCGCAGTTCACCAAGGTTGTGCCTTACTACGGATTTAATATGAGCATGATTGGCGGCGTGCATCAGCTGGTCAGCACCGCCATCGTGCTAGAACGCAACGATTAACAACGGACTCCATCAGGCGTCTTGTCATCATTACTAGGAGATTGCTATGTCAACACAATCAAAAGAGATGAAACCAAACAACGGAACTTATCGCCGATATAAGGAGGGTGACACTGAATGGGAATCTTTTCAGGCTATGATCTTTAAGGCCGATTATTCCGCCAAGTGCCCGGAATACGTCCTGGCGACACCTCCCTGCCAAGGCAGCTGCCCTGCTGGTGAAGATATCCGTGGCTGGCTGGACATCGTGCGCGGTGTTGAGAAGCCCACCGGTGGCGTGGCCATGTCTGAATACGCTTTCCGCCGCCTGGTCATGGCCAATCCCTTTCCGTCGGTCATGGGCCGTGTCTGCCCCGCTCCTTGCGAGTCTGGCTGTAACCGTAACGCCGTGGAAGACCACGTGGGTATCAATGCAGTTGAACATTGGATCGGCGATACCGCCATCAAAAACGGCTATACCTTCCAAGCAGCCGACTTCAGCACCGGCAAAAAAGTTGCCATCATTGGCGGCGGCCCAGCAGGTCTGGCGGCAGCTTATCAACTGCGCCTCAAGGGGCATGGCGTAACCATTTTTGATGACCACGAATTCCTCGGCGGCATGATGCGCTACGGCATTCCTGGATTCCGTACGCCACGTGAAGTGCTGGATGCTGAGATCAAGCGGATTACCGACATGGGCGTGGAGTTGAAAATGAAAACCCGTGTGGGTACAGATATTCCGATGGAAACCATCGAGAAAGAATTCGACGCCATATTTATCGCACTGGGCGCACAAGCAGGTCGCCCACTGCCAGTTCCTGGCTCTGATGCACCCAACGTCGTAACCGCAATGGCGTTCTTGCGTGCCTTCAACGATGGCCGCCTGCAGCACGTTGGCAAGCGCGTCGTAGTTATTGGTGGTGGCGACACGTCCATCGACGTGGCGACTGTTGCACGTCGTCTGGGTAACGTCACTGACGACCATGGTGTAGATCATCCGGAAAAGGTCATCAGCAGCCATCTGGCCTACGACGTATCGCAAGTGTCCGTGCGTGAAGGTGCCGAAGTGGTACTGGTATCCCGTGCCACCATCGACAAGATGAATGCCAACAAACACGAGATTGAGCATGCTCTGTCTGAAGGTATTACTATCATCGGCGGCGTCACCCCGATTGCGGTGGTGAAAAACGCCGATGGCCGTGCCATTGCACTGCGCGTGGCCGAATACGAAATGGTCAAGGGTGAACAGATTATCAAACCCGGTACCGAGAAAGACATCCCCGCCGATCTGGTGGTGTCTGCTATTGGTCAAGCCGTTGATTTCACCGGCCTGGACGGTATGGATAACGGCAAAGGCCTGATCAGCCCCGACAAGAACTATCAGATCCCCGGCAAAAAGGGTTACTTCGTGGGTGGCGACGTTATTCGCCCACACCTGCTGACAACCGCGATCGGACATGCTTCCATCGCTGCGGACGGCATTGACCGCTACTTGCGCGACGAAGAACTGGAAAAGCGTCCGAAGATCGACGTGCACCACTGGAACTTGCTGAACAAGCTGCACGAAGTGGGCAAGGATGTCGAAGAGTTCCATGCTGCCTCTAAGGAAGAGATCAGGAAAGCAGAGGGTTTTGCCAAGGATATCGATATAGGCCTGCGTGGTACTGACAGTGCCAAGTTTGCCGTGCACAACTTCGAAGACCGGTCCGAAAAGTATGTGATCCCATCGAACATGCTGTTCCTCGGTCACTTCCTACCCACTCCACGTATCCAGCGCGAAATGGTAAACCTGACCGCCGAGGAAGCATTGGGCAACTTCGAAGAGCGTTTGGGTGAATTGACCGATGCTCAGGTAGTCGCAGAAGCCAAACGCTGCATGAGCTGCGGTTTGTGTTTCGAGTGCGATAACTGCGTGGTGTACTGCCCGCAGGTAGCCGTGTTCAAGGTTAAGCGCACCGAGACCTCCACCGGCCGCTACGTGGACACCGACTACAACAAGTGCGTTGGGTGCCACATCTGTGCTGACGTGTGTCCATCCGGTTACATCCAAATGGGCATGGGTGATTAAAGCCATGACGAGCCTGACCAAACTTCTGACCTGGAAATTGGGCGTCGTCATCGGCGCACTGTTGATGGTCAGCGCGGTCGCCATCGCTTCCAGCGATGACGATGAAGCACCTTCAGGCCGCACCCCCAAGCCAGTAATCGAACATGGCAAGGGCGACAAGTGCGTGGAGGATGAGGCTTACATGCGCCGCAATCACATGAAGCTGTTGATGCATCAGCGCGACAACACCGTGCACAATGGCATACGTACCACCAAGTACAGCCTGAAACAGTGTATCGATTGCCACGCCAGCCAGAAAACCGGTAGCGTCATTGCCAGCGACGAGAATTTCTGCGTCTCCTGCCATACCTACGCTGCGGTGAAGATCGATTGTTTCGAGTGTCACTCAGGCAAACCTAAAGCTGCTGCTGCACCTGCTGCTGCCTACTTTCATCCAATCGTTGCGCCATCTGCCAAGGATAACCAAGCACCTGCCAACCACGGTTTGGTGTTTGGTACGCGTCCTCAGATGGCTGCAGGTTCTGTGGGAATAACTTCTGCTGGAGCAAGCAAATGAGCGAAGTGGATCAAGATCGCAGAAAATTTATTGGTACCGGCGCGGCGGCACTGGCCGGCATTACGATTGTACCCGGCGTCATGTTGTATGACGTCGCACATGGCCGTGCGCCTGAAGAAGCCGTTACCAACAAAATACGTTGGGGCATGCTGGTCGATACCACCAAGTGCGCAACTGGCTGCAATGATTGTGTCACCGCCTGTAACAAGGAAAATGGCTTGTCTGGCGGCACCAAGGAAACCGACTCACAGTGGATACGCAAGGTCGAATTGAAAGACCTGCGCGGCGGTCTAATACACTCCCTGCCGATGATGTGCCAACATTGCGAAGAGCCGCCCTGTGTGGATGTCTGCCCGACGGGCGCTTCCTTCAAACGGGCCGACGGGATTGTTCTGGTTGATCGCCATATATGTATCGGTTGCCGTTACTGCATGATGGCTTGCCCATACAAAGCACGTTCCTTTGTGCATGAAGAATTGACCACGCAAGTGCCCGATGTACCGCGCGGCAAAGGCTGTGTGGAGTCATGCACCTTCTGTGTGCAACGCGTTGACAAGGGTCAGACAACCGCATGCGTCGAGGCATGCAGCAACGCAGGTCATAATGCCCTGCTGTTCGGCGATCTGAATGATGCCAACAGCGAAATCTCCAAGCGCATTGCCACCGTTGCCACCAAAGAGGTGCGTGCCGATCTGGGCTTGAATACTGGCGTACGTTATCAGGGAATCTAATCAACCATGAAAGTTGCTTTCCGCGAAATCGAAGGCCGCAGCGCCGGCTACTACGGGTTGCTCGGTGCGCTCGGCCTGCTGGTTCTAATCGGCTTGGGTGCCGCTTATACCATGGAGCACCACGGCCATATCATCACCGGCATGAACAACCAGATCGTCTGGGGCATGCCACATGTGTTTGCCGTATTCCTGATCATCGCCGCGTCTGGCGCACTTAACGTCGCATCCATTGCCTCGGTGTTCGGCAAAACGTTCTATAAGCCGCTGGCGCCCTTATCGGCACTACTCGCCATCGCCATGCTGGCGGGCGGCCTGATGATCCTGATGCTGGACCTGGGACGCGCAGATCGCTTGATTGTGGCGATGACTTATTACAACTTCAAATCGGTGTTTGCCTGGAACGTATTTCTGTATTCCGGCTTCTTCACCATCGTGGCGGCTTACATCTGGACCATGATGGACCGCAAGGTGAATGGCTACACCAAGCCCGCTGGCTTCGCTGCTTTTATCTGGCGCCTGATGCTCACCACCGGTACCGGTTCACTGTTCGGCTTTCTGGTCGCACGTCAGGCTTTTGATTCCGCCCTGCTTGCACCGATGTTCATCATCATGTCTTTCTCATTCGGCCTGGCAGTGTACATTCTGGTGCTGATGGCCTCCTATGGCTGGACTTGCCGTCCGTTGGGCGATTCTGTGCTGCGCCGCCTGAAAAACCTGCTGGCCACCTTCGTCGCTGCCGTGTTGTACTTCGTTTTGGTTTACCACATGACCAACCTGTACTACGCCAAGCAAGCTGATTTCGAGCGTTTCATCCTGCTGGATGGCGGCATTTTCACCCAACTGTTCTGGATTGGCCAGATTCTGCTGGGCAGCTTGCTTCCATTGGCAATTTTACTGTCGAATCTGGGCAAATCGCGCGCCATGATTGCACTTGCCAGCGCACTGATCGTGCTGGGTGGGTTGGCACAGATGTACGTCATCATCATCGGCAGCCAGGCATTCCCTTTGAACATGTTCCCTGGCTTCCAAGTATCCAGCAGCTTCTATGACGGCGTGATTCACCCCTACTCCCCCAGTACCTATGAAGTCATGCTGGGCCTGGGTGGATTTGCCGTAGCAGCTGCGATGGTGGTGGTTGCCATCAAGGTACTGCGCTTCCTGCCGGAAAGCCTGGCAGATAGCGCTGTTGACGCGCACGCAGCCGCCAAGAAATAAGTAACTGCCCGACACGGCGCGCCAAGATTTTTTGCGGGGGAAACCCCAGCCTATTCAAAAGGTACAAAACTTTCTTGGCGCAAAGTCGCCGGAGCGGTTAACGAATGAACATCCCCCGCATCCTCATCTCCGCAGCACACAAATCCTCCGGTAAAACCACGGTCAGCATTGGCTTGTGCGCCGCGCTCAAGCAGCGTGGCCTGGCAGTACAGCCGTTCAAGAAAGGCCCAGACTTCATTGATCCCATGTGGTTGGGTCAAGCGAGTGGCCGCGCCTGCCGCAATCTGGATTTTTACCTGATGGAGCGGGACGAGATTCGCGCCATGTTCGCACGCCATACCTCAGGTGCCGACATCAGCCTGGTTGAAGGCAACAAGGGCCTGTATGACGGCCTCAGCCTGGATGGCAGCAACAGTAACGCGGCACTGGCTGAGCTGCTCCATTTACCGGTTGTGCTAGTCATCGACGCACGCGGCATGACGCGCGGTATCGCCCCATTAATTCTGGGCTACCAGGCCTTCGACAAAAATATCAACATCGCCGGCGTGATTCTTAACAACCTCGGTGGCACGCGCCATGAAAGCAAGCTGCGAGCGGTTATCGAACACTACACCGATGTGCCGGTGCTCGGCGCGGTGCAGCATAACCCACAACTGCAAATTGTAGAGCGCCACTTGGGCCTGATGCCAAGCAATGAAGCAGGCGCCGCGGCGCAAAAGATTGCTGAAATCGGTACGCTGGTTGCAGCCCAGGTTGATCTTGACCGTCTCATCCAGATTGCTTCGGCAGCACCGGATTTGCAGTTGCCCGCTGTCGCTCCTGCCCCGGCAAGCACACCCAAACAAAAAGTACGCATTGCGCTGGCGCGAGACAAGGCTTTCGGTTTTTACTACGCCGACGATCTTGATGCTTTGCAAGCTGCCGGTGCTGAACTGGTGCCGTTTGATACGCTGACAGCCAAACATCTGCCTGATGCGGAAGGCCTGTTTATCGGTGGCGGTTTTCCAGAAGTATTCATGTCCGAACTGGAAGCCAACACATCGCTGCGCGAAGACATCCGCAACGCAATCGAAGCTGGCTTGCCGGTGTATGCCGAATGCGGCGGGCTAATGTATCTAGCACGCTCCTTAAGCTGGCAAGGCCGCACCTGCAAAATGGTAGGCATCATTCCGGGAGACATCGTCATGCACGGCAAACCCGTCGGGCGTGGCTATGTGCGCCTGAAAGAAACCAGCACGCATCCTTGGCCTCGCCTAAGCAGCAACGACGGCGAGATTCGCGGTCACGAGTTTCATTATTCCAGCCTTGAAAATCTCGGAACCGGCATCACTTATGTATTCGACGTTTTACGCGGCCACGGCATAGACGGCCAACGAGACGGCATCGTGTATAAAAACGTGTTGGCTTGCTATGCACACCTGCGCAGTTTGAATACATACAACTGGGCGGAAAGATTTGTTGCATTTGTATCTCAGGTAGCAGAAAAAAATCGCGCGGCAATTGCAGCACCCCTTGCCGCACACCATGTTTAATATTGGGGCCGAAGGCCTAGTTTAAGGAGAAAAAAGCATGTTCACAGTCACCCCCCAAGCGGCTCAGCAAATCCTTGCTGCCTCGCAACAACACGGTATCGATGATGTACCGAACCTGCGTATTGCTGCCCGGCGCAGCATGGACGGTTCGATTGAATACGGCCTGGGTTTCGATGACCTGCATGATGAAGATATGCAGATTCCCGCCGAGGGCCTCAACCTGCTCATCGCACCGCACAGCGAACCATTACTCCAGGGCGCAACGCTGGATTATGTCGAGTTAACACCGGGCGATTTCCAGTTCATTTTCATGAACCCGAACGACATGGCTCCGTCGGGTGACGGCGGTTGTGGTAGCAGCAGCAAAAGCAGCGGAGGCGGCTGCGGCAGCGGTGGTTGCGGTAGCGGCGGTGGTTGCAGCTAACAAATTCTGCTTAGCAAAAAATGCAATCATTCGACCTTGTCATCATCGGTAGTGGACCCGGCGGTTATAAAGCCGCCATCACTGCCGCGCACCTAGGTGCGAAGGTGGCACTGGTGGAAAAGGGACTAGTCGGCGGCACTTGCCTGAATCAGGGCTGCATTCCCAAAAAAACGCTGCTGCACCTTGCCACGCTGATCGAGGAAGTTAACCGTCTGCAAGGTTGTGGCCTGCTAGGTGGCATACATGGTGATTTCATGGCCGCCATCGCGCATAAGGATGCCGTGGTAACCAGTATTCGCGATAATTTTCCGGTGTGGTTGAAACGCCTGGGAGTCAGCGTGTTTTCCGGCTCAGCCAGTTTTATCGCGCCTTTCCGCATCAAGATCGAAACCGCAGATGCACCAGCGACAGATCTAGTGGCAAAACGTATCATCATCGCCACAGGAGCGGAACCACGCGAGCTGTCCACCTGCCCTACCGATGGCAAGATCGTCATCAACTCGCGTGATTTCATGTTCAAGCAGGATCATCTGCCGAAATCAATCCTGTTTGTTGGCGGCGGTGCCATCGGTGTCGAGCTGGGGTATTTGCTACATCAGTTCGGTTCCAAAGTTACCATCGCCGAACAAGGTGACAACCTCCTGGGACAAGCACGGCTGCCGGAGCGCGCGAGTAATTTCCTGGAGCGGAAATTCAAACGCCTTGGCATCGAGGTTCGCACCGGATTGTCTGTTGCCCAGTGTGACATTAGCAGCGGTACAGCACGCATCACTTTCACTGACGGCAGTCAGGGAGAATATGAACAAGTCATGATAGCTATTGGCAGGCAACCCAATACAGACGGTCTGAATATTGAAGCAGCCGGTATCGCACTTGGCGCCGACGGATTCGTGCAAACCTCGGCACATCTGGAAACCAATGTCCCCGGCATCTATGCGATCGGCGATGTCAAACACGGCCCCATGACTGCCAACGCTGCCCTGCACGACGCTAAAATTGCAGCCACCAACGCCATCAGTGGCAACACGTTCCACCCCAATTATCACAAGGTTCCTGTGGTCATTCACTCGGCGGTAGAAATCGCTGCAGTCGGCCTGATGGAAGACAGCGCCGAAGAAGCCGGTTTTACGCCGGAGGTTGCGCGCACCAATTTAGGTGGCTCCGGCAAAGCGCGCGCCCACCATGACACCGAAGGGTTCATTGAAGTCGTGCACGACACGGAAACCGGGCAACTATTGGGCGGATGCATTGTCGGGCCAGAAGCCGGCGAACAGATCCACATGCTCGCCGCCGCCTGCCAGTCCGAACGTGGCCTGTGGTTCTTCAAGGACATGAGTTACAGTCACCCGTCCTGGTGCGAAGAGCTGGAGACCGCTATTGACCCTTATACGTCGGCGTTCTCACGCTCCGAGAAAAATATTTTCCTGCCGGGGATTTACGCACACCACGGTTAATCAACAAACAGCGGACTGAACTGTACTCCGCACTGAGCAGGGCAATTTAGCTATGGATTTTTTTCCGGTATTTCTCAACATCAAGAATCAACCTTGCCTCGTCATTGGTGGTGGCGCAGTCGCCGAACGTAAAATTGGTTTGCTACGCCAGGCTGGTGCCAAGGTGACAGTGGTATCTCCCGAACTTAGCCCGGTACTTGCAGCCGATGCGAAACAGGGGCGCATCACCCATATCTGCGCGACATTCAGCCCGGAACAGCTCGGTGATGTTGTGCTGGTAATCGCCGCCACCGATGACCGTGCGGTTAACGAGGCAGTGTCCGCAACAGCCAAGGCCAGGCGCATCCCCGTCAACGTGGTGGACAACCCCGGCCTGTGCTCGTTCATCATGCCCTCAATCATCGACCGCTCGCCCATGCTGGTAGCCATCTCTAGCGGCGGTGCATCTCCTGTACTGGCAAGACAGTTGCGTGCGCGCCTGGAAACCCTGATTCCCGGCACCTATGGCCGCCTGGCATCGGTAGCCGCAAGCCTGCGTGACAAGGTGAAAAAACATTTTGCCAACACGCCTGAAAAACGTCGGATTTTTTGGGAGAAGACCTTGGCCGGTCCTTTTGCCGAAATGATCCTGGCCGGCCAGGATCAAGCAGCCTTGGAATACTTCGACAACGCACTGCAAAGCGACAAGGACGAGACGCCACGCGGTGAGGTTTATCTGGTGGGTGCCGGACCGGGAAACCCTGACCTGCTTACTTTCCGCGCACTGCGACTGATGCAGCAGGCCGATGTGGTGGTACATGACCACTTGGTGTCAGACCCGATTCTGGAAATGACCCGGCGCGATGCCGAGCGTATCTACGTCGGCAAGCAGCGTAGCAATCATGCCATGCAACAGGAAGCGATCAACGATTTATTGGTGCGGCTGGCAAAGGAAGGCAAGCGCGTGTTGCGCCTGAAAGGCGGCGACCCGTTCATTTTCGGGCGTGGTGGTGAAGAAATTGAGACGCTGGCCGCCAATGGCGTGCCGTTCCAGGTAGTGCCGGGCATCACCGCAGCAGCCGGCGTTTCCTGCTATGCAGGCATCCCCCTCACCCACCGCGACTATGCGCAATCCTGCGTGTTTGTCACCGGCCACCTCAAGGACGGCAGCGTCAACCTGGATCTATCCGGAATCGCCAAGTCCAACCAGACCATCGTCATTTACATGGGGCTGCTTGGACTGCCAGTATTGTGTCAGGAATTGATCAAACACGGCCTCACCCCCGCCACCCCCGCCGCTATCGTGCAACAAGGCACGACCAACAGTCAGCGGGTCATCACCGGCACACTGGAAACCCTGCCGAAACTAGCGCAAGACGCGCAGCTCAAACCACCTACCTTAATCATCGTCGGCGATGTCGTGAAACTGCACGACAAACTGGCTTGGTTCAAACCTGAGCAGCACATCGCTTAAATCTGGAAGCGACAACAAATTGGCTACCGAAAGAGAAAATCACGGCGCGCAAAATGATAACGCCGCATTTTCTGCGGCGTTATGTTTCGGCTTTTGTGCTACCGAATTATTCGGTGTTTATGTGGCACCGATCATGTCATTTAGATGATGCTGATTAATCCAGCTTGTTACTGATTGGCGTCTCGATAAGCGTTCCCCTTCATGTGGTTAACGTTCCTATTCTCTGATGCACTTTCACTACAGGCCTGCGATTTATTTATACTCTCAATTTTAAGTTTGTTCAAGCACTGGATGAAAGGTCCCAGACTCTACTAAGGGCGTCCATGTATGTCCTAATACGACGTGCCGGAACGGGCAGGTGTGGCGACTTTGTTTTCTACGGCAAAAATTGCTGCTTCTACGCGTGAAGACAAATTCAGTTTGGCCAGAATATGCCGCACATGCAGCTTGACGGTATCGTGGCTGATATCCAGCGCGCGGGCAATAGTCTTGTTGCTCTCCCCCCGTGCCAGATGGCCGAGAATTTCCAGCTCGCGTTGAGTAAGCTGACCAAGCATATTCTCTTTGGAACCTGGCTGCTGCCCGGATTGCAATAACTGTACCAACTTCATGGTCATGGCAGGCGCCACCACCGTCTCGCCGCGCGCAGCGCGCTGAATGGCATCCACCAGATCGTCCGGTTCCATATCCTTGAGCAGGTACCCGCGCACACCCACCCTTAATGCGTTGGCCATATCCTCCTGCGAGTCGCTTACTGTCAGAATCAAGGTCGGTGCCTGGCACCCTTCATCACGCAAGCTCTGAAACAATGTCAGTCCGTCGGTAGGTGGCATGTGCAAATCCATAATCACCACGTCCGGCTTCTGCTCGCCGACCAATTGGCGTGCTTCATCCGCCTTGCCGGTAATACCGGCCACCTTGACTCCACCATGCTCCAGCAGTTCTGCCAAGCCTTTGCGGAATAGTGTGTGGTCGTCGATGATAACCACACGGATTGGCTGGCTCACGCTGCCACCTCCTTGCGACCCATTGTCTCCGGGAAGCTCAACCGCACGCGCGTACCCCGCTCCGGCAGGCGCTCTATCTCAACCGTGCCATGCAAACTTTGCGCGCGCTCGCGCATAATGTTCAGCCCAAAATGCATGTCCTTGTCACCTCTTCCGCGTTCAGCGATTCCGGCACCATCGTCTTCCACTGTCACGATACAGCGATCTTCCTGACGCTCCATCGTGAGATGCGCATGTTGCGCTTTTGAATGCTTATTCACATTGGCAAGCGCCTCTTGCACGATACGGAAAACTTGGACCTCCTGGTCAACCGTCAAATTCAAATCGGGCGCCTGATTAATGAATTCCAACTCAATCCCGGTTTTATCGTGGTAGCCGCGCACAATTTCCTGCAAGGCATGCACCAAGCCAAGCGGGTCCATCCGGTTACGGAAATGCGCGAGTAACTCGCGCAAACTCGAATAGGCATCATCCAATGCCTGGCTAAGGTCCCCCACATATTTCAGAGAGAGCGATTCGTCGTCCTTCTCCATTGATCCCTGCAACAGCGCCAAACGCATTTTCATATAGGCCAGCATCTGCGCAAGCGAGTCATGCACCTCGTTAGCCATCATCTGACGCTCGTTCATCAGGGTAATACGCAGGTTCTCCCGCGTCAGACGGGCATTTTCCAGCGCCATGCCGAGATGCTCGCTGATCGAACGAAACAGCAACGCCACGTCTTCCGGTACGTTCTTGCCCGATGGCATGAACAGGTTATACACACCCATGACTTTGCCCTTGTATTGCATCGGCACGGCAACCACGCGTCGTCCGTGTCCGAAATACGCGTCAGAACTATGTTCGGCGCAAATCTTGGTTTCCTTGTCCAGGCCGATACGATTATCGCGCAAAGCCTCGCCACAAACACCGCAGCCCAACGCGACGATCCGCTCCCGCTCAAGCACGTCCGGCGGCAACCCCACCGCCCCGACCAGCCGCATGTGTGCACCATCGTCAGTCAAGACGCGTACCGCGCCCGCAGCGGCACCGGCCAAACGGATCATGGTTGTCAGAAAACGTTCGAGCAAAGCCTCTACGTCGCTTTCAGTAGAAAGGCTGGTAGTAATCTCTGACAGCGCGCTCAGCGACTGTATCTTATAGGATCCCTGGCCACTCTGTTGAGCGGTCTTGACGGACCTATGTTGACCACTGCTTCGGTTCATTACGCAATCCTGCTTTATGGAGCATGCAACGGGTGAAATACTTTAATATCCAACCGACAACAAAATAGCAGAACCCTGTTGGTAGGTATCTCACAATATGGAAACCACCCCCTTATTCTGCAATAAACGGGCCTCATGCTCAAGCGGCATAAAGTCGGGATGAATCGCGCCGTTCCAGCAGGTTGGGCGCAACGGGCAGATTGTGCATCTCCTTCAGCCCTCTGTTCTAGTCATGACCCTTTTGAATTATAACGGCAGGCAACATTGGAACAGAAGACGCAGTTACTCTCCTTGCGGGCTAATCTGACCTGCGTTATTTTACCTGTGCCGCCGCTTGCGGTTTTGTCAGTCGAGGGCGTTCGCGTTCTTCGCTGTCGGTGTTGTAGCAGGCTGTGGCAAAAGCGCATCCAGGACTTTCATCACATCATGTACGCCTTGCACATCGTTTTCTTCCAGCATGGCGGGATCCAAACGCGATAGCTGCTTACGAATTTCGGTGAGCCGAGTTCTGTCCTGATCTCTCTGGATTGCGGCCAGATCCAGTACCTGATGACGATCGCTGATTTCGGGATCGGTCGTAAAATCCAGGTGGTATGTCTTGCCCATAAACTGCATAAAAAATCGCAGTATGGAATTTACATAGCGTCGCCAGATGAAATCGATCAGCAACAAGGCGATGACGTTCACCACAGAAAATATTCCCAGCAGGATTAATGCCTCATGCATTAGCTGGGCCAGGATGGGAACGCCATCGGCCAGATGTACGCGATACAGGTTATCTTCGATGATCTGGTTGAGCCGCGAGAACATCAGCCAAGTCAATCCTGCAGCAAGTCCGGTTTCGAGAAGCACGAGTCCAATCAGCAGAAATTTCTGCAGGGTTTCATCGACGAAATGGATTTTGCGTCGATGATGGGCATTACTGATTGTTGGCAGCGGTTTCATAGGTCATGGCACTGCGTGCATAAGGATGAGCGATCATTGGGCATGACCAGTTGACCATGTTCTTTCTTGTATGGCTGATGGCAGGACACGCAACTTAGCTTGCCATTCGGCAGCCAGATTGCCTGCGGAAGCATTCCCTTGGGACGAAACTCGCGATTCCTGGACATGGTCGGATAAGGAACTCCAATGGGATGATTCGCCGCACCACTGCTGTGATGAACAATTCCGTTTCGGCCAACTCTGATGCCTCCGGCATCAACTTGGTTGTTGTGGCAACCCATGCATTGCAGCGACAGTGCGTCTATGTCGGCGCCCCTATCCAGCTTGGTCATATCGGGAATGACATGCCCTGATTGCTGCAGCGAAACCCCGGCATCCTTCATGCCATTGAAGAACGCGGTGTCGTGACAGGCAAAGCACAAATCCTTGCCGCGCTTATCGCCACGGAGCAAGCCTGGCTTCGTTCCATGCACATCATGGCAAGTGCTGCACGTCATGTCACCTTTCCAGTCCGGGGGAAATCCCGGCGGCAACTTGCCCTTCGGCGCGAAGCCAGTAGGGTGGCTCATGCGCTTAACATTTTTGTGACATACCCCGCACAACATTTCCTGAGAGGCAATTAGCCTGTGTGCTTGAGCCGGGTCCACTTCCTTGCCGGCCAAATGACAGTTGCTGCAAACCTGATCCGCCAGATGCGGTTTGCCACTAAAGCCAGCAAATAGCCAAGTGCCCACACACAATAGCATTGCGGTAATAAGCCAACCGAATAGTGCTCTAGAGTTGCGCACGGCGTTCGACCTCCTGCAGCCGGGCAAGCGCTTGACGCAAGGTAGCGGTATCTGGCTTTGGTTCTGTGCGTAATACCTGTTTGCACTGATCGAGCGCCTCTCTCAGGCGCGCGTAATGTTCGCGTAGTTCTGCCTGGCTCGCGTCGAATTCACTCCACTCGCGCTGGAGCACATCGGTTTGCCGAATCGCCATGGGCACCACACAGGCGTCTTCAATAATGGATTTCAGGTTTTGAGAAAATCTGAACAGAGGTCCAGCAATGCGAAAGCTGCTGTAGAGCGCGATAAACCAGGTGGAAATTGAGGCAATGACCACCATCACCAGCCCGAAAACAAGAATAGCCGGGCCAAGGGCCTGTTTGGTCAGGCTGTGGCTGAAGATGATTTGGGCATAATCGGTGCCCTGGTCATCCTTAACCATGAATATCAACACCAGCAACACCGTCCATGCGATAACACCGACGGTCAAGGCGATTTTCGCCACCCATTTGACATGGAATAAGACGGGCGGTTCGGTTTGGCTGGGATGCATATTAGGGGCCATTCTCAAAATTATTAGGACCTTACCAACGTAGTTATTTTACTGAAAATTTGGTGCTGCTGCCGAGGGGCGAAAGATGTCTATTTTTCCATACCACTGATCGACGAAATAAATCCTACCGTCTTCGTCGACATCAATGCCAGAAGGCATCATGTATTTCACCGTACCGCCATCCTCTCCGTGATTGCCAATTGCAAACAAAAATTTTCCATCCTGATTGAAAATTTGGAAGTTGCAGAACACGCCATCCACGACATACAAGTTGCCTTCGGCATCTGCGGCGATTTCCTTGGGCCGCGCGAACTGACCCGGCTGCTTGCCGGCAGAGCCAAAACCGCTTAGATACTTGCCATCTCGGTCGAAGATCTGGACACGAAAGTTTCCGCTGTCCACCACGTTCAACCTGCCATCCTTGCCCACTGCAAGGTCATACGGCATATTGAATTCACCGGTACCATCACCTCGTGTGCCGAAATCGAACAGATGCCGGCCATCGAGTGCGTTGAAGACGCGCACGCGATGGCCCGCCTCGCCAACATCGATGGCATAGACGCGATCGCCTTTCGGATCTGCGGTCACGTTCGTCAAATGTGAGAACCACTGCGGGCCGCCGATTTTACGGAGATATTTGCCTTCCTTGTCGAATACCAATATGGCATTTATTTTTCCGTCAGCAACAAACAGATTGCCGGCACGGTCGGCGCTTACACCTAAGGGCATTTGCAAGACTGCCGGGCCATTCTCGCCGATTTTGAAAAACCGCTTGCTGGGAATATCGAAAACACTGATTGGACGATCCAGCAAATTTGCAACAAACACACGGCCATGATGGACGGCGAGCGCCTGCGGCCTAGCTATGCCCTCACCAATATTTTCCTGGCCATCCTTCTTTCCGACCAGTAGGTTCAGCAAGTTTGATTCCTTGCCTTGCGCAAGCAAGTCGCTACTGCCAAACAGACTGCGCTCGTAGATATATTTTGGATTATCGGGTGGCGGCGGAAATATCCACTGAACCGTTGAATCCACAGACTTCTGTGTTGCTGCAACGCAACCAGTCAACGAGAGGATCATGCTTGCCATCAGGCAGCGCGACAGGGCGTTCATGGGTAAGTCGACGGCTCGTGGTTCCAGCCGTGGCAATTCAAGTAGCATTGCCCGCCGCTGCCCTGCGGAATGTATTCCAGACGTTTTTGCACACTCGAGCGGGTGACGACGGGAATGCCCATGCGATCGAAAAGCATGAAATTGATCAGGTGCGGATATTGGCGCGAGCCATGTGAATCGTGACAAGCGGCACAAGGCGTATGCTTGTCCAGATGCCGCGCATGGGGGAACTTCCCAGGCACATCCGACGTCAAGGCAGCGCGGTCGTGGCACTTGTAGCAAAGCGCGTAATTCTGTGGGGATTCGATCACAGTTTCTTCAGTGCGGTATTCGCGTTCGAGGATAGGCTGGAATATCGAGCCGTGCACGCCTGCTGGGCTCATGCCACCTGAGGTCCACGCGTCATTGTTATGGCAACTGGAGCAGCCGATCCGGCTCGATGCGGTATATCCCGGCATGAGATTCTGGATCGACGCGTTTTTCCCGATTGCAGCAACCGGATGGTAAGACGGGTTGGCCGGATCAAACTGCAAGCGTGCGTTGCGTGCGTTGTCCACACGCTGAATGCCGCTTGTCGTCGCCGAACTCATGCCATGGCACTTGTAGCAAACTTCGTGTTCGAAGCTCGCCGAGGTCACTGCTGCCCCGCCCTGATTGATGCCACGCGTCCCTTGCAAGCGACCAGAAACATTCGGGGCGCTGGCAGCGCTGGCATTGCTTTGATGCGCGTTGTGACAGTCTGCACACGTGACGTGGCGCGGCATCAGCGTCGCATCCTCCTTCGGCGTATGGGTCCACTCGGTGTTCTCGATCGGATGGTGAGAAGGCTTGATAAATTCATTCTGGATATTGCGTGCAGCCACCGTACCGCTATGGCATACGGTGCAATTCGTTACCTCGTTCCTTTGCGCGAGGAGGGCGCTGCCATGACCGGCGGCGTGCGGACGGTGGCAGTTTTCACAAGCATTGTCGCTAACCGTCGGGAAGGCGCTCGCCGGCCAGGGACTGCTGCCCACCTGGTTCCAGGTTGCCAGAGAAGTGGCATGCGTGCTGCCACTCCAGCCGGTTGGCGTATGGCAAGACAGGCAAAGCACGCCATTGCGCGTATCCATGCGCAAAAAATTCGGGCGCCGGTCTTCGTGGGCATCGTGACAACTGGTGCACTGCAGTTCACGGTTATGGTCGAGTTTAACCACCGCTGGTAAGCTCATCGGATCGGCCAGCTCGCCACGGTTCGCGGCTAGCGCAGAGTCATAGACGAAAGAGATCGGATGATCGCCTGAGAGATTTGTGCCGAGAACAGTTCTTCCAGTCAGTACACCAAGCGTTGGCTGAAGGCCATTCTGCGCGCGGCGTAGCGTGCCCATTGCCAGCGTGCCGTCGTGACAGGAAAGACAAAGGCGCGAGCTGCCGGTGGGTTGTTTGACCTGCGCCTTGAGGGTAGTGCTTTCGTAAAGCTGGTAAGTCGCGCCGGATAGTTCCCGGTTCCACAAGCCACGCTGCGGACTGGCATTATGCGGCGTGTGGCAATACACGCAGAGACCTGTTGCTTCCGGTGCGCGGAACGTGCCTGGTCCCGTCGGGGTAAGATTGTGCACCGTATTTGCAATGGAAGTTGCTGCCAGGGTGTGAGTGGCTGGCATGAAGAGCGTGCTGAGCGCAACCAAAGCAACAACGACGAAAGTCCGCCCAGCCCGCAGGTAGTTGGCAAAGCAGCACAGCGCCGTTTCAAAAAATACGTATGTCATTTTTCGTTGTCCTTTCCAGTCGCGCCTGTCGTTGCAGTCGCAATGGCTCCCAGAAAGATTTGTACACGCCGGTTGTAAGCATCGGCCACATACACTTTGTCCTCGGCCGAAATGTAAATGCCCCTGGGTAGCATGAACTGGCCGCGTCCTGCACCGTGCTCGCCGAAAGCCAGCAACAGCCGGCCTTGCCGATCGAATATCTGAACTGCATCGAACATGGTATCGACGACATACACATGGCCTGCGCTATCCGCCGCGATGCCCTTGGGGGCGGCGAAGTCCCCAGCGCCGTTACCAACTTTGCCGAACTTCGTGAGAAAGTTTCCACTTCGATCCATCGCCTGGACGCGGAAGTTCAGCGCATCGGTGACGAGCAGGGTCCCGCTGTCGAGGGTAAGGTGAGTTGGATGGTTGAACTGTCCATTATTTTTGCCGCTTTCGCCGAAATTGCGCAGCAAGGTGCCGTTGGCGTCAAACACCGCGATCCGATGTCGCAGCGAATCGAGTACGAAGAGCTGTTGGGTTGCCTCGTCCCAGGCAACACCCGCCGGACGCTCCAGCCCCTGCGAGGCGAATGAGCGGATCAGTTTACCGTCGCGATCGAGCAGGAAAACTTGTTTCAACCCAGTGTCTGCAAGAAATACCGCGCCGTCTGATCCCAGCGCCAGCGCCACCGGCGAAATCAGCGCTTGCTCGCCGATGTGCGTGATCCTGGCGTAGCGGCCGCGTGGCGCATCGAGAATCCACACGGCTTGTGCGCCCGGGTCGGCCACATACAGAACACCATCGCGCTCTGCCACGGCGCCCGGCCTGACGAAATTTTCTTCGCCGCCGCCGCTCAGGAAATCTACCAGGCGGCCGAAAAATGATTTACTTATTCCCCAGTCCTGCGGACCGGACACGCTACGCAAATAGCGGATGCGTTCTTGCGCCGGGGGCTTTGGCCACACTAGCGGGGCTGCTGCGGCCCCGTTCTTATCCGGTACTGGAGCGGACCCGGCACAAGCAGCCGTTAGCAGTAGCACCGCAGCAAGGATGAGCCATGTTCTCAACCAGGATATTCGCGCCATTAGAATCTCCTCACTGCATTGATGTTGAAACCCCGATCCGTTGAGCGGCTCCCATTACGAAGCGATTCGCTGAAATGCACACCGGCTGACAGCGACAGTTTGCCAACCGCCAAGCTGCTGCGTAGGCTCGCATTCATTAGGGTCTGGGGAGGCGCTCCGCTGTCGCTGTAATTACTCCAATCCAGTGAAGCCGAGTTGCTCCAGCCTTCGAAGGTGAACCAATCGAGAGTAGTTCGTGCCGAACGCGATGCATTTTTGTGATGCGAGGGCAGCGTGTATTGTGTTTCGCTCGCATTCAGGCCAAAAATCATCCTCATATTGGATTTAACTTCCCAGATTAGCGCTGAACCAAACTTAAGCCCGTCATAGGCAGTGCTGTCCGACTTGTAGTTGTTAATATCCATGCTCGCATTCGCTGGCATCTCCAGCAAAGTTCCTTGCGAACTGACCAGCACATTATTCTGGCTGCTGCTTTCAAGAAACAGGCTCGAGTTGCCGCTCAGCGGCTTTTGCTCCGATTGCTGATGTCTGAATGCAATCGCTATCCAGCGATAGTCCACCCCCATGCCAAAACCCGACGATTTTGATGCAAACTTTAGACTCGGATCGACCTGATAATTGTAACTCACCACCAGCGGATCTCCCGCAAGAATCCGCAGGCTTCCGACCATAGGCACGATGCGTATCAGGTTGCCTTCTGTGATCACATCATAATCGACCCCAGCCGTGGTGGGGTTGCGTCCGCTGCCTGCTACATTCACCACAACGATGCTGGTTGTTTCCACGAAGGAATGATTGAGCAAAAATCCCGCGCCAGCAACAAGGGGCGCAGGCGCAGAGTGCGCCTCATCGATGACGCTGATGATTGATGAACTCAGATTGTTGTTGCTGAGTTGATAGCCGCCGGACCAGTTCGCGGAGAAGATACCCTTCCCCGGCAGGCTGTGATGGTAGCCCTGACTTAACTGGCCGCCGTAGGAGGAGGTTGAGCCGTTGGGCAGCGTACTGCGGCTGCCACTTACCCCGGCAGAGGTGCTCAGGTTCTGGTACAACTGGTGCGCTACCGAGATACTGCCGTTCTGCATTGTGCTGCTGTTTCCACCGGCATCCTGGCGGGTGAAACCATAAAGATAATCGGTCTTCAGATTCTGGGAATGGTCGATGTGCAGACGCTCGCTGGTAGAGGCCGTTGTAGAAGGTGAACTGCCATTTCGCGTCATATAACTCGAGCTGGTATCGAAACGGCGGTTCAGGTTGGGCCCGAAGTCGATACTGTAGACCAAGCCAGCCGCCTTGGACTGGAAATTCCCCTGGCTGAACGCCAGATTGCTTTGGTCATTGATCTGATAGCTTAGCCCAAGATCGGCGGTCTCGAAACCTTTGTTCGCATTGAATTCAAGCATCTTGCTTGTCTCGTCAGTTTCCAGACTCTGGCCGAAGATCGACGTCTTGCTTTTGTTGTGTTGGCTGCGCAGGCTCAGGTTGGATTCGAACCAGGGAAAGCCCCAGTCATTCAGCACGCTATCCTGGCGCAAATGGAAATCGGCACCACGGTTCTCGCTGGTTATTTCCCTGCGGCCGCCAAAAGGCTGAAGATACTGGCTCTGGTCGCGATTGGCGAACAGAGAAGCGGTATAGGGTTTTTCACTCAGAAATTCCGCATCGACGGCATAGCCGATAACCTTGTCTTTGGAGACAGCGCTGCTTCCGGAATCGCTACTTTTATTTTGATCGAGACCCAGTTCGAGTTCTAGGTTTCCGGTCCACAAACGTGGATCGATAACATAGTATCCTGTGTTGGCTATCCTGAGCGTCTCGCGAAATAGCTGGTTCGAGGATGTCGATCCTTGCGCATTGGCGGACTGTGTGGTCTGCGTGTCACTGGTATATTCCAAGCCCAGCGATCCCGACCAGGTTCCGAGCTCGGCCTCCCAGGGCACGGCCCATACAGAGCCGACGGGAGCCATCGAAGTGATCAGCGCCAGCGTCATCATGGTGCGTACTCGTCCCTGCCTCATTTGCGGTGACATCGATTGCAGGTTTCAAAACCCACGGGGAAAGCTGGTTTACCCTTGTGGCATGCGCCGCAGTATTTGCCATCCTCGATCGCATCCATGGTGATCAGAGCGCTCCCTGCTTTCATCTTGAAGCCGACGCTGTTGTTGTGGCAGACAAAGCACTTGAATTTCACCCGATGTACCCAATGAGGAAATCTCGCCGGTGGGAACTCGTCGGAACCTTTTGTTTTTCGCTCGAACCGAATATCCCCAACGACAGGGGCAGCGACAGCCGAAAATGCCAGCACGGACAGCAACAGGCCCACCCCGAGAAAACATCCCGTGCGCTTCATGATTTTTTGCTCTTTTCTTTGCTCTTGACCTTATGGCAACCCTTGCAGCCATCAGGGGCGATCGCCACCTTGTCGTGACACACGCCGCAATATTTGCCATCGTCTATGGCATCCATGGTGATCTTGGCACTGCCAGCATCTTTCTCGAAGATCGCCGGATGGCAATTGCTACAACTCAGCCAATTACCATGCGATTGGTGAGAGAACACCACGACGCGCTCCGGCTTGCCCGAAGTGGCCAAGGTCACGTCAAGATCGATCACCTTGTTGGTCTGGGGTTCCTTTGGATCGATCTCCGAGCTGGGCTTGATGACATTTTCCGCCAGAGCAGTTATCCAGTCGATGTTGTCATCGTCATCTTTCGGAAGCTTCTTGAAAATCGCCGGCCAGTCGGGAGGCGGGCCTGCCTGTGCCAGTTCATCCATCATCTCCTGATACTGCTTGGAGACAGTGAGAGGTGCAACACCTAAGAACGGTACGCGCCGTGGAGGGTGCACGACGGGCGCATCGGATAGATCCTTCCCGGGTGGGGGGATGTCGAAGATCATCGCTAGAACGGAGGGTTGCGTACTGCAAGCAACGAGCAGACAGGTTGATAAAAGGAGAGCTAGCTGCAGGATATGACGAAGTCGAAGGATGGCGCACAAAGCGCGCCTGATGCCTGCTGCACATGCATTCGCTATACGCAGTCTCACTGTGTTTTCTTCGGGTTGGAGGTACAATTAAACACGCATATCCTCTGCAAGACATAAATTATCGAGCAAGCTTCGGATAGCAGTTTTTTCAGAAGGAGCATGGCTAGATCAGAGGATTGTCATGACTAAAATTCTAACATGATCCCAGTCGTTTCCGGCATCTTGAATGCTCTTGTTTCAGTGGTTACGCGTCTGGCACTTCCCTTCATTATTCTGTGTAAAGAGCACCTCTAAAAGCTTTCGAAGCGTAACCCGATGTCTCCTCGTAATGATGGTTGACCGCTGGAATTCCAATGGAATACAACGCCACTTGCATCAATCCAGTAGGTAGTCCGCCCCTGCTCGAACCTCGATCGCCGAAAGAAACGGCGGGATAATCACTTTATACGGCAGACTACCAAGCTCGGCAGGAATCCCTCCTTGGCTCCAGGCATGCGCCCCTCCGGCCAGCACAACCATGCTTGATCCCGGATGATTCGCCAGATAGCGGGTGATCGTTTTAGCCATTACCCTGTTGCGCAAAGCCTGCGCTTCGCAAAGATGGCGAAATGATTCACTGTTCTTTCCATGCCCCGGGTAGTGCGCAACCATGAATTGAATATTGTCCTCGCTGAGCGGGACGGTCGACTCGGCGGGAATCGCGCGCAAATCGGTTTTAGACAGAGCAAGAAATCCTTCTCGCGCCACCTTCTCGACGATCTGCTGCGGCACGTTGAGCGCAACCATGGGGATGTCGTGGTCACGCGCAAAAAGAAAAATGTCCTGGTAAAGCCCCCAGTTAAGATTGTGCCAATTCGCTTGATAGATCCTGACGAATTTTTCTTCCGGGGTTTTCCGGGCAATCCAGTCATTGAGCGCCGGCTGATTGTCAATTACGAACATCTCGACACCGATGGCCAGGGGCTTTCCGGTTTTATGCAAGCCCTTGATAACTTCGAGCTGCACCTCGTGGTGTGCCGCCACGTCGTGCTGCTCACCGACAAAGACCACTGGCGAGTTGCTCACCTCGGCGATCATCTGCTCGACGCCGATGCGCTGCCCATCCTCGATGCGTATGACATGGCTAATGGAGCAACTGGCTGTCCCTAGCAAGACGACTGGCCAGAATGCCGGGAGCAGCGCTCGCACAAGGGACAGCTTGTCAGCTATTTGTGTACCTTTGAATACACGCCACATGTGCATTTCATGCTCGGCTTCTGCCCCATTGATTAGCCCACAGGCTCAACAATCCGTCCCATGCAACAGAAGGGGTGCTGATTACAGCCAGCACCCCTTCAACCTTCATGCATCATGAATCCCGCTCACTTGATATGGCACTGTAAGCAGATGTAGCCATCAGCTTTGGTACTACCAGCAAGCTTGCCGCGCAGCAACAGATCGTCAGTGGTTGCCTTGTTGTGCGGATCATGGCAGGTAGAGCATTCCAGGCCTGATGTGCCTGCTGTTGCGCCGTTCGTGATGAGACCCCCCGTGTCAGTGTACAGCTTGATTGAGGCAGCGACGCCTGGCGCGAAAGGCGTCTGCGGATCCGCCTGGAACTCAGTCAGCACCACGTTAGCACCTGTCGTTGTGCTGTTGTAGGTGTTCTTGGCTTGCCCAAAGGGATAGGCCATGCCCACCGGGTGATTACCGGACAGTTTGTTGCTGGCCACTTTGGTAATCAGGTCAGTACCGGTAACTTTAAAGGTGTTGAAGACGCCGGGACCTTCTTTGTACCAGCCCACATCACCAATGGCCACTGAGCCATCGTGGCAAGACAGGCACTTCACAGTGGGACCCTTGTAACTGGGAGTTATGGAAGCATAGTTGGTGCCGCCCGAAGTTTTAGCATCATCCCAGGTGAAAGTGTTGGTTGATAGCGAGTGATTCCACAGCAGCGACGTGGAGCTGGCTCCGTGCGGCGTGTGGCAATAGGAGCACAGACCAACGCTATTTGTTGTGCCGTCTACCGTTACGCCGTCGCCAGTGGGGGTTTGCGTGGCCATGAATTGACTTCTCTGCGCGAAATCGTGATGCGTCCCTAGTATGCCTGTTGCGGGTAACCCCGCCAGCGCTGCTACTGGAAACGCTAATGCAAGACCGACCACTAATGCTCTAGTTTTCGTGTTCATGATAATCTCCTGTGCCAGTTAAATTAACAAAAGGATTAAATGCATTGGTTGATACAACTTTCTCCTTACTTCTTCGATATGTCTTCTTTTTTCGATGGCGCTTCTCCTTTAGATGTTGAGCTCTTGGCTGCACTGTTTTCTTTTGGAACGCTGTCCGCGGCGGTCGTATTCACCAGTTGGTAGACGCTGATCCGGTGATTGAGCAGGTCGCCCACATAAATTCGGTTCTGCTTGTCGATGGCCAGCGCGGACGGGTTCTGCATCAGCCCCGGAATCGTTCCGCGACCGCCAAAGAACAACATGATCTGCCCTTTGGAATTGAATATCTGTACATTGCTCCAGCCCGAGTCAGTCACATAGATGTTGCCGATGCTATCGAGCGCCACGCCTTTCGGTTTGTCAAACATGCCCCAGCCATTGCCGCGCTTGCCAATCTGCTGGATGAACTTGCCATCCGGATCGAACATCTGGATGCGCGAATTGACGGTATCGGACACATACACATTGCCCTTGACATCGACGCTCACGTAAGTCGGGAACATAAATGATCCTGGGATATCTCCCTTGCCCTTGCCTAGATGACCAAGCAGCTTGCCATCCAGATTGAATATCTTGACCGTATGTTCGTCGCTTTCGGTATGGCCGGCATCGGCGACATAGAGCTTGTTGCGGGCGCTATCGACTGCCACGCCCGTCGGCCGGGAGATCGAGGCATCGGTAATAAAGCGCAACTGCTTACCTTCACGGTTGAATACGCTGACCCCTTTTTTGCTTTGCTCGGCGACAAAAAAATTTTCTTGCGCGTCGAGCGCGATACCCATTGGCTCAGACAGTGGCTTCTCTTGACCACCAACCTTTAGCAGCGTCTTTTTGGCGAAGTCGAAAATGAAGACCGCAGCCTGAGCATGGTCTGCGACATAGAGTCGGTTGCCGTCATCGGAGACAGCGATGCCCATGGGTTCGACGATGCGGTTGGCCGACGGCTTTTCGCCTTCAAGAAACTTGAGTATCGACTGTGTGCTCGTGGTGTCCTTTTTTAGGTCGTCGTCGCTGGAGATAGTGCGGACAAATTCGATACGCGCCTTCTCGGGGGGTTCAGGCCAGACCAGACGGACTTCCTTTTCAGGAGGGGCTGAGGCGCAACCATTCAGAATGATCACCAGCCCAGCTACCGCTGCTGCGGCAACTGTACGGGCCATAAGGCTAATCTCTGAGGGAGCCGATCCCTTTATGGTTTTTTTAGTGGACATGATTGCTCACAAAATTAATTTTGATTCCACAAAATTTCCGCCCTTGTACAACGCATGCTCAACCAGATTTTTAATCTGTTAACTGAGATGTAAGCAATATGTGGGCCAAGTACCCATAACTGCATGTATAGTTTTTTGCCATATTTGGTTAGCACGCTCCATAGAAAGCGCGAAGTGCCCACGAATAAAGGCCTCCATGGCTTAAAAACAGCCTGACTGCATAGGCATTTCAGAATCAAAAATGGATAACTGTTGGCAAGCCCGCAACGTTAGGTGTTACGACTTGGGAACTTTGAATACAACTTGAAAGGGATAGCCCATAGCCAAAGGCAAGGAGGGTGAACCCTCACCTGGCCCATGCAGGGAAAAATCCCCGATAAATGGCAGTTCGATAGCAAACCCAATGCATCTGGTGAAACGCTGAATCCAATCCAGGCATGGTTTCGGAACATCAAGAGACTTGATACATCATTTTCTTGGCTCAGCGATTGATGTCGTTCAGAAATCGCTGAAGATTAAATTGATATTGTTTCCCTTTGGTGACATCCAGCGATTACTAACCCGGCAAACGTTACCGTTTTGTAACACGAGAGCATCTTGTAATAGCCTCGAGTCAGCCCCGATAAAAAAGCACCCATTGCCGTTACCGAATATCTCGCAATAAACGCTCGAACAATGCGTGTGTACCGCCGTCCTGGGCACGGTACTTGCTGTACCACTACACTATTACACTATTTTTAATTTAACCCAAAAGGAACCGCCATGAAATCCATCTCCCGACTACTCTGTGGAATCGTCTTTTCCACCGTCATGATGTCCGCAGCAATCGCCGCCGAAGGTAAGGTCGTCAGTTCCATCAATACTAAGAGCTACACCTATGTCGAAGTATTCCAGAAGGGCCAAAATATCTGGCTTGCCTCCCCACTGGTCAAAGTCAAGTCAGGCAACCTTGTGCGCTTTGATGAAGGCACAATGATGCACAACTTCTACAGCAAGACACTGAATCGCACCTTCCCATCAGTGTTATTTGTCCAGCAGGTTATAGTGACCGCCGAGAAGTAGTTCTTCACGTGTAGATATGGATGAGTGGGCGAATTACCAGACAGCGGCGAGCACGTGCTGAGTTAAAGTCACGGCCCTGATAGACAACCCCGCCGAGTGCGGGGGTTTTGTTTGATGGGCGGATTGATGGGTACAAAAACAAAACGCCTCGAAAGGCGCGCGTTTACTTTATGTCTGGCGGGAGGGCGGGATTCGAACCCGCCTGATATGGCGTGGTTATTGGCTTTCTGACGTGCATGGACAAATAGTGGACAAATCATTGTCACCCCTACCCTCTTCTCCATATCTGCATCTGCGATCTTGTCCCACAAACCCGCTAGTGTTTCCACGCAATAGCTAGGAAAGATACCGAGACAGTCATCAACGCGCTAATCAAAAATGCTCGCAAGTTACCGCAGGAACTCTACAAGTCGCTGACTTGGGATCGGGGGAAAGAGATGGCCGACCATAAGCGCTTCACTTGTGCGACCGATATAAAGGTCTACTTCTGTGACCCCCAGAACCCTTGGCA
>JBBRTU010000033.1:0-31138 GCA_038244115.1 Burkholderiales bacterium
CGCCGAATCTTCGCGTACATGATCATGGTAATCACCTGTCGTTTGCTCCTGTTTAAAAAACAGGCAGCGTACTCGGATTACCTAATCAAATTTCTACGCACACGCCAAAATACCTTCTTCAGTTTTCATCGCGCGCCAACAGCCGACGCGCTGGCGCACAAAGCAAGCACCGCGCTGGCCTTCGTGCAGCTTGCAGTCGCGTGGGCACAGGTCGCACTGGATGCGACCATCCTCGATAAGGTGCCAGTAGCGGGCGGGATGTTGTGATTCCGGGATCATGCTGCCTTAACCTCCAGATCTTTTTGCTTCCATTTTTGTACCGCGTAGCGTGAGAGTTGCACCTCATTCGCCCAAAAGCTGGGTGCTAGCCCAGCCTTGTGTTTGAGGTGCGCCATGAATTCTGCCGGGTCGGGCAACTGCTCCCAAACTTGAGGCAGGAAGGTACTGCGGTAATGGCTGTACTCGAAAATCACGCCATCCACACCGGGGCGCAGTTGTGACAAGGCATCGCGTTCACTGCTGAAAGTCATGGGTTCGGCAGCGGACAACAAGGAGATTTCCACTTCCGTGTACTTGAATTCTTGCTCGGCCAGCGGTGCAAAGCGCGGGTCGCGGAAGGCTGCGGCGATGGCATTCTCCTTCACGTCATCAAGTAGCGGGCGGTGAGCCACCAGCGAGCCGATGCAGCCACGCAGTTGATCTTGCTGCGTTAAGGTGACAAAAGTTGCGCCGGGTTCTTTCAGCCAGGGTGCATCTTCGGCTGTAGCTTGCGCCTTACCTAGCTCGCGTCCAATGGCTGCACGGGCAATGGGAATGAGAATGCGGCCTTGTTCAGTGGACATCCCTGGCTTCCTCCAAAAATGCGAATGCGGCGTAACCAACCACATGACCTTTGTCGCCTGCTGTGTCGCCTGAATTGCGTAGGTCGAGCAGGCGAGGCGTAAGGTGATGTCGCTTCGCGGCGACAATCAGGCCATTGATCGGCGTGGCGCCACAGGCTTGCTCGTGATTATGCAGAGTATGCAGATCAAGCACGGATTGAACAGTTTCCTGGTCCTTGTTGCGTGCCATGTCGTAGGGGAGATAGTGGGAAAGATCGGAGCTCACCACGATGAGCGTCTCCGTACCACCCCACAGCAAATCGAGCACCTCGGCGACTTCCTCAGCCGTGGCATCCCCTACCGCTAGCGGCACGAGTTTGAATTCACCCAGTACGGTTTGCAGGAAAGGTAATTGCACTTCCAGCGAGTGTTCCCAGGCATGGGCAGGGGCGCTTTCCACGATTTGATTAAGATGTGTGAGTGCAAGGATCGCATCCTGATCAACTTGTACTGTGCCTAACGGTGTTGAGAATGCTGTTGCTCCGGGCGTCGCAAGGCCGCGCACCGGCACGCGATGTACTGGACCGAGCAAGACCACCCGGCGCACGATGCCGCGCAGCGCTGCAAGTGCAGCATAGGCGCTGGCCGCGATGGGGCCGGAGTAGATATACCCGGCGTGCGGCACGATAACTGCCTTTGGCGAGGTGGGTAGCGCTGGTTGCTTGGCATCCCGCAGCAACAAGTCGATATCGCGTGCGAGCGTTTCGGCAGTGCCGGGGTAGAATGCACCCGCAACGGCGGCAGGACGAACGTTGTGCATGGAGAAATTCCTCCAGAAATAGCTAATGTTTTGTAATATGTGGTCGTTAACGGCACAAACAAGGTTCGCTATTCTAATCATAGTCAATGGAACACAAGGCCGTGGAAAGACGTGCAGTTATTTGAACTTGCATTTGATAATTCTATTTTTTCGCGTGCTAGACAATTACCAAAATAGGCGTTTATTCAGGTCATGCAAAATTACTTCGCCCTAATTCCTGCTGCAGGCCAAGGTGCCCGCATGGGTTCGGAATTACCCAAGCAGTACCTCGCTCTGCTTGGCAAGCCGATGATCTACCATGCCATCAAACGATTTTTTGACTCGCCGCGCATTGCGTGTGTGTATGTGGTGTTGGCGCCGGACGATGTTTACTGGCTGCACTACGATTGGAGCGAATTCGGCGACAAGCTGAAGCCACTCCATTGCGGGGGGGAAACACGTCATGCCAGCGTATTGAATGGACTGAATGCAATTTACTATGCAATTAGTCCGAAGGATTGGGTGCTGGTGCATGATGCAGCCCGGCCATGCTTGTCTGATGCGCAACTGGAGAAACTCTGCACAAGTATCGATGAAGATGATGTGGGCGGCCTGCTGGCCGTTCCAGTGTCGGATACGCTCAAGCGTGAAGATGCCGAGCAGCGGGTGTCGCAAACCGAGCGACGTGAAGGCTTGTGGCAGGCACAGACACCGCAGATGTTTCATTACGGGTTGCTGGTCAAGGCGCTGGAGTCCATGGACGGTGAAGCGCCTACGGACGAATCGCGCGCCATAGAGCATCTGGAATTGCACCCCAAACTGATTGAGAGCGATAGCATGAATCTAAAGGTGACCTATCCGCATGATCTGGAATTAGCTGAGTTGATTCTGGAAAATCGTGATGGGCAGCGTAATCACAATCAGAAATAATTGAGTTCGAAGGCCATCGATGAGAGTAGGGCAAGGATTCGACGTACATGCGCTAGTGGTAGGCAGAAAGCTTGTTATTGGTGGTGTGGAAATTCCCTATCACCTTGGGCTGGAAGGTCATTCCGACGCAGACGTGCTGTTACACGCTATCTGCGACGCCTTGTTAGGTGCAGCCGGATTGGGCGATATTGGCCGGCATTTCCCTGACCAAGATCCGCGCTATAAGGGGATTGACAGCCGCAAGCTGCTGCGCGAGGTAGTTAAGAAGATTAACGAGGCTGGCTGGCACGTGGGAAATCTGGATACCACAATTATTGCTCAGGCGCCGAAGATGGCACCGCACATTTCAACGATGGAAACGAATATTGCATTTGATTTGGGTGTTACCCCGGCGCTGGTTAATGTGAAAGCCACCACCACCGAGAAGCTTGGGTTTAGCGGGCGTAGCGAAGGCATTGCGGCCCAGGCCATTTGTTTACTTGTTGATGCTGATGGGCGCTGATGCGCTTTCTCCTCAACTAGAAGCACAAAAAACTGCACGGCTATTCTTTGCGCTTTGGCCGGATGGTAAAACGCGCGACGCTTTGGATAAGGCGGGGCAACAACTGCACGCAGTATGTGGCGGTCGCCGAACCAGGCGTGAAACTATTCACATCACGCTGGTGTTCCTGGGCAACGTGCCGGTCGAACGAATCGATATGTTGCATGCATTGGCAGCGCAGGTGAGCGCCACGCCATTCGAGCTGGTGCTGACAAAATTAGGTTGGTGGAAACATAACCGGGTGTCCTGGGCTGCGCCGGACAGTATGCCGCCAGCCCTTGCCGCGTTAGTGAATGACTTGGAGCGGGCACTCAATGCACAGGATTTCCAGATTGATGCGCGACCCTATCTACCCCACGTTACGCTGATAAGAAAGGCTAATTGTCTAGGTATGCCGTCGTTAGAGGCGGGGATTGTGTGGAAAGCGGAAGAGTATGTGCTGGTGCGTTCGGTTACAGATGCAAGCGGGGCAGCGTACGAGGTGATCGGTTGCTGGCCGCTTGCCACAACTTTATAGGTAAATGCATGGCTCCAGGTGGCCTGCCAATTCCTTCGGAGTGGACTTGGTGTAATCCTTCTCCAACGAGTCGCTCACCATCCCGCGTACATGGTTTGAAAGATGGCCATTGAGCGTGCCGATAAACGGGTTGGAAGCAACTACGATTAATCGCTCGAAATCATTAGTAGTTCGCCCATGATCAAGTTCTTTGGCGATTTCCAGGGCGAATTTATCAATCTCGATTTCTTTTGGTGTAGTAGCTGGTTGGCGCGAGCCATGGCCATTACCAAAACCTTGCATATAACCGGGCCTGTCGGAAACGAGCTCCGAACTTTTCTGTCGACTTTCTGGATGGTTGAGTTCTTTGACTAGCTTGAGGCCTTTTTTCGGGCCGTTATTGGAATAGATGCGAGCGGTACTTGCGTTTGCGACGAGAATCCAGCTTGTTGTCATGGTGCCTACCTTTGCATAAAGAGGTTAAAGACTTACCAAACCTGATATTTAAGCCTATCAGTTTTTTACATACCGTCAAGACTGAAAATTGGAAGGCACAAATACGATTTAGTTCCACGCTAAGGCAAATCTGGCTAGATCATGCATGCCTATTGGGTTTATGTCGGTACAAATAAGAATCAAGCCATCATTCAATTGTGCATAATGTTTCAGTAATGCCTTGGCGTAGGATGGATCGTAGTGCTGCTCCATCAGTTCGGTAAAAACGCTGTCCCAATCACCTATGTTGGCAAGATTTTGCCAGTGTTCTACGTGTTTAGCGCCATGGATACCCGCCAGGTAGGCAAGTTTGGCATTGAATTTTGCTACATCATTGGCGAAATGGGCGTACTCTTCCTTGATGAGTGCAAGCCGTAGCGGAAGAGGTGATTCCAGATGAACGCAACGTCCGGCCCACATGGCTGAAATCAGCGCATCCGGGACACGAATATTGCCGATTTTCTTGCTTTCTGCTTCGACATAAACGGGGTGGGCGGGGTCAAATTTTTGCAGTTCTGCCCACAACTGGCGATCGAAAAGCTTTTGTGGCGGTTGCGGAATGTCCGGCAGGCTGCCGAGTACGGAACCTCGATGGGCAGCGAGCCGCTCCAGGTCTAGTACCTGCGCACCCAGTTCTTCAAGCGCATTCAACAGGCGACTTTTGCCGGTTCCAGTCAATCCGCATACAGTGCGGTACTGATAGCGTGGCGGTAGCGTTTCCAGTGAGTCTAGCACCGCACGACGATAAGCCTTGTAACCACCATCTAGTTGCATGGCATGCCAGCCCACCTTGTTGAGCAGATGAACCATCGCGCCGCTGCGGCTTCCGCCCCGCCAGCAGTACACCAAAGGACGCCAGTTTTTGGGTTTATCTGCAAAAGCATGTTCCAGATGATGTGCTATGTTGCGATAAACTAATGCACCACCGATTTTTTTGGCCTCGAAGGCGGAAACTTGCTTGTAAATGGCGCCGACTTTTGCACGTTCTTCATTGTCGAGTACAGGCAGGTTGATCGAGCCAGGAATATGATCTTCTGCAAACTCACCGGGCGAACGCACATCAATAATTTCGTCAAAGCCGGCCAGCCGGGCGAGCGTAATTTCCCCACTTAATTTTGACTCGTCTTTGATGCGCGTATCCACAGTATTTTCCTGAATTGTCCCGCATTAGCGGAAAATGAAATTATAATATTGTTAATGTGTATCTCTTCTTAGAAATTTATCCAGGCGTATCGATGACTACCAAATTCAAGTTAACACAGTTCTCCCATGGTGGCGGTTGCGGCTGCAAGATAGCGCCGTCTGTTCTAAGTGAAATTCTGTCAAAGCTTCCAAACCGCATGCCTTTTCCTGATCTGCTGGTTGGCCCAGAAGCCAGTGATGATGCGGCGGTTTATCGTCTTAATGACGAGCAGGCAATTGTAGCGACAACAGATTTTTTTATGCCGATCGTCGATGATCCTTTTGACTTCGGACGCATTGCAGCGACCAATGCTATATCCGATATTTACGCGATGGGTGCTCAGCCGATTCTGGCTTTAGCTATCGTGGGCATGCCGATCGATAAGCTACCAGTCGAGGTTATCCGCGAAATTCTTGCGGGGGGTGAATCGGTTTGTGTCGAGGCCGGAATTCCTTTGGCTGGCGGCCATTCTATCGATTCGCCCGAGCCGATTTACGGTTTGGTGGCGCTTGGTCTGGTTCACCCCAAGCGGGTTAAACGCAACGACGAGGCGCAAGCGGGCGATGTGCTGATACTGGGCAAGGGCCTTGGTATTGGTATCATGAGCGCAGCGCTGAAAAAGGGCGAGTTGTCCGAAGAGGGCTATCGCGAAATGCTGGCGAGTGCCACGCAACTGAACAAGCCGGGTGTACAACTCTCCGAAATGGCCGATGTCCACGCATTAACAGACGTAACGGGTTTTGGTTTGGCAGGGCATTTGCTGGAAATCTGTCGCGGTTCTGGCCTGGGAGCCGAGATAGAATTCGACAAACTGCCTGTACTGCCATCGGTGCTGGCCTTGGCGCAACAGGGATACACGACGGGTGCAGCAGGGCGCAACTGGACAAGTTATGGGGGAGATGTAAATCTGCCTGCGGGTTTTCCAGAATGGAAGCACAATCTCTTGTGCGATCCTCAGACCAGTGGGGGGTTGTTGGTATGTTGTGCACCGCAGGCGGTTGAGCGCGTACTGACAATATTCAGAGAACAGGGGTTTGACTATGCGGCTGAGGTGGGGAGGCTGAAAAGCGGAGAAAGGAAAACCACGGTGCGCTAAGGGCGCACTAAAGTTATAACGCCCGGCTAGCTTACTGAGCTAGCGTAAGCCCGGCAGCACGAAAGGCATTCCAATCGTCCTGGCGGCGTCCAGGCGATGTTCTGCGTTCACCAGAGGTGAGAAATTCCTTCAGTCGCTGAAGCGGGCCACATCTTTCAAATACTCTACGCTCGACGGGAAGAAACTCTACCTCGTAGACTGGTAGTGCAGCTTGTTTGACCATGATGCATTCCTTTTTAAGTAAACTTAGCGGCTACAAATCTTGGCGTAATAACTTAGGTCTAAAAAATTAAAATTTCACGGTGTTACATGTTTTATAGTTGCATAAGGCCGCTGATAAATCAACTTAAATGTTGAAAATTCATCACTATTAATTAAAATTAATTACTGAGTCCCAATGGTGGGATAAAATGTTTTCGTTTCCATAGACTTACGGTCGCGCCATGAAGTTTCTTATTATTGAAGACGATGTCGCTGCGGCGGATTTCCTGAAGCAGGGTTTGTCGAGTGCGGGCTACGAATTGGACGTTGCGCATGACGGCGAACGGGGACTGACCATGGCACGAGATAATGCCTATGATTTATGGCTTGTGGACGTCATGTTGCCAAAAATGGATGGGTTGACGCTGCTGAAAACCTTGCGCGAAGAAGGAAAGCTGACGCCTGCGCTGATTCTTAGTGCGCGCGGCGAAGTGGATGACCGGGTGGATGGGTTGCGTGCCGGTGGCGATGACTATATCGTCAAACCTTATGCGTTTTCGGAACTTGTGGCGCGGATTGAAGCCTTGCTACGTCGGGCAAAAACCGCAGCGGCAGGCCCGGAAACCATGCTCGAAGTGGCTGACCTTTCTATGGATCTCATCAAACGTACCGTAATGCGAGCAGGGCAGGAGATTTCCCTCAAGCCACGCGAGTTCCGCCTTCTCGAATACCTGATGCGCAATGCGGGACAAGTGGTGACACGCACCATGCTGCTGGAAAATGTTTGGGATCTTTACTTTGATCCGCAGACCAATGTGGTCGATGTGCATATCAGCCGGCTTCGATTTAAGGTCGACAAGTATTTTTCGCCGCCCATGCTGCACACTGTACGTGGCTCCGGGTATATTCTGCGCACCGGTGGATAAATTCAGTGCGCCTGTGCGGCTCGCGATTATCGCGCTAGCACTGTTTCTGATTGCCTCCCTGTTTGTCTTCGGCTATTTCGACCGTACCTTGGCGGGTTTATTACCTGACGCCACTGGTTTGCTCCGTCAATCTTTGCGCACTAGTCATCTCAAAGGCATTTTACTCATGATGTTGGCTGGTTTTGCCATTGTTTTTTGGCTTATCTACCGGTTCTACTCACGCATTGAAACTTACCAGCGACTGGTCAGGAAAATGGTGGCATCGGCCGATTTGTCCAGCCGCCTGCCTGTTTTAGGCGACGACGAATTTGCTACACTCACCCATGATCTGAACGCCGTGCTGGAACGTACCCAAAAGTTGGCTCAGGGAGTGCGGCAGGCAGGAGATAGCATTGCGCACGACTTGCGTACTCCCTTGACGCGTATGCGAACAGACGTTGAAGTGGCGCTGCAGGGCGACGATCCACTCGCTTGGCGTGAAACCTTGGAAAGGATCTTAGCTGAAGTCGGTGGCATGCAATCCACCTTCAACTCATTGCTCGCATTAGGGCAAGCAGAGGCGGGCGGTATGCGCCTGAAGGCCAAGGAAGTGGATATGTCCCGGCTGCTGGATGAAATTGTCGAGCTTTATACACCGAGCGCTGAAGAGCATGAGCTGACTTTGCAGTCCGACATTTCACCTGAGCTTAAACTTATGGGGGACAAGCAGTTGCTGGCGCAGACGTTTTCTAATCTTCTCGATAATGCGATGAAATATGTACCGGCAGGCGGCGCAGTTCAACTAAGGGCCGAACTACAGGACAGCGGAATTGAGATTATCGTGGAGGACAACGGCCCAGGCATTCCCGAGGAAATGCGGGAAAAGATATTCGAGCGATTCGCGAGGATAGATCCGAGCCGTACTTTACCTGGAACCGGTCTGGGGCTTGCTTTAGTCAAGGCATTTGTCGAACTGCATCGTGGCACAATCAGTGTCGAAAAGAGCAATATGGGTGGTGCAGCATTCAGGATCACCCTACCTATACAATAATTCGGCAGCATTTCAAATTCCCTAAAGAACCTCCGAATTTGGCGCCATACACAAAGTACTAAAGGCGCCAGAATTAAAACTGCGCGCCACTGGCCTGAAACTTTCACTCGGTCGGATATACCGGGTCTTAAGTCTGTTTCCTTTTGTGCGTGTATTCCTTAAGATTTGAAAGATCGTCATGTCTAACAAACACGGCAATGCGTTGGCATTTCTTGTGTTTTCCATCTCTTCTCGCCGTGAACGACGAATTGTGGATTAATTAGAGGTGCCTAATTGGGGTTTTCAGTGATAAACTGCGACGTTTAGAGTCGCAATATTTGACTATTTTTAACGTTGGAAATTTGATCCAAATTTTTTGTGTTAAAAATGTGGCTAAAGATGTTTCGCGGCAGCGGATCGATATGATTTATTTTAACGAATAAATCAATCGGTTAAGAATTGCGAAAGTGGCGGAATTGGTAGACGCACTGGATTTAGGTTCCAGCGGATAACATCCGTGAGAGTTCGAGTCTCTCCTTTCGCACCAGATATCTCTATGAGCAGCAAGGAATTATTATGCAAATGAACGTGGAAAACCTGGGTCAACTAGAGCGCCGTCTGAATCTCGCTCTGCCGGCACAGCAAATTGAATCCGAGGTGGAAAATCGCCTGAAGCACTTGGCACGTACGGTCAAAATGGATGGTTTCCGGCCTGGCAAAGTGCCATTGAAGGTTGTAGCGCGGCAATATGGCATGCGCGTGCGCGACGAAGTGCTGGGCGAAGCGCTGAATCAGGGGTTCACCCAGGCAGTGCGCGAGCAAAACCTGAAAATCGCCGGTGATCCCCGCTTTGACAGCAAGCAACCGCTGGCCGGTGCGCAGCAGTTTGAATTTACCGCCACATTTGAGGTCTATCCCGAGGTGGCTGTTGGCGATATGGCAGGCAAGACTTTCGAGCGCCCAGTCATTCAAGTTGGTAATGGGGATGTCGATAAGACATTGGAGATCCTACGCAAGCAGCGGGTGCAATACGAAACAGCCAGCCGCAAGGCCAAGAAGGGTGACCGCGTGACCATCGATTACCGCGGTACGATTGATGGTCAGCCATTCCAGGGCGGCGAGGCGCAAGGGTATTCGCTGGTGTTGGGAGAAAGTACCCTTCTCAAGGATTTTGAAAAACAAATAACCGGGATGTCAGCAGGGGAAGGGAAGACGTTTGAATTAAGTTTTCCTGCGGATTATCATGGCAAGGAAGTGGCAGGAAAAAATGCTACGTTCGAACTGAAAGTAGGCGAGGTGGCTAAACCGGTGCTGCCGGAAATTGACGCCGAGTTTGCCAAGAGTCTGGGGATTCAGGATGGCGATCTCGAGAAAATGCGTGACGAGATTAAAGCTAACCTTGAACGCGAGGTTGCAAGGCGTGTGAAGGCGAAGCTCAAGGATCAAGTGATGCAAAGCTTCATAGACGTTACCCAGATTGAAGTGCCAAAGGCGCTGATGGCGATGGAAGTGGAAAAATTAATGCAGCAGGCAGGCCAGGAAATGGCGTCGAATGGCGTTAAACTGCAGAACGTGCAACTGCCGGCTGATATGTTCCAGGATCAGGCAAAGCGTCGAGTGACGCTTGGTTTGATTTTGGCCGAACTGATTCGGACGCAGAGTCTTGCCGCCAAGCCCGATCAGGTTCGGGCTGCAGTTGAGGAGTTTGCCCAGAGTTATGAACATCCTGCGGAAGTGGTGAAATGGTATTACGAACGGGCCGAACGCTTGCGTGAAGTTGAAGCGCTGGTGATGGAAGATAACGTAGTCGCTTGGGCGCTTGAGCGCGGCAAGGTTGAAGACAAGCCAACTGGCTTCGATGAATTAATGGGGAATGCTTAAATGATGGATAACCGCAGCTGGGAGCCACAGGGATTGGGTCTTGTCCCAATGGTGGTAGAGCAGAGTGGACGCGGTGAGCGTGCCTATGATATCTACTCGCGACTGCTTAAAGAGCGGGTGGTGTTTCTGGTTGGACCGGTGAACGAGAATACAGCTAACCTGGTGGTTGCACAGCTGCTGTTCCTGGAATCGGAAAATCCAGACAAAGATATTTATTTTTATATCAATTCGCCGGGTGGCTCGGTTTCCGCAGGGTTGGCCATTTACGATACGATGCAGTATATCAAGTCGGATGTGTCAACACTGTGCATTGGTCAGGCTGCCAGCATGGGTGCTTTTTTGCTTACGGCGGGTGCCAAAGGCAAGCGTTATAGCCTGCCCAATTCACGAGTCATGATTCACCAGCCTATGGGTGGTTTCCAGGGCCAGGCTTCTGACATTGAAATTCATGCCAAGGAAATTCTGTATCTGCGCAGCCGCTTGAACGATATGCTGGCCAAGCATACCGGACAACCGGTAAGTGTGATTGAAAAAGATACTGACCGCGATAATTTTATGAGTGCCGACGAGTCGGTTGCTTATGGCCTGATTGACAAAGTGTTGTTAAGCCGTGCGGATGCCGAATCAAGCGCTGCCGAGGAAAGCAAGGGTTAATTCGGGTAAATTGAGATTCTTCTAAAAGTCTTAAGGACGCAAAACATGACAGAAAAATCTGGCGGCGAAAAACTTCTGTACTGCTCTTTTTGCGGTAAAAGCCAGCACGAAGTGAGGAAGTTGATTGCAGGCCCATCGGTATTCATCTGCGATGAATGCGTCGAATTATGCAACGACATTATTCGCGAAGAAATTCAGGGCGAGCAAGCCAAGTCTGTCAAATCAGACCTGCCTGTGCCACATGAAATTCGCCAGATGCTTGACCAGTACGTGATTGGTCAGACCCAGGCGAAAAAAATTCTGTCGGTGGCGGTGTACAACCACTATAAACGCCTGCGCAGTAGCAGCAAGAACGACGAAGTTGAACTATCCAAGAGCAATATTCTGCTGATTGGGCCGACCGGCTCGGGTAAGACATTGCTGGCGCAAACCCTGGCGCGCTTGTTGAATGTGCCGTTTGTCATCGCAGATGCGACCACGCTGACTGAAGCGGGTTATGTTGGCGAGGATGTGGAAAACATCATTCAAAAATTGTTGCAAAAATGTGACTACGATGTTGAGAAGGCGCAGCAGGGTATCGTCTACATTGATGAAATCGACAAGATTTCTCGCAAGTCCGATAACCCGTCGATTACCCGCGACGTATCGGGCGAGGGCGTGCAGCAGGCTCTACTCAAGCTGATCGAGGGAACCACGGCCTCGGTGCCGCCACAAGGTGGTCGCAAGCATCCCAATCAAGAATTCGTGCAAGTGGATACCACCAATATTCTGTTCGTGTGCGGTGGTGCATTCGGCGGCCTGGATAAAGTGATTCGTAACCGCTCGGAAAAGGGTGGTATTGGATTTGGCGCAGTGGTGAAAAGCAAGGATGACCGCAAGAATATTGGTAAGGTTTTGCGTGAAGTCGAGCCGGAAGATTTGATCAAATATGGCCTGATTCCGGAATTTGTTGGTCGCTTGCCAGTAACTGCCACACTGGAAGAATTGGACGAAACTGCGCTCATGCAGATATTGACTGAGCCGAAAAATGCATTGACCAAGCAATTCCAGAAAATGTTTAGCATGGAAGGGGTGGACTTGGAGTTCCGCGAACCGGCCTTGCTTGCCATTGCCAAGAACGCGCTGGAACGTAAAACGGGTGCGCGTGGTTTGCGTTCGATTATTGAGCATGCTTTGCTCGATATCATGTTCGACCTGCCATCCATGAAAGATGTCACCAAAGTGGTGATTGACGAAGGGGTAATCAAAGGCGAAGGTCAGCCGCTACTGATCTATTCCGAACAAACCAAGGTGGCTGGATCGGCCTGACAAGGATTCGGCCGGAACCCTGCCCGGCTGTCCTTTTGCTGCGTTATTTCGCTCTGCCTTGAATTTTTTGGGCCGTACCCCATCTAATAGACTGGGATTTCTCCATTCGACTACAGGATAATTACATGGCCCCGCTTCCAGATACCCCTGAACAAGTTAATTTACCGCTTTTGCCTTTGCGCGATGTGGTGGTTTTTCCGCACATGGTGATTCCGTTATTCGTGGGTAGGCCCAAGTCCATCAAGGCGCTGGAAACAGCCATGGAATCCGGCAAGAGCATTATGTTGGTGGCGCAAAAATCGGCTGCCAAGGACGAGCCTTCTCCAGAGGATTTATATAGTATCGGCAGCATCGCGAGCATTCTACAGATGCTCAAGCTACCGGATGGCACGGTCAAGGTGCTGGTGGAAGGGAATAGCCGCGCCCAGATTGATGAATTAATCGATGCAAAATCGTACTTCGCGGCTCAGGCAACCGTGCTCCCGCCTGATGCCGAAATCGACAGTGAAGTCGAGGCCATGCGTCGCGCACTGATCAACCAGTTTGATCAATACGTGAAGCTCAACAAAAAAATTCCACCCGAAATTCTGACTTCGCTCGCCGGTATCGATGAAGCGGGTCGCCTGGCCGATACCATTGCTGCGCACTTGCCGCTGAAACTTGAGCAGAAGCAGGAAATCCTTGAAATGTTCGACGTGCAAAAACGTCTTGAGCATTTGATGAGCCTGATGGAAACGGAGATCGATATTCTCCAGGTAGAAAAGCGTATTCGTGGACGCGTCAAGCGCCAGATGGAAAAAAGCCAGCGCGAGTATTACCTCAATGAGCAGGTCAAGGCGATCCAGAAAGAACTCGGTGATATGGAAGAAGGCGCCGACCTGGATGAGCTGGACAAGAAAATCAAAGAGGCGCGCATGCCCAAAGAGGCGCGTCTAAAGGCTGAGTCCGAGCTAAAGAAGTTGCGCTTGATGTCGCCTATGGCGGCAGAAGCGACGGTAGTGCGTAACTATATCGATACGCTGGTTGGACTGCCCTGGAAGAAAAAAACCAAGATCAGCAGGGATCTGGCCATCGCAGAAAAAATTCTGGACGAAGACCATTATGGTCTTGAGAAAGTTAAGGAACGCATCATTGAGTATCTCGCTGTGCAACAGCGTGTTGATAAACTGAAGGCACCAATTCTGTGTCTGGTTGGCCCACCTGGTGTGGGCAAGACATCGCTTGGGCAATCTATCGCCAAGGCAACCAATCGCAAGTTTGCGCGCATGGCCCTGGGTGGTGTGCGCGACGAAGCTGAAATTCGCGGGCACCGTCGAACCTATATCGGTTCTATGCCGGGCAAAGTCTTGCAGAACATGAACAAGGTAGGTGTGCGCAATCCATTGTTCCTGCTCGACGAAGTAGACAAGATGGGCCAGGATTTCCGAGGTGACCCATCATCGGCGCTGCTGGAGGTGCTTGACCCTGAACAGAATCACACCTTTGTCGACCATTATGTTGAAGTCGAGTATGATTTGTCGGATGTGATGTTTGTGGCAACCGCAAACACCATGAACATCCCGGCGGCATTGCTTGACCGCATGGAGGTGATTCGACTCTCCGGCTATACCGAGGATGAGAAGGTCAATATTGCCATGCGCTATCTGCTATCCAAGCAGATGAAAACCAATGGCCTCAGCAATACTGAACTGGTGGTCTCGGAAAGTGCGGTACGCGACATCGTGCGCTACTACACGCGCGAAGCGGGCGTGCGTAGTCTGGATCGTGAAATTGCTAAGATATGTCGCAAGGCAGTGAAGGCTCTGCTGTTCAAGAAGTCGCAAGCCAAAATCACCGTATCCGCACGCAATCTGGACAAGTTCTTAGGGGTGCGTCGCTTTAGCTATGGCATCGCAGAGAAAAATAATCAGGTGGGGCAGGTGACTGGACTTGCCTGGACGGAAGTGGGCGGCGAATTGCTCACGATTGAAGGTGTGGTGCTGCCCGGCAAGGGTAAGATGACCACCACAGGCAAGCTTGGTGAAGTGATGCAGGAATCGATCCAGGCAGCGCTTTCCGTGGTTCGAAGCCGTGCGCGCAAGCTGGGTATTGCCGATGATTTCTATCAGAAAAATGACATTCATATCCACTTGCCAGAGGGCGCCACGCCAAAGGATGGCCCAAGTGCTGGCATTGCCCTCTGCACGGCGATGGTATCCGTGTTGACGGGCATTCCGGTACGAGCCGATGTGGCGATGACGGGAGAGATTACCTTGCGTGGAGAGGTGCTCCCTATAGGTGGTCTCAAAGAGAAGCTGCTGGCTGCACATCGTGGCGGTATCAAAACCGTCTTGATACCTGAGGAGAATGTCAAGGATCTGGTGGAGATTCCAGACAATATCAAAAATCGTCTGGATATCCATCCTGTGAAGTGGATTGATCAGGTGCTCGATTTGGCATTGGAGAGCAAGCCACAGCCTTTGGACGAATCGGTAGGCGCGGAAGTTACACCGGTACCCGCTCCTGTGGCTGAAGGGGATGCGACGGCAACCTTGATCAAGCATTGATAGACATTGAGGTGTCGTTCGAAAAACCCCGCTATGGCGGGGTTTTTTATTCTGAAGAGCGACTCAAATGTGGCATGGATAAAGGATATGCGCGGTTGTTGCCAAATGGATATTGTGATTTTTTGCTGAACAAGCTGGCTGAATGCCGCGCAGTATAAGGCGTTCATGAAAAATTAAATTTTTGTTCGCTGCTCAAAAAATGCACAAATTATCCCTGAAACCGCTTGACACAAGGATTTGCGGCTTGCTATAAAGTCCGCTGCAGGGATTTCCTGTGTTTCGACTCAATGAGAAAGGGGACTTACGTGAACAAATCTGAACTGATCGATGCAATCGCCAAATCAGCTGATCTGTCTAAAGCTGCTGCCGGCCGTGCTTTGGATGCTGCAATGGGCGCAGTCAAGACTGCTCTGAAAAAAGGCGATATGGTAACCTTGGTTGGCTTCGGTACTTTCTACGTTGGCAAGCGTGCTGCTCGCAATGGTCGCAACCCCCGCACAGGCGAAACCATCAAGATTAAATCAGCTAAGGTTCCGAAATTCCGTGCTGGAAAAGCACTGAAGGATGGTGTAAACTAGCGCGCTTTGTAAGCGCTCCGGGCGGAGTAGATGCTCGTGGTGTTACAAGGGCTCAGCGAATTTCGGGTGCTTAGCTCAGCTGGTAGAGCGTCGCCCTTACAAGGCGAATGTCGGGGGTTCGAGCCCCTCAGCACCCACCAGTACGCGGTTGTTAGTTACAGAGTTTAGGAGTGGTAGTTCAGTCGGTTAGAATACCGGCCTGTCACGCCGGGGGTCGCGGGTTCGAGTCCCGTCCACTCCGCCATACAAAGGGCGAACTAGGTTCGCCCTTTTTTCTATCTAAAATTTCCGGGGCATTCCCTAACCATGCTCGAAGCTATTCGTGAACGTTCTCAGGGCTTGTTCGCCAAGCTCATTCTAGCGTTGATCGTCGTCCCTTTCGCATTGTGGGGCGTGGATTCCTATTTCAAAAATACCGGGGACGGAAATTTTGTTGCCAAGGTGGACGGCTACAAAGTTACACGCCAAGAATTCGACAAGGTGCTCAAGGAACAGCAGGACCGATTGCGTGGTTCTCTGAAAGAATCCTATGATCCCACTCTGCTGGATAAGCCTGAAGCAAGGCAAGCCATCGTAGATAATCTGATTACCCAGCATCTGCTTGCTGCTGAAGCGGGGCGTAGCGGCATTTTGGTACCTGATGCCGAGGTGGCTGCGATAATCGGTGGCATTGAAGCTTTTCAGTTGGGTGGTAAATTCTCTCAGGAAAATTACGAGCGATTGCTGCGCCAGCAGGGGATGTCGCCAGCCATGTTTGAGATGCGCGTACGCCAGGAACTGGCGGTGCAGCAACTTCGTCACCCTTATGCCGAAACGGCATTTTTGCCGGTCTCGTCAGTAGAACGTTTTATCAAGGTATTCGATCAGCAACGCGAAGTGAGCCAGGTGCGTTTTTCCGCCGATCAGTACATGGCGCAAGTCAAACCCGATAGCGCTGCTGTGAAAGCGTATTACGATGGACATCATGCCGAGTTTGCCACGCCCGAGCAGGTACGCTTGGAGTATGTGGTGTTGTCGGTTGACAATCTCGCTTTGCAAATGAGCGTGACAGACGAAGAAATTAAACGCTTCTTCGATGAGAATGCCAAGCGCTTCCAAGAACCGGAAGAGCGTCAGGCGAGCCATATTTTAATTAATGTGCCTGCAAATGCAACCGCAGCTGTGCGAGAAGCAGCGAAGAAAAAAGCAGATCAGGTATACCAGGAAGCGAAGCAGAATCCTGGCAAGTTTGCAGAGCTGGCCAAGAAATACTCGCAGGATCCCGGCTCAGCCGAGCAGGGTGGGGATCTGGGCATGTTCGCGCGTGGTGCCATGGTGAAGCCCTTCGAAGACGCGGTATTCCAAATGAAGGTGGGCGATCTGCGCGAGCCGGTGCAATCTGACTTTGGCTACCATATCATCAAGCTGACGGGTATCAAGCCGGCCAAAGGCAAGGGTATCGATCAGGCCAAAAGCGAAATTGCTTCGGAATTGAAACGACAAAAAGCCGGTAAGAAGTTTGCCGAGGTGGCTGAGACTTTCAGCAACGCAGTGTACGAGCAGGCGGAGAGTTTAAAACCGGCTGCCGATGCTGCGAAGATTGCTGTACAGACCAGCCAGTGGGTCTCACCGGCAGGCAAGGGCGGTGCTGCGGGCGATCCCTTGCTGAATAACGAAAAGCTATTGAAGGCGGTATTTTCACCCGAAGTACTGAAAAACCACCGCAATACGGAAGCAGTTGAAGTAAGGCCCAACACACTGTTGGCGGCGCGTGTGATTGAACATAGGCCGGAAAGCGTCAAGGCTTTGGATGCGGTGAGTACGCAGATTGAGTCCCGGCTCAAGCGCGAACAGGCGATGGCGCTTGCGATTCAGGATGGCAAAGTCAAACTTGCGCAACTGCAAAAGGGGACTGATGCAGGCGTGAGCTGGGGTACGGCACAATTGGTTGGCCGTCAGAATCCACAAGGTGTGAATCCGGCAAACATGCCGCAACTGTTTAAAGTCGATGTAGCCAAGCTACCTGCCTATGTTGGCGTTGATAGCCCGCAGGATGGCTATACACTGTACAAAGTTTCCCGAGTCGTTGAAGCAGGTCAGCCGGACGCGGCCAAGGTTAAGGCATTTGCCGAAAATCTGCGTCAGATGGTTGCGCAGGAAAGCTTTAATGCTTATGTTGCCAGCCTGAAACAAAAAGCCAGCATCAAGATCGTGAAAGAGAATCTGGAGAAGGTTGAGCGGTAATTTGGAATTACGCATTGCAGGGTCAGCCTGCAATGCGTGTTGTACTGCCAGTTAACTACACCTCGTCTGCATTTCCCAAGGTGGTGATATTGAAGCCACCGTCCACGTAAGTGATTTCCCCCGTCATACCACTCGCCAGGTCGCTGCATATGAAAGCAGCAACATTGCCGACTTCTTCAATGGTGACATTGCGTCGCATCGGCGCATGCTTTTCGTTGTAGGAAAGCAGTTTGTTGAAATCGGCGATACCGCTGGCGGCCAGGGTTTTGATCGGCCCGGCGGAGACCGCATTAACGCGAATGCCCTTGGGGCCAAGGCTCGTGGCCATGTAGCGCACATTGGCTTCCAGGCTGGCTTTTGCCAGGCCCATCACGTTGTAGTGGGGGACTGTTCTTTCCGCACCGAGATAGGATAGCGTTAACAGGGAGCCATTGCGGCCCAGCATCATCGGCAGTCCGGCCTTGGCCAGCGCAGCAAAACTATAGGAACTGATATCGTGTGCGATGCGGAAATTTTCGCGCGTGACGGCGTCAAGATAATCGCCAGCCAATGCCTGTTTAGGCACAAAGGCGATGGAGTGCACGATGCAATCCAGTCCATCCCAATGCTTACCCAAATCGACAAATAGTTGATCAATTTCCTCATCGCTGCCTACGTCGCAAGGGAATACCAGATCGCTACCGAGTTCCTTGGCCAGACCGGTGACGCGATCCTTGACCTTTTCACCCTGGTAAGTAAATGCCAGTTCGGCGCCTTCGCGTTTCATCGCTTCGGCGATGCCATAGGAGATGGAGCGGTTGCTAATCAAGCCAGTAATCAATACACGCTTGTTGGCGAGAAAACCCATGATTGGTAAGCCCTTAGAATGATGATGACAGGCTGGCATTATACCTCAAATTAGATTGGGTCTTAAGGCTGCGCCATGCAGCGCTCGGCTGGCTGAGCCATACATAGCCCGGCGGCATGGATTCGGTTAAACTCTGACTCGTGACGATACCTACAATTTTCCGTTCGCTGCTCATCGCCCTGCTGGTTTGCCTCGCTCCTCCGGGGCTCGCAGCGCCTTCTATCGCATTGGGATATACGCCTAAATATCCTGCCAGATTTTCCCATTTCGACTACGCTAATCCTGCCGCGCCCAAGGGCGGAATCTTGAACCTAGCGGCGGTTGGCAATTTCGATAGCTTGAATCCATTCCTGTTAAAAGGAATCTCCGCTGCGGGTATCAGCGACCTGGTGTTCGAAACACTGATGGAACAAAGCCTGGACGAACCTTTCAGCCAGTATGGCTTGTTGGCCGAGGACATGGCGCTGGCACCCGACAAATTATCGGTCACCTTTCGCCTTAATCCCCAGGCACATTTTTCTGATGGTTCGCCCGTTCTTGCCGAGGACGTAAAACATTCCTTCGACACACTGAAAAGTAATTTGGCTCACCCCCAGTTCCGCTTCTACTGGGCCGATATCCAGCGCGCGGTGGTAGTGGATGCACGCACAGTGCGTTTCGAGTTTTCCAAAGCGAATCCAGAACTCCATTTGCTTTGCGGGCAGATGCCAATTTTTTCGCATAAGTGGGGAAGCGGAAAGGCATTCGACAAAGTTGTCACCGACGTACCCATTGGCAGCGGGCCGTATCGCTTGGAAAATTACCAGATCGGAAAAAAAATCGGCTTTACACGCAACACCGATTACTGGGCAATGGATCTCAACGTGCGGCGCGGCACCTTCAATTATGATCACATCAACTTCATCTATTACAAAGATACAACGGTAGAACTGGAGGCATTCAAAGCGGGCGAATTTGATTTTGTCTTGGTCAACAATTCCAAGCAATGGGCGCGGGATTACAAAGGGCCAAAATTCGAGCAGGGGCTGATCAAGAAAGCAGAATTAAAACATAACAACAACGCCGGTATGCAAGGTTTTATATTCAATGTGCGCAAACCATTGTTTCAGGACAAGCGGGTGCGGCAGGCGATCATCTTGGCGCTGGATTTCGAATGGTCGAATAAAAATCTGTTTTATAATCAGTACCAGCGCTGTGACAGCTATTTCAGCAATAGCGAGCTGGCATCGAGTGGTGTGCCGCAGGGGGACGAACTCAAATTACTGGAACCATTTCGCAAACAATTGCCCCCCGAGTTGTTTACCCAACCCTGGCAGCCGCCTTCTACTGCGCCGCCTGGATCGTTGCGTACAAACCTGAGAAAGGCCCAAACCCTGCTGGCGCAAGCGGGCTGGACCTACCGCGATGGTGCCTTGCGCAATAAAGAAGGGCAGCCGCTGGAATTCGAAATCATGTTGGCAGAAAAAGGCTTTGAGCGGATTGTCGGGCCATTCGCACGCAACCTGATCAAGCTGGGAATACAGGTGAATTACCGCACTGTGGATGTATCGCTTTTCCAGCGGCGTGCAGATACCTTCGATTTTGACATGATGGTGAATTCCTATGGTCAGTCACAGTCACCCGGCAATGAGCAGATGAACATGTGGCATTCTTCCGCAGCGGATCGTGAAGGCTCCAATAATCTTATCGGCATCAAGGATCCCGTGGTCGACGCATTGGTACAGAAAGTAGTGTACGCACCAGACCGCAAGAGCCTGGTAACCGCAACGCACGCGCTGGACCGCGTGTTGCTTTATGGTGAATATCTGGCGCCGAACTGGTTTGTACCGTTCCATCGTGTGGCTTATTGGAACAAATTCGGTTTTCCGAAAATTTTGCCAAAATATTATCAGGCGACCGAGTGGATGCTGAAATATTCCTGGAGTGAGAAGCACTGATGCTGGCCTATATTCTGAAGCGCCTGGCATTAATGATCCCAACGGTATTTGGCGTCATGCTGATTACCTTCACCGTGACGCAATTCGTGCCTGGTGGTCCGGTGGAACAGTTGATTCACCAGCTCAAGGGGAATGCTGCAGGCGGCGAGGCGAGCGGTGGCACGGTGCAGATTTACCGTGGCGACCGTGGGCTGGATAAGGAGCGCATCGAAAAGCTCAAGGCGCTGTATGGTTTCGACAAGCCGGCGCATGAGCGATTCATCGCGATGGTGAAAAGCTATATGCGCTTTGACCTCGGGGAAAGTTACTTCCATCACAAGTCGGTCACACAGTTGATCATCTCCAAATTGCCGGTATCGATTAGTCTGGGTGTTTGGACTTTCTTTATCGTTTATCTGACCTGCATCCCGCTGGGCATCGCCAAGGCAGTGCGCGATGGCACGGCGTTTGATGTGATTAGCAGCACGGTGATTTTGGTGGGGTATGCCATTCCCGGTTTTGTGTTGGGGATTACCTTGCTGGTGTTATTTGGCGGCGGCAGTTTCTGGGACGTGTTTCCGCTACGCGGGCTGGTGTCCGACAACTGGCAGCAGCTGGACTGGTTACACAAGGTTACCGATTACCTCTGGCATATGACCTTGCCGATCATTGCTTCGGTGGTGGGGAGTTTCGCGGTGATGACCATGCTCACCAAGAATAGTTTTCTTGAGGAAATTCGTAAGCAGTATGTGCTGACGGCGCGCGCCAAAGGGCTTTCGGAGAACACGGTGCTGTACAAGCACATTTTTCGGAACGCCATGATTCCGCTGGTGACGGGGTTTCCCGCAGCGTTTATCGGCGCCTTCTTTACCGGCAGTCTGCTTATTGAAACCATTTTTTCCCTGGACGGGTTGGGCCTGCTTTCCTATGAATCTGTCATGAAACGTGACTACCCGGTGGTGCTTGGTACCCTCTACTTTTATACCTTGCTTGGGCTGATGGCCAAGTTGCTGTCCGATCTCAGCTACGTGCTGATCGACCCGCGTATCCAGTTCGAGTCGCTATCGAAATGAAAGCCTTGTCTCCATCCCGGCGCGCCTGGCTGCGCTTCAAATCGAACCGGCGTGGTTACGTCAGCCTGTGGTTGTTCGTTGTGTTGTTCGTGCTGTCGATGTTTGCCGAGGTGTTATCCAACGACAAGCCATTACTCGTCTACTATAGCGGTTCCTATTATTTCCCCATTGCGAAGACCTACGCTGAAACCACATTCGGCGGCGATTTTGAAACCGAGGCGGATTACAACGATCCATTTATCGTAGAGCGAATTTCTCGTGCGGGCAATTGGGTGTTGTTTGCGCCCAACCGCTACAGCTACAACAGCATTAATTATTTTGCTGAACACCCCAATCCGGCTGCCCCTTCGGGGCAAAATATCCTGGGCACCGACGACCGTGGACGGGACGTGCTGGCGCGGCTGCTATATGGCTTTCGCATATCCGTCCTGTTTGCCCTGGCGCTGACCCTGATTGGCACGCTGGTAGGCATTCTCGCAGGCGCATTGCAGGGCTATTTTGGCGGTCGTTTTGATTTGCTATTCCAGCGCTTCATGGAAGTATGGGGCTCCATGCCGGAGTTGTATCTGCTGATTATTTTTTCCGCAATATTCCAGCCCAGCATTACCTTGCTGTTGATCCTGCTTTCGTTGTTCGGCTGGATGGGGCTGGCTGACTACGTGCGTGCCGAATTCCTGCGTGGCCGCAATATGGATTACGTCAAAGCGGCACGAGCGCTGGGTGTGTCGAATCGCGCCATCATGTTGCGCCACCTGCTGCCTAATAGCATGACACCGGTCATCACCTTTCTGCCGTTTCGCGTGTCGGGTTCGATCCTGGCGCTGACCAGCCTGGATTTCCTTGGCTTGGGCGTGCCACCTTCCACGCCCAGCCTGGGGGAGTTGCTAGCGCAGGGCAAAGACAATATCGAAGCGTGGTGGCTGTCGCTGGCCACTTTTATCGTGTTGGTCGGCACTCTGGCGCTGCTGATTTTTATTGGCGAAGCGTTGCGCGAAGCCATGGATACACGGAGAAATTAACGTGACCGAAGCGTTGCTTTCCGTAGAAAAATTATCCGTTGCTTTCGGCAGCGCAGTCCGCTCGACGGAAGTGGTGCACGAGGTCTGCTTCACGATTGCGCCGGGAGAAAAATTGGCCTTGGTGGGCGAATCCGGTTCGGGCAAATCGGTGACTGCGTTGTCCATTTTGCAATTGCATGAGCGCGGCCAGGTGCAATATCCAGGCGGCGCGATCCGCTTTGCGGGACGTGACCTGATGCAACTGCCGGAAGCTGAATTACGCAAGGTAAGGGGCAAGGACATCGCCATGATTTTTCAGGAGCCGATGACCTCTCTAAACCCTCTATACACCATCGGCGAGCAGTTGATGGAGCCGTTGTTCGTCCACCAGGCTGCAAGCAAGCCTGCTGCACGCAAACGCATGATTGAACTGCTGGCGCGCACCGGCATCCCCGATCCGGACAGACGCTTTGACACCTATCCGCACATGCTCTCCGGTGGTCAGCGTCAACGCGTGATGATCGCCATGGCCTTGGCATGCAACCCGAAACTGTTGATTGCCGATGAGCCGACTACTGCACTGGATGTGACCATCCAGGCGCAGATACTCGATTTGCTGGATGAGCTGCAAAAAGAATTCGGTATGGCGGTGCTGATGATCACCCATGACCTCAACATGGTGCGGCGTTTTGCCGATAATGTATGCGTCATGCAGTCGGGGCGAGTGGTGGAGCATGCGGCGATGCAAGACTTGTTTGAAAACCCGCAGCATCCCTATACACGCCATCTTCTGGACAGCCAGCCGCGACGTTTGGTGAATGAAAATGCAGCTAGCCTCGCCAGCAATCCGATCTTGATTGAAGCACGCGGCATGCGCTGCTATTTCCCTGTGAAAGGCGGCTTCTGGCAGCGTCAGGTGGGTGAAGTTCGCGCTGTGGATGATGTCAGTTTTAATTTGCGCTCGGGCGAAACCCTTGGGATTGTGGGTGAATCCGGCTCCGGTAAATCGACCTTGGGTATGTGCGTGCTGCGTTTGCAGGATTGCAGCGGCCAGGTGAGCTTCGACGGACAATCCATTTCGACGCTTGGCCAGCGCCAAATACGCCCGTTGCGGCGCAATTTTCAAGTGGTGTTTCAAGATCCTTATTCTTCTCTTTCACCGCGCCTGACCGTGGAGCAGATTATCGGTGAAGGGCTGAAGATACATTTCCCGGCGCTGAATAAAAATCAGCGGCGCGAGAAGATCGTGCAGGTGATGCAGGAGGTGGGGTTGACCGAAGATATGCTGTGGCGCTATCCGCACGAATTTTCCGGCGGTCAGCGCCAGCGCATTGCTATCGCCCGTGCGGTAGTGCTGGAACCGAAATTATTGTTGCTCGATGAACCGACCAGCGCGCTGGATGTGTCAGTGCAGAAGCAGGTATTGGAATTATTGCGTGACCTACAGGTAAAGCACCACATCAGCTATCTGTTCATCACGCACGATCTGCGCGTAATTCGCGCCATGGCGCATCGGCTTATCGTGATGCAGCAAGGTAAAGTGGTGGAGGCGGGTGAGACGGAGGCGTTGTTCAACTCGCCACGCGAGGCATACACCAAGACTTTGTTGCATGCCTCATTACTAGAATGAAACTCAGTCTACCCCGGCTACAAGTTTTACCTTGGTGCCTGGCATCAGGTTGCGGTGGCTGCCCAGATTATTCCAACGCTGAATGTCGTTAGTTGCTACCTTGTAGCGGTGCGCGATGCTGGAAAGCGTATCGCCCCGCCTTACTGTATAAAGTTTGTGTTTGGCAGTAGACGGCCTTTTCGCGCGCGCTACCCGCGTCGCAACCGATTTTTTCTTGGCAGCAGTGCGGCTCTCAATAATCAGTTTGCGACCCACCGCCAGGCGGTTTGACTTGAGGCCGTTCAGGGCCTTGAGAAGCCGGGGTTGCATGTGGTTGCGCTTGGCGATGCTGAGTACCGTATCGCCTTTCCTCACAACGTAGTTGGCCTTTCCAGTTGATGTGTCTTCACTCTCAGCCGGTACGGCGATGTCCGTAGGTTCCGGTGTGATGTCTGCCTTCTTGCCATCGCGCAGTGGCACTAGTAGCAACTGGTTGGCTGTCATCTTGTTGCGCTTGAGTGGGATGTGGTTATTGGCCTTTAGCCAGGAAGAGCTGGTGCCGAAGCGCTGCGCGATGCCATTGAGTTTTTCGCCTCTCTTGGCAGCGTAGGACTGCCAGGATACGAGAGGCCGCAAATTGCTTTCCAGGTTGGCATTGAATTCATCGACCTTGTCCACTGGTAATAGTAGCGAGCGTGGCGTGGTGGCGGAAACCACCGGGCGGTTGTAGGCCGGATTCAGGGCAACAAATTCATCCAGCGGGATTTCGGCCAGCTTGGCAGCCAGCTTGATGTCGATATGCCGGTTAAGCGTAACCGTGGTGAAATAGGGCTTGTTGGGAATATCCGCGAGGGCGAGTCCGAAAGCGGTGGGATTGGAAATGATATTGCGTATGGCGATTAGCTTGGGCACGTATTGACGCGTTTCCAGCGGTAACCGCAGGTTCTGGTAATCGGTTGCTTCGCCCTTTGCCCGGTTGCGGGCGATAGCGCGATCAACACAATTTTCGCCACAGTTGTATGCCGCCAGTGCTAGCTCCCAGCTGCCGAATTGGTCATGCAGTTTCTTCAAGTAATCGAGTGCGGCATCGGTGGCGGCCAAAACATCCCGCCGGCCGTCATACCACCAGTTCTGCTCCAGTCCATAGTTTTTGCCGGTAGATGGAATGAATTGCCAAATGCCAGAAGCATGTGCCGGTGACAGCGCCTTGGGATTGTAGGCGCTTTCAATAAAAGGCAGCAGCGCAATTTCCGTCGGCATGCCGCGTTTTTCCACGGCTTCCACAATGTGGAACATGTAGCGCTTGCTGCGTTCCACAGTGCGTTTTAGGGAATCAGGGCGGTGTGCGAACCACGCTTCATGCGCCCGTACCAACGGGCCATCCATTTCCTGTAACGCGAAGCCATCGCGCACGCGCTCCCATAAGTCGATCGAGGGTGCGCTGTTCAAGACAGCAGAGATTCCCAGGGCGGGCGATGCGGGTAAGGAATCTGGCTTCGCTGTGTCCTGCGCGGGCTGTAAGGGCTGTGCCGCCGGTGCAGGTTGAGGCACTACTTGGTCTGACAGGGCAGGCGATTTTACGAATGTTTCTTCAGCCTGGACGCCCTGCGTGAACAGAGCACACAAAACAACCAGCACGTACGATTTTAGCAGTGGCATAAATATTTGATTTGTTGGCTTGAAATGAAGCGTGGAAGGATGGTAACGGCCTCAGTGCTGGGCGTCAAGTTAATGGAAGTTTAGTTAATCCTGAAAAAAGCAGTTGGACGCAGAGGAACGCAGATAAGCGCAGATAGGACAGGAAGTTGTTGGCCTGTCTGTATGCACCCAATAGGTGAAGGGGCGCAACTCTTCAATAAATTGAATTATCTGCGGTAATCGGTTTTATCTGCGTCCAATTGCCGTTTCTAGGTTAATGGAAATTTAGACTTCGTCCCTCCATCGCCGTAGTGCTGCAAAAACATCGACCGGGTTTGAGAGGAGTTTACCTGCATACCGGCTGGCGCTTTGCACCACTTCGGGTGCGCTGCAGCGCAGGAAAGGATTGGTGAGATTTTCCAGCGCGATGGTCGATGGGACGGAGGGGCGGCCAGCGGCAACTGATATCTTGTCGCGCCTCTCTCGCTCCAGCAGAGCTTGATTGCCTGGCTCGACAAGTTTGGCGAAGTGAATATTTTCTAGCGTGTATTCATGAGCGCAATAGGCGGACGTATCATTTGGCAGGCGGGAAATTTTTTGCAGCGAGGCATACATTTGTGGTGGCGAGCCTTCAAAAATCCTTCCACAGCCGCAGGCGAACAGGGTGTCGCCACAGAACAGGGAATTTCCGCCATAATAGGCGACATGCCCGATGGTGTGACCCGGCACATCGAGCACAGTGAAGGGTACGGCCAAATCGGGTAGCTCGATGATGTCGCCTTCTGTGACCGGATGCGTTAAACCGGGAATGGGCTCGTGTGCTGGCCCGAAGACCGGCACGGGAAAGTGTTGTAGCAGCCCGGTGATTCCCCCAATGTGGTCGCCATGGCGATGCGTGATGAGAATGGCACTAAGCTGCAAGCCGTGCTGCTCCAGTGCGGCCAGCGCCGGTGTTGCATCGCCCGGATCGACCAGCGCGGCATGGTGGCCGTTGTGGAGCAGCCAGATATAGTTGTCCTCGAAAGCTCGGACCGGTAACACGGTAAACATAAGACTATCTTAACTTGAAAGCGGAATACGTCAATGCTGTCGCTGGATGAATGGTTTCAAACTCCACTCGGGTGTTATCTGGCAGAGCGTGAGCAAGCTCATTTCGATCGCGAAGTGGCGGATATTTTCGGTTTCAACGCCGTGCAGATCGGCTTGCCGCAATTCGATTTTCTGCATACCAATCGTATGCAGCTGCGTGTATGCACGGGATTGAAGGCACCGGCCCAGCTGCGTGCCGACCCGATTCATTTGCCTATTGCCAGCCAGTCTATTGACCTGCTGGCCATGCCGCACGTCCTCGAATTTTCAGATCACCCACATAAGATCTTGCGTGAAGCAGAGCGGGTGCTAATGCCTGAGGGACATTTGATCATAACTGGATTCAACCCGCGCAGCCTCTGGGGATTCCGCAGGGCTGTCGATAGCGCGAGTGATTATCCGTGGTGCGGCGATTTTATTGCGCTGGCACGGCTCAAGGACTGGCTGGCGCTGCTGGGCTTTGAGATTGTTTCGGGCAGGATGTGCTGTTATGCACCGCCGGCCAATAGCGAGCGATGGTTGCGTCCTTTTCAGTTCATGGAGCTTGCCGGTGACCGCTGGTGGGCGATGGGTGGCGGGGTATATTTTTTGCACGCGATCAAGCGTGTGCACGGCATGCATGTGATCACTCCCAAATGGCATGAACGCTTGGCGGCAAAAAAATCACTGGCACCTGCGGCGCAGAAAATTCTGGAAAAAAATGACGGCACAAATGGTTGAAATTTTTACCGATGGGGCCTGCAAGGGCAACCCTGGTCTGGGTGGCTGGGGGGCGCTGCTGCGTTTCGGTGATCACGAAAAATCGTTGTGTGGCGGCGAGGCCGATACCACCAACAACCGCATGGAACTCACTGCCGTGATCCGTGCGCTGGAATCCCTCAAGCGGCCATGCACAGTGCGGTTGCACACCGATTCGAAGTATGTGCAGAAAGGCATCAGTGAATGGATTGTCGGCTGGAAGCGGCGTGGCTGGCTCACTGCGGACAAGAAGCCGGTGAAGAACGTGGACTTGTGGAAACAACTAGAGCAGGTCGCCGCGCAACATGAGGTTGAATGGTTATGGGTCAAGGGACACGCTGGCCATGACGGCAATGAACGCGCCGATGAACTAGCCAATCAGGGTGTCGAGATAGCAAGAAAAGGAAGCTGAGAGATGCGGCAAATTGTGCTAGATACCGAGACCACCGGACTGGACCCGAACCGAGGCCATCGTGTGATCGAAATCGCGGCTGTAGAGATGGTGAACCGGCGTTTGACCGGCAAGCATTTTCAGCGCTACCTCAATCCTGGGCGGGAGATTGATCCGGGTGCCATGCAGGTACACGGCATCACCAATGAGTTTTTACAGGACAAGCCGTTGTTCAACGATATCGTGGCAGATTTTCTGGAGTACGTATCGGGTGCCGAACTGGTCATTCACAATGCACCGTTCGATATTGGCTTTCTCAACAGTGAACTTAATCTGCTTGGTACGCTGCCGGAATGGAGCGGGAGAATCGTTGGCAGCATTGCCCAATACTGCCCGAGTGTGGTGGATACGCTGAAGCTTGCCAAGGAGTTGCACCCAGGCCAAAAGAACAACCTGGATGCGTTATGCAAAAGGTACGCCGTGGATAATTCCAGCCGCACCTTGCATGGCGCATTGCTTGATGCAGAGTTGCTGGCAGAAGTCTATCTTGGCATGACTCGCGGCCAGGAAAGCCTGGCTATCGGACTGGATGAAGCCAGCCCGATGACCGGGCAGGAAGAGACTTGGGCGGCACGGCCGACGCTGGTGGTATTGGCGGCGACAGAAGAAGAATTGCAGGCGCACGATGGGCAGTTGCAAAGCATTGACAAGGCTAGCCAGGGAAACTGTCTATGGCGCGCAATGTATAATGAGAAAATAGAAAAGGCACCGCCAGAGTTGCCGGCATAACTTCAAAAATAAACTGCATCAAGGGGAATGACACCGTGTGTTTTTCAAGTCGCGTAATGACGATTGCGCTGTGTGCGCTTGCCGCACATGCACGTGCTGAATCAGCGCAGACCTTTGTTCTGAGCGAAGCAGAATACCTGGGCGAAATGCCCGTGGTGCTGTCCGCCTCCCGATTATCACAACCTATTTCTGAAGCACCCAGCGCGATCACGGTGATTGATCGCGACATGATCAGTGCTTCCGGATTCCGTGAAATTCCAGAATTATTCCGGCTGGTGCCGGGGTTTTACGTCGGCTATTACGATGGCACCATGGCCAATGTCAATCACGGTTTGTCCGATCAATATTCGCGGCGCATGCAGGTAATGGTGGATGGGCGTTCTATCTATACCCCATTGTTTGGCGGGGTGGAGTGGGCCGATTTGCCGTTAGCGATGGATGATATCGAACGCATCGAAGTTGTGCGTGGACCGAATGCCGCTGCCTATGGCGCAAATGCTTTCATGGGCATTATCAATATAATCACGCGGCATGCTGTGCTGGACCAAGGTTTGCATCTTTCTGCGCTATCCGGTGACAAGGGCGTTGGGCAAGGCACTCTACGCTATGGTGGCGCCCAGGGTGCCTTGGATTATCGCTTTACCTTGGGTTATCGACAGGACAGCGGTTTCGACAATAAATACGACAGTAAACGGTCCCAGTTTCTGACTTTTCGTGGTGATTATCAGCACACTTCCTCTGACGTGTTGCAATTCCAGTTGGGTTATAACGTGGGCGAGTACGGCGTCGGGTTCTCGAATGCTCAACTCAATCAGCCACGCGATCGCCAGATTGACAGCCATTTTGAACAGTTGCGCTGGGTGCGGACACTTGGTACCGACAACGAATTGAGCGTGCAGTTTTACCATACCTACCACAACAGCAACGAAGCATTTTCCACCATCGCGTATGCACTCAGTCCGTCAATCAGGCTCAACTCGACCGTCTTATCATCTGAAGTGTTAGCCGAGCGGTATGATCTTGAAATACAGCACACGCTCAGTCCGATAAAAGATCTTCGCATCGTGTGGGGAGCAGGCGTGCGTCAGGATCAGGTTAATTCACCCCTTTATTTCAATACGCATGAGACGTTGGATACCCATCTAAAGCGTGCGTTTGCCAACCTGGAATGGCGTATGTCGCCCAATCTTTTGCTCAATGCAGGTGTCATGGTGGAGGACTATGACCAGACGGGTACCGATACATCGCCCCGGCTCGCCATGAATTATGCCTTTCTGCCCAGCCACAGTTTGCGCGCCAGCGTATCCAAGGCCTTTCGTATGCCGGTGCTGTTTGAGGGGCAGAACGATTCTCGTCTGACTGTTCCGGTTACGTATTTAGGGTTGCTCCACGGCACTTTGAACTACCCTCTATCTAAAGGCGGGGGGAGTTTGAATCCGGAAAGCATTGTTTCGCACGAAATCGGCTATGTGGGTGAATTTAAGGAATGGGGTGTTGCCGCCGATGTGCGCATATTTCATGATCGAATCGATGACTTGATTTCGAACCATGGGATTCCTGGCAACGCGATTTTGCAGGTGGGTGGGGCGACTATTCCGCTGCCGAATAGCATGGCGAGTTTTCGCAATCAAGACAGCGCTATCATCGGCGGGGTAGAGGCGCAGGTTCGTTTTCGTCCCACTGCCGAGTCGCAGCTGATTTTTAACTACAGCTACTCGCATGTCACCAGCACTGATAGCGAAAGTGATATTTACTCGAAAACCACACCGGCACACAACCTTGGTTTGTTGGGCATACACCGATTGGGAGGTGACTGGCAGGCCAGCTTTGGTTATTACCGGGTAGGTGGATTAAGTGCTTTAGGTGAGTCTACACCGGTGGAAGCTCATCAGCGCCTAGACTTGCGCCTGGCGAAGGATTTCAAAGTGGAGGGGACGCGTGGCGAGGTTGCTGTCGTGCTCCAGAATATTCTTGGAAACTACAACGATTTCAGAAACGACAATGTTTTCGACCGTCGCGCTTACCTGAGTCTGAGACTGGATTATTGATGTATCCAGTGTGTATTTGGCTCATCTGGGTACAAGTCACCCTGCGCCGTTTTTTTGGAGCATGGATTGTCTTGTTCTCGCTGATGTTGGCCGCGCCAGCTGCAAGCGATGGCGTGGTAGTTTTGCTGAGCGAAGATTCACCTCCTTATCGAGAAACTGCCGAGGCCTTAAGGAGCGTACTTGAGCAGTCTTCCGCAGCGCACCGCATCCCCTTGCTGACGCTACAGAGCGCTGCTGTGCAAGCAGACAATCCCGCCCTGAAGGGGGCAGATCTGATTGTCACGGTCGGCATGCAGGCCACGCAGATGCTGGCCG
>JBBRTU010000034.1:0-30146 GCA_038244115.1 Burkholderiales bacterium
AAACCATTAAGACGTTGGCATCAGGCATCAGGCATCAGGCATCAGGCATCAGGCATCAGGCATCAGGCATCAGGCATCAGGCATCAGGCATCAGGCATCAGGCATCAGGCATCAGGCATCAGGCATCAGGCATTAGGCAGTACGTGACACGTTCCAACCATTCGCCGCTTAAATCCACCGACTGTTAAAGCACTTATTCCGCGCTCGTCGGTCAGTAACGCACATAACCGGCCACCTAGAGTGGAGGCTTGCTTTATAGGCCGTAACTCTAGGTGGCCGGCGTTGATGTGATTGTTAGGCTTTGTTGAAGTCAAGATCATGTAATCTCCATAATTGTTCATGAACATCATTAATTGTTTTAAGAATGAATTTCTGACGCTCGAAGCTGATCTCAATAATGTTCTTAGCTGGTAATTCATTTGGAGGTATCCAAATTAAGGAAGGGTCAGAAGGGTATTCAATTATAGAACCATCCTTTTCAATAAAAGGTTTACCAATTCCCCGCTTAAAGTCTATGCACATGTTTTTATTATATTCGGTATCAAATATCTTGTTCCCTAGCTCCTGATGAATATCACCAAGCATCGGTTGATATATTTTTGTGCAGTTATCATCAATTGGGAAAGGAAATATCGAGTCTGAAATTTTCTCAGTTCCATTAATAACAAAAAATTTTGTCGTACCATCTTTTTGAGGGGTTCTGGTTTCTGGATAAGGGAGGCCAAGCTGCTTCGATAAAAAAAATTCGATTGAAACATTAAAAAATACTATGTGATTTACTAATAGTGCAAAACAACTTGGTGATTTAATAAAAAACCAACCATCAGTGCCTGTAAAGCATAGGTCTTTGTTCTTTTCAATGGTTTTATATATGGCGACCATTCTGTCACGTTTCGCTATACGTGAGTCAATATGAAACTTAGGTTCTATATAATGTAACGTGGTTGGATCAGCTCTAACACTGTTCTTGCCTAAGTATATTGATGCTAACCAGAGGCCAATTCTAACTTTATCAAGCCAGTCAAGAAGAATGCTTGTGTCATTATCGGTTATACCCTCATCATTTAACATTTTCATTATCACTTGTTGTGCACTTGTCTCAAGTGATTCTCCATAATGAGTGTTGCAGGTTGTGCATGATGGAAAGTGAAATGTACTTAGAGGCCGTTTTGAGTTTATTAACGGGACAACTCGATGAGGATCACCGGTGGCTTTAATAAGCCACATTGGTATAGGGTGTTCTTTATTTTTATTATCAGGTGGATTTCCGCAAAAAATACAGAACTTTTCCAGTTGAGGTATTGAGTCACCATTAGCACTTGAACTCATTTTTTAACTTTTCCTTGTCCAGCCTAACAATTAATATTTAGTATGCTTATTATGCTTGCCTAATTAATTGATTTACAAAAATTTTTATTTTTTCTATGCCTCTATGATAACAACAATAATATGAGGCAGAGTTATGGTGGTTGGCCAGACTGCTTTCGGCGTGTAACCGGACATCGGTTAGAAAGAGCCATGAGTGACCGGAAATGGCACGCTACGACCTGCCGCCCACAATAAAATCCGGATATCAGCGATTTGCCTTTCAAAAATCCTCGCTTTCCCCCGTGTCCCTCGTGGTGAAAATCCCGTTTCACTTGAGGTAGTCCGCAATCGCTGCGGCGGCCTCGCCTGCATTTTGTGTGAGCTACGGGGCGATCCAATCGAATTTACTTCTCCGCGATCTCCACAAGGATTTCACCTGCTTCCAATAGGTTAAGGGCATCGCGGAATGTAGCGCCGAGCAGTTGCTTCATGTGCGTGTTGGAAGCGTTGCCACAGGTGATCCAGATAATCTTGGGCGGGGCGCCGAGACGGAAAACCAATTCGACGAAATCGTTATCCTTTGTGATGATGGCTGCGCCTTCCAGGCGAGCGGCATTGAAGATTTCAAGGTCGCCAGCGTCGCGTAACCCCAATTCGCGTAGTGCGGTTGCTTCAACGGAGAATGTTTCAGATAGCCATTTGGCAAGCGAGGGTGGAAGCTGTGCGTCCAGCCAGAGTTTCATGCCACAAGGCGGGCGTGGCTAGCGCGTTGCGCAGCGAATTGCAGGCAGGCCTGAATATCTTCGGGTTCAAGATCAGGAAAATCAGCGAGTATTTGTTCCGGGGAGACATTAGCGGCAAGCATTTCAAGCACATCGGCCACGCGAATACGCATGCCACGAATGGTGGGTTTGCCGTCACATTTTCCGGGTTCGCTGGTGATGCGGTCAAGCAGGTTTTGAGTGGTGGTATTAGGCATGATCCTGGTTCCTCAGCCGACGTGTAACAGCTATCCAGTATAGACCCGTTCTTGGGACGTTGGAATGACTGAGTGCTGCCAAATTTCTTTAGTTGAGACAGTCCTCAATCGCTGCGGCTGCTTCGCCTGCGCCTGTTGCGGGTACAGGCACAGCCGCCACCGCAAATAATTCCCGCAAGGCATCGCCTAAATCGCCGTGCTGAAGTGTGGGCTGATCTATCTCCAGGCATCGTCCGTGCGCTTTCAGCCATTCGATCAAGTACGGTTCCTCTGGCCAATCGCCGCGTGGAACATACAATAATGGAATCCCGTTGCAGCCTGCTTCGGCAAATGTGCCGTAGCCCGGCTTGGCCAGCAATGCATCGCAAGAACACACTAGATCGATAAACGGCACCTCCAGTTTTTCCAGTTCGAATACATCCGGGTGCTGTGTCTGCCAATGCGATTCAACCAGCCAGCGTACACCGGGCAAGCGTGGCCAACCTTCCATAGGCAGGCGCGTCTTAATGCCGCCGAGCGACGCCAATACAAGCCTATCGTCCGGCTTCAGGCCCAAAATCGAATTGATCTCGGCTCTACGATTTTTCCCCAAAAGCGCAATCGGCCCGATATTGCGTCCGTTTGCCAGCGCAGGCATCGGCATGCTGGGAATCGGCTTCAGAAAGAGCAGCGCGCTTGCGTATGCTTCCAGCATCTGGCTATGAATTTCCAGCGCTTCAGTCTGGTTGTTACAGTAGGGTAAATATATTTCTGCCCAGTTGAGTGGGCACAGAGCAACCGAAACAATTCCCGCCTGCTTTGCCGCAGCCAGCGCCAGATATGAAATATTCGATAGCAATAAATCGGGTTTTAGTGCTGCCAGTTCCGCTGCTTCTTGCGCCACCTTGCTCTGCCAATTGTGATGTACCAAGCGGTAGGCTGCGGCACTTTCCTTCGCATTCACCACCATGGCATTTTCCATCACCATACCAAAATCTGTGGCCAGCTGGATGTGCGCGAAATCGCCTGAAATACGCGCAGCTAACAGCTCGCGTGGCGCAGCACAACGGACGGTTAAACGCATATCCGGTATGCGTCGCTGCAATTCATTTAGGACAGGGGCTGTCAGCGCAATATGGCCGTAGCCGTGTGAGGAAATATCGACTAGTAGGTGCGGCATCAGGCAGATGAAGAGTGGAACAGTTCTTTCAATAAAGGCACGGTGATTGCACGCTTGGTTTCGAGCGAATAGCGGTCAAGTGCTTCCAGCGTTGCCAGCAGTGAAAGCAAGTCACGTCGACCATGACGCAGCAGATAATTGACCACTTCATGCGTCAGCGTGAAGCCGCGCTGCGCCGCATGGATGTGTAACGCTTCCGCTTTTTCCTCATCGCTCAGCGCATGCACCTGATACACCAGGCCCCAACCCAGGCGCGTTGCCACATCCGGCCGCAGATTGAGGTGCGCAGGTGCGCTGTCACCAGCGGTGAGCAGTACACCACCCTCTTCGCGCATGCGGTTGTAGAGATTGAACAATCCGATCTGCGCTGCTTCGTTCAGCAACTGCACATCGTCCACCGCAACAATTCTGGCGTCCGGTAGCTCGCCTTCCAGCTCAGCATGCGCTTCGCTGCCCAGATAGAGGCCGCCCGCTGCAACAAAAGCTTGCAGCAAATGCGTCCTTCCAGCACCTTCGCCACCCCACACATAGATAAAACGTTCACGCGGATTAGCGCCGAGTGACTCACGCAATTGAGTGAGCAACTCAGCGTTTTTGCCAACCACAAAGTTGTCCAGAGTCGGTTCAGGCGGGCGGGAAATGTCGAGGACAAGCTGTTTCATGTAGGCGGAAGTTTATCACGCCGACCATTAGCACCTGACTAAGCATACCTACAAAATTCAGTCCTACGCTTGACATAGTGTTTATCAAACACTATCCTTCGTGTAACTTATACACTTTACCCTTATTCCTGACATGGGCAAACTCGCTGAACACTGCTACCCCCACCCCAACCCTGCGGTGACGACGGATATCGTCATTTTCACCATCCGCGAGGAAAAGCTGGAGCTGCTGCTGATCAAGCGCAAACACGACCCTTTCAAGGGCGCGTGGGGACTGCCCGGTGGCTTCGTCAATCCGGACGAAGACCTGGACGCTTGCGCCAAGCGTGAACTGGCTGAGGAAACCGGCGTTAAAGGCGTGTACCTGGAACAGCTCTACACCTTCGGCAATCCCAAACGCGACCCGCGCGAGCGCATCATCAGCGTGGCCTACTACGCACTGGTGCCGGCTGAACGCATCAGCACACTACGCGCCGCCTCGGATGCTGTCGACGTGGCTTGGTACAGTCTGGACAAACTGCCATCACTGGCTTTCGACCATCGCCAGATCGTGAACAAAGCGCTCGACCGGCTGATTTCTAAACTGGAATATTCCACCATCGCGCTGCGCTTCATGCCGGAAAAATTTAGTTTGACCGAGCTGCAAGCGGTTTATGAAATCATCCGTGGCGAAGCGCTAGATAAACGCAATTTCCGCAAGTGGGTTATCAGCCTGGGCCGCATCGAAGAAACCGGCGAGGAACGCCGTGAAGGCAACCATCGTCCGGCCAAACTTTACCGCGCAAAGTTTCCCGGTAAAGTCGAAATCATCAAGTAACGATTGTTCGGAGAGACACACAGATGAACAGAGCCGCCATCGCCCTCCAGCCCGTTAGCTACACCGTACCGCCGGTGGTAGTGGAGCACCTCACCGATATCGAGCGCAGCGAACTGGTTGCGCGCATCAAACGCATGCTGCATGAGCAAAATGCAATTCTGGTAGCCCACTATTACACTTCCGGCGATTTGCAGGATCTGGCCGAAGCCACTGGCGGCATCGTGTCCGATTCGCTGGAAATGGCCCGCTTCGGCCACGCCAGTCCGGCCAAAACCATCATCGTGGCCGGTGTGAAATTCATGGGTGAAACCGCCAAGATTCTCAACCCGGAAAAGCGTGTGCTAATGCCGGATCTGGCGGCCGACTGCTCGCTGGATTTGAGCTGCCCCGCTGCCGCCTTCAACAAGTTTTGCGACCAACACCCGGATCGCACCGTGGTGGTTTATTCCAACACCTCCGCTGCTGTAAAGGCGCGCGCCGACTGGGTAGTCACCTCCAGCATTGCAGTCAGTGTAGTCAAGCACTTGCACGAACAAGGCAAGAAAATTCTGTGGGCGCCGGACAAGCATCTGGGTAGCTACGTAAAAAAAATGACCGGCGCAGATATGCTGTTGTGGAACGGTTCATGCGTGGTGCATGAAGCCTTCAAGGCCAACGAGCTGAGAAAACTCAAGCAAAAATATCCGCATGCCGCCGTGCTGGTGCACCCTGAATCAACCCAAGGCGTGATCGACATGGCCGACGTGGTTGGCTCCACCACCGCGCTGATAAAAGCCACGCAAACACTAGGGGCAGACACTTTCATCGTGGCCACTGACAACGGCATTTTCCACAAGATGCAGCAATTGTCACCTAACAAAACCTTCATCGAAGCGCCCACCGCCGGTGCCGGCGCCACCTGCAAAAGCTGCGCCCACTGCCCGTGGATGTCCATGAACGGCTTGCGCAACCTCGCTCACGTACTAGAAACCGGATTGAATGAAATCAAGATTGATGCGGAAACCTGCCGCAAGGCGGTAGTACCGATTCAACGCATGCTGGATTTTGCGGTGGAACAGAATTTACAGGTGCGTGGTAGAGGCAACGACTAGTCAATACAGGGCGAGCCCACCGCGTTCCGAATACCACCAAACGAACATGACAAATGCGTTTGATAGCTCGCTACTTCAGCTTTCATATGCCCCCGTTCATTTTTTGTAGCGTAATGCGCCGAAGGCTGGTTCGCGAGCAACTGGTTAAGCGAGTTCACGCGAGCGATAGGCCAGTGTCAGCAGGGTAAGCAGCAGCAACGCCGCCAGCGCGTTATGCGCCAGAACGACAGCCAGGGGATGGGCCAGCTTCACGGCAGCGATGCCCATGAGGGCTTGCAGGGAAACCAGGCCGACGATTGCCTTGCCGTACTTGGAAGCGCCAGATATGGCAGCCGTGATTCCCAGCCAGAGAAGATAAAAATCGATTGCCACTGCAGTTACGCGGTGGGTGACATGGATGGCGGCCGCATCAAAGGGTATGGCGATCACCCCGCCGCTTTGCAGGACGAGTTCGCGCCACGGGTTGAAGGCTGCCCACGACCAGGCGTCAAACCAAGTGGCCCCGCAAGAGGGAAAGCGGGTGCAGGCCGAGGCGGCGAAGTTGGCGCTCACCAAGCCGCCCAATCCGATCTGCACGACCAAGAGAATGAGTCCGACCCATGCGGCCGTTTTGAATCGTGCTTCGACGTTAGCTGCGACACCCGTGCTAAAACCTAGGCAAATCCACCACAGCGCACCAAGTAGCGCCATTCCACCCAGCAAATTACCCAGCACCACGGCAGGCAAGCGTGTGCCGGGTGTCCACACGCCCAGCACGGATAGGAACAGCGTCAGGCCCAGCGCCAGCAAAGCGGTGCGCCACTGGCCAACGGCTTCTCTGCGTAGCCGCCATGCCATGAAAGTAATCGCAAAAATGACCAGGCTTAGCGATGTGGCAGTCAGGCGATGTGCCAGACGTGCCGGGGTCTGGGGTTGCTTGGTTACGGCGGGATCAGTATAGCCCTGGCCATAGCAGGCAGGCCAGTCGGCGCAGCCCAGGCCAGCGCCGGATAGACGCAGGTAGGCGCTGAGCATGAGCACCGCGGCCATCAGGCCGAAAGCGACGCAGACGAGACGCTTGAATAAGGGGGATACTAAAAACTGGAATGTAGACATAACTTTCAATTTTTGAAAAATGTCCTAAAGTTTATCAGTACAGGCCGGATTTTGAATGGTAGTTTGAACAATTTCCAAATAGGACTTTACGATATTTATGTCCTTGCATAAGGGGTTACCTTGGGTCAGACTTGCCCCGTGCGGCAATTTGCCGCATTAATTGATCCAAATCAAGTCCTAGAAGAAGGTACTTCATTATAGTAATCGCCAAATAAGACAGAATTTCCGGCCGCTGCCCACGTTTGAAGGTTGTGAATGCAAGGTGGCTAGCGGAGTTTACGCATTTTTATTTTAGTGGAGGGGTAATAAATGGAAAGCCAAAACGATAGTCAGCCCATGACAATATTCCAACAAATAGTAGACAACCCATTTCTCCTTTTATTTCTGGGGGTGGTCATGCCGACGGTGTTCTACATCGTCTGGGGGGTGATGGAGATCGTCACCATCCCGGTTGGCAGATAGCACGTCTTAACTCAATCAACCAACAAGGAGACTGAAATGAGCGCGATTCTGCCACCGAGTAGCCGGGTGTGGGGGCGACAACCCATAGATCGGGTGGAAGGCACCTGGATAGTTATTGCTTTCCTCTGGTGTCTCATAATGTTTTTCATGATGCCGTACTGGCATATCTACGGGAAACAAAACCTTTCCAACGAAACCTATCGCACCGACGCAAAACGCCATTCTGCGTTGACTCAGGCAATGGTCGACAAGTACACAGTGCGCACCGAAACCGATCTGAAAATTCCTGTAGTGCATCCCCCGGCTGGCAGCGACGTGTTTCTCGTTGCACGGCTGTGGCAGTGGTGGCCGATTCTTGAATTTGAACAAGGCAAGAGCTACCGCCTCCATCTTTCTTCACTAGATTATCAGCACGGCTTTTCTCTTCAGCCAGAGAATATCAATTTGCAGGTGCTGCCTGGCTACGAGATGGTTGTTACGGTCACACCGGACAAGACGGGCCAATACTCCATCGTCTGCAATGAATACTGCGGGATCGGCCACCATACAATGGTTGGCAGGATCTACGTGAAATAATAGCGAAAGGGGAGATCGAACATGGCTACACTTTACCGTACCTGTCCAGATACCGGCCTGCAGTTCCATCGGCCGGCCGAGGCATTAATGAAGATCAACGCAGTGGCCGCAGTGGTGTGCTTGCTGTGGGGCGGCGTTCTTGCCCTGTTGGTGGCGCTGACGCGCTGGCCGGCAGTGCACTTGTTACCAGCTGACCAATTCTATTTGGTACTGACCTCGCACGGTCTGACCATGTTGGTGTTCTGGATTATTTTCTTCGAGATGGCGGTTTTGTATTTCTGCTCATCGACACTGCTGCGATGTCGGTTGGCGACGCCACGCATGGCATGGCTTGGTTTTGCGCTGATGCTGATTGGTGCGATTACCACTAACGTGGCGATCTTCCAGGGCGAATCCAGTGTGATGATGACTTCCTACGTGCCGATGATGGCCAAGCCGGCTTTTTACTTGGGTTTGATCCTGTTCGCGGTGGGTGCGCTGATCGGCTGCTTTGTTTTTCTCGGCACGCTGGTGGTCGCCAAGGCGGAGAAGACCTACGAGGGCTCGGTTCCGTTGGTGACCTTCGGTGCAACAGTGGCTTGTATCATCGCCATCTTCACCATTGCCTCGGGCGCGATCATCCTGATCCCAACCTTCCTCTGGTCGGTAGGCTATATCAAATCGATTGACCCGCTGATGTACCGCACAATCTGGTGGGCATTTGGCCACTCCTCGCAGCAGATTAATGTGGCAGCGCATATCTCCATTTGGTATGCCATCGCTGCCATTGTATTTGGCGCCAAGCCAATGTCCGAGCGGGTAAGTCGCGGCGCATTCCTGCTGTACATCCTGTTCCTGCAACTCGCTAGCGCGCATCATCTGCTGTCCGATCCAGGCCTGAGTTCCGAATGGAAAATTTTCAACACTTCCTATGCGATGTATTTGGCAGTGCTGGCTTCCATGATCCACGGCCTGACCATCCCGGGCGCAATCGAAGTAGCGCAACGCGAGAAGGGATTCAACAAAGGCTTGTTCGAGTGGATACGCAAGGCGCCATGGGGTAACCCGGTGTTCTCCGGCATGTTTATCTCGCTGGTTGGGTTTGGTTTCCTTGGTGGTATATCCGGTGTAATGATGGGTACCGAGCAGCTCAATATGCTGATCCACAATACCATCTACGTGCCCGGTCACTTCCACGCCACGGTGGTGGTGGGTACTACGTTGTCATTCATGGCGCTCACCTACTTCCTCATCCCGGTACTGTTCCGGCGTGAGTTGATCTGGAAAGGGCTTGCCTCGTGGCAGCCCTATCTGTTCGGTCTGGGCATGGCTGTATTTTCGGTAGTGATGATGGGTGCCGGTACGCTGGGTGTTGCGCGTCGCCACTGGGACATGGCTTTCGCCGGCAATCCGCTGGCCTATGAGTACCCTGGTACCGCATATCTGATGATGGGCTTGGTGGGTATCAGCGCGGTGGTGGCAGTGGTTGGCGGTGCGGCCTACATCCTTATCACGGTCGGCTCGATCCTGTTCGGCAAGAAACTCGACGCGGGCAACTATGTCAGCACGCCGACCAAGCTGGAAATGCCTGTAGCAGCGGCAATTCAGGGACATGGAAATATTGGTATCGCAGGGTTCGTGGCGCCGGGAACCTTCGTGTTCGCCATGGTATTCCTGGTTTCCTTCGTCCTCTACTACTTCATTAACTGGAAATACCTGTCCCAGGTTTGGGGCTTGAGTTAAGCCTTTAGGCTGCAGGGCAACTCCCGGCATCCATGCTGATGCCGGGAGTTAGATGAGGGGACGTTTCTACTTTGGAAACGTAGGCAGAAAGGCCACTTATAATGAATCGGGGACTGCCAATGCACCCAATGATCAAACAATATTTCAACCTGTTCAAACTTAGAATCGGCATTGTCATTAGCTTCACCGCACTTGCCGGACTGGCTGTGACTCCTGGCGCCCCCTTGGCCGGTTGGAAAATAGTTGTCCTGGCGCTGGCAGTGCTATCTTCCTCGGCCAGTGCAGGTGCATTTAACCAATATGTGGAACGGGACGTCGACATGCGTATGGCGCGTACGCAGAACCGGCCTTTCGTCACCGGTACGTTGCGCTGGGGACCATTCTGGCTGTGGCTGATTGGCGCAATTCTGCTCTGTTCTGTACTGGCAGCAGGCCTGGCTCTCAACGCGCTGTCTGCCTTGTACGTATTTCTTGGGGCTTTTGTTTACGCAATTGTTTATACCGTCTGGTTGAAACGCCGCACCTGGATGAACATCGTTATCGGTGGACTGGCTGGCAGTTTTGCTGTGCTGGCGGGTGCAGCAGCGGTCACGCCAGAACTCAAGGCGGAACCATTCATTCTTGCTGTCGTGCTATTCCTGTGGACCCCGCCGCATTTTTGGAGCCTGGCGATTGCCAACCACAAGGATTACGCTGCGGCAGGCATACCGATGTTACCGGTGGTAGCGGGTGACGCACGTACCGCTCGCATCATTCTTGCCAGTACTATCCTGCTGGTCGCTGTATCTTTGTTACCAGTTTTCTTTAGCCTCGGCTGGATCTACTTTGCTGGCGCGGCGAGCGGGGGGGCCTATTTCATTGCCAAAAGCATAGCGCTGGTGCGCAACCCGACTCCCCAGACTGCCATGTCCAACTTCCATGCATCGCTAATGCAGCTTACACTGTTGCTGGTGGCGGCGATTATCGACGCCGGAGTTTCAGCAGTCTAACCAAAGGGCAACGCGCGTTATCGCGTTGTCCTCCCCTTCTTTCGTGTGTGCTAATTTGTTTTTCCGCAATCTACTTCTAGGCATTGCATGGTTATTGCTGGCGACTCATCCCGCTGTCGCTGGTATAGAACGGCCTATAGACCAGCAAGCCGCGCTGAAACTCAGCCAAGCGGTAATCGGGCAGCGTGTCGGTGACTACATGCTATTCGACCGTAAAGGGCGAACCGTGCGTTTTTCCGGCTATCGCGGCAAACCGCTGTTGGTCAGTTTTATTTACACCGGCTGTTTTCAGATTTGCCCTACCACGACCCGCAACCTCGCAGGCGTGATCAAGATTGCACAGAATGCGCTGGGGACGAATAGCTTCGCTGTGGTGAGCATCGGTTTCAATGTGCCCTTCGATACACCGCAAGCGATGGATTCTTTTGCTAAGCAGAACGGCATCAACTTGCCGAACTGGGATTTTTTGAGTCCGGATCCGGCCAGCATTGGCCAGATGACGCGGGAGCTGGGCTTCAGCTATGCGGCTTCGCCCAAAGGATTCGATCACATCGAGCAGGCGACGTTGATCGATGCGCAAGGAAAAATTTACCGGCAAATTTACGGTGACAACATCGATGTGCAGTTGCTGATGACGCCGCTTAAAGAGCTGCTGGGCGGCACGCCTTCACCTCAAGGTGCACTCGCTACAATGATGAACAAGATCCGCTTGTTTTGCACGGTCTACGACCCTGCCAGCGGCACCTATCGCCAGAACTATTCGATTTACGTTGAAATTCTTGTGGGCCTCTCGATTCTCGGTACGATCATCTTTTGGTTGGCGCGCGAATGGCGCCGCAACCACCGCATTAACGGCGCTTGACACAAATCAATTCACTTTTCCGGTACGTCCTGTACTCTAAGAATCATGCAGAATCAACCAAGCGAATGACCGCTTCAACTATGTTAGCCACCGGCAACACGATATCTCCCAGCTTGGCGCGTCGTCTGGGCGCCAAAGGCGAGAATGCCTGGAAATCGATGGAGGCTTGGTTCGACCCGCTGTTCGGGCAAACCAATAATCCTTGGCGCCAGCTTGGCGCACTGTCATATTATTACTTCTGGATTATCGTCATTACCGGCTGTTATCTGTTTGCGGTGTTCGATACCAGCGTGGCAGGCGCCTACCGTTCCATAGATTATCTCAGCCACGAGCAATGGTGGCTGGGTGGCATCATGCGCAGTTTGCACCGCTATGCATCCGATGCCTTTGCGCTAACCATGCTGCTGCACCTTGCGCGCGAACTCGTGCATGGACGGTTTCGAGGCTTCCGCATTTTTTCCTGGCTAACTGGCTTGCCGCTGCTGTGGCTGGTATATGCCGCAGGGATCAACGGCTATTGGCTGGTATGGGATAGTTTGGCGCAGCATAGCGTGATCGCTACCAGCGAATGGCTGGACTGGCTGCCGATTTTTTCCGAGCCGATAGTACGCAACTTTCTCACGCCGGAAGGCGTGAATGACCGCTTTTTTTCACTGACGATTTTTTTACACATCGGACTGCCATTATTTTCCCTGCTCTTCATGTATATTCATATCCAGCGCATCAGCCAGGCAAAAACCTTTCCGCCCAAGGTGCTTGCCTGGGGCAGCTTTGCGGCCCTGCTGGTGTTGTCGCTGATCAAGCCAGCCATGAATCAGGCACCGGCGGATATGTCCATGGTGCCAATCAATCTGGACTACGATTGGTTTTACCTCGGCATATTTCCGCTGATGTACCAGACCTCGCCTGCTGTGATCTGGTTGCTTCTGGGAGGCATAACTCTTTTCCTGGTGATATTGCCGTGGTCGGGTCACCGTCAGGTTGTGCCAGTGGCGGTGGTCAATCCAGCCAATTGCAATGGCTGCGGGCGTTGCGTCAACGATTGCCCCTATGCAGCCGTTTCGCTGGTGCAGCGCGTTGATGGACGAACATTTAAACAACAGGCATTGGTAGACTCCGACCTGTGCGCAGCCTGCGGCATCTGTGCGGGCTCCTGCCCTTCTTCCACGCCTTTCCGAACTGCGGCGGTACTCAACACTGGCATCGACATGCCGCAATTGCGTGTCGATAGCCTGCGCGTGGAACTGGAGGAGAAACTTGCAGCGTTGGAGGGAGATGCGAAGGTCATTGTTTTCGGCTGCGATCATGCCGCCGACGTGGCAATGCTGAAAGGGCCAGGTGTTTTGCCGTTCAGCCTGATCTGCGCCGCCCAGTTGCCACCGTCATTCATTGAATATGCACTGCGCAACGGCGCCGATGGCGTGATGGTCACCGGCTGCCGCGAAGGAGATTGCGAATTCCGCCTCGGCACGCAGTGGGTGAACGAGAGACTGAGTGGCGAGCGGCAGCCGCACCTGCGGCGTAGCGTATCGCCCGGACGCGTGCGCGTGATGTGGCATGGCAGCGGCAATGAACAAGTGCTGCGATCAGCGTTGGAAGATTTCCGAACTACGCTACGCACCCTACCGACGGAAATAAAACCTGAACCTCGCCGACGCGAGAAGGAGAGAAAAAATGCTTAACAAACCTGTCGCCTATTTTGGGCAGGCCGTCACCTATGGCTTGTTCGCGGCCTTCATCGGCTATTTCTCCACCATGCCAAAATATCAGCATTTGGCACCGGACGAGGCGCTACTTAAAGTGAGCTTCACCCACTATGGTCAGATTAAAGAAGCATGCCACCAGCGCACCCCCGCAGAGCTCGCCAAACTGCCGCCCAATATGCGTGCGCCGATGGAGTGCGTACGCGAGCGCTCACCGGTAACGGTGCGAGTGGATATGGATGGCAACCTGCTTTACCAGGAAGCGTTAAAGCCCGCCGGCCTGCACAACGACAGCGCTTCTACCGTGTACCGGCGGTTTCCGGTCAAAGCGGGCAGCCATAAACTGCTGGTCCAGTTGAACGATAGCGTGCTTATCAACGGTTTCAACTTCGTGCGGGAAGAAACAGTGAATATCCAACCCGGAAAAGTTATGCTGATTGATTTCGATCCGGCCAAAGGCAAAATTCTGATAAGGTGATGCAGCAATTTTTATCCTAAAAAGTAATCAACCGCCGTTTTAAGGTTTATAGGGAAACATGGCCACACAAAAACAAGGGGAGAATAAGCTTCCGTCCGGCGCAAGCGGGTACTGTCTGCCTGTACCAGCGGATGAGCGCGCAGCGCTGGCGAAAGGCTGGTTGCTGCTAGGTGTCGCATCGCTGTTAGGATCGGGCATCTTGTCCGTGTTGCTGGTGCTATCGCGTACGCCCTACGTCCAGAAAATAATTCCGTGGGTAGATTTTTTCCATGTGGCATTGGTCGTGCATGTGGATCTTTCGGTGCTCGTTTGGTTTCTGGCTTTTGCCGGCGTGCTGTGGAGTTTGGCGGGTTCCAACCGGGCAAGCGGACTGGGTTGGTTAGCGCTCGCACTGGCCAGCGCGGGTGCCATCACCATGACGCTGGCGCCCTTTGTAGGCAACGGTGGCGCGATCATGAGCAATTACATTCCCGTATTGCGCGACCCATTATTCATCTGGGGATTGCTGGTGTTTGGTGCCGGTATTGTGCTGCTCGTGCTGCGTAGTCTGCTCACACCTTCGCAGACACAGAAGGGGGAAATCGGCGCACTGAATTCCGGCCTGTTTGGCGCCGCAATCGCTACTGCTGTCGCCCTGCTTGTTTTCGGCTGGTCCTATCTGGTGGTACCCAGTGGGTTGGATGCCAAGGGATACTACGAAATACTGTTCTGGGGCGGCGGACATGCGCTGCAATTTACCTACACGCTGCTCATGCTGGTGGCGTGGTTGTGGCTGGCCTCGGCCTGCGGCGCCACTGTTTCGCTTACGCCACGCGTTTCTGCGGTGCTATTCGGCCTGGCGGGGATAGCGGTGATTTTTTTCCCTGTCGTGTATGCGCTCTACGACCCGGTAACGGTGGAGAACCGTCGCTGGCTGACCTGGCTGATGCAATTCGGCGGCGGACTCGCTGTCTTCCCGATAGCCTTGGCGATCCTGCTGGCTATGTTGAAAAATACTGCCATGCCTGAGACTGCAAAGCCGTTGCACGCGGCATTGACCTCATCAATTTTTCTGTTCGGCGTGGGCGGCATGCTGGGTTTTATGATCAGCGGCAGCAACGTCAAGATTCCCTCCCACTACCACGGCTGCATTGTAGGCATCACCCTGGCATTCATGGGCATCACCTACTACCTGTTGCCCCGCCTGGGCTTCGGCAAAGTACCCGTCCGTCTGGCTACCTGGCAGCCCTACGTCTACGCTGTCGGTCAGTTGCTGCACATAACCGGCTTGGTATGGTCGGGTGGCTACGGTGTACAGCGCAAGGTGGCGGGCAGTGAGCAAGTGCTGCGCACCAGCTCGGAAGTGGCGGGCATGGCGCTGATGGGACTGGGCGGCCTGATCGCCATCATCGGCGGATTTCTGTTTCTGTTGGTGGTGTATCGATCGCTACGCGCGAAGCCGCAATAAACCCAGAATCTATTGGACGCAGATAAAACCGATTACCGCAGATGATTCAATTTGTTAAAGAGATGCGCCCTTTCACCCATTGGGTACGTACAGATAGGACAACAACTTCCTGTCCTATCTGCGCTTATCTGCATTCCTCTGCGTCCAACTGCTTTTTCTAGGATAAAGCTATTCTCAATGTGGAGTGCGCTGAAGAAGCGCAATCAATTGAAAAGTAATCAGGGCGAGCACCATAATGATGGCGAAGAAGATCATGCTGCGTTGTTCGAAACGCTTGCCGCGTGCTCGCTCGATACGGCTGAGCAGCCAGTCTGAAATGAAGTACAAGCCAGCGGCAACCAGTGTGAAGTAGACGATTTCCAAAGTATTTTCCTTTCTGTTCGTTATCGCAAGAAGCAGTTTCAACCACGGGGCGCACGGGGAACACGGGGACTTAACCAGTCACGAAGTTAAGCCACGCCACTAAACGAGTATTTTTAATTCTCTTCAAAGTTTTTCGGGCAGAGCCCCCATCACTGAGGATTCCTTTCCCCCGTGCTCCCCGTGTCCCCCGTGGTTAAATATGGTTATTAGGTTTATCACAAAAGCGTTACCGTAGTTTCAGCCGTCATTTTGTTGATATCAAACTGCACTTCGCAGTACTCGGTAAGTTCATCGATGGGCGTGGGGTCGTCAGCACAACTACAGCCTGCAATAATACTGGTGTAAAAAATACCGGCCTTCGCGCGAATAAACGCCGGCTGTTCTGAAACACCGATAATCATCACGCTGAAATTGTCACCGATGGCATAGCTGCCCTGTGATAACCCCTGCTGCAAAGGAAGTAGCGAACAATCCAGTTGTGCGATTTCAGCTTTCAGGATTTCCTTAAAAGCAGGTTCTCCCCACGCATTTAATGTCTTAGTTAATTTAATCATTCTGTGCCGCATAGCGAATCAATGAAAAACAATGGAGTACGATCTCGTTGTTATGGCAAAAAACTGTCCGTAAGCCGCGTCGCTTTTTGGCGTCACATTGATGGGTTGATTAGTCGCTATTCGACAATGCATAATTTCTTCGACAGATCCCATTCATGTTCATATGGCCCCGAAGGATTCACTGACACTTTGTCTTTAGGAATACCGGTGCTTCCTTTGGGTATTCAATAAACACAATTGCATTTCCTAGATAGAGGCCACCGAAATTGATGTTTACCCAGGAATAGCCTCTTTTCAGTAGCTCATTGAACCTGCCTTCGTATTGCTTAATGGTGAGTAATGATTCTTTCGGTATCTTCCATGTTTCACCTCGAAAACAAAATGAAGGGTCTTCGACGATTAAAATATCTGCCCAACTCTCAGGGCAGCCTTCTAAATTGTGCACCCACCTAATTAATCTCTGAACATGAAACTCTAAATCACTCATACATTACTTACGCCTAAAATAAAGTAGCCATTCTATTGTTAATGGTAGTGCTCAAATGCAACACAGGATAATCAAAGTCTTAAAGGTCATGACATGTGACCCAGATTTAGGCTTCTTGTGGACTATAGCATAATGGCCGATACCTTATGTTGAATGGGTATAGGTTGGCATGACCTGATTTCTGGTCAGCCTGGGTTATCATATCGCTGTGCCTTCCTTCGTCCTTTCCATCCTGGCGTTTTCTGCACTGCTCTCCTTTGCGGCAGCGTGGATACTGCCTTTCATATTTTCATTGCATCGTGCGGCGCATGTGCATCTGGCGCTGGCTGTTGGCGTGATGCCGCTGATCCTGGGGGCGATGAGTCACTTCGTGCCGGTGCTGACGCGCAGCCGTGAAGCGGAGCCTGCCGTTGGTATGATGTTACTTGTTGCGTGGGGCGCGGGCTTGCTGGCGTTTGCGCAATTCGCCGCAGGGCTATTTCCGTTTGCCGCAAGCGTGGCGGCGGGTGCGGCGTTGCTTGCCTGTGCCACCTTTGCCCACTGGGCGTGGCGGCGCGGCAAGGCGGCGCTGGGTAGTCCTCACCCCTGCCTGTATTGGTATATTGCGGCGCTGGTCTGCCTGATGCTGGCGCTTGCCGCGATTCTGGCGATGGATGTTTGGCCTGAGCAGCGTCTGGCGCTTAAACGCTTTCACTTGCATCTCAATACACTGGGTTTCATCGGGCTGACCGCACTAGGCACGTTGCAAGTATTGCTACCGACCGTGGCGGGAAAATCTGATACGCAAGTCGCGCAACGGCTACGCAGTGATTTGCCGTATGCGTTTATCGGCACGCTGCTGGTCGCTACCGGCGCAGCGTGGTTGCCGTGGCTGGCCATCGCGGGATTGGTGTTGTGGTTGATCCCGGTATCGCGTCTGGCGCTGTCCTGGTATGCGTTGTTTCGTGCGGAAATTTTGCGGGCCAATGGTGCCGCGCCGCTATTGGCTACTGCACTGGTAGGGTTTGCCTGCGCGCTTATTGCAGGCGGCCTGCATGGGTTGGGGTGGCGCGACCCGGTGGCAGGGGCGCACCTGTATATTTTCGCCTTCCTGTTTCCGTTGGTGAGCGGCGCAGTCGGCCATCTGCTGCCGCTGTGGTTGCGTCCCGGACAGCAGACAGCATGGCATCAAGTGGCGCGTTCGCGGCTAACACGCGGCAGCGGCGCGCGCGCATTGCTGTTTCTGCTAAGTGGGTTGTTGCTGGCGGCGGGATTTCGCTGGGGAATCTATTTTGCTGTTGCCGGGCTGGCGGCATTTTTGCCTTTGGTAATTTGGGTACTATTTAGCAGGAAAAATATATCCGCTTGATCCCTGTCAAGGCTCTGCAAAAATGCTAATGTTAATGTTTACACGTTACTTTAACACCCAACATTTAAGGAGTTTTCCATGAACCAGCCCGCATTCAAGATTCTGAACCAACCATTTCCATTTGATGCGCGCGGTGTTGCCAAGCGCTTCCGCCATGCCGCAATCTTTGGGGCGCTCGAAGCCCTTAATCCCGGTGAAACCATGCGTTTCATGAATGATCACGATCCGTTGCCGTTGCTGGATCAGATGCATCAACACTTCGGTGATAGCATCAGGATTGAGTATGTTTCGCGCACGCCGGAGTTGATTGTGATCGACTTTACGCGCATCTAATGCGTAATGAAAATGAGGCTATTGGACGCAGATAGAAGCCGATTGCCGCTGATGATTCAATTCGTTGAAAAGATGCTCCCCTTCACTCATAGGGTGCAAGCAGATATGCCAAGAAATTCCTGTTTCATCTGCGCTTATCTGCGTTCTTCTGCGTCCAACTGCTTTTTTTAGGACGAAGCAAGTTCATTGCTGACCGGCTTGGTCTTGCCCCGCGACAAACGGCGGAAAAGACGGTAGGCGGAGAGGATATTGAACCACAGCCAGAGGTTCGATATGCCGAAGGCAAAAGCAGCAAGATAGAAGATCAGCGGCGCGCCCAGTGCTGAAATAATCAGTAAAAACACAGCTACAAAGTGCAGCCACATTTGCAGGCGAGTGCAATGCTCCGGCAGGATTTCGCGCATGTTGGGCACGTTGCCCATGCCAAGCTTAAGACTTTGCAGATGGAACCACACCAGGAATGGCACGATTTTATACAGCATGCCGTTGACCACCGACATGGCAAATCCCGCAATCAGCACGATGCCCAACAGCGGGCCGAAGCGATCACTGCCGCCAAATGCTGGATAGAATTCTCCAGCCAGCCATAAGCCGGAAGCAGCCAGAACCGACAGCATGCCGAAGCGCCAGAAGCTGAGCGTCACGTCTGGCAGCTTGCGGCGACGTTTGGCTTGCAGATAGAGGGTGATGACGGCGAATAAACCCCCACCGCCGACCAGCAGCGTGTTGGCCGTAACGCCCGTGGCATTTGGCGAGCCGCCATTCACAATCAAGCTTCCCGACCACAGTGCCAGCAGACAAAACAGCAGGATTGCGAGCCATTCCCGCAGGCTTTCCGGATACTGCGGCGTGAGCTGGAACATGGGCACCACCTGGAATGCGACGCCGGTAACCAGCGTGCCCAGCCAGCCTATCAGCCCCCATGTGAGATGCAGATTGGTTACAGGCATACGCAGTACAAGCCACCAACCCCATGCATGATTGCTGGCGAGGATCAGACCCAGCACGGCGGTAATCCCCAGTGCCAATACCGCGAAACGCATGGTGATAACGGTGATGTTGCCGGGCAGCGCGCGGTTTAAATTGCTCATCACTATCACGGTGAAGTAAGCCAGTCCTGCTGCCAGGAAGAGCATGGCGGTCTTGATGAACAAGGCATTACTGAAGGCGAGACCAGCAGCCAGCAACAGCGTGCCAGGTGTTACCAGGCCGTGCGTGATGGCAGCGACGCGCTTGGGATGGCGTGTCGGTGTGCCGGCAATGACCGGCAGCATTTGCAGCAGCGCGCCGAACACGACCAGGCCGAGAAAGCCAAGCGTGATCAGGTGCGTGGTGGCAAGCAGAGGCGCGTTCCAGCGGCTGGTAAATATCGCCGGGCCATTCCATGCAAGCAGCATGGCGGCGAGGATCGCAAACAGTGGCGCGGTCAGGAAAAAACGCAGCGGGGCCGAGATGGGCGGGGCCTGGTCAAGCGACAGGCCGGACGGATTCATTGTTAAGACCCGTTAGATTCCGGTTCGCGCCAGACTTTCGGTTCACGCCAAATCATGATTTCGAAACTGCCATCATCTTTTGTTTCAGTCTGCCAGGTGTAGCCCCAGTCGCGCAGGATCGAATACAGCATGATGGGATCGCGATGAATAAGCAGCCGCAGTCTCTGCTGCGGCAACAGGCGCTCAAGCGCTTCCAACGTACGCTCTAACGGTTCAGGCGGTTCTAGCCAGCGGGCATCAACAAGAAGATCTTCCATTGCTAGGCTGGGCTATGCGGCAAGTTTCTTCATGTTATCCACGACATTGCTTGAGTCGTCGCAAAGCATCTGATCCGCCATACGATAGAGCATCTGCTCTTCCTTCAGGTTGTGCTGCTGCATGATCATCAGCAGCGTTTCGGACAGGCCAAGAAATGTGTTCTTGTCATGTTGCTGCACAGCGCCCGTCATTTGCGACATGAGATCATTCATTTGCCGATGCTCCATACGCATGGTGTCAGTGGGCCCCAGCAGCATGCCTGTACGCTTGTCGAATGCGGGGAAAAGAACTTCTTCTTCCATGGCAAAATGATGCAGTGTGGCATCGACGAAGCTGTTGTAAAGCGATGTTGCCTCGCCCCAGTTACCGTTCGCGGCAGCAGATTCGGCATCGGCAAAAAATGTGTCGCAGCGCTGGTGATCGGGTGTCAGAAAATCGGTAATAGTATTCATGCTGTCCTCTTTCATTTTGTATCCGCTATGTTCAGCGGTTCAAACTAAGTAGGACATATTCTCACCGGGACGGGTTTGTCAGGCCTTGACCTGCATCAAGGATGAACAGGTCCCGGCTTTATTTAAGGGCATCTGGAGTGCTGTGTGAAAAAACATTGAATGGTGTGCATTGAATTCCATGACGCTCTGTGCTGAAAAAAACCTGCGGCCAGATGACTATGGCCTTGCTGTTTACCTTCGCCGGTCTCTCCATCAGGCCGCGTCCCGCCGTGTTCGCCATGCCCGCCGCTGCAGACGTCAATGCCGATAGAAATGAGAAGACAGCGATAGCCGAGTAGCACAGAAATCTTGTGCTCATAATGTGGCTCCTTATTGCAAGAGATTAGCTGTAGCGGATGCACCACCCCGTTTCAGCAACATGGCATTGATCGCTACGATCACGGTACTGGCCGACATGAGCACCGCACCCACCGCCGGAGTCAGCAGCAGACCCCAAGAAGCTGCCACACCTGCCGCGAGGGGAATCGCAAAGGTGTTGTAGCCGGTGGCACAGATCAGGTTCTGAATCATCTTGTTGTAGGTCCTGCGCGAGAGTCCCAGAATTGCCGCCACATCTTCCGGGTTGTTGCTCACCAGCACGATGTCGGCGGATTCGATGGCCACATCGGTTCCTGCACCAATGGCTATGCCAAGATCAGACTCGACCAGTGCCGGCGCGTCGTTCACGCCGTCACCGACCATCGCCACGGTAAGACCGCGCCCCTTCACTTCGCGGATTTTCTCCGCCTTCTGTTCCGGCAGCACTTCGGCGAAATAATCGTCCAGACCTAACTGCTTGGCAACTGTTTGGGCCACCGCCTTCGAATCGCCGGTGAGCATCATGCATTGAATGCCCATGGCCTTGAGCCGCGCGATGGCCGCTTTCGACTCTGGACGCACCACGTCGGCCAGTCCGAACACGGCGCTAGGGGTGCCGTCCACCAGCAGAAAGATTGTGGTCTTACCCTCGGCGCCGAGCGCCTCCAACTTGGGATGCTGCACCTGAATGCCCTGTTCGCGCAGATAACCGGGGCTCACCACTTTCACTTCCCGGCCTTCGACCACAGCCTGCGCGCCCCGGCCAGTCAGATTGCTGAAGTTGCTGGCTTGCGGCCACTCCAATTTGCGTTCCTTTGCCGTGCGCACGATACCGGCGCCAATGGGGTGTTCCGACTGGCTCTCCAGCGCAGCGGCCAGGCGCAGGCACGCGGACTCATCCAGAACGCCCAGCGGCACGATGTCGCTCACCCCGAAGCGGCCTTCGGTCAGCGTGCCGGTTTTATCGAACACCACAGCACCCAGGTTGCGGGCACGCTCGAACGCAGCGCGGTCGCGGATGAGCAGACCATGGGAGGCAGACATGCTGGTGCTCACGGCGACAACCAACGGTACGGCGAGGCCAAGGGCATGGGGGCAGGCGATCACCATCACAGTGACGGCACGTTCCATGGCAAAGGCGAAATCGCGTCCTAGTGCCAGCCACACGACCAGTGTAGTAAAACCTCCAACAAGCGCAATGGCGGTGAGCCACACTGCCGCACGGTTAGCGAGATCCTGAGTGCGCGAGCGCGACTCCTGTGCCTTGCGCACCATCTCCATGACTTGTGCCAGATAAGTCTGCCCGCCAGTTTTTTGGACTTCGAGAGTGATCGCACCTTCGCCGTTAACCGACCCGCCGATGGCCTCGGCACCCTCGCTTTTTTCTACCGGCTTCGATTCCCCGGTAAGCATAGATTCATCCAGGCTGGTCTGGCCCGAGACAATGATGCCGTCGGTGGGCACGCGTTCGCCTGGTTTCACCAGAATCCTGTCGCCCGGCGCGACGTCGCTGATGGGAATGTCTTCTGTGCCTCCATCCGGCTTCAGGCGATGCGCTTCGGAAGGCAGCAGCCGCACCAGAGCTTCGAGTGCGCCAGAGGCGCCCAGCACCGACTTCATCTCGATCCAGTGGCCGAGTAGCATGATGTCGATTAGGGTTCCCAGTAGAACCCCATGCCGGGCAAGCCGAAGGTGACCGCGCTGGAATAGAAGTAGGCCGCGCTGATGGCCACCGCGATCAGCGTCATCATGCCCGGCTGACGTTTCTGGAATTCTTCGCCGAACCCCTTCAGGAACGGCCAGCCCCCATAGAAAAACACGATGCTGGAGAAGCCGAACAGCACATATTGGTCGCCGCGAAAAGTTATGGGCGCCTCCAGACCGAGCATGCCCCACAAACCGGGGGACAAGGCCAGAATGGGCAGTGTCAGAACCAGGGAAATCCAGAAGCGTTTTCTGAAATCTTCCACCATTTTGGCGTGGTGGGCGCGATGGTCGTGGACGCCGTGATCCTCGTTTTTGTCTTCCGGGCGATTACCTGGCTGGGACATAGAAACGTGTGCATGGCCGCCCTGCCCATTGGATACATGGATGTCATGGTGCAAATCATGTTCATGGTCGTGCATGGTATCCTCGCATCATCCTTGTTCTATAACTGTTACCCAGCGAAAAAGGATCAGAGTCTCATCAAGCAAAGGCACGAGACCAAGGCCCCTCTACCGGTTTGACGTATTCAAGCTCGACCATGCATTGCAGTGCTCTCGTCCAGAAATGTTTTCACCCGCCACGTGCTCAGATTTCCGTCTAAGCCGCCCACATACTCACTTAATTCCATCTGACGCAAATTGAGGCATCGCGTGGCCGTCTTGCCCGGCCACGCGAGATGCGTTACTTCATATCACGCGGATGCAGATGCTGCTGCTTCTTGGCGGCATCCGCGCCTGCTGTGTCAGGCATGGATTCGTCGGGCGCCTTGACCGGTACCCCGGTTTTTTCCTCCACATGCGAGTGCCGCTTCACTTTCTTTTTCACTTTTGGCTTCACCTCTTTCTGTACATCCGGCTTCATTTCTGCGGAATTATCCTCGGATGCCATGCTGACGCTTGCTGGCAGCGCTAAGCCGAGAACGATGGATAGCAACAAGATTTTGTGTTTCATATCGGTTACTCCTTAGATTGATGGTTGCACCTTACTCAACTGCTTCAATTACACCGAGATTCATTTAGCCTACGGCGTATTTCATGCCAGCATCGTCGCCGGTTATTTTGCCGGTACGGCCTGACTTTGCGATTTGGACATCTGCTCCATCATGTCCATGCGCTTCTCCATCATCTGCATACGGTTCATCATCGCGTCAGGCTCTGCTCCCTGGCCACCCATGCCGCCACCCTGACTGCCCATCAGGCCCATGCCACCTTCCATCATGGGACAATCCATCCCCATCATGCCTTTGCTCATGGCCATGTTTTCCTGCATGGTCTTCATGTGCTCATGCATCAGCTTCTGCCGTTCCATCGGATCTTTCGTGGTTGCCATCTTCTCCAATTGCGTCTGCATTTTCTTGGTGTTGGCCTGCATTTTCTGAATCGTTGGCCTCTCGGAAGGCGCGCCCGCCTTTTGATCCGGATGATGGCTGTCATCCGCCAAGACAGGCATGGTCAGACCAAGAAATCCAGCAAGGGCGAGGGACAAAATAGATGATTTAAGTTTCATTTGTTTCTCCTGTTAAGTTAATTTACAACGGCACGACTGCTCATTCGATCCTTTCAAATTGCGCAAATAATTTCTCGGATCACATTAGCGCCTGTTTACACTAAATTTCTAGGGTGGCGCTCTTTTCGGATGCTTGGTAAAACCACGGCATGAACGCCGATTAACGCCCTGACCCTGCCCCAAACCTCGCAGCTATTCCCTGACCCGCACCTTGCCCGTCATGCCCGCCTCTAAATGCCCGGGGATCAAACATGCGAAATCAAATCTTCCAGGCCGGACAAAATGCCATATCAGCTCGCCTGACTTACCCGGCATCACAGTGACGGCATTGGGATCGGCATGTTTCATTTCTGGAGACTTACGCATCATTGCCGCGTGCTCCTTCAATTCGTGCATCGTGCCTAATACCATTTCGTGCATCAGCACACCGGTATTTTTCACCACAAAGCGGATCGTTTCTCCTTGTTTCACACGTATATTTTCCGGTTTAAAACGCATGGTGTCCGACATGCTTACCTCAACCGTCCGGGTCACACTGGCTGGATCGCCAGGCGCACCCAAGGCCGAAGCATGTGCAGTTTTTTCTTCCTGTTGCACTGTGGAGGGATGTCCATCGCCGCCATGGGCAAGCGCATTACCCGAGATCATCAATCCCATCAAAAAAATAATTTCAGCTTTCACGTTTTCTCTATGATCAATGTTTTCATCAATGCCCCTGTGCCCGCCGGGCTTCTTTACACTTACTCTTATTTACCCCAGATATTTCACCTGGCTAGATCCTGTTGCACTATCCGGACAAGCCTCGCAAGAATTACCACTGATATTTTTCATTCTCGCAATACTATGCCCCTGCAACTGACAATTTACTGACGTGGAGATTACAATTCCGTAAGCTAAAAAACGGTTTTTTGCGGTACACCTGACCTATCCATGTATGACTATTTTTTGAAATCTAAACAAAGACCGCCGATTACTTGAAACAGGGTTTGTCGGAAAATAGTTTTGTGGCGGATTTGGCGAGGAACGAACTGGATGGTGTGCATTTGGCCGCAACTGGGAGATGTTGTTGCCCTCAACGTGAATTTACCCGGCAGGGAGGGCTGGAACGCCATCCGTGTACTCCACTTGTATGGCGGTCAAACAGCCCTGGCGTGGATTGTGGATGGGCAATAAAATAATCCACCAAATAACCGTGCTTCTCTAACTTGCTGAATCACGAACCGCCCATACATGGAACAACGCATAGGCTTTCTGCCCCACGCCGACCGCACCCTTATCCAGATACATAGCCCATGCCCAGTCCGGTTCGAACATGCTGGTAGTGGACGACCAGTAAATGTCGCGCACTTCGAGGAAGGGGTGGCCACCAGGCAAAGCCGGACTGTGGTGACTGCAATCCACCAGTGATTCCAGCTCGTTGATATTGGGCAGACGCCAGCCCAGCGATTTCTCGACGCAGTTGAGCTCCGCCACGATGCCGAGCGCATCCATCCAGCTAACTGCTCTTCTCGCCAGATCAGCTGGACGCTGCCAGCATAGGCGCGTCAAACGATCGGCCACGACCTGCTCTTGCACATGGAAGCGCGGCGTTGGCCATCCGTGCCCAAAACAAATTTCGGCGTCCTGCCCAGTGCCGTCGCAGGACACCGGCCGTCCAGCTTCGTCATGGCACTGCACTTGGCCCGTGGCCGGCAGTACACCGTTGCCTTCGCCTCTTACCGGCCAGACCAGAAACGACTGGTCCTTGCCGCCATAAAACATACGCGCGCCGTCCATATGCACATACCAGGCGTGGGCCGGACTCATCGCCGCTGTGGTGGAAGTCCAATACCAGCTGGCGAACACGTTGTAAAAAGGGTGCCCCGCCGGCAAAGCTGGTCTTCGGGTCTGGTGGCTCACTAGACTGCGTAGTTCGCGCCGGTTCGGCAGCCGCCAGTCAGTAAAACCAAGCGCCTGCTCTTGGTTCATCTGCGACACGAACGCCAACGCCTCGCGCCAAGTCATGGGGAATTCCGCGAGATTGGCATTCTTGGACCAAACCAGGCCGGTCGCACAATCCAGAACGGTTTCCCCCGCCGTCGCAAAGCGTGGTTCCGGCCATGGTACACCGCACTGAAGTTCGGCATCCTGTCCACTTCCATTGCAGTCGATCTGTCGACCCAGTGCATCGTGGCAGGTGGTCTGGCCGGTCTGGAGATAGGCGGCGCATACCATCGCCTACGCCATCGCCAGGGCTGCCTGCCGGGGCATCGTTTGATAACGCGCGGAAAACCTACGTTTCACGGTCAGATTGGCGTTTTTGTGCTGAAAACAGCGTGTAGTTCTGCTTCTGTCGGCTGCCTGCGAAACACAACTTCGTCGTCCACAATTAAATTCGGCGAATGCCGGATTGCAAATTTTTCGACTAGATCAGCGCAGTCCTCTACGAGGCACACGCGATAGGGAATATGCAAGCTTTCGAGTTCTTTTTCCAGGTTCTGACGATGCGTACAAGCTTTCGTCGCGATGATCATTACATCCATTAGGTGCCTCCAAATAACTTACTCGGCAAAGCGCTATATCCAAACTCAGTTTTTCCAAAGCCATTCCATACGGTTATGTCTTCAGGCTGTCGCGCACACACTCCAGCCGGGTACGCGCCTCTTTAGCAACCGCTTGGATTTCTGGGTTGCTGACCAGTTTGACCATGATGTCGGGATCGAGAAAAGCAACAGTGATTTTCCCGTCGGCTTCTTCGCGCACCACCACATTGCACGGCAGCAGCAGACCGATATCCGGTTCTGCCGAGAGTGCCTTGTGTGCGAGTTGCGGATTGCACGCGCCCAGAATCATATACGGCCGCGTGTCGACGTTGATCTTCGCCTTCAACGTATCTTTCACGTTGATCTCGGTGAGCACGCCGAAACCTTCGGCCTTCAAGGCTTCGGTGACCTTCTTGACGATCTGATCCATCGAACCTTTCAAAGTAATGCTGAATCCGTAACTGCTCATTTCCACTCTCCATGTTAATGATGATTCGTACGTTTACTTACTTTTAATGAGATATTTGACCACGGCGGCAACGACGAGGATCAGTGCCGCCCAGAACAATATGCCGAATATCCAATGGCCAAAACCGAAGCCCCAATGCCAACCGTCCATTTCTCCGTTCATCATTACGCGTTCCTCCGTTATGGGCAACGCCTTAGTATGTTGTTGTAATTCTCCCCTGTACATTCAAACTGCTCTGTTCGAAAGCACACATACATCGACAAATTATTACTGTTGCCATTTCGCCTCGATGCTTTATCTCAAAACACATGATGGGATCGTGCGCTCGCTTAAACGCTTCAATCCCACCGAATAATCAGTCGCAAGATAACGCATCACGTTTTCTGTTTACATCACTATGAAGACGCACGACGAGTGCATTATTTATGGACTAAGCCAGGGTAATTGGCTCGAAGCGACTTCAGCACCCCCTTCAGTTTCTGGAAATTTGCCTCGGTTCCAGTCTTATCCTTGGCATCGCCAGCGGCGTCCAACCGCTCTGCAAGCGTGGCGACGAACTTGCTGTCAGTTTTGATTTGCGCCAGCTTGTCGCCTGGGAGAGCGCCGGAACGGGCAGGCAACGCCGCCACCAAATCGCGGATTGCAAAGGCGTGATGGTGCACTTCCTCAAACTTGCCAGTTTGTACGCGTGTGGCCAATTGTTCAGTCTCTTTATCTATCGACTTCCAGATCGCCTCGCTGCTAGCCGGAATTTGCACTTGGCTGCCGGCTTTCTCCGCAGCTTGTGCGAGCGGGTTGAAGATCAGGCTGCCTGCCAGAATTACTCCAAACATAATGGCTCGTGAACTCGCGATTTTTTTCTGTGATGTCTTCATGCTATGGTTTCCTTTTGGATTAACTGCGGGTTTAGTTTCTTTTGACGCCTTTCGCGCTATTGCTCCATACGGTTGTAGACCGTGGGCACCACAACCATGTTCAGGAAAGTCGAAGTGAACAACCCGCCCAGAACCACCTGGGCCAGCGGCTGTTCCAGTTCCTTGCCGACGGGCGAACCCCATAGCAGCGGGATAAGCGCCAACGCAGCGGTGGTCGCTGTCATCAACACCGGCACCAACCGGTCGAGGGTTCCTTGCACCACCACCTCCTGCAACGGCTTGCCTGTATTGCGCAACTGATTGTAGTGGGCGACCAGGATGATCCCGTTGCGGGTGGCGATACCAAAGAGCGTGATGAAGCCGATTACAGCGGCTACGCTCATGTTCGCCCCGGCAAGATAGAGCGCGACAATCCCGCCGATCATCGCCAGCGGAAGATTGAACAACACCAGCAAGGACTCACGGAAAGTGCCGAACACCTTGTACAGCAGCAGCAAGGCGCCAAACAGGGCCAGCGCGCCGAAGCTCAGCAATGTCCGGTTAGCCTGCCGCTGGCTTTCAAATTGCCCGCCGTACTCGATGTAATATCCCGGCGGCAGTTTCACTTGGGCGCCGATTTTGGACTGGGTTTCCCGGATAACGCTGGCCAGATCCCGCTCCTGCACGTTGAAGGCAACGACGATCAGACGTTGCACGCTTTCGCGGTTGATGGAGTAAGGCTCATCCTCGACCGCTATGTCAGCGATTTCGCGCAAAGGTATCTTGGCCTTACCGTCTGGATTCAAGCCGGGTGCATCCACCAGCACGTCACGAATTGCCTCCATGCTATTGCGTCCTGCGTCGTCCAGGCGCACATATAGATCAAAGGTACGGCGCCCTTCCAGCACACTGGACAGCACCTCTCCATTCAACGACATTTGAATATCCTGTGCCACATCGCCGACCATGATGCCGTAACGGGCGGCCTTGGCGCGATCGATCTTGATGGTCACCTGCGGCACGCTGATTTGTTGCTCCAGGTTGATGTCCACCGCACCGGGCACACTGTGCAACAGCGTCTGGGTTTGCTGCCCCAATTGGTACAACGTGGACAGGTTATCCCCGAAAATTTTGATGGCCACCTGAGCCCGCACGCCGGACTGCACCTCGTCCATGCGATGCGCGATGAACTGGCCGACGTTGAATACAACCCCCGGTATGTTGGCCAAATCCTGGCGAATTTTCTTGAGCAAGGTTTCGGGTGGCATGTTGCCATCCTTGGCGAAATCCAGCCGCACGTCGAACTCGCTGAAGTTGGGCGGCTGCGCATCTTCGTCCAATTCGCTACGCCCGGCACGCTGATCAATTGACACCACCTGCGGGTACTTGAGCAGATCCTGGCGCACCAAGGCGCCCAGGCGCATCGATTCTTCCAGCGAAGTGCCGGGCAAGGTGGTCATGGCGATGATGTAGTTGCCCTCGCGAAACTCGGGCAAGAAAGACAAACCAAAATACGGCAGCAAGGCCAGCGCCGACACCAGCGCCACACCCGACAGCCCTACCACCCACCAAAACTTGCGTAGCGCCAGGTTCAGCAGGCGCAGGAAATGGCGCTTTAGCCACAGGACGAAACGAGTCTCCTGTTCCCCGGCCTCGTCAACCGGCGCGGTATCATCGGCGAGCAATTCGCGGCTGTCCGTGGTGTGCAGCACCACTCCTTCATCCAGTGCTTTTTCCTTTTTGCGTACCAGGAGCAGGTAACACAGCGCGGGCACCATGGTCACCGACACCACCAGCGATGCCGTTACGGAAGCGATATAGGCCACCCCCAAGGGACTGAAGATGCGTCCAGCCAGATCTTGCAGAAAGAATATTGGAAGGAAAATCAGGATGACAATCAAGGTCGCGTACACGACCGAATTGCGTACTTCTTGAACGGCGTCGAAGACTACTTTTATCGGCGGCAACGGAGATATGGCATTGCGGTTTAGCCGCAAGCGCCGCACCACGTTTTCCACCGTAATGATGGCGTCATCAACTACTTCTCCGATGGCGATGGCCAGCCCTCCCAGGGTCATCGAGTTGATGCCGAT
>JBBRTU010000035.1:0-29627 GCA_038244115.1 Burkholderiales bacterium
CATCGAGTTGATGCCGATATCGAACGCATGCATCACCAGAATGCCGCCGACAAAGGACGCCGGCATGGACAGGAAGGTGATAAACGAAGCGCGCCAGTTCATCAAGAACAGGAACAGCACGCCGATTACGATGAGCGCCCCTTGCAACAGCGATACGTTGAGATTGTGAATCGCCGCTTCAATAAAATTTGCCTGGCGGAATACCTGCGTATTCATCTGCACATCCGCAGGTAACCGCTGTTTGGTTTCCGCCAGGACTTTTTCCACTTTCTCGGTGGTGGTGACGGTATCGGCGCCGTAGGCCTTGGAGATAGTTCCGATAACCGCGTTCTTCATCGCAAAGGCACCGTCGCCGCGTTTGATTTCTCCGCCGAAGGCTACCTGCGCGACGTTGCCGATGGTGATCGGAACACCATTGCGCATGACGATAACGGTATTTCTCAGGTCATCAAGCGAGGTGATCCGCCCAACCCCGCTGACGATCAGCTCTTGTCCTGGCTTTTGCAGAAAAGCCCCCGGCACATTGGTGTTGGATTTCTCCAGCGCCCGCCGTACTTCTTCGGCACTGACCTGATAGGCAAGCATTCTGCTTGGATCAAGGCGCACCTGATATTGCTTGACCTCGCCGCCGATGGACACCACCGAGGCAATCCCGCCTAGCGCAAGAATGCGCGGGCGGATTTCCCAATCGGACAAGGTGCGCAGTTCCTCCGGCGACATGGCATCGCTAACGAGCGCGTACTTCACCAGCCATCCTACTGCCGAGGTGACCGGCAGCATGACGGGCAGCTTCGCGCCTGCGGGGAGCCGTCCGCTCACATTCTGGATACGCTCGTTGACCAGTTGCCGGTCAAGGTATACGTTGGTATTGGCGCTGAACACCACGGTAATGGTGGACAAGCCCACGGAAGTCTTGGAGCGCACGCTGGTAATCCCAGACATGCCGTTGATCGCGCTCTCCAGCGGATAGGTAATCAGCGATTCCACGTCCTGCGGCGCCATCCCCGGCGCTTCGGTTTGTATCACCACCTGAGGCGGAGCAAACTCAGGGAAAACATCCACGGACATCCGTTGCAATGCGTATCCGCCCGCGACGAATAAAATAAGTGTGACAGCGAGAACAATCAGGCGGTTGTGCAGCGACCAGGCGATCAGACGATTGAACATGGTTAGTCGTCTTCCATTTTCAGTTTTCCGCCGGTCAGCCACATGGTGTAGATCTGGCGATTACCCTGCGTCACCACCTCATCGCCCGGCACCAGGCCGTCGGTAATTTCGCTGTATGCAGTGTCTTTGGCGCCGACATTCACTTCAACGCGTTTGAATTTATTCCCTTCGCGGACAAATACGAACTTCTCGCCATTGGCTTCGATAATGGCGCTGCTGGGCACGGCTAACGCCGCCTCGTTGCGCCGCAGAATAACGCTGGCGCGGGCGAACATGTTCGGCTTGAGAAGCCCTTGCGGGTTGGCGAGGTGTATCCACGCCTTGACGGTGCGGCTCAACGGATCGACATTGGCGTCAATCAAGGTGAGTTTTCCGGTGAAGACCTGCGGGTAGCTCAGCACCTGGACGCGCACTTCTTGCCCGACCTTGACCTTGCCGAGATCCTCCTCGTACACATTTGCGGCAACGATAACCTGCGAGCGGTCGCTGATATGGAACAGCACCGTGTTGGGTTCCACTGCCTGGCCAACTACGGCATTACGTGCATCGATCACACCACTCATCGGTGCGGTAATAGTCACGCTGGGCGGCGGATCACCCACCAGACGGGATTGCACCAGCACCAGACGCTGACCAGCCCGAACCGTATCTCCCAGGTTGGCATAAAGCGTTTTGACCTGACCGCTGATGCGCAGGCTGACATTGGCCTGGCGATTAGGCAGCAACTGCACCTCGCCGTTGAGATTCAGCAGAGTGGATAACGGGCGCGGACTGGCGGTCACCAACTTCAAGGCGATCGCATTTTGCTGTGCGGCGTTCATCAGCACCGGACCGCGGGCGCCGCCGCCGACTTCGATCTGCTCCCCGTGCGCGAAGGCGAGGTGGGGTGTACTGAGTGCAATGAGCAGCAAGACAATCAAGCTGCCCATCCAGCTAAGCGGTAAATCGCCGCCAGGTGCTTCCATCAAAACTTGCATAGTGTTATCGCCCATTATTAAGGGGTCTCTTGGGAAGGTTCATTGATATATTTGAGATAGCTCGCTGCAGCCGTATTCAGCCTCACCTGGGCTTGAAGGTATTGGTCGAGCGTATTCAGATAAGTGCCGTTTAACTCGCCCTGTTGGCGCTGCGCCTGCACGACTTCAACGATGGAAACCAGCCCCTGGTTGTAGCCCTGCTGGGCGAGGCGTACGTTGCGCTCGGTTACCGGCAACATATTGCGCTGGTATTCCGCTATAACCTGCTGCAGGCGCTCAGCTTCTGCATACACACTGGCCACTTCGTTACTAATGCTGAGTTTGAGTGCTTCGATGCGTGCGTCGGCCCGTGTTCCGGCAGCCGCCGTCTCGGCGATGCGCCCTTGGTTCTGGTTCACGAGCGGCAACGGAATCGACAGGCTTAACCCCAGGGCACGGCTGCTACCCTGAGGAGGCCCACCGTCGATTGCCGTCCGGCCTTGCTCCAACCCCACGCCCACGGTCCAGTCTTCCCAGCGTTGGGCGCGCGCCAATGCCTGTTCACTTCGTGCACGGTCAGCATTTAGCAGGGCAAAACGCAGATCGGGCCGGAGGGTCAGCGCCTGGCGCTGCTGCTCTGCCAGGCTCGCCAATGTTTCGGTCGCCGGCAGCGTACCATCCAACTCCAAGGGTTGCGCAACCGGTCTCCCTAGAAGCTGGTTCAACTGGGCCAGCTGGGTTGTACGTTGGCTTAGTAGCAAAGCGCGTTCCTGGGTCAGGCGTTGCAGATCGAGTTGAGCCGCGTTCACGTCAAGCTCGGAGACTTCGGCGGCCTTGAAGCGATTGCGCGTACCCAGCACCAGTTTTCGATCGGCATCGATCAAGCGCTCGCGTACCGCGCTCTGCCGATCCAGCGCCAATATGCGATAAAACTCTGCCGCCACGTCGCCAGCCAGCTTGAGTTCGGCTTGTCTAATCTCGGCCAAGGCCAAGGCTACATCTACACGACCCACTTCTTTTTGATAGGCAATGCGCCCTGTCACGGAGAACTGTTGGCTGATACCTATGCTCGCAGTGTACTCACCCTCGTTTTTAAAAATGCGATCGTTCTTCGCAGCAATATCCAACCGCGGATTTGGCGGCAGCCCCGCTTGCAGCAGACGTGCGCGCGTTTCATCAACAACATAGCGTGCGACTTGCAAATCTTTATTGTTGTGAACGGCTGTTTCGATCGCTTGTTCAAGTGTCAGGCCCGCAGCGTTTGCGGTCTGGCCAACACCGCTCAATAAGACACTGCCGGCAAGGAAAACTATGAGTCGAAATGACGTTTGGTTGAGCCACAGTGATGGCATAAATGTATTTCCCAAAGTTAACCCCGGAAAAACCGGGGTTAACCTAATTTAGTTAAAATCCTGCGTTACTTCACATTGACGATAACAGCCTTGCCGTCCTCCAGCCTGAGTTCGAATGCCACCTTGTCGCCAACCTTAAGTCGATTGAACAACCCCTTGCCGCCCACAACAAAGGGCATGGTCATCGCCGGCCACTTCAAAGCATCGATAGCCTGATGAGCAATTGTGACAGTGTCATTGGCTGGATCTGTATTCTGTACCACACCAACTGCCATGAAGATTGGTAACTGATCTTCTGCTTGCCGGTCTGACACCTGAGCCTTCATATTCTGGATATTGCTGTGCTCACTATCCGCCAAAGCCGTACCGGCTAATAAAAAAGTTGTGCTCAAGATTAAAATCAGAAGGTTATTCATGGCGGACTCCGTATAAAATGTGTCGGGTAACTTGCTGCATAGTTAGCCTGAGCTGGTGCTATCGTAGAATGTCTTCCCCTACGCCAACCTGACCTGAAAATTACATTTTCGTTATCTTCAAGGGTCACGTTATGTTGGGGAAAAACACTATTCAATTGAGGTTTCTGAATGAAGGTTCTGATTGTTGAAGACGAAGCCAAAACCGCCGAGTACCTACGCAAAGGTTTGACTGAGAACGGGTTCGTCGTAGATCTGGTGCGCAATGGAACGGATGGCCTGCATCTTGCAGTAACGGGAGAGTACGATCTCATCGTGCTCGACGTGATGCTGCCCGGCAAAGACGGCTGGACTATTCTTAAGGAACTGCGGGAAACCAAGGACACCCCGGTTATTTTTCTTACTGCTCGTGACCAGGTAGAAGACCGGGTAAAGGGGCTGGAACTAGGCGCGGATGACTACCTGGTCAAGCCTTTTGCTTTTTCCGAACTGCTAGCCCGTTTGCGTACTCTATTGCGGCGTGGCAAAAACTCACACCCGGAACTGTTGCACATCGCCGACATGGAGCTTGACCCCGTGCGGCACAAAGTGGTGCGAGGTACCACCCGGATTGACCTTACTGCCAAGGAATTCGCGCTGCTGCATCTACTGTTGCGCCGCCAAGGCGAGGTGATATCCCGTACCTTCATCACTGAACAAGTGTGGGACATGAATTTCGACAGCGACACCAATGTAGTCGAAGTCGCAATCCGGCGCTTGCGCGCCAAGATGGACGACCCCTTCGACAAGAAACTGCTGCATACCGTTCGTGGTATGGGTTACGTACTGGAGGAGCGGGCATGAAGCAAGGCTCGCTGACAATTCGCCTAAGTATTCTGTTTGCGCTGACTACAATTGTGTTGCTGGCGGGCATCGGTACTTATCTCTACCGCTTTCTCGAAACCGAGCTGATGAAGCGGGATCATGAGGAACTAATCGGCAAAGTAGATCTTTTCCGCCACCAGCTCGCAGCGGTGAATTCGATCGCCCAAATTGCTGCTGGGCCAAACCGCTTCCGTGATGTCATTATCGGCCACCCCCATCTTCGTCTCGCACTGCTCGACGAATCGGGCAATATCCTGCTTTCCTCGTCGAACTGGCAACCATCACCGGCTGCACTGAAGACTCCCGTTGCCGTTAATGCCATTCCCAGCAACGCGTCAATCATCATGCCAACACCAAGCACCCCTTATCACACAGTGGCAGCGTGGGGCACTTTGGGAGGGCGCAAGGAGGGAGAAAAAGCATTGATCGTTCTCGCACAGGAGGCACACGAAGCGGATCAATTGCTTGAGGATTATCGGAATGCTTTGCTCGCAGCCATCTTGGTTGGCGGCATAGCCGCCGCCTCCCTCGGCTTTTTGACCGCCCGCAATGGCTTACGACCTTTGCGCCGCATGACGGGAATGGCCAGCGACATCTCCGCCAGCCGCCTCGATAAACGGCTGGATGTTGAGGATGCGCCAGATGAACTGAAGATGTTGGCTGAAGCCTTTAACGCCATGCTGGAAAGACTGCGGGATTCGTTCACCCGGCTATCTGACTTTTCTTCTGACTTGGCCCACGAGCTGCGCACCCCCGTCAACAACCTGATGGGGCAAACTCAGGTAGCGCTCTCCCGCACGCGCAATGCCGAAGAATACCGCGCCGTGCTGGAATCCAACCTGGAGGAATTCGAGCGGTTGGCGCGCATGATCGGCGATATGTTGTTTCTCGCTAAAGCCGACAATGCACAAACGCCGCTGCATACGATCTTTCATCGACTTCAGTCGATAGAAAGTCGGAGTGCAGCTTGCTGCCATGCTGAAGAAATTAATCTGCGCGAGGAACTGGACAAAGTTGCCGAGTTTTACCAAGTGCTTGCCGACGAGGCAAACCTGCTTATCGTTCGTGAAGGGGAAGGTCGCGCAGTTGCCGACCGTATTCTGGTCCAGCGCGCCATTGGTAACCTGTTGTCCAATGCCGTCCGCCATTCCCCGCCGGGTAGTGAGATACGCGCATCCATCGTCGCCGGCGCATATGCCATCGAGCTACGCGTTAGCAACCCTGGCGCGGGGATTCCACCCGATCATTTGGAAAGAGTATTCGACCGTTTTTACCGGATAGACGATGCCCGTGAAAATTCCGCTACCCTGGAGGGCGCCAGCACAGGCGCCGGGCTAGGACTCGCCATCGTCAAATCAATCATGCGGCTGCATGGCGGTGACGCCTATGTGGAAAGCAAGCCGGAGTCACTCACCACTTTCACGCTGCGCTTTCCTAGCACCCTGCGGATCTAGTCGAGTGGATATATTGAACAAACTCGTCTGACGGCATGGGACGTGCGAAATGGTAACCCTGCGCCTCATCACAATGTTGCAAGCGCAAGAGGGCAAGCAAGCGCTCGTCCTCAACGCCTTCCGCGATGGTCTTGAGGTTGAGGCTGCGTGCCATTTGAATGATGGCGCGGACGATCGCCGCATCGTTCGGGTCGTCGGCCATATCGCGGATAAAGGACTGGTCGATTTTCAGTTTATCCACATCGAAGCGTTTCAGGTAAGACAGGCTGGAATAGCCAGTGCCGAAGTCGTCAATTGAGAGTTTCACGCCGAGCGACTTGAGCCGCTTTACCGAAGCCAATACCGTCTCGGCATCATGGATCAGAATCGATTCAGTCAATTCGAGTTCGAGACAGGCCGGATCCAGACCGGAATCGACCAGCGCCTGGACCACACTATTTTCCAGGTTGTGGTGTTTGAATTGCACTGCCGAAACGTTCACGGCGATCACCATCTCCGGCAGCCCGGCCTCGCGCCATGCCACTGCCTGCCGGCAGGCTTCAAGCAATACCCAATCGCCAATTTGCACGATCAACCCGCTTTCCTCTGCCACCGGGATAAAGCGCGCCGGCGGCACCATGCCAAGCTCCGGGTGGTTCCAGCGGATCAGCGCTTCGGCGCCGATCACCGCACCGCTGACGAGATCGATTTGCGGCTGGTAGTGCAGGACGAATTCCGTGCGCTCCAAAGCTTGTCGTAGTCCATTGCGCATGCGCAGATTCTCGAAGGCATCGACGTTCATCTGCTCAGTGTAAAAACGGTAAGTATTTCGTCCTGCTTCTTTGGCCTGGTACATGGCTGTGTCGGCCTTTTTGAGCAGCGTATCGAAATCTTTGCCGTCGTCTGGATAAACAGCGATCCCCAGTGAAATGGAAGTGGACAGGTGTTGGCCTTTGATATCGAAGGGAGCGGCCAGCCGCATGAGAATTTTCTCGACGGCGCCGGTAACGGCTTCCGGATCACGTACGTCAGTGAGCAAAATCAGAAATTCATCACCGCCTTGGCGGCTGAGCGTATCCGTGTCGCGCACGCACTCGCGCAGCCGCTTTGCAGCCGCCTTGAGTAGCGCATCGCCAATGCTATGACCGAGTGTGTCATTGACCGTTTTGAAGTTGTCGAGGTCAAGGAAAATAAAAGCTGTCTTAGCGTTTGCCCGGTCAGCGAAGGACGCCGCCATTTCGAAGTGGTCCTTGGCTAACATGCGGTTCGGCAATTCAGTCAGTGCATCGTGGTAGGCCAGAAATTTAATCCGGGCTTCGGCTGCCTTGCGTTCAGTGATATCTACGAAGGTGACCACCGCACCCTCGATACGGCCATTGCGAAAGATGGGATGCGACCAGAACTCCACGGGGAAGCTGCTGCCGTCAGCGCGCCAGTGAACCTCATTGTCGGCCTGGGCCGGTTTGCCCTCTCGGGTCGACAGCCGCACAGCGCATTCCTCCATCGGGTAGGGTCTGCCATCCGGGTAGGTATGGTGAATCAGCGTGTGTACGACCTTGCCGATCATGTCGTCCGGGCGTTCGTAGCCCAGCATGCGCAAACCGGCTGGATTGACGAAGGTGCAGATACCCTGCTGGTCGACACCATAGATGCCTTCGGCTGTGAAGTTGAGTAACATGCCGAACAATTCCTGTTGCTCAAGATGCGCTTTCTCGGAGCGGGCGCGGGCCTCGCGGAGCTGCTGCGCATTCAGCGCGTAGGCCGCCTCGCGCGCCAGTCCTTCGATAAGCGCAATATCACGGGCCGTATAGATCCGCGGCCCGTCATGCGTCACAGCCATCAGCACGCCGATCACCGACTCGCCAAGCTGCAGTGGTGCGGTGATTGCTGAACGCACGTTGAAATGCTCGCTCATGCGCGGGCTCACACGCGGATCCTGCCGGGCATCCTCAACGACGACAGTCTGGCGCTGGTTGAAAGCCCAGACCGCAATGGAAGTCTCGTCCAGGCGAAGGCGATAGTGTCCATCCGGCCGATAGTCAGATCCAGACTGGATCACGCCCACCAGTTCGTTCGCGGCCTGATCGAATACCAGCACGAAGGCCTGCGCGGCATTCACCGATTGGCAGCAAAGTTCCACCACCTGATGGAACACCGCAGCAGTCCCAGCCTCACTGCCGGCGCTGCGCAGCAGGCGGTTGTTGATATCCTGTATTTCTCCCTGCAGCCATTGCTTTTCCAACAAGTCTCGATAGTCAGCCGTGAGCACGCCGATCTCGTCGGTGGAGCGTGCCCACAGCGCTGCGATGCGCGCTTCGGGCAACGGGTGGACAGCGCCGATCAGCTCCTGCAGCGGACTGAGGGACTGCCCGAAGCTGTGGGCGAAGATCATGCTACCCCCGATGGCAAGCGCCTCGAGCAACAGCCAGACTCCAAAGGTCTCGTAGGAGAAGTAACCAGTGCGTGTCCAGTAGTATTGCACCAGCATGGTGTCGATAAGCAGGGGCACCAATGCGCCAATCAGGAATACCCTGGTACGGATGGTAAAAATGGGCCGAGAAAGCTTCAAGGCGCCCAGCGCCTGACCGAACAGATTGAAGATCAGAAAGAAGATCGGCAGGCCGACGATGATGGAGACAATGAGCGCTACCAGCTCAATGCGGAACCAGTCATAGGGTGTGGGCATGAAGCCGGTGTATATTTCGGCCGCTACAATTACCGATGCGGGCGCCACGGCCAGATAGATCAGAAATGTGCTCCAGAAGAATAGCGGAAAACGGCGTACCGCCCGCTGCGCATCCTCAGGGCTGCATCCAGGCTTGCTGTCGAGCCAGCCGGCCAGCGGTCGCATCTGCCGCGGCAAGAACCAAGCCGAGAAGGCGAGCCAACCCAGAATATAGGCCGGCTCCAACGGAGTCGTGAGAATACCTAGTACCTGTGAGGGCTGCAGCACACCGATCAGCAGGATAAAGCCAAGCCCGAACACTGGCGGAATATTCCAGGTGTGAAAAATCAGCCAACGCAGCCGGCGCAGCAGTTCCTTGCCGCTCATTGGCCCTTCGCTGCGCTTCACGGTGACAGTCACGTCATTCTCCCCCACAATCCCGATACTCTACTTATCCAGATATCGGTGGATATTCTTGGCGACGACGAACACGATGATGGAAATAATCATGTTCCCCATTGCTCTCAGTGTGAATATTGATTGTGTTTTATCCTGGTTGGCATATTAAGCATTATGCTGATTCAAGTCCGATGTGCAACATATTTTTACGATGGTGTATGGCCATATCATTATGATGGGGTTTCAGACGAATAGCCAAGTGGCTTGCACCAGTAGCACAGGAAGCAGACCTAATGCTTGCATAAAAGCAGGTAGGGCAACAGAACTGACGGTTCTGCACAAAAAAATCAGCCTAACCTGAGAAATAAACTGAAAACGAAAATTCAGCAGTAACTTCGTAATTATCCCGCGTTTCCATCCTCGCGTGGCCGCAGGTAGGCGCGACCGTATTTCACTGCCCATGGCGTATAGCAAAGCAGCCATACAATGCCAGCGCCAAGATACAGATAAGCGGTGGGGGTGCCCGCAACGCCCGGTGTATCAGCCAGTACGCGCATGAGTGCGGCAGTTTGGAATCCCAGGAACATGACCCAGGTAGGTTGGTCGCATACCAGCTCCCTCCCCGCGTGGCCGAGTGTGACGCGCGACGCCATGGCCATTACCATCGAGGCGACAAAACCGATACCCAAGGCATGCAGCGGGGCCAATCCAAACAGCCTTGTATCGTTGACAAACAAGGCAAGACTTTGTGCGGCATAGAGCGCCAGTGCCACGGACAGCCACGCATAGGAAACATGCAGCACCGCCAGCAATCTCACTTTGAAGCTGGCGAAGAACTTCCAGCGGTAGGAAAAATTGGCCGCCAGAAAAAGTAGTGGCAGATCGGCAAGCCAGGTAAGCCGCGCCTGCCCGGCGATATCGAGTACGCCATGCAAAAACGCGCATGCCAGCATGACATGTAGCGCCCAGTTCGGGCGGTACACCACATAATTCTGCAATACGCGGCTGGAGAAAAAGGGAATCATGCGATGCGCGACGGTGATCAGGATCGGCACCAGAAAAAACCAGATGCCGGCATGGCGCGTAAAGCTTAGCCAATTACTCTCTTCGGTAATCAGCCAGAACAGGTATGAAAGTACGCCCAGCCAGCCAAATGCCAGGGCAATATTGGTGAATATCGGATGCTGCTTGTCCTGTGAAGGCGCGGTAATAAGTACTTGCGTTAATGCATGCAGCGCAAACGTCCAGCCCGTCAATATCAGCACTACGGCCAGGATGAGCAGGTTGCGTCCGACAGCCAGCCCCGCATAAAACAGCAACACGCCGGCAAAGAGTCCAATGAAAGCAGGAACGTAAAGACTGGGCGGAATTTTTTTTCCGTTCATCCAGTTTGGGTAGGTAGTCATCAAGAAGCCAAAGATGAAAAACGGAAATACCCCGTAGAGCATTAAAAACAAGTGTCCCCAGATAGGCGGGATAGTCCAGACAATGGGCGCATACAGTCCGCCGAATCGGCCACCCAGATCGGTCAACCACCAGACTATGGTGGCGACGACTTGAAACGCACCGCCGAAAAACATCATCCGATGCGGCGCGGCGGTGAAGGTGTTCCAAAAATTACGCATTTCGTGCTCCTTTTTCATCGGCATAGTGTACGACTTCTTTATAGCTAGCACGAACAATAAGTTGATAATAAACTCTTGATTTCCTCTTGACGATACCACAAGATGGCGTATAGTTATTGCAACAAAACCACCATATGTGGTGCCAACTACCCTTTGCCGCCTTTCCAAGTCGGCAAAGGGTATATCTAAAGGAGGATGCATGTCTCAACAAACGCATGACAACGAAACAAATCTGATCAGTCTGCCCAAAGGCGTCATCAAGCGCGATGGTTCGTTCGCACCATTCGACGCAGAAAAAATCCGTTCTGCCCTGCAACGCGCTGGTGTTGCTGCCGGTGAATTCGACGGCAATGAGGCTACCTTACTTACGGCGCAAGTCGCCAAGGTATTGATCCACAAGTTTCGCTCCGAACCACCGCATATCGAAAAAATTCAGGATGCGGTAGAGCAGGTTCTTATCTCCGCCAATCATCTCAAAACCGCGCGTGGTTACATTGTTTATCGCGAGCAGCACACCAAATTACGCCAGGATAAAAGAACGGTGGTGGATGTTGGCAGTTCCATTAACGAATATCTGGATCAGATGGATTGGCGCGTGAATGCCAACGCCAACCAAGGCTACAGTCTGGGTGGCCTGATCTTGAACGTGTCCGGCAAGGTAGTGGCCAATTATTGGCTGTCGCATGTGTACCCGCCGGAAGTCGGCGTGGCGCACCGCGAGGGCGATATCCACGTGCATGATCTGGATATGCTGGCGGGTTATTGTGCCGGCTGGTCGCTGCGCATGCTGTTGACCGAGGGATTGAACGGCGTGCCCGGAAAAGTGGAGGCCGGCCCACCAAAACACATGTCCAGCGCGGTTGGACAGATCGTCAACTTTCTCGGCACGTTGCAAAATGAATGGGCTGGCGCGCAGGCATTTTCCTCGTTCGATACTTACATGGCGCCGTATATCCGTCAGGACAATCTGCCCTACGCGCAGGTAAAGCAATACATTCAAGAGCTGATCTACAACCTGAATGTGCCGTCGCGCTGGGGCACGCAGACACCGTTCACCAACCTGACTTTCGACTGGACTTGCCCGGATGATTTGAAAGAACAGGTGCCGATCATTGGCGGCAAGGAAGTGTCGTACACTTATGGAGATCTGCAGCACGAAATGGACATGATCAATCGTGCCTACATCGAAGTGATGACCACGGGCGATGCCAAGGGCCGCGTATTCACCTTCCCCATTCCCACTTACAATATGACTCCGGATTTCCCCTGGGAATCGGAAAACGCCACGCTGCTGTTCGAGATGACGGCGAAATACGGTCTGCCGTATTTCCAGAATTTCATTAATTCGGAACTCAAGCCGAACATGATCCGTTCCATGTGCTGCCGCCTTCAGCTCGATTTGCGCGAACTGCTCAAGCGTGGCAATGGATTATTCGGCTCAGCGGAACAGACCGGATCGGTCGGCGTCGTTACCATAAATTGCGCGCGGCTTGGCTATCTCTACAAAGACAACGAAGAAGCCTTGTTGAACCGTCTGGGTGACCTGATGGAAATCGGCAAGAACAGTCTGGAGATCAAGCGAAAAGTGATTCAGCGCCACATGGATTCAGGCTTATTTCCTTACACCAAGCGCTACCTGGGCACGCTGCGCAATCACTTCTCCACGCTGGGCGTGAATGGCATTAACGAAATGATCCGCAATTTTACCAATGATGCGCATGACATCACGACTGAATGGGGACATCAATTTGCGGTGCGGGTGCTCGATCATGTCCGCGCCAAAATGATTGCCTTCCAGGAAGAAACCGGCCACATGTACAACCTGGAAGCAACGCCGGCGGAAGGCACCACTTACCGCTTCGCCAAGGAAGACAAAAAGCGCTTTGCCGACATCATTCAGGCCGGCACTAAGGAGATGCCCTACTACACCAACTCCTCGCAATTGCCGGTGGGTTTCACCGACGATCCTTTCGAGGCGCTGGAGCGGCAGGAGGAATTGCAACGCAAGTACACTGGTGGCACGGTTCTGCATCTGTACATGACCGAGCGCATATCTAGCGCAGAGGCCTGTAAGAACCTGGTAAAGCGCGCGCTGACACGCTTTAGCCAACCTTACATCACCATCACGCCGACCTTCTCCATCTGTCCAAAACATGGCTACATGGCAGGCGAGCATAAGTTCTGCCCGAAATGCGATGAGGAAATCATCGCGCAGAAACGCAGGCATCTTGCCAGCGCATAAGATGTTAACCATCAATACGAGGAGACAAAAATGACCGACCTATCCGAGCAATTAAATCTGCAAGCAGAAGGCATGGAACTTAAAGACGAAGAACGTCAGGTGTGTGAAGTATGGACCCGCGTCATGGGCTACCACCGTCCTGTTTCATCGTTCAACATCGGCAAGAAAGGAGAGCACTACGAGCGCAAACATTTCCGTGAAGACCGCGCCTGCATTGCAGCCTAGCACTGCTTTCTCGCCCATCCGCGTGGGTGGGATGGTGCCGCTCACCACCACGGACTACCCAGGACAGCTCGCCGCAGTGGTGTTCTGCCAGGGCTGTCCGTGGCAATGCGGTTACTGCCACAATCCCCATCTTATTCCCTCGGCGGACGAAACCGATCGGTCTTGGGAATCCGTGCGTGCGTTTCTGCTACGGCGCAAAGGCTTACTTGACGCCGTGGTTTTCTCCGGTGGCGAACCTACGCTGCAAGCAGGTCTTGAAAGCGCTATTCACGAAGTAAAAAATATGGGATTCCGTGTTGGCCTGCATACTGCCGGCACCTATCCTGATCGGCTGAAAAACGTGTTGCCTTTGCTCGACTGGGTAGGCATGGATATCAAGGCGCCATTCGCTGCCTATGAACGCATTACCCATGTGCCGGGCAGTGGTGCCAAGGCGCGGGAAAGCGTGGAATATCTGCTGGCAAGTGGCGTTGCGCATGAATTCCGTACCACCGTGCACCCGGCATTGCTGAGCCGGGATGACCTGCAAACGCTGGCACAGGAACTGGCTGCGATGGGTGCACGGCATTTTGTCCTGCAAACGTTTCGCCCTGAGGGGTGCGCGGACGAGGCGTTGTGCGCGCAAAGCGCGTTAGGAATTCTGGACGATGCGCTGCTGAGGGAAACCGGCGCAAGATTCGAAAACTTCTCTGTACGGGGCGCATGACCACACAAATACTACGGCAAGCTCGCCAACAAAGTGCACGTTTTATTTAGAAATGGAATAATGCCGGGAAATCCCTTATGGAGCTCCCCTTGGCAAACACCAGCAGAAGTCTTTCAATTCTTTCCAACCTGCCGCTTTTCAAGGAGATGAACCCTGCGGAGATTGAGCGCATTGCGCAGGGCTCACGGGAAAGCACCATCGCACGGGGGGAAACCATATTTCAGCGGGGCGATGCGTGCAACGGGTTCTATGTGGTGGCATACGGCCAGGTCAAGCTGGCGTTAACTTCGCCTCAGGGCATCGAAAAAGTGGTCGAGCTGATCGGGCCAGGGCAAAGTTTTGGCGAAGCCGTGATGCTCATGGACCGGCCTTTTCCTGTATTTGCGCAAACGCTGGCAGACTCATTGTTGTTGCACATTTCCAAACAGGTTGTCTTCGACTGCATAGAGCGCGAACCTGCATTCGCGCGCAAGATGTTGGCCGGACTCTCCATTCGCTTGCATCGTTTGCTACAGGATGTGGAGTCATTCTCTCTGCGATCATCCGCCCAGCGGGTGATCGGTTACCTGTTACAGCAAGCGCAAGTAACCGGAGCAGCAGGCAATGCTTCTCACTTCAGCTTTCCTGCCAATAAAAACATCATTGCTTCCACGCTAAACATTACGCCCGAGACTTTCTCGCGGGTACTGCACGACTTAAGCGAAATGGGCCTGGTTGCCGTGAAAGGCAAGGATGTGCACATCATGGATGTGGAAAAATTACGGGCGTACGACGAGTGATTTTATTTCCGAATAATAGCGGCAAGAATTTGTTGCTTACTCCGGTCTGGTCGACACAATAAAGAAAAGGTTGTGATGAAAACCTGGTGGCTTGGTCTCTTGTTTATGTTGCCTTGGCCGGCATGGGCAGTTTTGCCCAATGCGGCAATGCCCGCCGAGCAGACCATGCAGTCTATGTGCCAGGCACGGACAGTGGCGAACGACCAGTTAGGGAAACGCTATTGCGATGGCCTGCGTTTTATCAATCGAGCAATTAAATATCCCCAGGATAAAACGTATTACCTTAACGATGCTTTGAGTAATCTGGACTATGTCCTGAGCAATACCGCGAAGGACGACCCTTTGCGCGCCGACGTACATTTAGCGAAAGCCAAAGCGCTAAAAATGCTGGGCCGGAAATCGGAAATTCTTGCCGAGCTGATGCAGGTGGAGCAATACGGTGTACATTCCATCGATTTATATCGAAGCTTAGCCGATGTTTATGCAGAGAATGGCGACAAGCAGAAAGCGCTCGAAACGGTAATTGACGGCTTGCGGTACAACCCAAAAAGTAAGGGGTTGAAGCTGCGCTATCAATACCTGGGCGGAAAATTGCCTTACCCATGAGCCTCATGTAAAACCGTAATCACTCGCTGTGACCCAAAGACAACCATCACAGCACACGAGCCGCACCGGGCACACCCCACAAGACCAGCGAAACCAGTAACGCCGAAGCAATGGCAATTACCACGGCGCAGGGATTCTAGCGACGATTAGGAGGATTTCCATGAAGCAAAGAAATATCGGATTTGCCTTGTTGACATGCAGTGCGCTCCTAGGTCTTTCATTAACAATCAGTGCATGGGCGACCGACGCAGCCAAGCTGGTTGAGAGCTGCATAAGCTGTCATGGCAAGGACGGTACCAGCACCGAACCGGATCTGCCAAATATTGGGGGGCATTCCGTAACAGACCTGACCTACACCATGACTGTGTATAGGGACGAAGGACGGCCCTGCCGCGAGGCGGTGTATCTTACCGGGGACAAAAAGGGGAATAAAACCGATATGTGCCAGGTAGTCAAAGAAATGAGCGACAGCGACATCAATCAGGTAGCAGAATATTTCTCCAAACAGAAACTTGTTCGCACCGCGCAAATTTTTGACCCGGTATTGGCACAGAAAGGCAAGCAACTCCACGAGGAACATTGCGAAAAATGTCACTCCAAAGGTGGCACCGTCGCTGATGACGATGCTGGCATATTGGGTGGCCAGAAAATGTCGTATCTTGACGAGCAGATCAAGTTTGTCAATGAAGGCAAGCGGAGAACCCCAAAAATGATGAAAGCCAAACTGAAGATGCTCGACAAGGCGGGTATTGACGCACTGATCAATTACTACGGCAGCTTCAAGTAGGCCTGTGACAGCTCAGCCTCGGAATATCGAGCCGTAGCCCTCAAGGGTGGCGCCTTCTTCACGACGAGTTATTCCACTGAAATACACCCGCTCCAACCCCTGTTTACATTCCGAGCATAACTACGACCGGCGTCGCGAGCCTCGCTGCCAGCCTTGCTGGTTGCCATGCCTCCCGCGATATTGGTTAAAACAGCTTCTTAGATGCGCGCGATTTTACTGTGTTGAGTGGCACAGGTGTCAGGCTCGTGCCAGGTACAGTCATCCAGCGGGTCGAAAATATACGAAGTTGAACGGCAGGTAACTCCTACCGAAGCAGGCATTCGTGGCCGTTGGTGTTCGGACAGCACCTCGGCCTTAGCGGTCATTGCCCAGCCCCAGATTGCAGCCGTTCAGGAATGACTGCTCTCTCACCTTGCGAATGCTTGCTCCCGACCCACTGCTGCCATTTCGGCCCTTGCGGCATTAGGGGCTATACTTTCACTATAAAAGGTCGCTCGCTTAGTTGGCGCGTCCTTATATCTGCGAGCTGCTATAGATTGTAAAGATGCCTCGCTACATTTTGGTCACTACGACAACCAATTTCGTAAATGGATTGCGGGATGCGAGATAGCTTATTAGGGAGATGCTGTGATGGCACATCATTACAAAATAAGCACAACCAAGGACGAATTGCCTGAAGGTTTGTTTGGGCAGGTTGTTCTACACGTCTTTGAAGTCCTTCCTTATCTTTACAAAAAATCGATATTCCCAGAATGGGACATACGCTCAAAACTGTACGGTGTTAAGCCTGATTACAGAGTTATTCCTGGAATTTTTGATTTGGCATATGAAGTACCTGCTCGGAAGGTAGTGCGCGAAATCAGGCTGAAAACACTTAGGGAAACAAAACTTAGTGTTCTGGGAAACGACTGGAAATACATGCACGAACTATGGCATTCATACTTCAAGATACCCGACAACATAATTTCGCGTGCCAGGGAAGTCGGTGATCTCTCTAACAGTCTCGGAATTCATTACAGGGGCACTGACAAGAACGAGTCATGGCACACAAACAATGTTTCACATGAAGATTTTCTAGTCTTAATCGAGGAGTTTATTGATAGCCGTGCAGATATTAAAACCATCTTTGTGGCCACGGATGAGTTTTCCTTCGTTGTGAAAGCAAAAGAAAAATTGGCACCTTTGGAAGTTGTAAACTTAGGAGAGGTGGAGTTTCACAAAAGGTCGATCAACGAGGCTAGAAAAGGTGAGCGGGCCCTCTTGGATTGTGTACTATTATCAAGGTGCAAATACTTATTAAAATGCTCGTCTGCCTTATCCGGCTTCTCAAAAGTATTAAATCCAAACTTAGAGGCGTACAGAATTTCTGCCAGCAAGTTGTTCGCTGACATTCCATATTTTCCAGAGGCCTACTTACCAACGCTGAGAAGTGAAAGTGAGGGGTGTCAGCGGATATTGGAAAGGCAGTTGGCAAACGACTGGCTTCAGAACCCCAAGGCAAAGAGATTTACAGGCCAATTTGCGACGAAACCTCGGATAGGTACGTTAAAAAAGTTGCAAAATATGACTAAATTTTTTTCAATCTACTGACGATCAACGATTAACCCGCCAAGCAATTGAAGTTGGAGCTATTCTGACCGCTTCGTTTCCCTAAATCTCAGCAGCTCGAAAACGACAGGTCTTGGCGCGATGGCGGTAGCGGCTAGTCCAAAAACTTGGACAGCAGCTAGGGAGGAACAGCACATAATCGACACTTTCTTGGGGGTGTCGCCTGTTCAGCGTGAACCCGACGCCCATGGTGGCAATTGTGCCAAACTACGAGTGGCAGTTCCTGGCCCAAAGGGTGAGTTAAGCACATGCGCCAGAAACCGGCCATTCACACCAAATTGCCTGGCTACTTCATCAGGCGGCTTTGGCCGAGGTGCAGACCGCCAAGCCAGTATTTTGGCCGGCAGCTTCATGAGCAGCAAGCTGCCATTGGTAATGCCAAAGTCATGTAACTGGATCGTGTTGCGAACTGCCTGATGCCGCAGCCGCGTGCCAATTTGAGACATTCAAGAATTCCCGCCAAAACCTTGCCATTACACCTACGACCTGGCTAAGTTAATGTTAGCTGCGGTAACGCCTCAGTCGATCGGGTCGCGGAACCCAACGTGCCAATGCGAGCCATCGCAGAAGGGTTTGTTTTTGGACGCACCGCATCGACAGAGCGTGTAGTGCTCGGTAGATGCGCCGTCGCCGAATGGCACGCCAAGCAACTCTATCCCGCCGGTAATGGCATACGGGCCATTGTTCGTTACCGTTACCATTGTTGCCCGGTCTTGATCTCGGTACTCAGCGTTTTCGACTGAGTAGCTCAGCGCACCGGAAGGGCATCGCCGGATGGTTTCAATAATCTTTTCGACACTTGCGCCGTCCGGGTCGATCCAGGGTTCCTGGTGCAAGTGGAATACCGTCGCTAAATTGTCAGTGCAGAATCCAGCGTGTGCGCAGATAGCGCGGTTGTCATGAATAGTGATGCTTTTACCCGCGTAGTTCACGCGATGATTTTGGCTCTTGTCTGCAATGTTTTGATCAGTAAAACCGTTCGTCCCATGCGTCCCATCGCAAAACGGCTTGTTCTTTGAGCCGCCGCAACGGCACAACGCGACACCGCGCACATTAGCGCAAGTCTCACCATTGGCGCGACGCAAGTTTGGCACCGCGACAGAGGTCATGTCGTTCAGAAGGTAATAGGGGCCATTGGGCATGCAGGCAATCTTTGGTTTCTGCTGATTCGCGCTCATGTTTCAACTCCTGGAATGTGTGATAAATAAGCTCAATGGAATAATTCTGGCCTCCAAGGATTTATCGATATCGCTTCTCCGCCGATAGTGAAGCGGGCGGCAGGGGCTTGTTGCAGTGTTTGCAAATTGGTCTGAGTTCAGCATGAATGGTTCCTCTCTGGTCAAACCGGACGGTCAGCATTGGGGGTAGTTTCCACGTCATGGAAACGCGTGTAGTCGATGTAGCGCTCACCATTTTCGGCGGGACCGATGATATCGACGAAGCGCTTGTTCCAGCTAAGGTTCCCCGGGAAATACGAGTAGCGGGCGTGAACAATCTGGGAAACGGTTTCGTCCAACCCGGTGAGGGTCACCAGGATTTCGGCATCGGCTTTGTTCAGCTCGTCCGCAGCGACACCCGCCAAGCAGCTGCGCTGATCGATCGGGTGCATCACGGTCCAGGTCAAGGCAAGGGCCGGGGTCTGGCTCCGAATTAGCCTGAGGTCATGAAATCTGCGCATGGTCTCGCCCTCCAAGGACACTTCGTCCTTCAGTAGCGTTACCCTCACCCGGGCCTCCAAAATCCTGTTGTGACGCTGGTTTGCCATGCGAAACATCAACGTGGGCACACCGTTGAAAGGACAGACCACCGCTATCCTGCTGAAAAGTACCCGGGCAGTTGGATGGGAAAACCTGGTGAAGACCAGGCCGGCGACCACTGCGAATCCCAGAAGCCCGGTGAGCGCTTCGATGACGGCCAGGGTATTGGCATAGGTGGTGAGCGGGGTCATGACACCATAACCGATCGTGGCCATGGTTTGAACGCTGAAGAAGAAGGCGTCGCCGAAGGAGCCGGGCCGGGCGTTGACAATACCATGCGGGTCGGCGAGGTAGGCGAGGGCAAACAGGGCGTTGGTCGCGGTGTAGGCGAGACCTATCAGCGCCAGAAACAAAGGCCAGGAGATGGTCAACAACTGGTGATACAGGTCGCCCCAATTGAAGCGGGGCACCCCCATTTTCCTGAACGTCCGGCTTCCGACCCGCATGGTGAGGTCTCTGCGGCTGCGTGGTCGTCCCCTGTATTTATTCACGGATACTCCTCGTCGAAGCACCAAGCTGTGCGGAAGACTCAGTTAAGAAAATCTGCTTCGATTATAGAAAAGCCACCGTCAAATACCACTACCAATGGCGGCGGGCTGCTGGTACGTCTTGAAATTCAATTTAATCTTGACGACATAATAAAATTAACTATAAACAAACGTCAGGGAGTAATCGTCGTATTAATCTTATCCGGACTATATTGCGCATGCTGTAGCGGATAGGGACTATGAAAGGAGTGCATTCATGAAACCTATTACCTGCGCAGTGTTCAGCGCCTTGTCGCTTATTGTGTCAACTGGATCTGGTGCCGCCAGCGGAATCGGTTCAAGCCAGGCAGTCAATCCTTCTCAGGTGACGCGCGGCCCCTCCCATACGGGACAACCCAATCAGAGTTGTGGCAGCGCGACAGCGCCAAATACGCCCGGCAATGCTGCTTCGGCACCTGGCTCGGCTTTCAATCCAGAGGGGAAAGCCGGGACAGTTTATGCGGGCGAACAGCCACAAAATTCGCGCAATACCGCAAGCGTTTCGCAGTATGACGTCGCCTGTGCCCATCAACCATAAGTAAGCTTGGCGCAAGCAACTGTTTGAGGTTCTTGACAGGCATCTTCGGTTAACACGTTGCTGAAGTTGTGGTCTGAACAGTAGAGACAAGGGTGCTTGTCGATTCGACAGATTCCCCTTGATTTCCGGCCACGACTTACCAACTGGGGTGGAAAAATTGACGCACTATTTTCGGGATAATGCCTGAGCCAATCCATCCCATAGCTTAATGCGGGCATTGATGGAAGCCACTGCCGCAGATTTTAATTGCTGCATTGCAACTGGGTTGTCTTGCGTTAATTCGTTGATGATTTTCCAGGCGGCAGGGCCATGACTGTCACTATCGAGTTCGATATGACGATTGAGATAATAGACAAACATGGGGGCATCGCTCTCGTCGATGTGCCAATTCGCCAGCAAACTTCTAAACATTTGTGGAATGACATTCTCCCGTCCGAAAAAGAAGCTGCCCAACACCTGATACACACTCCCATTGCAAGCAGTGGCCATGGTGTTATTAACAAAATCCTGAATACAAGGATGTGTGGAAACCTTATCCAGGGCTTGGTTAACAGGCGTACCCGCGCGAAGCAGCGCCACAAACGCTTCAATTTGGTTTGTATCCGCCCCCACTTCTCGCATCGCGAGCAGGTACAGCTCAAAGTGACTCAGAAAACCTCCGCTTGGCAATTCATCGCTTTCTTCACCCAAGACAATCTCGTTAATCAGGCGTGTCGCAAGAGGATGCCGAGATGGCACCCATGGCAAATCTATGCAGGTAAGCTCGCGCTGGAGTCGCTTTATAAGGGACATAAAGTCCCACACCGCAAAAACGTGCCATGACATGAATAGATCCAAGTCATCCCTATTTTGGATGGCCCTGAAAATGAGGTGGTTCTCAAGAACATGTTGTTTAGCGTTAATTTCAGCGAAGTGATTATTTGTTGTCATGGCAGATAGCGTCTAGTATTAATGAAAACATTAAGCAGACCTTAACATATGGGTTATATGAAGAAACAATATAACTCCGAAGGATTAGTCGAACTCTGCTAAAGAGAACAACTGCAAAAATGGCGCCATGATCAATAACCGTTATATGGACGTCAGCGCCCCTATAACGGTTAACTTTCTCGGAGAGGTTCAACATGGAGTTGGAAGACGCTCTATACTTTGCGCTATACAGATACACCAAATCATTATCGGTCGCGCTGGGCTATCGTGACGTATTCACGAGGCTTCATTCGGAGCGTGTGCGTGATCTCTCCGAGGCAATTGGGGCGCATTATGGACTGACTGAACAAGAACTGGGTGTTCTTAAAATAAGTGCCTCGTTTCACGATATTGGCAAAATTGGAATTCCAGACCATATCCTGCTGAAGCCTTCGCTACTTGACGAAACCGACTGGGAGATGATGAAGCAACATTCCGAGATAGGGGAGAAAATCATGATCTCAACTGAACTCGAAGGTTCGCTGCAATCCTCTCTCGCAATTCGTCACCACCACGAGTATTACAATGGCCAAGGCTATCCGGATGGATGTTCTGGAGATGAAATTCCGATCTGCTCCCGCATCATCTCCATCGCCGACAGCTACGACGCGATGGCCATGACAAGGCCATACCATCGTGCAAAAATGCACCCGGAAATCATGGATACTTTGCGCATCGAGACTGGGGAAAAGCATGATCCCGAACTCATGCGCATCTTTTGCGAAATTATCGAATACCACCCGCTCAAGGCGGAAATCTAGCTTCTCGCTCAACGGAGTCGACACTATGGTCACCAGACCGCCTGCAAGCTGCGTCCCGCGATATTATTTAAGACAGCTTCTTAGGCTGACAATAATGGCTCGATGTGATATTTTTTATGCTAAACCCCGCTCAGGGTTCAACCATTTCAAAATCAATATTGGAGTATGACCGATGTACAACACCTTTAAACCCGAGCAGCCGATGGGCCTGATGGACTTCGTCCGCGCTGCCAAGTCCTGCGTCAAGGAAATCACCCCGCAAGAGCTGCTCGACAAACTCAACAACAAAGAAGACATGCTCCTGATCGACGTGCGCGAACACGGCGAATTCGAAAATGGCCACATCAAGGGTGCCCAGCTGGTTCCTCGCGGCATCATCGAAGCCGCTGCCGACCAGGCCTATCCCAAGCATCTACCGGAACTGACCGCCGCCCGCAACCGCCAGGTCATCGTTTACTGCGCAACCAGTGGCCGCTCTGCTATGGCTGCCGCCGTACTCCAGATGATGGGCTTCAACAACGTGCTCAATCTGGACGGCGGCTATGCCCGCTGGGTGGCCGACGGCATGCCTGAAATACACGAAGCGACTTACTGACCGACCACATCCATCACTCCCGCGCAGTGCAATCTACTCGGCGCCAGCCTGCGTGCGCGCTGCGGCGGGCTGTTGGCTGAATCAACGGGTACAATGGAATGGTTGGAATGTTAAAATCATTCTCTCATTTGAAATAAAGCACCCAATCCGCGAGCCAACTGACCCCATGTCCCAAAGCGCACATTTCCACCCCAGCACGCCCGCACAGCCCGGTGAAACCAATTTGCGTTCGATTGGCCGCGTGTTCCCTTATCTGTGGGAGTTTCGTGGACGCGTGTTGCTGGCGCTGGGCTTGTTGATTGGCGCAAAACTGGCTGCGGTGATGGTACCCCTGGTGTTGAAGGAGATCATCGATTCGCTGGACAAATCGCATGCTAATTTGGTTTTGCCGCTAGCACTTATTTTCGCTTACGGCCTGTTGCGTTTTGCCAGCACTACTTTTTCCGATCTGCGCGATGTGGTGTTCGGCAAGGTCACGCAGCGTGCCATGCGCCGGGTGAGCATGGCGGTATTCCAGCACTTGCATGCGTTGTCACTGCGCTTCCATCTGGAACGCCAGACCGGCGGCATTACCCGCGATATCGAACGCGGTACTAAAGCGATCTCCAGTCTGGTGGGTTACTTACTGTTCCGTATTGCTCCCACTGTTCTGGAAATCCTGATGGTGGCGGTGATCCTGTTCGTCAAACTGGATTGGGTGTTCGGGCTGATTACACTGATTACGCTGGTGGCATATATCGGTTTTACCGTGACCATTACCGACTGGCGCACGCAGTTCGTGCGCCGCGCCAACACGCTGGATTCTGAAGCCTATGGCCGTGCCATCGACAGCCTCTTGAACTATGAAACGGTGAAATATTTTGGCAATGAGCGTTATGAGGCCGCGCGCTATGACACCAGTCTGGCGGAATGGGAGCGGGTGGCCTTGCAATCGCAGCGTTCGCTCGGCCTGCTGAATGCGGCACAGGCTGGCACCATTGCGATTGGTGTCACGCTCATGGTAGTGCGCGCGGCGAATGGCGTAGTGGCCGGCACGCTCACGCTGGGCGATCTGGTCATGGTCAACGCCTTTCTATTACAGATGTTCCAGCCCTTGAGTTTTTTGGGGGTGATGTACCGTGAGATCAAGCAGTCCATGACTGACGTGGAACGCATGTTCACCCTGCTGCACCGTCCACAGGAAGTGGAAGATGCGCCGGATGCACGCAGGCTCGATGTGCGTGGCGGTGAAGTGAAGTTCGAGCATGTCAGCTTCGCCTACAACCCCGACCGCCCCATTCTGCATGATGTGAGCTTCACCGTGCCAGCCGGAAAAACCGTGGCTGCGGTGGGCGCGAGCGGCGCGGGGAAATCCACGCTCGCGAGGTTATTGTTCCGCTTTTATGACGCGAACCAAGGCAGCATCCGAATCGATGGCCAGGACATCCGCCACATCAGTCAGGATAGCCTGCGCGCAGCCATCGGTGTGGTGCCGCAGGATACCGTGTTGTTCAACGATAGTATTTACTACAACATCGCCTATGGCCGCCCCGATGCCACACACGAAGAAGTGATCGCCGCTGCTCGCGCCGCGCATATCCTGGGCTTTATCGAAAGCCTGCCGCAAGGTTGGGACAGCATCGTCGGCGAACGCGGCCTGAAACTTTCCGGCGGCGAAAAACAGCGCGTCGCCATCGCCCGCACCTTGTTGAAGAATCCGGTGATTTTGATCCTGGACGAAGCCACCTCTGCGCTCGATACCAAAACCGAAAAAGCCATCCAGGCAGAGCTGCTGGAAATTGCCAGGAGCCGCACCAGCCTTATCATCGCGCACCGTCTTTCCACCGTGGTCGAGGCCGATGAAATTCTGGTCATGGAAGCCGGACGTATTGTCGAGCGCGGGCGGCATCCGGAATTGCTGGCAAAAGACGGCGTGTACGCACACATGTGGGCGTTGCAGCAGCAGGCAGAAGAAGCAGTTGCATAAGGTTGGAAACTTTGCGTTATGCACCTCAATGCACCAGGTCAGTTCCCGCACCCGCTTATTTGCGCGGGCCGAAATAGACTCCAGATACCATCGTCGACTCTGCCAGCCCCACGTATTCCCCGGCACAAACGATAGCGGAAAAACCACGGCTTTACCCCGATGAGGTACCTTCCAGAAACTGACGAAGACCGTTCTTGGCACCGCCGATCCACGGCTTGCCGTGAGCGAATAGCAGGTGGTCAAATTCGCGTTCGCGCACGAGCTCAAGAAAAATTTCCCGCAGGCCGCGCTTGACGCCCTCTGGATCATCGCCCATATATTCATCCGGCACAAACCCCAACTTCTCCCCATGCCGTACAATCGCATCGCCGAGTGCCAGGATGCCGCCATGCAGACGGATATGCAGCGCGGTCTCCTCTGGACACAGCACCCCTACTTCCAGTGCCAGCACACCTCCCGGCAACTCCTCGCCATGCATAAAACTTTTGACTTTCTGCCCTTTGGTGAATTCATGCAGCCCATCCTTATGACACCAAACTTCCGCGCCAAAACGGGCCGCAAAACGGTCGCTATGCCTGTAATGGTGACGGTTGGTCAAGTAGATGTGCTTCGGCGGTTTGCGGGCTTCGAACCATCCTAGCCCTACCGCCGGGACGCGTGGATCGATCAGTACCGCCGGTGTGGTCGCACTGCAATAATAAGAGTGGACGTATGCCCCGATTCCCTCGTGGAAAGTCGTCCAATGAAAGATGTCGGGAAGAATTTCCTTCATGGCGGGAATGTCCTTGTTTTCTGGCAGACAGACAAGACTATCCCGACGATGCGACCGGTGCGATCAATGCAGCCAATGTTGCATTGCATGATGACCTCCCGATACTAAGAAAACTTATTTATAGCGCATGGTTACGCAGGCGCAACCATATCTTGCGGCGCGGCGGCCTTCTTCCACTCCCGCTCGCATATCCATACACAAATCATCAAATTTGACGCATCCATCCAACGAAAACTTCCTTCTCAAGGTTTTTGTTTGGCGTTAGCCGCAGCCCCGGACTCTCGATTAAATTCCTGTGACTCCGTTTCCCATTTCTTTCGCGCTTTCAGCAAAGCAAGCTTGGCATTTTCCACTTTCTGCTTAGCCTCAATCAGGCGCTGTTTCGCCTCATCTGCCTGACGCTGCGCCTGCTGGTGGGCACGATCCATTTCTGCCGCATCGCGTTCAGCCGCTTGGAGGTTGGACTCGGCTTGTTTCACCTCCTTGAAGGCAAAGTCGGTTTTCAATTGTGCATGCTGGTGTGCATCTTGATCGAGCTTGATTTCTGTAACCGGCACATCGCCAGCGAAGGTACTGCCAGCGAAGCAGCAGGCAAATGTCAGTGGAATCAGAAAGCGCATCTCTACCCCTTCGTTATATTTTCTCGATTTAATTATACGGAATACGGACAATCCGCAAACACCCGGCTATTGGCTCGTAGCGCAGGCGCCTGTGCTACCCGTTTCCTGCTTAGGCAACCGGCTTTCCCCATGTGCCCGCAAAGAAATTCTCTTCAAGCGGCTGGCGCTTACGTTCTGCGACTTCTGAGTTGAGCAAGTCGCCTTCCAGTACATTCGGGTCTGCCTGATAGCCGACAGCAATCATCGCCATGGGCATGAAGCCTTCTGGCACGTTGAATTCCTGCCTGACCTTGTCCACGTCAAAGCCACCCATTGGATGCGCTGCCAAGCCGAGCGCTACAGCCTGCAGGTACAGGTTATTTGCTGCGGCGCCAGCGTCAAACATGCCCCAGCGGTTGGGCGTACCTTTGCGAAATTTATCGCTCGCCAGTACCACCAACAATACCGGGGCGTTTTTCACCCAGCTCTGGTTGAATTCCCCGAGGCAATCGAAAGCTTTTATAAAGGATGCCGCATCGCGGTTGCGGTCCCACACGATGAAGCGCCATGGCTCGTCACCGAAGCAGGACGGCGCCCAACGCGCGGCTTCCAGTAGAGAGAGCAGTTGTTCGCGGCTGACCGGTTTGGAGGCGTCGAAGGCGCGTGGACTCCAGCGGCGCGCGATGATGTCGTGGATGGGTTGTTGGGTGGTAGCGAGTTTGTTCAGCATGATATTTCCTTCTTAAATTATGCAGCTAGATCGAACAGCAACACTTCTGCGGAATTGTTCGAGGTTAAGCGTATGTCGCTTTCCTCGGTAATGGCGGCGCCGTCCCCGGCTTGCAGTGGCATGTCATTGATGCTCATCTCGCCGCGCGCCACTTGCAGATAGGCACAACGACCAGGAGCCAGCGAATGTTGCACGGCATCGCCCTGGCGCAGGATACTGGCGTAAAGAAAAGCATCCTGGTGAATGCTAACTGAACCATCGCGCCCATCTGGCGACGCCACCAGACACAGGCGTCCGGCCTTATCTTCCTCGGCATAGCGCTTTTGCTCATAACTCGGCGTATAGCCTTTGCGATCCGGCATGATCCAAATTTGCAGCAAGTGCGCGCCGTCCGTTTTCGAGGCGTTGAATTCGCTGTGAGTAATGCCGGTGCCGGCGGTCATTCGCTGTACTTCTCCGGTCTCAATCACCGAACCGTTGCCCATGCTGTCCTTGTGCGCCAGCGCGCCTTGCAACATATAGGTGACGATCTCCATGTCGCGGTGTGGATGGGTAGGGAAGCCAATCGCCGGCTCGATGCGGTCGTCATTGATCACGCGCAGGCTGGAAATGCCCATGTAGTTCGGGTCGTAGTAATCGGCAAAGGAAAAGGTATGATAGCTGTCCAGCCAGCCATGGTTGGCGTGACCACGATCACTGCTTTTGCGGATTTGGATCATGCGCTTTCTCCTTTAAAATAGTAATATCATTTGCATTTATTGAAATACATTTACATCGTATACACTTGCGTTACTATTTTATAGTGGAATATTCTGGCTATCTTATTCGAATTATTTGAACGATGAAAATTGACCTGGACGGACTGCTTCTGCTCGACGCCATCGCACGCCGTGGCAGTTTTGCCGCTGCGGCGGAGGAAATGCACCGCGTACCTTCAGCGGTGACGTATGGTATCCAGAAGCTGGAACAGGATTTGGAAGTGCCTCTGTTCGACCGCAGCGGCCATCGAGCCACGCTGACTGAAGCGGGCCGAGAGTTGCTGCAGGAAGGACGCCATCTGCTGCGCGCAGCAATGGAGCTGGAAGAACGCGTCAAGCGCGTAGCCGGCGGGTTTGAAACCGAACTGCGCATTGCGCTGAGCGACCTGATTCCACTCGAACGTTTTTATCCGCTAGTGGATGCATTTTACCAGCTGCACTGCGGTACCAGACTAAAGCTCGTTCGCGAAGTATACGGTGGAACGTGGGACGCGCTTTCTTCTGGCCGCGCCGATTTAGTGATAGGCGCGCCCGGGGAAGCACCGCCGGGCGGCGGTTATGCCACGCGCCTGATGGGTGTGGTGGATTTCGTGTTCGCCATCGCCCCAGGCCATCCGTTAGCTGACATGGCAGAACCCTTGCAGCGCGCCGATATCCAGCACTTCCGCGCGATTGTCGCCAGCGACAGCTCGCGCAACATGGCTCCGCGCACGTCCGGCCTGCTGGCAGGACAAGACACCTTGTCGGTACCGGACACCGCGGCCAAACTAGAAGCCCACCGGCTAGGGCTGGGCGTGGGCTACCTGCCACGGCATCTAGTTCAGAACGACCTCGCCACAGGCCGGCTGATCCTCAAAGGCGTGAAAGAGCCAAAACCACAAACTCAGATATTTCTGGCATGGCAAAGCGACCACAAGGGCAAGGCGCTAGACTGGTTTACCCAGCATATAAACCAGAAAACGGTACGCAAGTTTTTGGCATAATCTTGGCAGCCACTTTGAAAAGTATTGCAACTGCATTGCGCGGATTGAGTATCCTAAGTAAATTACGACGAAATCATATGCCGACATGCCGCGGCATCAAAGAACTTACAGTGAGACCAATAAAATATTGGAACCGATCTCACACATTATTTGGAGCACGTGAACCGAAGTGGCCGACAACAATCAACATGGGGATAACGGCGAAGGCGAAAATGCCGATGTCGCAGCGCTCGCGCAATACGTGCCTGACTTCGAGGTAGAGCTGGCGCAAAGCGATGCCAACACATTCCGGAACATTTCTGCCGTCACGTTTAATCCCGCAGAATTTCACCAGATTGAACATCGCTCGCACCCGCGCTACCTGGTCGGCTGGCGGGTCGCCATTGTCAACAAGAACAGCGGGGTGAGCCATACTTATTATGGCCGGGTTTATGATGTTTCTCTTGGCGGAGTCAACATCTGGAGCGAAAATAATCTGAATTTCTCCGATTCGGTCATCCTGCTATTGGCCCTGCCTGCACGCATTCCCGGCAAACGCCCCAAGATCATCGAAATCGCCGGTGAATCGTTGTATACCGTGCTGACCGCAAACAAACCTATCTTCCGTATCGGATTTCGTTTCGTGGATTTCAAAACGGATAACAAAGCTAAACTTGCGCAGTATCTTGAGCGGGTGCCCAGGATTACTTTATCGGGCGAGTGATGTCCCCAAGATTTTTTACCTATCTCCCCGACTAGCTCACATCTGAGCGAGGCCCGATTTTCTGGACGGGCAAGTTGATGTTAATTTATCAACTTGCAAGGAGTGTCCATGAAACGCATACCCCGCCGTATTTTTACGGCAG
>JBBRTU010000036.1:0-28656 GCA_038244115.1 Burkholderiales bacterium
CAATTGGGCGGCCCATGGCCCTGCTGGTCAGATTCAGATGTACCCACCAATCACGTTCTTCAGGCTTGCGCAGTAGTTCGATCACGCTTCCCAGCAAAGCGGGAAATACCAACACAGCCGCGACCAGCAGGGTCCAGAGCCATGTCGGCCCAAGGCCAAATAGCCAACCGCCCAGCAGCAAAGCAAGCAGCGATGGCGATACCAGGCTGCGGCGCAGGTTGTCGAAAAGCTTCCACACTGACAAGGCAGAAAGCGGGTTCGCTTGCCGCTTCCCCATCGATCCATTTAACCCAGGCGGTCCGGGCACGCGCGGGAGCAGCCAGCCGGCAAGCTGCCAGTCGCCGCGTATCCACCGGTGCCGGCGGCTGGCCTCCATGGCATAACTGGCCGGATGCTCTTCAATCAGCTCGACATCGCTCACCAGTGCCGAACGTGCATATCCGCTTTCCAGCAGGTCGTGACTGAGAATAAGGTTTTCCGGAAAACGTCCATCGACGGCCTGACGAAAGGCATCCACATCATAGATGCCCTTGCCGATGAACGAGCCTTCTCCGAAAATATCCTGATAGACGTCCGACACCTCGCGCGTGTAGGGATCAATGCCCGCTTCACCCGCGAACAACTGCGTAAAGCGTGACTGACCGGCGCTGGACAGGCTGATCGAAGCGCGTGGTTGCAGGATCGCGTAGCCTTCAACAATGCGCCCCTTGTTGGCGTCATACACCGGGCGGTTAAGCGCATGCGCGAGGTTGCCGATGAGTGTGCGCGCCGCGTCGCGGGGCAGTTGCGTATCGGTATCCAAAGTGATGACGTACTTGATCGAACCGAAGATGGACGCATCGCCGACAATATCCGAAAACGCCGCTTTATCTTCTCCGCGCAGCAAGGCATTGAATTGCTCCAGCTTGCCGCGCTTGCGCTCGTATCCCATCCACACCCGCTCATATGGATTCCACACGCGTGGCCGGTGAAACAGATAAAAGATGCATGGGCGATCGTCGCGGTAGGTCTCGTTGAGCGCCTGGACACTGGCGCGTGCCAGGGCGAGCAACGCGTCGTCGCCCGGCTGGGTACACTCGGGCGCGTCGCTAAAATCCGTCAGCAAGGCAAAGAATAAGTTAGGATCACGATTGCCGAGATAGCGAATCTCCAATGCTTCGAGCAGATCGGCAATCTCTTGCGGTTTATTCAGCAAGGTGGGGACAACCACCATCGTGCGGTACTCGGACGGAATGCCCTGCGAGAAATCCAATCGCGGCAATACGCGGGGCGACAAAACGAATGTGACCAACAGATTCACCAGCGACACGGCCAGCGCCGAGACGCTAATCACGCCAGCGATGGCAACAAACCAGTAACGCCAGTCGGTCAGCCCGAATCCGTCTAAAAAGAACAACAAACCTGAGGCCGCCAGCGCGGTGAGCAACAGGATAGGGACGAGGTAAAGCGGCAGGCGGAAATGCTGGCCCACACGGCTGGCCTGCGCTTTCCACGACAAACGGCAGCCCACCGCACCTTCCAGCATGCGCCGCCCGTGATCGACTAGATAGTATCCAACATGCGCGGTGCGGTCGTTGGTAGTCAATTGCTGCGCCACTGTCTGCGCCAGAACAATGGCTGCGCGCGCCACCTCAAACTCACTGCGCGCACTGCCCCTCGCCACGTCTTCTACGACGTGCCGATAGCGGTCACGCGTGGGAAAATCCTGGCGCGCGTACATCCCCGTCGGGTCTTCACGCAATGCCTGTTCGACGACACTGAGCGCTTCGACGTAATCCTTCCAATCCATTGCGCTGATGAAACGCAGACTGCCGATACTGTTCGCAATGGAGAGCTGGTTGGCCGCCGCCGTGCGACCGGCGGCCTGCGATAACTGTGTTGCGGTCACGCCTTGTTCGAGCAGTTTATTCTCGACCCAGGTTTGCACGAACGCCATAACCGGCCCCTGAGCCTGGAGTCTTGCGTAAAATTCCTCCACAAACGGCGCGGTCAGCGGCACATCGGCATTGGCAAATTCGGCGAGTAAATGGATCAGCTGTTTCGGTTCCTGTTCGGCGGTCGCGAGCATGCGATCTGCCCAAGTGATAGCTGTATCGCGTTCCTCGCGTCGCCGGGCGATGCGCAAGCCGACGCGGCGAAGATTCTCCAACAACGCCAGGCGCAGCATGATCGGGAATGCCCACAGTTCGCCCAGCTTTAATGGTTCAACGGTCTGGTAGGCAGCAATGAAGTTGGTGGCGTAGTCGCTGTCAACACGACCATCCTGGTGTGAAATCAGCTCCAACGCCAATTCGTAGATACGGGGGATACCGCCTGACTGGCCACCAGCCAACTGCGGCAACTCCCGGCTATAGCCGCGCGGCAGATGCCGGCGCGCCATAATAATCTGCTGCTCAATCAGATAATAATTGTCGAGCAACCATGCCTCTGCCGGCACGATCCGCTGCCCCCGCGTGACGGCACTCGTCACGACGCCATACGCCGCCAGCAGTACGCGCTCATTGTTCGCCAGCCGCGGCAGCAACATGTCCGGCCCTGGACGCGGATCGATTTTATGCTGGCCCGCCAGGGTTACCGCATGACGCTCCAGTTGTTCGAGGCTGAACAATTCCGAACGTAGCAACTCGGCATCCTGACCGTTACGCAGCGCGCTTCGTGTGCCCCCGGAAAATCCGAATTCTTTAATGGCTATGACACTCTCCTTGATCGAACTGGGTACAACCTAAAAACCGCAGCAAACTAACAGCGTGAGGGTATCCTAAAAACCGGCCTCACTCTGTTCGGTGCCGTACAAAGAATCTGGGGGGAATGTGGCTTTATGGCCGAAGGATCATTGGACACGAACTTCGCGCGGCGAGGTGCCGGCCAGTGCAGCCGGTACTACAGTACACATAAAAAATGGAACTTTGCCGTCAATGATGGCCCAGCAAACAACCCCTGTGAATTTCCCTCTGGTTGTTGGCCCCGGATATCCGGGGCCAGACCTCTGAGCTACAGCGTTTTTTAGTGCATTGACCGCCATAGGTCAAACCTTTGTGAGTCCCCGGCAGAGCCGGGGATTTAGCTAATTTAATCATCCTTGCCACAATCGGCCGCGATCCAGCGCCCGCTCATCTCTATGTTTACGGCACCGTGAGATGAATTCACGTTCATTTTGATCGTGCTCTTGATGCGCTCGCGCGACAGCGCCTCGATGCGCATCACACCGCTGCGGGAATCGCGTCCGGTGCATTGCATCTTGTATTCCTGCACCGTGCGGGTGGCGGTCAGGATAGTGTTCGAACATTTCTCATCCTCTGCCCCCTGTTTATCAAAGGGGCGACTCAATTTCTCCTGGGTCAGGCAAGTCTTGGTGGTATGGCTCTTTGGCGCCTGTTCCTGACGCTTTTTCATGGCAGCCTCAATGCGCGCGCGCTGCTGCGGTGGCATTCCCTTCAGAGCGGATTCCGGCATGATTGCGCCGCTCATTTGTGTTGTTTCGGTTGTTTCCCAGAGGCCCAGCTTCAAATCCAGCGGGTCGGCATGCACCGGCAGTGTTGACAACAATAATGTATAGGCAACCCCGGCCAGGATTTGTTTTGTGTTCATTGTGACACTCCTCATAAAGATAGCGATATTAGGATGTGAACTGATCAGCGTCGTGAAGTAAATCTAAAAGCAAGGCACAAAAACCAGGAATTTCAACTCGCCTCACGCCGGAATCTACCCCGCAACCTGTTGCGCGTCAATATGATATTTAAGTTAAATGCCCCCGGCAAAGCCGGGGATTTCCCGAATTTAATTAGCTCCGATACCACCAGCCAGGATATTTCACCAGCCGCTCAGTTCGGCCAGGGCTTCACTCCCTTGGGGCCGGTTACCAACAACGCTCACGGCATAGTGGGATCTGCGGGTTATCGGCACTTCTCTGCGTCTAAACGCCTTTTGTGACAGGATAAACACAAAGCGCGCAATAAATTTATGGCACAATTGCAGTCACAAACAGGACAAGCGCTTTTCTCTACAAGAATCCGGCTCAAACTGTAGGCGTTTTAAAATATAGATGCGTATTCGCTGGCTACTCCCTTTCATTTTTTCCCTCGCGCTGCTGTCCGCACAGCAAGGGGCGGTGCTGCACGCCTTGTCTCATGCGTTTGGCCAAACGTCCTCCCATTCCGATAGCGACGACAAGCAACTCCCGCACAATCCTACCTGCGACAAATGCGCTGCTTACGCTGCTTTAGGCGCGGCACTGGGCAGCAAGCAAACTCCCGTCGCGCTATCTACGCCAGCATCCATACTTGTGTCTGTGTTGGTCACGGTATTATTCGTTCGACCCCTGCGCACATACCGCACGCGCGCCCCGCCATTCCCTTTCTGAAAATACACGTTTTGCATTTTCCGCCGTGCTGATTGCACGGCGCCGTGATATTTTTTTAAGGGAACATCATGCATTCTGCACGCACTGTTTTTCTTGCGCCTCTTATCGGGTTTCTGCTTACATCAGCGACAGCTGAAGCAGCAGATAGCCGGGAGCTGGAGCAAATCCGCGCTGAAATTCGTCAGCTAAAAGAAACCTACGAAACACGCATTCAGGATTTAGAGCGTCGTCTTCAGCAGACGGAAACCGCTGCCGCACAACCAGCGCAAAATGGAGCACCCGCTTCTGCCGGCGCTTTCAACCCGGCAGTTTCCCTGATTCTGTCCGGCACGTATGCCAACCTGTCGCGTAACCCCAATAATTACCGCATCACCGGATTTATTCCTGGCGGCGAAATCGGACCCGGCCAAAGAGGGTTCAGCCTGACTGAATCGGAACTGGGTATTTCCGCCAACATCGATCCAGATTTTTTTGGCGCGCTGAATTTTTCCATTCACCCTGACAATACCGTTTCCACCGAAGAAGCATATGTCCAGACTATCGGACTGGCGCATGGGCTGACGCTGAAGGCTGGCCGCTTCTACGCTGGCATCGGCTATCTCAACGAACAGCATGCCCATGTATGGGATTTCGTCGATGCGCCGCTAGCCTATCAGGCTTTTCTCGGCGGGCAATTGAACGATGATGGCATTCAACTGAGATGGCTGGCACCTACCGATACCTTCCTGGAGTTGGGTGCAGACATAGGCCGCGGAAAAAATTTCCCAAGTTCCGACCGGAATAAAAATGGTGCAGGCACAGTGGATATGTTTGCCCATATCGGGGGGGATACCGATGCAGGCAGCAGTTGGCGTGCCGGTCTGTCATATCTCGCCACTTCACCCTCTGACAGGCGTTATGCTGATACCGACCTGACCGGTACTGCTGTGACCAATGCCTTCAGCGGCACCAGCCATCTGTGGCTGACGGATTTTGTATGGAAGTGGGCGCCGGGCGGCAATTCCGCCAGCCGCTACTTCAAATTGCAGGGCGAGTATTTCCGCCGCCATGAAGACGGTACACTGGATTATCAAGCCGACACACCTGGCAACATCTTGCCGTATGCATCCGCGCAAAGCGGCTGGTATGTGCAAGGTGTGTACCGCTTTCAACCCAGCTGGCGACTGGGTCTGCGCGCTGAGCACCTGGATTCCGGCATGACTAACCTCGGCGCGAACTCGGCATTTCTGGCCAACCCTTCCTATCAGCCAAGCAAATATAGTTTGATGCTGGATTATTCGGCCAGCGAATTCAGCCGCATCCGCTTGCAGGCGGCGCACGATAATTCACGTCAAGGCATGTCTGACAACCAGATGTTTATCCAGTATCAAATGAGCCTGGGCGCCCATGGCGCTCACCCGTTCTAGGAGTTTCTAATGAAAATTTTATCCAAGTTTTTTGTATTGTTTATTTCTTTGGCATTTACTGCGCCGGTGCTTGCTGAACTTCGCGTGTTCGCTTGTGAGCCGGAGTGGGGTGCGCTAACGCAAGAGTTGGGCGGCGATAAAATTTCCATCTACACCGCCACGACCGCGTTGCAGGACCCACATCGCATCGAAGCCAAACCGAGTCTGCTGGCGCGCGCGCGCAGCGCGGATTTGCTGGTGTGTACCGGGGCCGAACTGGAGTCGGGATGGCTACCGGTATTACTGCGCCAGGCAGGCAACGCCAACATTCAGCCGGGCAAACCAGGCTATTTCGAGGCAGCCGCTTTTGTGCACATGCTGGAGATTCCTGCGCGCCTGGACCGGGCGGAGGGGGACGTCCATCCCGCCGGTAATCCGCATATTCAGACCGATCCGCGCAACATTGCTCTGGCCGCGGATGCGCTGGCAAAGCGTCTCGGCGAAATCGACCCGGCCAATGCAGCTTATTACCAGGCACGCTACACAAATTTCGCACAACGCTGGAAACTGGCCATGCAGCGCTGGGAGAAGGAAAGCGCACCGCTCAAGGGCGTCGCAGTCGCATTTCAGCACAAGGGGTTTCCCTATATGACCAACTGGCTGGGCTTGCGTGAAGTCGCCTTACTGGAACCGAAACCGGGTGTCGAGCCAAGCAGCGCGCATCTTGCGCAGGTCATCGCACAACTGCAGAGACAGCCTGCCAGAATGGTTATTCGGGCAGCCTATAACGACGGGCGCGCCTCGGACTGGCTGGCTGAACGCGCGAAAATTCCCGCCGTCGAATTACCCTTCACGGTAGGCGGAAGTCCGCGCGCCAAGGATTTGTTCGGTTTGTTCGACGATACGCTTGAGCGCCTGCTAGGGGCGCTGAAATGAACCTCAGCGCCCTCGACATCGGCTTGCTAGGCCCCGCAGTGGCGGCAGGTATGCTGGTGCTCGCCACCCATGTTCCACTTGGCATACAGGTGCTCAGCCGCGGCATTGTGTTCATCGATCTGGCGATTGCACAGATTGCCGGTCTTGGGGTAATCGGCGCGGAAGCGCTCGGTTTCGGCACGCAAGGAATAGCCGTGCAGATTGCCGCAATCAGCGCGGCGGTTGCTGGTGGATTGATCCTAACCTACACCGACAAACGCTGGCCCGATGTGCAGGAAGCGCTGATCGGCGTGTCCTTCGTATTGGCGGCCACCGGAGGGCTGATGCTGTTATCACATGACCCGCATGGCGGAGAATACATCCGGGATTTACTCTCCGGACAAATCCTCTGGGTCAGTTATACCCAATTGCTACCGGTGTTAGTGGCGAGTTTGTTGATACTCGGTCTTTGGTTCAGCTTGCGCAATCGCCTTGGCAGAATGGGCTTCTATTTGATTTTTGCCTGCGCCGTCACCGTATCCGTGCAATTGGTGGGTGTGTATCTGGTGTTCGCCAGCCTGATTGTTCCGGCCCTGACCGTGCGCCAGTGGCCCGCCGCGCGACGTATGCCGGTGGCTTACCTGGTCGGCATTGCCAGCTATGTCATTGGCTTGGTGGTATCGGCATTGTTTGACCTGCCACCGGGTGCGGTGATTGTATGGAGCATGGTGATACTTGGGTTAATATTCGGAAAACAATTCTGGAAAAAGAAGACAGCTATTTCATGAGCATAAATCGATATCGTAAATATTGCGCAGCAGCATTATTGGTTTTGGCAATAACGCATATTCAAACTGCCTGCGCAGATAATGAGCCTGCTGCAACCCCCTATCGTCCCTCAGTATCGAGTCCCGCCAATCTACCCGAGCCAGGTTGGCTGGATGTGGAAATGGGCTGGCAGCGCACCAAGGGCGGTAGCGACAAATACCGAGACAGCTTCCCCGTGGCAGCCAAACTGGCCTTCAATAAGGACTGGGGTATCGTGGTGAACTCTGAACTAGGCGTGCGCCGCACCGATCTGGATAATATGCAATTTAGCGGCGTGGGTGACACCACGTTTCAGGTAAAGCATCGCATTCCCACTGCGGATGAAACAACCGCCTGGGGAATTTCAGCCGGCTTCAAATCGCCTACCGCCAATGACACCATTGGCACCGGTAAAACCGACTATCTGCTTACCGGGATCTATAGCCGCGATTTCTCGGACAACCACCTTGATGCAAATTTAGGCGCCAACCATATCGGTGGCACCACCAGCGAAGAAAGTAGAACCCAATACGCATGGGCAGCCAGCCTATCCCACAATTTAACTGAACAATGGGGCGTACTCGGCGAACTAAGCGGGAATTACCGGCGCGGGACAGCGACAACATCGCAATTCCTGACTGGCGCCACTTATAACTACAACAAGCGGGTGGTACTGGATTTCGGAGCCGCCTGGGGTCTGGCCACTGCGGCGCAGGATTGGCAGTTGTTCGCAGGCATGACGATATTGCTGGGACAATTGTGGTAACGAATCAAGCCAAATCGACATTCCCTTTTCCATAGATAAACACCGATATTTCACTAGCTTTGCATCCGCCTTACTAAATCCCTTTCGCTCCAAAAAATAAAGCCGGCATCAGCCGGCTTTATTGCTTAGCAGAGGGTATCAGTCTAGCCGTCCGCTGCGAGCCGCATTAAATCTAGACTTGCAAAATCACTTTTCTAGTTACACCCCCACACTCACTGCGCTTGAAAGATTATTTTCCCGCAGGTATTGGTTTTGGTTGTGGCTTCTTACCTTTTGATTCTTTCTTTTTGTCCTTGCTTCCCATGATGCCCTCTCCTTATTACCAATTGAGATTCCCTCTGTTTTTCTTCAAACAGGTGGCGTTATGGCGGTACATTCAGTCAACTGCGAACTCCTCTCACTGGAATTCCAAAACTATCCAGTCCCATGACTTGCCACACAGTACCACCAGACATAGCTTATGGGCAAGATTCAAGAAATAATGCTGAAATTCTAAGAAGCTGGGCGCTTTAGTAGCAACTCAATACCCTTATGCGAACAGCAGACACACCCCTGGCCTGAACGCACTTAGGTCAGCAACGGGTGCATCCAGATAAACATGGCCTGCCCCTGAGATTCGGCAAGGCGGGCCAGTGCAGCCAGCTCCGCTACCAAGGTCTGTACTTCTTCGACGGGCCAGCCTTGTATTTCGAATTCCTCGGCAGCGGCAAGCTCCTCCCCCACCCTCTCCAGCGCCTCCTCTTCAAGGCCAGCCAACTTCTCGAGCACTTCATCAGGCACCCGCAGAACCATCGGCCCCTCATCCCCAGCCGAGTAAACCGGCTCATAGGCGCTCATCACATCCGCGAATCCCTCGCCAGTCAATAGGCAGTGAAGCGTTGCAACTTTAGCCGTATCAATGTCTCTTGCCTCAATGCCGCTCCACTCGTCCACAGGATGCTGCGACTCGCCGATGGCCTCGATATCATCCTCGTCAGCGGTGACAATATTCACCAGAATACTCATTGCGATTTTCCCTCGTATTTGTCTCGGCTGATGATGGAGAGAACTTGAGATAGTTCATGTGACAACACGATAAAGGCAACCACACATTCCCGATTTACCAGGAGAACGCTGCCCCCGTGCCGAAGACCGTGGTCCTGCTGCTACCGCTGGTGGTGGAGATAGAAGCTTTGTACACAGTGTTCGGGGCAGCGCGGTAGGAAGCACCCAGCGCCACCGCGGTCTGCCCCTGGAAATTACCCAGCCCGACACCGACGGAGAAGGTTTTGTTCTGGTCAACCTGCGGGATGTTGGCCATAGCGGAGGTACTGGCCACACCAGCAGCGATTTGCATCAACTGGCGATAGTTGACTACGTCAAAATCGCTGGTGCCATCGGCCACGCCATGAACCTGCACGGACGCTCCGTTGGCGGGATTGCTGAAGGTGGCACCATTATCGTTCAGGGTCAGGCTGGTGGAATGGGTACCGCCGGACATCGTGGCAGAGTTTTCATCAACCACGAAGCCGTGCGCGTTGCCGAGACCATTCGTCACTACCAGTGAGCCAGTCGTCTGGCTGACAATGCCAGTCGTAATCTTGCCATTGGCATCTACCATGGCGCCGCTCCCCGCCGCGTTAACAATAGCCAATTGGCCGGTAGTGGCCTGGGTAGAGCCAGTGAGAACTGATGTGCCGGAAGTGACGGTCGTCGTCGCCGCGCTGTTGGAAGAATAGACGAGCGTGCCGTTGATATAGGTGTTCCCGTTGATCAGCGTATTGCCTTCCAAGCGGTTCGCGTAACTTGCTCCAGCAATGTTCTGGCGGCTGGCGGCATCTCCAACGTTGTTCAATTCAGTCGCCAGTGTGGTGCTATTGGTACTCAAGGTCTGCGCGGCGCTGGTGGCGGTAAAACCGCTGGCGGTTGCGCCAGAACCTGATCGAAGGCTTGCCGTACCGTTGGCTAAGGACAGTGTGCTGTTGCCAGCGTTGGCGATAACGGTGGTTGCGGCAGAAGTGTTACCAATGGTGTTGATCGAGTTCGCTGTTGCCACGCCAATGTTGTTGCGCCAGGCCTCGATGTTGTTCGTGCCGGACGTTGCATTGGCAGTCAGGTTGTTCACGCCACTCGCGCCATTGGCCGAAATGGTGTTGGACTGGCTGGCGGCGTTAGCTGAAATGGTATTGCTGCCGGCAGTCGCAGAAATAGCATTATTGCCCGTGGTGGCAGTCAACGTATTGCCAGTGCCGCCAGTGATCGTATTGGCGCCAGTCGCCGTCAAAGTGTTGCTTGCACCGGTCATGGTGTTGACTGAGCTGCCGGCATTGCCGATGGCGTTTGTTCCACCGAGGATGTTAACAGTACTCGACGAGTTACCAATGGTGGTTGCACCGGTACTGGTGCCGGTATTGATGTTGGTGGCGCTGTTCACACTGGCGTTGATGTTGGCCGTGCCAGAAATGTTGTTGGTCGTACCAGACATGGTGTTGGTGCCATTGCTGGTGGAAAGCGTGCTTGCACCGGAAACCAATGTGACCGCGCTGGTATTGCCGACGGCGCCAATGGTTGTTGCGCTGGAGCCGGTGGTGTTGATGGTGGTGGTGCCGGTCATGCTGGTAGTGCCAACAATGGCGTTGGTCGAACTGGCATTGCCGATATTGGTGGCGCCACCTGCCGTACCGATATTGGTCGTTGCAGTGCCCGCAGCATTGATGTTGGTGGTACCAATAACGTTGTTAGTGGAGCCGGTCATCCCAATGGCATTGGTGGAAACTTGTGTTGTCCCGATGTTGTTGGTAGCGCCGTTAAGATTCGCATTCCCGGAAACAGTCAGCGTGCCGGTAATGCCGGTATTGCCGACGACCGACACGCTGGTGTTGTTCACCACTACGCTGCTCGCACCACCGGCGATAGTGGTCGATGCGCCTGCATTGGCGTTGCCGATGAGGGTTGATGAAGCACTGTTCGTCGTGTTGATGGAGACGGTACTGCCGGTAATGCCAACCGTTCCAGTAGTGTTGCCTATGGATGTGTTCGCGGTGTCAGTAGTGTTGATGTTTGTGCCGGTGGTGGTACTTGCTGAGAAGACCAGCACATTATCGTCATACATGGAAATGCCACTACCCCCGGGTGCTCCGGTTTCCGCGTGGATGCTGACGGTGTTAGCGGGTGTTGGATTCAGTTCAGAATTCGCAGCAAACGCCGGTGCTGAAAACACGCTACCTATGAGGGCAGCGATGGCGGTCTTGCAAAAATTTTGATTAGAGAGGGAGTAGCCAGTTCTCATTATTATCTTGTCCTTGCTGAGCGGTTCTCTCGGGTTAGGCTGTGTGGTTGATGAAGATTCGATAGCCAATTTATTGCACCAGTTCTTTTTTTATGGACACGCAGCCACTACCGGCTGGCATCAGGAAAATGCGCGCCGAAGCATTGGTTTCCAGCGTCAATATGGATTTGTGCAGCACGCGGCCCTTCTTGGCGCCTGAAAATTGTTTGCTGGCCACAGTTTCACAACTCTGCGGCCAGTACACCACCGCCTCGTACACAGCCCCGCAGCCATTGGCCTGATTGGGGGCGAAACTGGCGCTGGCATAAGCGGCGGGACCCTCTTTGGGGGAGACTTCCATGGAAACACTGGCCAAGCGCTGATCGGGCTGTCCGGGAACGTCGAACAATACGGCGCCAGACAGATTGCCGCTGCTGATGAATTGAGTGACCTGATTGATCCGGCTGGCACAAGCCAGCACACCACTGCTCACCGCGGCCTGAGTAATGCTGTTGACCCCGCTGCCGGCCACGGGTTGCGCTGATGCATCTGCAGCTAGCACGCTGGCGCTGGTGGCAAGGTAGGCTATGCCAAGTACGTGGGGCCAGATTGATGCCATGAATCTCCCGTTTTTTCTTGTAGTTGGCGCTGAAAGTTCAGATGGAATGTCAAGCGCTACGTGCAGACAAACGTTGCCTTCGAGAGCTTAAATTTTGCCCAAGTTAAAGTCAACCCATATTGTCCATTAGCCATTTGAGCGTACCAAGACATCGGGCCACAAGATCGCGGGATCAGCTACTTATTCCACAGCTTTCGCAAGCTGCCAGTGTAAAATAATCCAATGCTTTCTTATCCGCCTTAATCCATCTGGACGAGTATGCCTGTCGATCACTATGAAAATTTTCCCGTTGCCTCCCTGTTTCTCCCCCGCCGGCTCCGCCGGCCAGTCGAGCTGATCTATGCTTTCGCTCGACAGGCTGATGATTTTGCCGATGAAGGGAACTGGCCGGCAGCGGAACGGTTGGCGCGACTCAATGGCTTTCGTACCGAGCTGGACAAAATCGCAGCAGGAAAGCCTGCTGACTCAGGCCTGTTTCGTGATCTTGCCTCGGTCATCAGCGAACATGCGCTTCCATTGCAACTTTTCTACGACTTGCTCGATGCTTTTAGTCAGGACGTGGTAAAAACCCGCTACGCCAATTTTGGTGAAGTCATGGATTACTGCCGCCGCTCGGCTAATCCCGTGGGACGGCTCTTGTTGCATCTGTATAAAGAAACCGATGCGCGCAGCATCGCTTATTCCGATGCAATATGCTCCAGCCTGCAACTCATCAACTTTCTGCAGGACGTGGCTGTCGACTTTACCAAAGGTAGAATTTACTTGCCGCAGGATGAAATGGCACGCTACGGCATTGACGAAACGCGCATCCACCGCGGCGATGCAAGCGGATTGTGGCAGCCCTTCATGCAATTTCAGATCGAACGCACGCGCAAGCTTTTACAGGCGGGCGCGCCGCTGGGAAAAATATTGCACGGTAGAATCGGCCTGGAAATGCGCATGATCATCATGGGCGGTGAGGCTATACTACGCAAACTTCACAAGCACGGTGGCGATGTATTTCAGCATCGACCCGTGCTGGGATCCAGCGACTGGGTGTATATGTTTTATCGGGCAGCACGGGCAAAATAACGGAATACCAAGTGAACCCTAATCAATATTGCCAGGAAAAAACCGCCCAAAGCGGTTCCAGCTTTTACTACAGCTTTATTTTTCTGCCCGCAGAGAAACGGGCGGCCATCACCGCTCTATATGCCTTCTGCCGTGAGGTGGACGATGTGGCAGACGACTGCACCGACCCTGTCATCGCACGCGCAAAACTGGCTTGGTGGCGCAGTGAAGTGACCGCCGTATTCGATGGCCAACCATCCCATCCGGTGAGTCTGGCGCTGGTTCCCATTGTGCGGCATTACGGCATGGCCGCGGAACAATTCCTGGAAATTATTGATGGCATGGAGATGGACCTCGAGCAGAATCGGTACCCCGATTTCAAAACGCTCAATCTCTACTGCTATCGTGTTGCCGGCGTGGTGGGCGAGCTGTCCGCCGTCATTTTTGGCTACCGTGACCGCAAAACGCTTAAATATGCGCACGATCTTGGCTTGGCTTTTCAACTCACCAATATCGTCCGCGATGTCGGCGAGGATGCGCGCCGCAACCGTATTTACCTGCCGCTCGATGAGCTGGCGCAATTTGGTGTAAGCGAAGCCGATATTCTGTCCTACCGCGAAAGCCCGCAGTTCGAGCAACTGATGCGCTTCCAGGCGGAACGGGCTGAAGCCTTTTACGATCAGGCATTCCAGGAACTTCCCCAGGCTGATCGCCGGTCGCAACTTCCGGGCATCATCATGGCCGCCATATACCGCACCTTGTTGCGCGAAATCGAACAGGATGGCTTCCATGTGCTCAATCAGCGCACCACCATTCCACCGTTGCGAAAATTCTGGATTGCCGCCAAAACGTGGCTGAAGGGGTAAGCAGCATGGGCAAGGTAGCAGTTATCGGCGGTGGTTACGCCGGTCTGGCTGCCGCTGTGGAACTTGCCCGTCACAACGTGCCCGTCACCATCTTTGAAGCAGCCAAACAGCTCGGTGGCCGTGCACGACGGGTGGAGCATCAGGGAATCGAATTGGACAACGGCCAGCACATCTTCATCGGTGCCTATCGCGAAACACTGCGCTTGATGCAGTTGGTGGGCGTAGATGAAAAACAAGCCATGCTGCGCCTGCCCTTTGAATTCGATTTACCCGGCCATTTCCGCATCAAGGCAGCACCTTTGCCAGCACCACTGCATCTGGTCTGGGGACTGCTCACCGCAGCCGGTTTGTCCTGGGCTGAGCGTTTGGCCGCCGTGCGTTTTATCCATGCATTGCGCCGGTTATCCTTTAAGCTCAATCAGGACATCAGTGTTGCCGCATTCCTGGTGCAACATCGACAAAATAAACACGTCGTGCAATTGCTGTGGGAACCCTTGTGCGTAGCGGCGCTCAACACGCCCATCCAGACTGCATCCGCCCAGGTGTTCCTGCATGTGCTGCGCGACAGCCTGAATGGAAAGCGGCAGGCCAGCGATATCCTGTTGCCTCGCGTTGATCTCTCCACTTTATTTCCAGACCCTGCCGCCAAGTTCATTGAATGCCGCAGCGGCAGTGTCCGTCTTGGCACAGCGGTGCGCGCGCTGGAAAAAACAGAGGATGGTTTTTCCATCATCACCGATGATGGCCGTGAACATTTCTCAACCGTCGTCTGTGCCGTATCTCCCTCACGCCTGCCAGACCTGGCGGCGGGCTTTCCTGAATTAAACGTGGCAGTGAATAGGCTGGAGCGCTTTACTTACCAACCCATCTGCACCGTCTATCTACAATATCCGGCCCAGGTAGCGCTACCCAAGGCCATGCTGGGGTTCACTGGCGGCTTTGCACAATGGGCATTCGACCGGGGGCGTCTGCATGGCACCGCTGGGCTCATCGCAGTCGTCATCAGCGCGGAAGGCAAACACACCGACCTGCCCCACGACCAACTGGCACAGATTATCCACGCGGAGTTGAAAGGCACGGTCGGGCCGCTGCCAATACCCCTTTGGCATAAAGTTATCATGGAAAAACGCGCCACCTTCTCCTGCGATGTCGGACTGATTCGCCCCAGCCAGGCCACCTCCTTGCCCGGCTTTTACCTCGCTGGCGATTACACGGAAGGCGATTATCCCGCCACGCTCGAAGGCGCCATACGAAGTGGGGTAAAATCCGCACAATTGATTCTGGAAAAATTATGAAAGATTACCAAGCTCCGCCCGATCTCCTCAAAGACCGCGTTATCCTTATTACCGGTGCTGGCCAGGGCATCGGCCGCACTGCTGCCATTAGTTTCGCTGCCCATGGTGCCACCGTCATCCTGCACGGACGCAAAGTGCCGAAGCTGGAAGCGGTTTACGATGAAATCGTGGCTGCAAACTATGCACAGCCTGCCATTTTCCCGCTCGATCTGGAACAGGCTTCGGATAAGGACTTTGAAGCTTTCGCCACGGCTATTGAACGCGAATTTGGCCGTCTGGACGGCATTCTGCATAATGCCGTTCAGGGGCAGCGCTTAAGCCCGTTGGATAATCAAAGTCTGGATTTGTGGTTGCAATTGCTGCGCGTCAATCTGGCCGCGCCGTTTGCCCTGACTCGCGCGTGCTTTCCGCTGCTGAAACTTGCGCCTGATGCTACTGTTGTATTCACCGGAGAAAGCCACGGTCATACTCCTGCTGCCTACTGGGGCGGCTTCGCAGTGGCAAAGGCCGGATTGGAAACCTTGGTAAAAATCTGCGCGGACGAGTGGGAAATGTACTCACAACTGCGGGTTAATGCGCTGATTCCAGGGCCGGTAAAATCGCCGCAACGCACCATGACGCATCCGGGTGAAGCCAAGGACGCGTTGCCCAGTCCCGAAGATTTAATGCCGCAGTATTTGTATTTGATGGGACAGGACAGCCAAGGGGTGAGTGGCCAGATCTTGTCTTGCTAGAACCTATCTCAGGAAGAACCGCAGCTTGTCTCCACCCACCTCGATTACATCATCCGATTTGAGAAGATAGGGCTCTGCGCCAACCGACTTGCCGTTCACCAGCGGGAATTTTTTGCCTTCCACATGGGTAATAAAATAGCCATGGGGCCGGCGGTTGATTACCGCCACTTGTTCGCCTGATTTACCAAATGTGGCCAGTACGCGGTTGAGTTCTATTTCCTGGCCGGCACGCGCTCCGGCAACGCTTTTCACACCGCCCAAAGGAAAGCTGGTCTTTACCTGACGCGCAGTAGGTATGGCTGTTGCCACTTGAGATACGGTGCGCGGGCCTTCCCTGTCTTCCTGACCACCCAGCGCATTGATCAGCATGGTCTTGTCGAAGTCCATATCGGGCTTGGCCTTCTGGTTGAGGTACTTCAACTGATAGCTACCGATACTGACCACATCGTTGTTCTGCAGAATATGCCGCTCTGTTCTACGACCATTGACAAAAGTGCCGTTGGTACTTCTGAGGTCTTCCAAAATCTGATCATTGCCGACCGTGGCAATGGCAGCATGTTCCTTGCTCACGCCATCCGCATCGAGTTGCAAATCGTTCGTCGGCCTACGACCGATGGTAAAACGATCCTGATCCAGGAAATAATGCCCCAGCACATCTCCATTGAGGCTGATCACCAGTTTAGCCATTGAGCGTTCTGCCTTCTTATCTAAACAAGTCGAGAATTTTGCTGAACCAACCCTGCTGCGCGACATCTGGTTCGCGCACTCTGGCCAGAATTACCGACACGTTATCGTGTCCGCCATTGTCATTGGCGATCATCACTAACTGGCGTGCGGCGAGTGGCAAATTTGCTTTCAACGAACTCAGCACCAACTCAATGTCTGCGTCATCCACCATGTCGTTTAGGCCGTCAGAGCACAGCAGATAAATGTCCTCCGGCAACGTCTTTTCATTGAGCAAGTCTAGTTCCGCATCATCCGCTACGCCCAGCGCACGGGTAACCAGATTGCGATTATGGGAAACCTTGGCATCTTCGGAAGTAATCAGGCCCAATTCCACTTGCTCTTGCAGCAATGAGTGATCATGCGTCAGCAGTTCCAAACGGTCGTTGCGCAAGCGGTAAAGGCGCGAATCGCCCACATGGGCGACAGTTGCCCGGTTGTCACGAAATAGTGCCATCACCAGGGTGGTGCCCATGCCCTGGTAGCGGGCATCTCCGTGGGCAGTGCGGCAAATTGTGCTATTGGCATTTTTGATGGCGTCGCTCACCAATTGCGACAATTTTCCATCATCCATGTCTTCCCGGAAAGATTGCTTGATATCGCGCGTTACCACACTGGTCGCCAGGCTGCTGGCAACATCGCCCGCTTTGTAACCACCCATACCGTCGGCCAGAACCAGCAAACCGATCTCCGGTGAGGTTGCAATACTATCTTCATTGAATGAACGTACGATGCCGGAATCGGTACAACTCGCAAGTTCCAATACGTCTCGTAATGCCATCCTGTCAACCTGTTATAATTGCTTGGGTGGAACATTCTCCCTTACCAAATTGCCGAATGCAAGAACCATCCTGGCTGCCCTATGCTATGTAAATCAACATTTCGCCACCCGGCACGTTATCTTGACAGTATTTTGCCAAATTCATGCTGTTATGTATTCAGCAGCTGTCTTATGTCTGGTTCCGCATTGACTGGCCAATCTCAATTTTCATGAACATCCAAAAACTTGGACGCTACGAAATAACCGGTGAATTGGGCCGTGGCGCCATGGGCGTAGTTTACAAGGCAATCGACCCGTTGATCGAGCGCACCGTCGCGATCAAAACCATTAGCCTCGACCTGTCCAAGGACGAACTCGCCATCTTCGAAGAGCGTTTCTATCGCGAAGCCAAGTCCGCAGGCAAGCTGAATCATCCCAATATCGTTACCATTTACGACGTAGGAGAAAGCGACAACATCGCCTACATTGCAATGGAATTTCTCGAAGGCCAGTCGTTAAGGGAACTCCTTGATTCCGGCGTAGTGCTGCCGCTGGAGCGTATTGGCGAGATTGCCGTTCAAGTAGCAGAAGGTCTCGCCTACGCACAGGAAAATGACATCGTGCACCGCGATATCAAGCCGGCCAACATCGTCATTACCAAAACCGGCGTTGCCAAAATCACGGATTTTGGCATTGCACACATGCCTTCCGGGGCGCGCACCATGGCTGGCATGGTCATGGGCTCCCCCAAATACATGTCGCCTGAACAGGTGATCGGCAAATCCGTAGATGGCCGCTCGGATATTTTTTCACTGGGTGCAGTGGTATACGAAATGCTGACGGGCGTATCGCCTGTCGATGGCGATAATATCAGCGCCATCATGTACCGCATCTTGAATGAGATGCCTGCTCCGCCGCACACACTGAACAGCAGCATTCCAGAGGCATTCGACTGGATTATCGCCAAGGCGCTGGCGAAACATCCCGACGACCGCTACCAAACCGCGCGCGAATTCGCCGACGATATCAGACGCCACAAGAATCTGCTCAAACCCATTGGGTATGTTCAGGCTCATGGCACGCTTGAACGCAGGAAAATGCCACGTACCAACGTAGGCGACACTACCTTGCTGCTCCAGCGAATGTCTAGCGGTGAGCACACCTCTATCAGCATGCCACAATCGACGGAGACGTCTTCTCCTGCGGAACTGGAAGTTCAGCCAGCAAGCCACATGAAGCGCTTCCTCTATGGTGGCATCTTGATATTGCTTGTGGCGTTCGCAGCCATCCTTTTCCTTGGCAAGGACGAAGCAGAATTATTGCCAGCACCAGCGCCCACCCAGGAATCCAAGCTGGAAACAAACGCACCATATGTAGCCGAAATGCCCAAGCAGGTAGTGCCTGAAGATGTGGACAAGACAGAACCCGAACAACCAGCGCAGCCCGTTGCTCCGCATCCAGATAAAGAAACAACACCACCTGCTCAGCCTGGAGTTAAACCTCACGCTGAGAGTAAACCTCGCATCGAATCAAGAGCGCAATCTATTCCCAGTAATGATAAGAGTAAAACCGGCGTGCTAGTCTTTGCTGTATCTCCATGGGGTGAAATCTACCTGGATGGAGAAAAAGCCGGCATCGCACCGCCGCTGAGAGAGTTGAAAGTCACGCCCGGTAAGCATACGATTGAAATTCGCAACGAGGATATGAAGCCATACACGCTTACACTGGATGTTGCGGCCGATGCAAACATGAAGATCAAACATAAATTTAAATGAGGTAACCACGTGCGCCTTTGGTTAGCACTTTTCGCAATCGTAATCATGCTGGCAGGCTGTGCTTCTGAGGCCATGCGTAACATCGGACTCGACAAGTTTACGCCGCGCAAGGCGGAACAGGAGCTAACGGCAGGCTTGCGTTTCTATGAGGATGGCAATTACAAAGCCGCCTCAAAATCACTGCAAAATGCACTGGATGCGGGGTTAACCTTTAAAAGCGACCGAGTAATCGCACACAAGCACTTGGCATTTATCCTTTGCACTTCGGAGAAGGAAAAACTTTGCCGGGATGAATTCAAGAAAGCGCTGGAACTGGATCCAAAGTTCGAACTTAGCCCTGCAGAGGAAGGACATCCGGTATGGGGACCGGCTTTCCGTGGCGTTAAAGTGGAAATGGAAAATATCAAGGTGAAGAGCAAGTAGTTCCAATTTGCAATAAAAACGATAACTACGTTGGCTTCGTCTTCGGCTCCTTGCCGTACTAGTTGTACTGTCTTCGTCGCCTCATCCTCGCCGCCTTGTTCTCCTTTCCATTGCAAATTGGAAAACCCACTACTGCTCTGTATTTCTTACTTGTAACAGAACTCCATCTTCGTTCCCGCCAGATCCACAATGTCGTGCTCCTGCAAAACATGCGCATGTGCGCCAGCGGATCTGCCGTTGACCAGCGGATAACTTTCCCCTTCCACATGGGTAAAATAATAGCCATCACCGCGGCGGGTAACCACGGCCACTTGCACGCCGGGCTTACCCAGCGTGGTCAAAGTACGTTCCAGTACCAGCTCGTTGCCTGCACCTGGCCCGGACAAAATACGCAGTAAAGCCTGGCGTCCTGCACCGGTTCCCTCTGAGACAACCTCCGCCTTCTTCGGTTTATTCCCAACCAGTAGCGTGGTATTCATCGACTGGGTCTGCGCCGCCGGATCGTAATTTTCCTGCCAGCCGCCACTCTCATCCAGTGATTCGCCAGTCAGCGGATCAAGCTGGTCGTCGGCAAGTGTTGTTTCTTCGAATCGATTTGTGCCCTCAGCATCCGCCTGAAATTTCAATAGATATACCCCCACGCGGATTTCGTCACCATCCTGCAACACGCATTTTTTGATCGGTTGGCGGTTTACGCGCGTGCCATTGGTACTGCCCAGATCTTCCAGAAACGAATCTTGACGGATGGTAATCACCAAGGCGTGTTCGCCACTAACTGTTGGATGGTCAAGCTGGATATCGTTATGCGATTTCCGGCCAATGGAGACACGCTCTTTATCAAGCACGTAATCCTTTGCCCGCTTGCCATCAAGATAACTGACCAACTTAGCCATGAGGCCTAACTCCCCAGCAACAAATCATTATCTTTAAGTCCATTCGCGCAAGTAGCCTACTGCCTCATCCAGCCGCTCGGCAGCCACCACTTCCATGCCGGGAACTGCCTGTTTTGGTTTGTTGCCACGCGGAACCAGCGCACGGGTGAAGCCCAGTTTGGCCGCTTCCTTGAGACGCTCCTGGCCGCGCTGTACTGGGCGGATTTCACCAGCCAACCCGACCTCGCCAAACACCACCAGCTTTTGCGGCAGCGGCCGGTTGCGTAAAGATGAAACGATGGCCAGCAGCACCGCCAGATCAGCAGCAGGTTCGACAATTTTAACGCCGCCCACCGCATTCACGAACACATCCTGATCGAAACATGCAATTCCCGCGTGGCGATGCAACACCGCCAACAACATCGCCAATCTGTTTTGCTCAAGGCCGACCGATAATCTGCGTGGGTTAGGCGCGTGCGCTTCGTCCACCAAGGCCTGTATTTCCACCAATAGCGGACGCGTGCCTTCCTGGGTAACCATCACACAACTGCCTGCTACCTGCTGTCCATGATGCGATAAAAACAGCGCCGATGGATTGCTCACCTCGCGCAAACCTTTCTCCGTCATGGCGAACACGCCCAGCTCGTTTACCGCGCCGAAGCGATTCTTGAATGCGCGCACCAGGCGAAAACTGGAACTGGGATCACCCTCGAAATACAGCACGGTATCCACAATATGCTCCAGCACGCGCGGCCCGGCCAGCGCACCTTCCTTGGTGACATGCCCCACCAGAATAATGCTGATACCGCTTTGTTTCGCCATGCGCGTCAACTGCGCGGCGCACTCACGTACTTGCGCCACGCTGCCGGGCGCGGATTGCAACGCTTCGGAATATACCGTCTGAATCGAGTCGATTACAGCGATGCGCGGTTGATGCGCCGCCAGGGTGGCAAGGATTTTTTCCAGATTAATTTCGGCCAGCAACTGTACTGACTTGGCATCCAATGCCAGCCGCTTGGCGCGCAGCGCAATCTGCTGGGACGACTCCTCGCCGCTTACATACAGCACCTTGGAATGGGCACTCATGTGGCAGAGCGCTTGCAACAGCAGCGTGGATTTTCCGATGCCCGGATCGCCGCCGATCAGCACCACGCCACCTTCCACGATGCCACCACCCAGCACACGGTCAAACTCCACTACACCAGTGGACAGGCGCGGCACTTCCATTGCTTCGACTTCGCCCAATGACTGCACCTGGCTGGTCTTGGACAAAGCATTGTAACGATTGCCAGCGACCGTTTCCGCAATCGTTTCCACCAGCGTATTCCACGCCTGGCAATGCGGGCACTGCCCTTGCCACTTCGGCAACTGGCCGCCGCATTCGGTGCAGGTGTAGATGGTTTTTTGCTTGGCCATTTTAAAATTTAGTAGGTGGTGACTGGAACACGCGGCGCCAGCGCACACAGCAATTCGTAACTGATGGTACCCGCAGCACGTGCCACTTCTTCCACCGGCAGCCCTTCGCCCCAGAGCGTGACCTCGCTGCCGACAGCGGCATCTGGCATATCGGAAATATCGACAAATAACATGTCCATGGATACGCGCCCCAGTGTGCGCGTCCGAATGCCATTTACTAGAATCGGTGTTCCCGTGTTTGCATGGCGTGGATAGCCGTCGGCATAGCCGCATGCCACCACGCCTATGCGCATTGGGCGGTCGGCCACAAAAACCGCTCCGTAGCCCAGCTTGTCGCCCGGCACCAACGCCTGCACCGCGATGATTTCGCTGGCAAGCATCATCACCGGCTTGAGGCCAAATTCTTCCGCGCTTTTGTCGGCAAAGGGCGAGCTGCCGTATAGCATGATGCCTGGGCGCACCCAATCGGCGTGACTTTCCGGGTAGCGCAAAATAGCAGCGGAATTGGCCAGGCTGCGCGGCAAGTCTATTGAGCCAACCACGCTGTTGAATGTTGCCAGCTGTGCGCTAATACCCACCTCTTCATCAGCAGTGGCAAAATGGGTCATCAGAGTGATACTGCTGACCGTTGGCATTCCCTTCAGACGGTCTAGCGCAGCGGGCAAATCTTCCGGTCGAAACCCTAATCGATTCATGCCGCTGTTAATTTTAAGAAAAATGCCAATAGATGCTGTCATGGGCATGGCTGCCAGCGCTTCCAGCTGCCAGGCACTGTGCACCACGCAATCCAGACGCAAATCCATGATGGCCGGCAATTCACCAACATCGAAAAATCCTTCCAGCAATAGTATCGGCTGCCTGAATCCAGCAGCGCGCAAAACGGCGGCCTCGCCAACATTCAGCACGGCAAATCCATCCGCGTCGTTCAACGTGTCTGCTACGCTTAGCAAGCCATGTCCATAGCCATTTGCCTTGACTACTGCCATGACGCGACTGTTGGAAGCAGTGCGCCGCACAACTTCGAGGTTGTGTCTGAGTGCAACGAGATTAACGCGTGCGTGGAGAGGACGAGACATAATCAGGAAAAATACGTTGTACCGCGTAAAACGCTCGCGCCTACTAAAACCATGTTAATGCCGAATCAATACTGACCAGCATGCGCATAGTTTTCAAATCGTGTGTACTCGCCGATGAAGGTTAGCGGCACCATACCGATCGGGCCGTTACGCTGCTTGCCGATAATGATCTCGGCCTTGCCCTTGTATTCGGTGTCCGGGTTGTAAACTTCATCGCGGTAGATAAACAAAATCAGGTCGGCGTCCTGCTCGATAGCGCCGGATTCGCGCAGATCGGACATGACCGGGCGCTTGTGCGGATTGGGGCGTTGTTCCAGGCTACGATTCAACTGAGACAAGGCAATGACCGGCACGTGCAGCTCTTTAGCCAGCGATTTCAGCGAGCGGGAAATTTCAGAAATCTCCGTGGCACGGTTTTCCCCGCGACCGTTACCGCTCATCAGTTGCAAGTAGTCGATCACAATCAGTCCCAGCTTACCGCCATACTGGCGCGCCAGACGACGTGACCGTGCGCGCACTTCCAGAGCGGTAAGCGAAGGCGTTTCATCGATGTGGATCGGTGCATCGTTCAACTTGCCAACGGCATAGGTCAATTTCTCCCAGTCGTCATTCTGCAAGCGGCCGGTACGGATTTTTTGCTGATCTAGCCTGCCGATTGAGCCAACCATACGCATCACCAGCTGCGCCCCGCCCATTTCCATACTGAAAATGGCAACCGGCAGATGCGTATCCAGCGCCACGTTTTCAGCGATGTTGATGGAGAACGCCGTTTTCCCCATTGACGGGCGGCCCGCCACAATGACCAGATCCCCTGGCTGCAAGCCGGAAGTCTTCTGGTCAAGGTCATGGTAACCGGTGGGGATACCCGTGACATCATTTGGATTGTCGCGGCTATACAACTCGTCAATGCGCTCTACCACTTTGGTAAGCAGTGGCTGAATTTCCGTCAGGCCCTGCTGGCCGCGCGAACCCGCCTCGGCGATTTCAAATACTTTGCCCTCGGCCTCATCTAAAAGTTGAGTAGCGCTGCGCCCCATGGGGTTATAGGCTGATTCGGCAATGTCGCTGCCCACTTCGACCAACTTACGCATGACCGAACGCTCACGCACGATCTCAGCATAGCGCCGGATATTGGCCGCGCTTGGTGTGTTCTGGGCAAGCGCCCCGATATAGGCAAGCCCACCGGCATTGGATAGCTCTGCGGAGCTTTCCAGCGACTCCGCTACGGTAATCACGTCAGCGGGTTTGGCATGCTCGATCAGTTTGGTGACATGGCGGTAAATCAGGCGATGGTCGTGCCGGTAAAAATCCGCTTCCGTGACAAGATCGGCGATCTTGTCCCAGGCGCCGTTTTCCAGCAGCAGGCCGCCCAGCACCGACTGCTCCGCCTCGACGGAATGCGGTGGCAGTTTGAGGGATTCAATCTGATGGTCAGATGTGATTGGGGCTACGTTTTGCATCGAGCTTATTATCCTACAAAAAGCAGTTGGACGCAGAGGAACGCAGATAAGCGCAGATAGAACGGGAAGTTATTGGCCTATCTGTATGCACTCAATGGGTGAGGGGGCGCATCTCTTCAACAAATTGAATCATCTGCGTTAATCAGTTTTATCTGCGTCCAATAGCCGTTTCTAGGTTATATACGTTCGTCAGCTCAAAAATAAAAAAGGCCGGAAAATCCGGCCTTTTTTAACAGCTACCGCTTTGGCTTAGTGTTCGCCGAGCACGGAAACAGTAATGTTTGCCAGCACCTCGGTATGCAGCGCCAAGGTAATGGGGTAATCACCTACTTGTTTCAGCGGGCCATCCGGCAAACGCACTTCGGCCTTGACCAGATCAAAACCTTGGGCCTTGACTGCGTCAGCGATATCGCCATTGGTAACCGAACCAAACAAACGGCCATCCACGCCGGATTTCTGGCTGATTTGTACCATCAAGCCTTCCAGCTTCTCGGCGCGCGCCACAGCAGCAGCATGCACTTCAGCCTGCGCCTTCTCCAGATCGGCACGCTTGGCTTCGAACTCAGCGATGTTAGCAGCGGTTGCGCGCTTGGCTTTACGTTGCGGCACCAGATAGTTACGTGCGTAACCATCCTTCACCTTAACTATGTCACCCAGTTGACCGAGGTTAACAACTTTTTCCATCAGAATTATTTGCATGACGCGACTCCTCAGTGCAGATCAGTGTAATGAAGCAGGGCCAGGAAGCGCGCACGCTCAATGGCCGTGCCCAACTGACGCTGGTAACGGGCTGTCGTCCCGGTGATGCGGGATGGGATGATCTTGCCGTTTTCGTTAATAAAGTCTTTCAGCAGATCGATATCTTTGTAGTCGATTTGCTTGATGCCTTCAGCCGTAAAGCGGCAGAACTTCCTGCGTTTGAACAACGGATTGCGATCGTTGCCCTTACGGTCTTTTTTATCTTTGTCTTTGCGTTTCACAAAAGCCATGATTCACCTCTCACTATTCTGTTTAGTACGCCGCTAATTTGCAACGCGCCACCTTAATTTAAGCGTCGCTAGTTAGCGACACATTGTCTTAATTTATTCACATGCAACACAAGTTGGCTGCTTAAGCGGTGTTTGCGTGCCAGAAACCCATCCAGACAAACTTCCTCGCCGGTCTTTAACCGGCTGGCCGCCAATCCTACCTGGTCTAGCGCCACAACTTCGACTTCACACTCCACTTTTCGGGCAACCCCACCTTCGATCTGTTCCGAGGTGTGATTCACCTTGAATTTCACCAGTGGTGTACCTGCCGGTGTGTAGCGTATTTCGTCGATTTCAACAACCTGGCCGCACAATACAACCCGGTTGTTCTCCACTTAAACTGCTGCTTCCTCGGAAGATGCTTCCCTGGACTCACCTGCTGGCACGAACTTGGATTTGTCTTCGCGCATCATGGGTGAAGGCGTTACTTCAGCGGCGCGCATTTTAACGGTCAGATGACGCAATACAGCATCGTTAAACTTGAACGCGTGATCGAGTTCGTCCAGCGTTTCCTGGTCGCACTCTATGTTCATCAGAACGTAGTGAGCTTTGTGGATTTTCTGAATGGGATAAGCCATCTGACGACGGCCCCAGTCTTCCAGGCGGTGAACTGCGCCGCCCTTGGACGTAACGGTAGTGCGGTAGCGCTCAATCATCGCGGGAACTTGCTCGCTCTGATCGGGATGCACAATAAAAACGATTTCATAATGTCGCATGCATACTCCTCGTGGGTAAAGCCTTCCGCCATGCGGACGGTAAGGCAAGGTTAACGATACATGGCCACTGTTGTTGGGCCACGTCCTCGTGAAAGGGGTTGAATTCTACTCGCGATCTCCAATAAAATCAATCAACAAGAACAATCTTCAGGCATGTAACATTCGTAATATTTCTGAAACAATTCTGCACTAATATGCTCGACAAGCGAACCGGCAACATTTTGCCTTCGCGGCAAACCAAAAAAACCAGATACGGAGATATGACCATGCAAATGAACAAGTTCGCAAAACATTTCGCTTTCCTGGCAGTGGCCGCCAGTTTCGGCATTACTACCGCCGCTCACGCGCTTGACATCACAGGTGCTGGCGCTACTTTCCCCTACCCGGTTTATGCCAAATGGGCCGACGCATACAAAAAAGAGACTGGCATTGGCATGAACTACCAATCTATCGGCTCTGGTGGCGGCATCAAGCAGATTAAAGCCAAGACCGTGGATTTCGGTGCTTCCGACAAACCGCTCAAAGCTGAAGAACTGGACAAGGATGGCTTGATGCAATTCCCGGCAGTGATGGGTGGCGTAGTGCCAGTTATCAACGTACAGGGCATTGAAGCAGGCAAACTCCACTTGACCGGACAGGCACTGGCCGACATATTCATGGGTAAGATCAAGAAGTGGAATGACCCGCAAATCGCCGCGCTGAACAAAGGCGCACACATGCCGGATATCGCCATTACCGTGGTACACCGCTCTGACGGCTCCGGCACCACCTTCATTTTCACCAACTATTTATCCAAGGTGAGCACGGAGTGGAAACAGAAAGTAGGCGAGGAAGCCTCCGTACAATGGCCCGCAGGTGTAGGTGGTAAAGGCAATGAAGGTGTAGCCTCTTACGTGAAGCAGATCAACGGTTCAGTCGGCTACGTTGAATACGCTTACGCTCTGCAAAACAAGATGAACTATTCCATATTGCAGAATAAGGATGGCCAGTTCGTTTCTCCGAACGCCGATAGCTTCAAAGCCGCCGCTGCAGGGGCTGATTGGGAACATGCGCCAGGTTTCTATGAAATCCTGACCAACGAACCCGGCAAGCAAAGCTGGCCCATCACCGGCGCCACTTTCATCCTGATGCATAAAGCTCAGGACAAGGCTGAAAACGCCAAGGCCGTGTTGAAGTTCTTCGACTGGGCCTACACCAAGGGCGACAAGATGGCTGCTGAACTGGACTATATCCCGATGCCTGATAAAGTGGTCAAGCTTGTCCAGAACGCCTGGAAAGCGCAAATCAAGGACGCCTCCGGCAAAGCACTCTGGAACTAATGATTAAGGCAAGTTTGCTGGCTTAGAGCCTTGCTAATATAATGGCAGGGGCCGAACGAATCGGCCCCTGTTTTTATTCCATCCACCATACGCCTCCGGCCCTATGCCTTCACTGTTTTCGGACGTTCGCCTGAAAAGACAGCAACTGCTGGATGTTGTGTTCCGCAACACCACCATGCTATTTGCTTTTTTGGTGCTGGCCGTTCTGGTAGGAATCATTCTCTCGCTGCTGGTCGGCAGCATGCCTGCCATCAAGGCTTTCGGCTTCAAATTTTTCATCACCGACGAATGGAACCCGGTCACTGAACACTTCGGCGCGCTGGTACCCATTGTTGGCACGCTGATCACTTCCTTCATCGCGCTGTTGATTGGCATTCCGGTTAGCTTTGGTATCGCGCTATTCCTCACCGAGTTGTCGCCGCGCTGGATGAAGCGCCCGCTGGGCATCGCCATTGAATTACTCGCCGGCATCCCCAGCATTATTTATGGTATGTGGGGATTGTTCATCTTTGCACCCGTGTTCGCTGAAAAAGTGGAGCCGTGGCTGACCGAACATCTGGGCAACGTGTTCCTGATCGGCCCGCTGTTCCAGGGTCCGCCCATGGGTATCGGCATGCTGACTGCCGGCCTGATTCTGGCCATCATGGTTATTCCGTTCATTTCCTCCGTGATGCGCGACGTGTTCGAGGTCGTGCCCCCTATGCTCAAAGAGTCGGCTTACGGACTCGGCGCCACAACCTGGGAAGTGGTCAGGCACGTCGTGCTGCCCTATACCAAGACTGGCGTAGTCGGCAGCATTATGCTTGGCTTGGGCCGCGCCCTGGGTGAAACCATGGCGGTCACCTTTGTCATTGGCAACGCGCATGATCTCTCTGGCTCGCTGCTCATGCCCGGCAACAGCATCTCCTCCGCACTGGCTAACGAATTTACCGAAGCGGTAGGTGATCTGTATACAGCATCGCTCATCGAACTGGGCCTGATCCTGTTCCTGATCACCTTCATCGTACTTTCATTCGCCAAGCTACTGCTGATGCAACTGTCCAA
>JBBRTU010000037.1:0-28127 GCA_038244115.1 Burkholderiales bacterium
ATACCATATAGCGTTCGTGTTGGGCCAGGTCTGCACATCGCCCATGCTTCATGCATATTTGTCAATGAGAATGCCCTAATTGGCCGTAATTGCACCATATGTCAGGGAGTTACTTTGGGAGTACGTAACCGAGGCGAAAAGTCGGGCGCCCCTATATTGGGGGACAACGTCTATATTGGTCCTGGCGCAAAAATAATCGGTGGCGTAAGTGTAGGGAACAACGTAGCAATCGGAGCTAATGCTGTTGTTGTGGAAGATGTGCCGAACAACGCAGTTGTGGTGGGAATTCCTGGTCGAGTGATTTCCTGGGCCGGCTCAGAAGGGTATGTGACACATACGGAATACGAATGACTGATCACTACGGAAAGGGCCAAGCAAAGCCGATTACGACGATCATGATTCCATAGGGCAAAAAATGGAGACAAAATTCAAATTTACAGTGTTTACACCGACATTCAATCGAGCGCATACCCTGCAGCGCGTATTTGATAGTCTGATGCGGCAGACGTATCGGAATTTTGAATGGTTGATCGTCGACGACGGGTCTTCCGATGGCACGCAAGAGTTGGTTGAGAAATGGATGGACGCGGCATGGTTTCTGATTCGTTATGAATGGCAACCGAATGCCGGAAAACATTTCGCATTCAACCGCGGGGTCGAACTGGCCGAAGGAGAACTCTTTCTCTCAATCGATTCTGATGATGCGTGCGTACCGCACGCCTTGGAACGTTTTATTTTTCATTGGCAGAATATCCCGACGGAGGGGCGCTCCCGATTTTCGGCTGTTACTGTTTTATCTGAGAACCAGCACGGACAGCTCAACGGAGACCGGTTTCCGAAAGATATCCTGGACTCTGACCCGAGAGAGCTTGTCTATCGATATCGACTCCGGGGCGACAAGTGGGGATTTCATGTCACCGAGGTACTCCGAAGGTTTCCGTTTCCTTTGATTGAAGGCTTGAGTTACGTTCCGGAATCGATAGTTTGGTGTGCAATCGGAAAACGCTATCGGACCCGCTACGTCAATGAACGGTTATTGATCAATTTCCGATTGGAATCGAGCAAGAATTCGCTGTCTTCGCAGTCGCTGGCGACTTCTTCAAAGGGGTTTGCGATTCGGGAAGAAATCGCGCTCACTGAAGATATTGATCTGTTCTACTTGGCCCCCTGGGTGTTTGCTAAGCGGGCAGCCAACTGGACAAGGTTCCGGTTGCTGGCAGGACAAGGATTTCCCAGCTTAAAGCGACTTGGTTCCTCTTATACAAAAGCACTTGTCATCGCAATGGCGCCGCTCGGTGTGTTGATGTACTTGAAGGATTGCGTGCGTAGTCAATCGTGACTCAGGCCATTTCGCGATGGGCTTTCTTGTCTCGTAACCATAGCCTGACTATCCACAGATTATGGGAAAAACCTTAGGGCTAGCATTTTGTCTGATTGGGATCCTATTCGGATCCTCGTGCGGTGCTGCCGCGGGCGAGCAACAGGCCGAATTTCCGCACTTGCTGGTCATAAGTCAAGGCGCCAAAAATTATGGCGATCCAGTTTACCGTCAACAGCTCGCGCGTCACGACGTGGTGATCCTTGGGCTTTGGCGAGGTTGGGGGAATATCCGAGATTTGGTCGTTAGCTTGAAGCGTATCAATCCGAAGTTACTGGTCGGCCAATATACGATCCTGAATGAATCAAACGACGACCCTAAGAACGGCACCATCGACGATGTGGTCTATAAGCTGAATCGCGAAAACTGGTGGTTGCGCAAAGCGAATGGGAGTCGCGTGCAATGGACATCCGCCTACGGCACCTGGGATATCAACATCACTGAATGGACCAAGCCGGATTTTAACGGCCAGCGCTACCCAGAGTGGTTGGCACAGCGGGACTATCGGGTGTTTTTCGAGCCAGTTCCGGAGTTTGACATCTGGTTTTTGGACAATGTCATGGCGTTTCCGCGGATTGCCGCTGCGGACTGGGATGGTGACGGGAAGGATGAAAACGGAAAGGAACCCAGAATCCAGGAAGCCTATCGGCGCGGTCAAGTTGCGCACTGGGAAAAGGCGCGAGCACTTGCGCCAAACATGATTTTTATGGGAAACGCAGATAGCGACCTTTCTACTAAGGAGTACCGGGGACGCCTGAACGGTGATTTTCTCGAAGCGATGATGGGGAAATCCTGGTCACCCGAAACGCTCCAGGGTTGGGACGGAATGATGAGTCGTTATCACGCGGTCTTCGACAACCTGTTGCCGCCGAAACTAGTCGCTTTTAATGTAGCGTGGAAGATAGCGGATTATCGTTTTTTTCGTTATGCCTATGCGTCCTGCCTGCTCGATGACGGCTATTTTTCATTTTCAGATGATGACGCGGGGCGAGGGGTGGTTCCGTGGTTTGACGAGTATGAAGTCAGGCTCGGCAACGCGATAGACCCACCGCAAAAAGCGCCCTGGCGTAACGGCGTCTATCGGCGCCTATTCGCGAACGGTATGGCGCTTGTCAATCCAACCGACAAGCCAAGAATGCTGATACTGGGCGAGGGCTGGCGGCGATTGTCAGGAGGCCAGGATCCGCGGACTAACGACGGTCAACTGGTCACGGCATTGACGATCCCACCTCGTGACGGCCTGGTCCTCATAAAGCCGTAACATGGCCGTCCGATAATCATTCGAGCTTAAATGCTCGAAGCGCCCCCAATATCGGGAAATACGGCGCACTCCATTATCCTCAGTCGAAGTGATCTGCCACTGATCGCTCGTTCTGGTTTGCAAGCGTTTGATGGCAAGGATCCGCAATGCAATCCATTGATCAGTATAAGCCCTCGAATACGCCATTCGATTTTACAAAGTATGACGGTCCTTATGAGGTAGATCGCAAAAATGTTATTGAAGCGTTGATACCCGTTGGCGACGCCAGTCCCGCAGTCGATATCGGTTGCGGCCCGGGATATTTCACTATGCAACTCTCATCCAGAGGATGGAAAACGACTTCCATCGATAGCGACAGTGAAAATATCGCAAATGCCAGCCAGTATGCGGATGAAAGCCATGTGGGCGATGCCTCGAGTGTTCTGTCCGCACTACCGGGTGATCACTATGGTTTCGCTGTCGCCCTGGAGATCATTGAACACATGCCGCCTAGCCGCGGCGAGGCGCTGCTGAAGCATATCCATCGAGTCCTTAAGCCAGGTGGGCGATTGATTATTTCTACACCCAATCGCTTTTCGCCTGAAGGCCTCGGCGGTTATTACTGGAGTGAAAAAATAAGAAGGGCGGGAAAATGGCAGGCGTGGGATTCCACGCATGTACACATTTACTCATCGGGCGAGATTCTGCACCTATTGAAATTGAACGGATTTTTAGTGGACCGCATAACTGGCTACTACTACGCAGGACGACTGCCAGTTATCGGACGTTGGCAGTTACCACTCAAACAGTCTAAGCGTTTCCCGTTCAACCGTATGGGATTCAATGTGATTGTTGAATGTCACAAGCAGTAAAAGAACAATACGGGTCTTGTGATGTCGACGGCCGAGTACTTTATAGAGATCAAGAGGCGGGGAAACATGCTGTCTGACTGCCACCAGCGGGCCAGGACACCTGCGTCTGACGTCGTTGCGGCGGCTTAGAAGTGCCCTCATGGCGCTCGAAGATATTCTGCATCCACTACTTTCGGCCTACGTCGCTTCGCCTCAGTGGGTGAAGTCATCGGTCGGGACGCTTTATTCCGCATTGCCAAGCGCGATTAAATATGGACGACAGTATTCCCGGTTTGAGCGAGAACTTGAGCGCGGCAGGCACCTCAACAAGATTGAGAACGAAGTGGAGCGCAAGCTGCAGGCCACTTTGGAAGTGGCGCTTAAAACGGTTCCAGCGTTTCAGTCCCGCCGGCACTTGCTTTACGCTGGGCTTGCGCCGCGGGAAATATTGGCTCGTTTGCCCTTCTCTGACAAGGCAAGCATCAAAGTAGACGTGGGTTCGTTCTTGTCGTCCTCGTACCAAGAACGTGATCGTCTTCGCATGTTCACCGGCGGGTCGACTGCCCACCCAATGATGTTCTATGCGCACAAGCATGTGACACGCCCGAAAGAGCGCGCCTATTTCGCCGACTTTGACTGTCGGGCGGGTTTGCACGGGGAGGATGTGATTCTGAGCCTTCGTGGGCGCACGGTGCGCTCAGCCAGCAAGCCTGGTGGCCGCTTGTGGATGTATGAGCCTATCAAACGTCATCTGATCCTGAGTAGCGACCACCTCGAAGCGCGCTATATGCCCGAGTACGTGAAAGCGCTGAAAGAATGGAAGCCGTCGTTTATTCAAGCGTTTCCTTCGGCGCTTTATCCGCTTGCGAAGTGGCTTGACGAACATCCAGAGCCTGATATCACTTCACGCGTAAAAGGTGTCCAGCTAAATTCGGAAAATGTCTATCCATTTCAGATGGATTTGTTGCGGCGGGTATTTTCGTGCCCTGTCCTGAAGGGGTATGGCCACACCGAGCGTGTCCTGCTGGCTGCTTCGATGCCAGACGATGACCGCTATTTCTTTTGGCCGCTTTACGGATATCTGGAACTGGTCGATCCGTCGGGCAACCCGATCACCGAGCCGGGTGTGCTGGGCGAAATCGTTGGCACCAGTTTCGATAATTTTGTCATGCCACTCGTACGCTATCGCACGGGCGACTTCGGCACGTGGTCGGATAGCCCGCATCCGGAACTGCCTGGATATCCCGTGCTGGAGCGTATCGAGGGGCGCCTACAAGAATTCGTCGTTTGCCGCGACCAGCGTTTGATATCCGTTTGTACACTCGGCGCAGCACATTTTTCTCAACTTGCCGACGTGGATGCGATCCAGTACGAGCAGCACGAACCGGGCCACCTCGTTTTGAACATCGTTTCGCAGACTGAGCTTGCACCAGAATCCGTACGAAAGATCCAGTCGGCCTTGGTCGAGAAGACACAAGGTGGGTGTGTCGTTGCCATCAATCGCGTAGAACGCATTCCGCGCACAGCCCGGGGCAAGCAACAGATGCTCATCCAGCAGCTCGATATTTCGGGGTATCTCGGTGCGGCCTTCATAGAAAACGCTGGGGCATGACGTCGGCTGGGGAATTTTTGACACTGAGCTCCTCGCGCGATCACATGGCGCAAACCGTGCGACAGCAATTCGAATATCGACATTCACTGCGCCGTATGACCCCTCAGAGTGAAGCCGCCAATCGCGTACTTGGCATCGTACCTGCCTCCCCAATTCTGAATGGCGGCCAGGTATGAGTACGACTTTTTTTCGCGAGAAGATATTTTGGAGAATCAATCGGCTGCGCTGCATGTCCGTGAGCGAGATAGGGCACCGCATCCAGGAGGCGCTGCGTGCGAAGCTGCAACGTCACGGCGCGCTCACTGCCGAACGCGTGCCGTCCGCAGAAGCAAACGATGGAATGTGTCGCTATGTATCTATGCTCCCCACAGTTGCTGCAGAACCCTACATTACAGCAACGGCCGCCATTGCAGACGGATGGCTAGACGTGTTCGCGCTGCATCGTGCTCCGCTCGGCCGTCCGCCGCGCTGGAATCGCGATCCTTGTAGCGGTACCGAGCTTCCAGTTAGCTTCGGGCTGCATCTCAATTACCGAAGCCTTGGGAGCGGGGCGGACATCAAGTATGTATGGGAACCGAATCGTCACTTGCAATTGGTGACGATCGCCCAAGCCTATGCACTCACAGGTAGTCAGGAGCATCTGGAAGCGCTGCGTTTACAGATTGAGTCGTGGTTAGACGAATGCCCCTACTTGCTCGGGCCGAATTGGTGCAGTTCATTGGAAGCAGGAATCCGCCTGATCAACTGGTCTATCGCCTGGCAACTCATCGGCGGTGGCGAGTCACTGTTGTTCGCCGGCGCAGCCGGTGCCGATCTGCGCGACAGATGGCTGGCATCGATTTTTCAGCATATGCATTTTATCCGCCATCGTTTCTCACGATACTCCTCAGCTAACAATCACCTAATCGGTGAGGCGACGGGGCTGTTTGTCGCCGCGACGACGTGGCCGATCTGGCCCGAAGTTCGGGCATGGGGCGCGACAGCGCGCTTAATACTTGATCGTGAGGTGCTGTTACAGAATGCGCCCGATGGCGGGAATCGCGAGCAGGCGTTCGCCTACCAGCAATTCGTGCTGAGTTTTCTGCTGGTCGCGGGTTTGGCGGCGCGCTCAGTAGGGGCCGATTTCGATGGCCCCTACTGGGCGCGTGTAGAGGCCATGCTCGAATTCATTGTGTCGGTAATGGATGTCGGCGGCAACGTGCCTATGGTCGGCGACGCCGACGATGGCCTCGTGATGCGCCTTTCTCAAGAAACGGCTTGGTGCCCCTTCCGCTCGCTGTTGGCGACAGGGGCCGTGATATTTCGTCGGCGCGATTTTTGTGCCAAAGCTGGGCGCTTGGACGATCAGACAGTCTGGTTGCTGGGTGATCGTGCGCGCGAAACGTTCAGCGAGTTGAACGCTAAACCGGTCGGATTGCCGGTGCGCCGTAGCTTCCCTGATTCGGGATACTGCATTCTGGGCGATCGGTTTGAGACGCCGGAAGAAGTTCGCGTTGTAGCCGATGCTGGGCCGATAGGCTATCTGAGTATCGCCGCTCATGGTCATGCTGACGCGCTGTCCATAACCCTGTCGGTCGGCGGTAAAGAGTTTCTCGTCGACCCAGGCACCTATGCGTATAACACCGAGCGGAAGTGGCGCGACTATTTTCGCGGCACCACAGCCCATAACACCGTCTGTGTGGATGGCGTAGATCAGTCGGAACCGGGCGGTAACTTTATCTGGCTGCGCAAGGCGAAATCTACGCTTGAGTCCTGGCGCTCTGACGCGGACAGCGACCTGTGGGTCGGGAGTCATGATGGTTATCAGCGCCTGGACGACCCGGTCGTTCACCGCCGCACACTGCATTACGACAAGACCTTGCAAAGACTGACAGTCACGGATGACATTTTGTGCGCAGGCTTGCACAAAGTCGATATCAATTGGCACTTTTCTGAGCAATGCTCTGTGCGTGAAAGCGATGGCCGGCTGACGGTGTGTCGCGATGGACACCAGCTCGCGCTGGAAATGCGTGGGAAGTCGGCAGTCTTGAGTCTGTGGCAGGGAAACGAAGGGCGGCCGGCCGGGTGGGTATCGCGCCGTTTCGGCCTCAAGACACCGGCATGGACGGCAAGCTGGCACGCTGAAATTGCGGGCCCGGCCACGTTTGTTGCCGTAATCGATGTGGAAGGTACGACGTCGTGAATACGAAAGAGCCTTCTGAGACGCTACAAATGTGTCAAAGGAATGCCCTGGCGTTATGTACGGATTTTCATTGCCGTGACTGTACTTTGTGCAGCGACGTCAAAACGCATAGGGACATTTCGAATTGACGAGCGATACATACTGCCATAGACCGGGGGGAGGGCATCGTGTTATTGCAATGATCGGCACTGACATTAACGGCAGGGGTGGGGTTGCGTCGGTTGTCCAGGAATACAGAAACTGGGGACTATTTGATCGTTGGCCCATCATTTACGTGAGGTCGCACGTAGATGCTTCGCGCGCGCCCAAACTCTTTGCGTTTATCGCAGCCTTCTGGCGCTTCATTTATTTGCTCACTGGCCGTTCGCTGGCAATCGTACATGTCCATGCATCTTCTGATGCCAGCTTTTGGCGCAAGTCTATATTTTCTCTAGTAACGATAGTGGCCCGGAGGTCGCTTGTATTCCACTTGCATGGTGGTGACTTCGATGGCTTTTATACAAGAAGAGCCGGCGCTCTCGGTCGTGCTCTTGTTCGATTCATCTTTCGCCACAGTAAGGTCGTTATCGTTCTGTCGTCCCAGTGGTCGGATAAGGTGCATTGCCTCGCTCCTAACGCTTCTGTACAAATCGTCTACAACTCGGTGGCGCACGTTGCCAATGAGGCGCCGGGCAAGAATCCGAATGCTTTGCTGTTTCTGGGACGACTCATTCGGGACAAAGGCTTTTTTGATTTGCTCGATGCGTTAGTCGAGGTAAAGAAAACTTATCCCGCGGTACGACTTTATTGCGGTGGTGCGATTACTGAAGTCGCTGTCGAGGCGATACGTGCCCGTAGGCTACAGCGCGAGGTCGAATTGCTCGGGTGGATAGAGGGGAACGAAAAACTGCGCTGGCTGGATCGATGCGGAGTCTTTGTATTGCCGTCGTATTTCGAGGGCCTGCCGGTCAGTCTGCTGGAGGCCATGGCTCACAGCAACGCGGTGATCGTGACGCCTGTGGGCGGCGTTACCGATGTTGTTACCGACGGTGTGGAGGGCTTGCTGGTGAATCCAGGCGACGTACCTTCCTTGGCTAAAGCAATTAGTACCGTCGTTGGACAGCCTGAGCGTGCGGCCCAGATGCGGAAGGCGGCCAGGCAAAAGATCATGAGTGGCTTTTTGCACGAGCAAAACATAGGTGCCATAGAAAAAATCTACGCACGCCTGTTATCGAGGGCCGAGTCTGGCTCCGTCGATGGCGTTTGATCCTACTTCGTTCGGCTCAGGGATTTCATAATGTGTGGTATCGCCGGTTATTTTTCGTTGGATGCCAGTCATGCCTCCGTGGATGCGGCCGCGATACTCGCCTCGTTAAGACAGCGTGGCCCGGATGCGAATGGCGAAACGCGATTCAGCCTCAAGGGTGGCGGGGGGGCGTGGCTGGGCCATACCCGCCTTTCGATTCTCGATCTGACTTCTGCCGGCCATCAGCCGATGACAAGCAGGGACGGACGCTGGCTGATCTCTTTCAACGGCGAGATTTACAACCACCTCGATCTTCGCAAACAGCTTTCTAACTCATGGCGTGGCCACTCGGATACCGAGACCCTGGTGGAAGCCTTATCACAATGGGGGCTAGACGGGACGATTTCCAGGCTAAATGGCATGTTCGCCTTTGCCGCCGTCGATCATCAAGAACAAAAACTGTATCTGGTGCGCGATCCGTACGGCATTAAACCGCTCTATTTCTCATCGAAGGGCGGGCGCTTCGCATTCTGTTCGGAACTTCGAGGCCTGCGCCAACTCAGCAAGCAGCCTTTCGTCGTTGATGGGGAGGCCTTGCAGACTTATCTGACGTTGCGGTATGTGCCATCGCCGTCGACATTGATCGCAGGATTGCAACGTCTGGAACCGGGGCACACGCTTGAGGTCGATCTGACCGCATTGAATTTGATAAAAAAGCCGCATTTGTATGCACCGATCCAGAAGTTCTCCGGTAATTTTGAAGATGCGACGCAGACGTACCTGCAAGAATTTCATCGTTCAGTCGAACGTCAGCTATTGTCGGATGTGCCAGTCGGCATATTGCTCTCCGCTGGCATCGATTCAGCCATGGTGGCGGCCAGTGCTCGGAATCTGGGGCGACGCTTGCCCTGTTACTCCGTCGGCTTCGAGGGCAGCCCTGCCGAATGCGAACTTGAAGGCGCTCGCCACACTGCCGAAGTGCTTGGGCTACCTTTCACCGAGGTTCGCGTTGGTCCCGAGGACATCTGGCGGAGCTTGCGCCCTTCTCTTGGGTCCGTGGAGGAACCGCTGGGCACGACTTCGATACTGCCTATGTGGAACCTCATCCAGCGTGCCCGACAAGATGTCGAGGTCGTATTGACAGGGCAGGGGGGCGACGAGCCCTTAGGTGGTTATCGACGCTATCAAGGAGTCCTGTGGAGCGATCATTGGGTGACGCAAACGCTTTCTGGTGTGGCGCCCGATGGTTGGGTACGTGGACTGCAAAATGAATCCCTTCGGCGTGCCATCCGTGGTGTCGCCGAGCGGAAACGCGCAAAGAGTTTCCGGCTTTTTTATGAGTTGTTCGATGACGTCGACCGACTGCATTTAAGCAATCGCGCAGACTGCGGTGACGCCGATCGTCGTATCCAATACTGGCTCGACATACTAGGCGGTGAAAACAGCGACGCGACAGCCGCAATGATGGCTGTGGATATGCGTATGAACTTGGCCGACGATTTGCTCTTGTACGGCGATAAGGTGTCCATGGCGCATTCATTGGAGACGAGGGTGCCTATGCTTGATTTCGAGCTAGTGCGTTTTGTTGAGAGCCTTCCGCGCCAATATCGAACTGCGCCTGGCCGTGGCAAAATTGTTCATAAGCGGGCAGCACGACTGTTTCTGCCTAGCGATATTATCAACCGTCCCAAGCTGGGTTTCGAAGTGCCTTTTAGCGAATGGATACGCGGCGCCTGGAGGGACAGAGTTGCCTCATTGATCGCAGAAAAGGGATGTGCGTTGGATGGACTCCTGAATTTACGAGTGATTCGAGGCCTGTTGTCCGATCACTGCGAATCTGGCCGCAATCGTGGCCGGCAGATCTTTGCGTTGCTGTCACTCGCAATATGGATTGAGCAAAACGGATCAGTAAACTGACGCCTCTATAGCCCAAGTGTGGCTTCGCTCGAATTCTGTTGGACGCACTCCGCAGTCTTAAAAGTCCCGCAACATTGCCCTGTAACAATACTAGTGTGGATTCCATATCTCGGCTGTTTGTCGAGAGGGACGATCTGAGCCAACGAACATCGCACCGATGGTTTGCTCGCACCGCTAAGCCAAAAAGCCATTTGGGCATTGACCTGTGCGGCTTTGCAGCGGTGCATATCGTCAAAATATTGATCAAGGGAGTGCATCGGAATGGGTACACCGGCAAGCGTCTCGCCGAGGATAGAAATCATGGGATGCGGCGTCGATAACCTCGACATGGAAGAGACGCTACAGACGATCGAATCCTTTGTGAAGTCGGGCGAGCCGCATCAGCATGTGGTGGTCAACGTCGACAAAATCGTCAAGGCGCACTGGAATCCTGCGTTGCGCGAAATTATCAATCGCTGCGACTTGATCAATGTTGATGGCATGCCGGTGGTATGGGCATCGCGCCTGCTAGGACAGCCGCTGAAAGCGCGCGTCGCCGGGGTTGATCTTTTCGAAGCGCTCGTCGAACGCGCGGCGGTGCGTGGCTGGTGCGTGTATTTCCTTGGGGCACGGCTGGAAGTTGTTGAAAGTGTTTCGCTGACGCTGCTACAGCGCCATCCCCGCTTGCGGATCGTCGGTTATCGGGATGGCTATTGGACAAGTGCTGAGGAAGGCGGCGTGGTCGCGACAATCAAGGCGGCGCAGCCGGACCTGCTTTTCGTGGCAATCAGTTCACCTAAGAAGGAAGAGTTTCTCGCCCGCTATCAGGCAGAAATGCAAGTCCCCTTCGCGATGGGCGTCGGCGGTACTTTCGATGTGGTGTGCGGCCTCACCAAACGCGCGCCCCTTTGGATGCAGCGCAACGGTCTGGAATGGTTTTATCGCTTTTTGCAGGAACCGCGGCGCATGTTCCGCCGCTATTTCGTTGAGGACATGTATTTCTTCCTGCTGCTGGCTCGCGAAGTGTTCAGCCCGTCGGCGCTGCGGCGTCGTTTTTCACGATAAACAATATGCAGAACGTTTCAAGTCGCACTGTCCTGGCCGACGCAGGATTTATGTATAGCCCAGATTCCCACGCTGCGGCTACAGCGGCCGCAAACGCACACTAGCCAAGCCCACCGAGCAAAACGTCGCCGCCATCTTCCGCCGCCTGCACCGCCTGAACGCGGTTGCGCATGTCACTCATTCAGGGGGTACGAATGTTGCACCCGCGTCCGCCCACGCGACCCCATCAGACGTCGTCCTTCCTCCCGCCAACCCCGTATCCCCAATTCCACCTCCACCTCCACCTTCCAACTCATCCCAATTCCTCACCTGATGCGCGGGCGGCGGATGACGAAAGCCCGCCATCCGTCGAATCCCCGCCGCCGCGAGGTCCAGCACCTCCAAGATAGGCCCCTTCAAATCAGTCACCTCCCGCGTGCCGAGGTTCGTCGTCACCACCCTCACCAGTTCCTTTTCAAAATCCCGCGTCACACCCACCAGGAATTGCTCCCGCTTCGGCAGCGCTCTAGGCCGTTGCAAATGAAGGCCGCTAGGCAGCGCCAAGGTCCTCAACACCCACGAATTGGCAAACCCCGCCAAGGGCTTCCTTGGAAACAGACACCCCGTCTCGGCTGCCACATACAGCGCCACCGCCGCCGAGCGGGAGATCCCCGCCCGGCAATGCACGACCAGGTCAAAGTCGTACTCCGCCGCATCCAGGTTCTGCACAAAGCGGATCAGCCTCTTAGCATGCCGCAGATCAAACAACACCCAGGACCTGTCAGTCTCTGGGGCATCAGGAACCGAGTCATCAATACCCGGCTCATCCACATCGTGAAACACCAGCCGAAGCATGCGATCCTCCGGCAACGCCAGCAGCGCTGGCGTGCTCTCCGGCTCAGTAATGCTGATAATCGCCAGGTCAGTTCTATCCGCCAAAGCTTCCGCCTTGGCACGGGACATGAAATCAACGCGTCGTATCGTCATTTGCAGTCTCCCTCAGTGTCCAAACGACAAACTCTTCACCGCCCGCACCAGATCACCCCGGCTCAGACCCCGTTCCAGCACACTCGACTGTGTCCGTTCGGCGATGGCGATGTTCACCGCCTCCTGCAACGCCACCCGGATATCCGCGATACTCGAGCCCATAAGCGTCGCCACGGCGAACTCCACCGTCACGCCTGCCTCCACCGGCAGACTCAATCCCGCCAGCCAGGTCGTCACATACTCCGCAATCTCCACGTCCCCCGGCAGCGCAAACTCGATCTTCACCGGGAAGCGTCTGACCGACGCGCTATCAAACAAGTCCGGATTGTTCGTCGCTGCGACGAACAACACATCCGGTACCCGTCCTCCCGCCCCATCCAGCAGCGTCAGCAACTTGTTCGTCGCCATCTTGGTGTGCGGTGAGTAATTCCGATCTGCCAGGATGTCATCCGCCTCATCGATGAACACCATGGCGGGTCGTAAGTCGGAAGCCCGTGCTATGAGCTTGTCCATGGCATCGTCACTACGCACCAGGTCTTGGCCGGTTGTTGGAATGAAGGTCCAGCCCGTGGCTTTCGCCAGCGCCTGGGCACACAAAGTCTTGCCGGTCCCCGGAGGCCCATAGAACACCGCCCCCGCCTGGAGCGCACCGCCGGCCCGTTCCGTCCCCTCGATGTCCTGCATCATTCCCGAGAGACGGCCCAGTTCCCGCTGCGCCGTGGGTTTTAATACCAGCGAGGCCAGATCCGGCACGTCCCGCAAGGCCGCCTGATCCACCCCCTGCACCTTGCGCAATGCCGCCAAGAGAGACGCGAAGCGCACCTCCCCAGTCGGCTGCCGCACCAGTTGATCGCGCACCAGCTTGGCGATGGCCTGCAATCGCACGACGGAGAATCCCGCAAAGTGGCGTGCCGCCATCTCCAGGCTGCCTGACCGCAGCCGCGACGTATCCCTCAGTCCCCGTTTAAGGATGCCCAGACGCGCCGCCATGTCGGGTGCCGGAATCTCCAGCTTCACATCGAAACGTCCCTCACGTCGGCCAGCCGCATCCAATCGATCCGGATAGTTGGTGGCGGCCATGACCACTACCCCCTTACCGCGGATGCTGGTTAATTCCGTCAGCAGCGCATTCACGAGTTTCGGTGTCTCCGAACCGGCATCGTTCATGGCCCCACGATCCCCCAGCACCGCATCGATCTCATCGAGCAGCAACACACAAGGTGCTTGCGCTACTGCACAGGCAAACGCCTCCACCACCCGTTCTGTGGTCTGACCTATCCACATGGATTGCAGCCGGGCGATGCTCACTGTCAGAAACCCAATACCCAATTCCCCGGCCAAGGCTTCTGCTAGATAAGTCTTGCCATTACCCGGACTGCCAAAGAGCAGGGCGCCATTGCGGAAGGTCTTGCCGGGATCGGTCTTGCGGAACTGCACCGCTTCCGCCTGGGTGACCAAAGCTTCCTCCCCAAAGGCCAGCAGCTCGTGCTTGACGCCCTCCATGCCGTCCACCTCGGCGAAGGTGTGGCGCGCCGGCACGGCGATAAAGCCCGGTGCCCTGGCGTCACTGACGGTCGTACCTCCGGTGGGGTTCGCAGCGGGAACTGCGGCACGCGTTGCAGTCACGACCCCCGGCCCAGCCGCCACCAGATCCAGCCCCCGCGTCGCGGCGATCAATCCAGTGAAGATGAGCGATGGCCAGAGGAGCGCATAGGCATCATGCAGCCACAGCCAGAACAGAATCATCCCCCCACTGAAAATCACCACCGTCTCCATCAGGCCTTCGTCGTCCCAATGGCGTACCGCACGGTCCTGCACAAAGCGCACCACATTCATGAGCGACAGCGCGAGTGCCGGCACGACCAGCCACCAAAGCGCAGAAGGTCCCAGGCGGTCACCCAAGGGCGCGGCATAGCTGTCTGTCCCCACCAAGTAATTGATGAGGAACGCCGGGGCCCAGTAAAAGATTAAGCCCGACACCATGCGGGCGTACAGCCAGAGCATGATGACCATCGCCCGGATGCAATAAAAGGTATCGTGGATCAGCTCCATGTGTGGCCTCCATTGGCGTGGGGTTTAAGGGTGGGGTGGGGCAGGGTGGGGCTCCCCGAACGGATCGCGACGTCGAGCACCGCAGGTGCGCCTAGCGTCCAGTGCAGAAGTCCGCTGGTCTCTTCACGGACGAGCTGCGGCAGGGTGGTGGCGAGCTGGTTGCGCTCGCCTATTCCCACGCCACTTCCCACCCGAATTCCATCGCCATTCAACTGCAGGTGATAGATGACGCGCCGAGTGGCATTGCGCCAGTCGTAACCGGCGTCCAGTTTGAGGGACTGGCAACCTGGCAGACGCACACAGACCTGCTCAGCGTGCTGTTGGGCCACCTGGCCAGAGAGGGTGTAGCGGGCCACAGGCCATCGCTGAGTGCCAGTAGCGCCATGGCGCCCGATACGGCGAGTGAAACGCCGGCCACCGTGAGGCCGGTCCATCGTGCAACAGGGGTTTCCATTTAAGACTCCATCGTGGTAAATCACGATGTCATCCTTGCAGAAAGTCCAAATCGCGCAACTTACAAATCGGGAAATGGTCAGAGCGCAGGTATGTCAAGCAAACCTATTGACCAAACGAGAGGAACAAGAATGAAACGCTATCGTGCCTATTTGATTGGCCTGGCTGCACCCTGCGTCGCCGCACCCCTGATGCCGGCACACCCGGTCTACTTCCTGCTGGCGATGCTGACGCTGGTGACGGTGACACTGGCCTGGCTCAATGGCGTGGTGCGCATTGAACGGTGAGGGCGATCCGGTTACTGATACTTGATGCCACTCACTTAGCGTGACACTAGGCGCTTGACCTTGAGTGGCGTTACTTGCGATGACGCACCGGTGGTGCAATGAGGAGGTCGGCCACCCCCACATCCAGGATCTCGCATAAGCGAGACAGAATCAGCAACGAGGGATTGCCGATGCCCCGCTCAATCTGCGAGACATAAGTCCGATCGACGTCGGCAGAGAGCGCGAGCGCCTCCTGGCTTAAGCCGGCTTCACGTCGTAGTCGCCTGACGTTGTCCGCCAGGCTTTGCCTGATCTGTTCGAAGCCCTGTTCCATCCGACGAAGGATGGAACGTTAGAGATTGACAATCCACGGAATATAATCTACAAATCTACCCTGATCGCATACATCACTCAGGGGGTAGGTTGTGTCAAAAAAAACGATAAAACTGGTAGGCACTGTCGCACTGGTCATAGCCATCGCCGGATGCACCCCGGCGGAAATGGATAAATTCAATCGCGACATGGCGGCCATCAATGCAAAAAATAATGGCCAAGCAGGCGCCAGCGCAAAACCCGCAACGCTGGCGGTAATGCCGGAAGCGACCAAGCAGGAGCAGACGCAATTGATCATACCGCCTGATACCCGCACGCGTGCGGCGATGGAGGAAGCTTTGCCTAACGTCAAGAAAATCTTGGCGATTCATCAGTGCGTCAAGGAAGATGACGGCTTGCTACGACTGAATATTTGGGCAGCGCCGGGTCGGGATATGCGTGCGACGCACTCGTACCCACTTTCAAATGTGTGGTATCACGACAAAAACAAATGTCTGAATATCCGTACCATTGACAACTGGTCAATGCCAGCCCTGAATGGCCTCGTTTTTCGAGCGGTATACTTTGCCGATGACAGTGGCGAGACCGTCAGTGTCAACTACGAACTCCGGAAAATGGATGACGGAGCCTGGCGATTGTGGTGGATGGGGCGGTAATGACACCGAGATCAACCATGTTCATCGCCCGTAGCTCCTTAGCCTTTGTCATCACCTACCTCCTGTTGGCGGTACCGACCTACATCCTGCCGTATTTCGGTTCCAACTCGAGCTGGGTCAATGCCTTCAGCGCCGCGATGGGCCTGGGGCCGACGCCGCAATGGTGGATGCATGTCTGGTTTCTGGTCATCCTTACCACGCTGTCGTGGCTGCGCGGCCGGGTTATGGGGAAGGGCTACCTGCCGGTCTTTGTGGTATTGGCCGCCATCTTCGACATGACGCCGGGGCTGAGTTTGATTCCGGCCATTCCCAGTCTGATGCATCTGGTGACGATCATTGTGGGGTGCACCGGCAAGGCAGTGATGGCGGAAGCGGCCGAAGTGGAGGGGGCGATATCAAGAATGCGCGGTGCCGGTCGCAAAGCGATGATCACCGCGACCCTGGCCACGGTATTCGCCGTTGCGGGCAGTCTGATGTTTGTGATGACGGCGTCCCGATCCGCCAAGGCTATGCAACGCGCCCACGACCTGCCTGTTACGCCGACCGTACCACCCACAAAAGTCAACGTGCAAGCCAAAGCCATAGAGACCGTGCCAGCTGCAAGGGCGCCGGCGCCGATTGCCGCAGCCCAAGTGCCATCGGTGGCCATAAGTGCGCCGCTCACCCCGGCCCGACCGTTGGCGAAACACAGTGCGCTGCGTTCGCATGCACACTATGAGAATGATCCTAAACCTGCCGCGACGGTAAAACCCCAGGTACGCTACATCCGCATTAATGATTAAGGGTGCGCCAGGCCGAAGTCGAGCCTCCAGCTGGGGGTTCAAGTGTTCAACGCGCAGTTAAGTGTGCGGCGTGACGAACGGCCAACGTTAAAGAGGACGATGTAAATATGTTCCAGAAATTCTGGACTGGCTTCAGGGGTGACATACAGCCACTGCGCAGTGCGCTGGCTAGCGTGCTGACCGCGATCACGGGTCTGGCGATACTGGGTCTGGCAGGGCTGGGACTCGTCAGCCTCGGCCAGACTATGGCGGAGCCCTATGGGTTGCTTGTGGGTGTCACCGGCGAGGCGCTGCTGATTGGCGGCGCGCTATTTGCGCTGCTAAGTACCGTTCAGGTGTGGTGGGGGTTGTTCAAAGACGCCGGATATCTGGGCAGGACTCGATAACGCGCCTCAAGGGGCAGAGGGCGTGATGGTCGATGTTCATTGCCCGTCGTCAAGCTCGCGTGCTGCTTTGGCATCCTGCATTTCTGCCAGTAAGGTAGTGACGAGGAGGGTCACCGTCTCCGCTGACGCATCGATCTGCTGCATGCGGCTCAGGTGCGCGAGTAACTTAGCCTCTGGCATATCTTCGGCTTCCCACACGGCTGCGATCTTGCGCAGTTGGCGGTTGTAGTCTTCGACGGTCGTTGGAATCTGGCTACAACCGGTGTCGGCTTGGTAGCATTGCCGTTCTGCTGCGGTCAGACGGAGGTGGTTGCCGTGGCGGATCATGTCGATGACGTCTTTGCAATGGTGACGTGAAAAGCATAGCAGGTAGTCGGGTTTTGGCATTCGTGCCGGTGGGTAGGATACTTGTGGCGTTGGTCTGTTGTCCTCCCAAGGCAATGCCCGCGCGCATGGCTGGCCAACGTTCAAATTCGGTGAGGGAACTTCCGGAGTTCGGCCAAAGCCGACCGTGGGGTTACGTTCCAACAATCTCCGCAATGAAGCGGTTACCGTGCCTCTCGGAAGTAAATATCGCCGAGCGGCAGCATTTCAATTCCGCGAAGGCGTGCTGCCGACCCAAACCGCCCCCGTGACCGCGAAGGACACCGGTGCTTCAACTGAGAATTTACCGGGGCTGCGCGGCTCACGACTTAAGCTCCCGGGTGATAGGTTTTGGTGCGACGAGAATTGGCATCACCGCGAAAAGCACTAGCATTGCTAGGTATGCGCTTCCAGAGACGGGGTCGCGACTGGTGACATAATCCGTAAGTGATCGATCTTGCAAGACCACGGCCAGCAACAGTTCGGCGGCAAGCAATAGCCCGAGGGCGAGAAGTCCCGTGCCGAGGCGAGCCAGCATGGAAGGTGGTATGGCGAATCGCCTTATGACGAATCTCGCTGCGAGCAGGATAACGACAAACATGAACGGCATCTCGCTTAGTTCCGAAAAACGCTCTCCCAGGCGCGGCACCAAGAACGAAACGCGCAGCGCCCCCAGGACGAAGCCGGCGCCAAACGTCAATGCGAAGTAAGCAAGACCGGCATTGATGCATCGCGTAGTCAAGTCAGAACAGCTTCCACGGGACGGCGCAGCGAGGGCGGCAACTTCGGCCCTCGGCCGAAGCGAACAACCAAATCAGGCCTGCGTCCACCGACACCGAGGAAGGCCGCAAACTGCGGCCTCAGTGCGGACACTTCCACGGGTTGATTGAGCATCGCATTGCGGATGCCCAAGGCCGTAGACTGGAGCGCAAAGCGCTCGTAGCAACGCCCGACTTCGATCCATTGTGCAGGGTTCTCAGTCTCCGAGACGAAAATCGCTATTCCGGCCGAACTGCGCACATGCTTCGCGTATTTGTCGTTCTCGTTCTTTGGCCTGAAGAAAAAACCAAAGAGCAGGCTGCCCAGCCACGACGGTACGGACGGATTTCCCGTCGATGCTGCGTACAGCCCGTCGGCCGTCCTGACTGCGTCGTCGGCACTGAAACGAATCCATGCTTTCAGTTCGTCGACGAAAGCCGGGTCATTCATTTGAGTCGTATTTCCCTGAACGACGTATTCAAGCACTTTCTCCATTGCCTCGCGCTCAGTGAGGAGAATGATCCGAACGCCATTGCCGTTGCCAGCTCTCTCCAGCATCGCAAGCTCAATCGTGGAAATTGATTTCCCGTCGTACTCGGCTCGCGTGCTCTGGCGTTCCGGTATCGCGTTAAACAACGTAGTCGCAACGGCTTTGGTTGGCTCCAGCGATATCTGTAGTGCCTTACCCGCAGAATCATCGAAAATGACATTCCCATTTAGCCCATAGGCTAGCGCAGCCTGTATCAGGTTTTCGGTTGCGCACCCGATCGAAACGAACAGGTGGTGATCATCGGGGTCTACTGCGGGACATCTTCGCGACAAATCGGGCAAGATTGAAATGGAACGGTTTTCAAGGTGAAACTTCCAGCATTGGGTATTGTGACTGGACGGTGCCAAGGTCGCGTAGCGCACGAGTTCGTGCAGCAGCGCTGACCTGTCGCCAGCGTCCACCTTGCTGTGATGCCAAGTACGGCTTACGGCAAGTTCGTAGCTGTCGGCGGTGCTTCCCGATGAGCATGAAGACAGGGTCGCCAACCCGCCAATGGTTGCCGATGTGGAAACAATAAAATCTCGTCGAGTAACCATGGCGGCCTATCTAGATATTGACGCGTATCGTTTGACTTAAGTGGACCGCCGTAGGCTGGTCCGCTCGATGGCAGGATTAGGTGGCACTCGCTGAGCGTGCATTGCCTTCTCTCTACTTCTCGCCTTTGAACTGTGATTCGAGTGATTTCAAGTTGAAGCGAACCAATTTCCGTACAAGCGGGATAGGAATGGCTTCGCTCAAAGAGATTTGGATAGTCCCTTTCGAAGTCTTGTAGTGCTTCAGGTCGTCTCCGAAAGCCTCTATCGCAGCTGCTCCGGGATAGAGCCCGATGTGATTTTTGAACGCCGCGAAGTGAAAAATGTTCCTGCGCATTGTGAAGGTTGGCGTTCCGTAGCTGATCTTCTCTTCAGCGTTAGGTGCAATTGATTGAACTTCATCCCGGATAGCACGTAGCCTTTCCTGAACTGCGGTCGGATGTAATCCGATGTATCCATCAATGGTCTTCGGTGGGGCACTGGATGTTTTCATTCGGACAGCCCATTGCAAATGGAAAGGTGGAATCGGTGACGCCTAGCGTGCCGGCTCAGCGCGGCGCGGAGCGCCATCCGCTGCAACCGATTGTTGGGCGATTCACTTGGGCTCGGCAAGTTGTGTCAGAAGCAGGTTGGCGGTCGCCTCTACCGAACCGTCTCCTGTAAGCGCGACCGCCACAAAGGCCCGATCGGTCGGCGAATACACGACTACCGCCTTGGCACCGGGAGTCCCGCCGCTGTGACCGATCCAAGTCTTGGTTCCGCCATTTCGGTCGGGCACTACGTAGAGCATCACGCCTCGGCCGTAGTAAGTTCCTTTGTCGAACATCGGGTACAGGTGCTCGAACATTCGCGACGTGCTCTCGGCGCTAAGAAGCTGCTTAGTAAGCAGAGCATGCCAGAAGCGCAGCATGTCGTCGGTCGATCCCACCATCGCGCCGGCAGCATAGGCGGAACTGGGCGACATCGGTTTAGAGCCGTCGGCTGGTGTGAGCGGGGCGAGGTCGGCGGGCGAATCCAGGGGGCCGAGTGCGCGCAGTGTCGACAGGCCCAGTCGCTCAGAGATGCGTCGGTTCACCACCTCGTGGTACGGCCGTCCTTCGATGGCTTCGATAACTTGCCCCAGAATGGTGTAGCCCGTGTTCGAGTAGCGCCATGCCTGGCCTGGGCAGAACATGGCGCCGTGCTTGATTGCAATTTGGATTGATTCAACCGGTGTCAGGTAACGCGGTGCCCTGCGAAACTCAGCATCCTCGTTGGCGCTGAACAAACCCGACGTGTGCAATAAAAGGTGGTCAATGGTCGTGAGCTTGCCTTGGGGCAGCTCGGGCAACCACCGCGAGACAGGGTCGCCTAACTTGATCTTGCCTTCGTCGACCAGTTGCATGATGACGACCGCGGTAAACGCCTTGCCTACACTGGCCCAATAGAATCGGCGAGGCGGCACGGTGCCCTGGGGCGAGCGGGTGGCGCTCCACATCGTTTCACGAGTGACGACACTTGCGCCCAAGTTCGTGGCCCCGGTCTGCGCCATCGCGGTATCCAATGCCAGTTCAAGGCGCCGCGCCGCGATCGCGTCGAGCGCGCCGGCAACGAATCGAGAATCCGACGGCAGTTCTACTCGCTTGCCGTAGAGAGGTGCGCCCTCATAAGGAAGCGCGCTCCCGCACAAAGCCGGCTTATAGTCCTGCGCCAACAACCTGCCGACCAGGCCTAAGCTGCCGATGGCAATGAGGAGAAAAAGTCTCTTCGGCATGATGTTTCCCGTGGTGTTCACTTAAACGCCTGACTTCAGCGGTATGCCGTAGACATGTCTGCTTGATGGAAATTTTAGCCCGGCCGCGACAAACCAACACTGAATGCCGCCGTAGCCAGCAACGAGGCGATGGTTCTGATATGGTTCCATGTACTCCATCTGGAAACGTACTCACGCCAGAAAGACACGGACTCCGGCTTCAACGGGTCCATGCTTGCAAGCGCTTCGTTGAGCGGAACATTGCAAACTGCCGTGACCAGGAAGCCACCGACCAGATACAGCACCCCGCCAGCCAACAGCCAGGCCGAACTTGGGTGCTGCCACCTGAGCAGAGAGAAACACACAAGCAGAAGACTCAGAACCGCAGCACCGAAGAACACCGCGAAGAACACCGGGTTCAGAACCGTTGTGTTGATGGATTGCATGGCCGAGATGCCAGCGCTGGGTTGAATACGTTCTAGCGCACCCATGATGAAGTTTGAGAACGCGAACAGAAGCCCGGCCACCAACCCGCAGCTGAGTGCAGCACCCAGCGTGAGTGGAAACAAAAAGCTCTCAATCAAGTTCATGCTGCTCCCCAATTTTACTGGCACGCTCAACGTCCGAGTTAAGCCGTGCCGCGCAGCCGCATCGCCTTGAACGTCAGGTTTGGCACCTGTTGATTGTTTGTATGCGGCACATAGGTCAATCGCCATCACCAATACCAACGCCGATATCCCAAACAACTTTGCATTGATCACATGCGGCTTCGTATTTGGACATTCTGTTGTTTTTAATGGTTCTTAATTGAGTGTGACAATTTGGGCAGTCGATATGGTAAAGCCTGTATCGAAGATAGCCCATTGTAAAAGGTATGCCAATGACAAAAGAAATGGCTAGTGTCGCGCCGATCACTGAGAAATCGTTCTTTAAGAGAAGTAGACTCAAGAAGAATAGGGCGACGATAACAAACCAAGCGCGGATGAAAAAACTTTTGAACCAAATTCCGAAATTCGGATGGGTGGCGCGGGTAATTGTCATTTGACGTAGGCGCCTGACGTGAGGTAGGCGACAAAACGGGAAGTAAAACAGTTTGTGGGACTGGCAAATAATCTAGCTGTCTCGGCTAACTGACCGTGTATTAACACCGCCAGAGATTTGCAAAGGTTCGCCATGTTAAATATCTTTCTGGCCAGCGAATAGCTGAGAAAGCATACGCAAGGAAGATGCGAATGGCTGCTTTATGGAAAATTGGTGACGGACCGCTCCTGGCCGTTTCTTGCCTAATGTAGCTACATTTCGCCAAACCGCAGATACAGCGGATACTTCCGTAGGCTGCGGTGACAAAACCCGACCCAAACCTGACCTTCGATTTTCTCGTCAGCTGCCGATTAAGGCACCCCTGCCGCAACGGGGGCTGGGATGACATGCAGCCCTAGTCCGACATCAACTTCCTGGGCTCTCAACTCTTCGCCAGGTACGCCTCCAATTTATCAAACGACCCCGTCCAACCTTGCGTCATGCCGCTTCTTCCATTAATGAAGGTTTCAAGCTCTTCACGCGTGGTGGCCCCATGCGGTTCCCAGGTCACAGTCACGCGCGTTCTGTCCGGGCCCTCTTCAGTCAATTTCACGGTGGTCAGCATGGTTTCCGGCCAGGTCGGCGCCATCGGATGGCGTGAGATGTTCTCGTCCTTGTCGCAGAATTGCTGGGTGTAGACCAGGCCATCGGGCCGTTCTATTTTCAGGTACCGGGCTCGGCCGTACATCTTGAGGCCGTTACCGCTCATGAAATAGAAGGTGCTGCCACCGGTCTTGATGTCAGCCTTGATGAATTCCATTTGAAATCCGGTCGGCGCCAGCCACTGGGAGAAATGTTTTGGATCGGTCCACATCTGGAACATCAATTCAATCGGCGCATCGAAGCTTCGATTGATGACGAAATTTTCCTTGCCGCCCGATTCTTTCACCAGGTATTCCGCCAGCCGGTCCCAGGTTGAATCGCCGCCGGCTTTCTTGATGAATTTTCGCGTCTCTTCTGCCGCTTCTGGAGTCGGCAAGCTCATGCGCATGTCCATCGTGGTCTTGCCCTGCTTTTCCGAGAAATCGACGGTCACGCGGAACATCGGCGGCCGTTCATCGCTGGCGCCATGGTCATAGACCAATCTTGCGTGCTTTTCAACTTCCAGGTATTGGGTCGTATTAGGATAGTCGACTCCATCCGGGCCGTGCATGGTGTAGGTCCAGTTGCCACCCGGCCGCAAGTCCTTGGTGTGCGTGGTGAGGGTGAAACCGCGCGGCCCCCACCATTGCGCCACCTGCTCGGGGTCGGTCCAGGCATCCCAGACGACCGCAACTGCTGCATCGTAGACGCGTGTGATTCGGATTTCATTCGATTTATTTTTTTCGGCCATTTTTTTCTCCTTTCGCCTTCGGTTTTGATTTGACGGTCTTCAAGTAGGCATCGAGGCGATCGAAACTCTCTTCAAAGAAAACCCGATACTGCTCCATCCAGTCGGCCGCATCTCTCAGCGCCTCGCCATTGATATTGCAGGGACGCCACTGGGCTTGCCGGCTCTTGGTAATCAGGCCGGCACTTTCTAGAACCTTGATGTGTTTCGTGACCGCGACCAGGCTCATGGTTTTCAGAAATGGCCTGGCCAGATCGGAAACGTTGGCTTCCCCTTTCGAGAGTTGGGCCAGCACCGCCCGCCGGGTCGGGTCCGCGAGTGCAGCAAAAGTCTGACTGAGATGATCTTGCATACTATTACCCCGTTAGGTTAATTAACCTACAGGTTAAATATAAAAGATGAAGTGGACTATGTCAAGTATTTGCGAGCCCGCCTGTCTCTTCTGGGGTCGCGGACTGGATTGCTGTCGCGGAAACGAAAACTTTTCCTGCCGGCATCGAATAGTCAAACCGAACCATTGGCAGCTTGTGGGCAATGGCGCGCATCGAGCATCGTCGCCAAAAGCGGCCGCCGCCGTCCATAGAACTCCTTAGCGTGCGGCCAGGGGTTCAGGCTAGATTTCGGTCTGCTCTGAGATTTCCAGAGCGTCATCGACCTCGATGACTAGGTACCGAACGGTGCTCTCCAGCTTGGTGTGGCCGAGTAGCAGTTGAACGGCCCGCAGGTTTTTCGTGCGTTTGTAAATCAGTGTCGCTTTGGTCCGCCGCATCGTATGGGTGCCACAGACCGTCGAATCCAAACCGATCGACGCAACCCAATGATGCACGATTCTGGCGTATTGCCGCGTCGAAACATGCGGCGAGGTCCCAATACGACTGGGGAATAGATACTGCTCCGGCTTCAAATGCGCCTTCTCGATCCACGCTGCGACGGCTGACCTAGTCGGCTCCGTCAACTCAAACTGAACCGGTCGTTGAGTCTTTCGCTGCACCACCATGGCCCGAGGAAGAATCTGGTTGCCGTGGGTAACGTCGCGGACACGCAGGTTAACGAGGTCGCAGCCGCGCAGCTTGCTGTCGATGGCCAGATTAAACAGCGCAAGGTCGCGCACGTGGTGCTCGTTTTGGAGATGTATTCGGATCGCCCAGATGTCCTTGGGCTTCAGGGGCGGCTTCTGGCCTATAAGCTTGCCTTTGTTCCAGGGTTCCCGATGTTGAACGGTTTCCATGACAGACTCCGTCGTTGTTGATCGGAGTCTGATTGTTCTACGAAATGGCGAAGGACGGCTTCCGAAGCGTATGCTGAGTGAGTACAATCGGCCATCAAGAGAGATTCATCCGAACAGAAAATTCGTCATGAGAATGGCTGCTTCGGTTCTGATAGCCGACTCATGAAAGACTCCTTGGGGTGAGGCCAGCTTCGTACCAGCCTTTTGATGCATTGACAACTTTGACGACCAGCAGCATGACCGGCACTTCGATGAGAACACCGACAACCGTAGCCAGTGCCGCGCCGGATTCAAAGCCAAACAAACTGATCGCCGCCGCCACGGCCAGTTCAAAGAAGTTGGAGGCCCCAATCAAGGCTGAGGGGCACGCGACATTGTGCTTTTCTCCAACCAGGCGATTGAGCAAATAGGCCAGTGAGGAATTGAAGAACACTTGGATCAGTATGGGCACAGCAAGCAAACCAATCACCAAGGGTTGGGCAATGATAGCCTTGCCCTGAAAGGCAAACAGCAGCACCAAGGTAGCCAGCAAGGCGGATATTGACCACGGACCAATTTTTTCCATTACGGCATCGAAGCTGTCCTGCCCCTTCGCGAGCAATGATTTACGCCAGAGTTGCGCGAGCAGTAAAGGTATTGCGATATACAGCACGACGGACGTAACCAATGTGGCCCAGGGGACAGTAATCGCAGAAATACCCAATAAGAAGCCGACAATTGGTGCAAAGGCAACGATCATGATGGCGTCGTTCAATGCAACTTGTGACAGAGTGAAGAGTGGATCGCCGTTGGTCAGCCGACTCCAGACGAAGACCATGGCCGTACAAGGTGCCGCCGCCAGCAAGATCAGGCCGGCAATGTAGCTGTCCAGTTGGTCGGCTGGCAGCATCGGTGCGAACAGGTTGCGGATGAACAACCAGCCAAGAAAGGCCATGGAGAAGGGTTTGATCAGCCAGTTGATGACCAGCGTCACGCCGATGCCGCGCAAATGATTCTTGACTTCATGCAGTGCGCTGAAATCAACCTTCACCAGCATAGGGATGATCATGACCCAGATCAGCAAGCCAACCGGCAGATTGACCTTGGCGACCTCCATCTTACCCAGGACCTGAACCGGTCCAGGAATCATTTGCCCCAAGGCAATGCCAACGACGATACAGAGGAACACCCAGACGGTGAGATAGCGTTCAAATACGCTCAACGGTGCCTTGGCTGCCATCTTGGCGGTGACTTCACATTGGGCGGACATGACTCAAGTTTCCGTATGAATGCGACGAGCAGCGGCGAGGATGTTCTCTCGCGCCATAGTTTCCAGCGGTAGGGCGAGGAAGCCTTCAATGCGCTTCTTTAGGGACTGGTAGGCTTCCTCGAAGGCTACGCGGCGGGCTTCAATGGGTTCGACATGGGCCGGATCGGGGATTGCCCAGTGTGCCATTGTCGGCTGACCTGGCCAGATTGGACAGGTTTCATTCGCGGCGTTAGAGCAGACAGTAAGATGAAGTCGATCTTTGGCGCACCTGGACTACCGAATTCATCCCAGGATTTGCTCCGTGAACCTTTACACGGGATGCCGTGTTTCTGAAGGGTCTCGATCGCGACAGGATTGACGATACCACCTGGCTTGCTGCCGGCGGAATACGCTTTGACGCGACCCATGCCAAGATGGTTGAAGAGCATTTCGCCGAGAATCGATCGGGCTGAGTTGCCGGTGCACAGCACCAGTACGGTTTTGGGTGAAGTCATGATCGGGGGTATAGCCTTTATTCGCCGCGCTCGCGCAACTTGCCGATGCCCTCGAGTTCGTTTTTAAGGGAAATGGGATCAAGTTTCGCTAATGGCAGACTGGCAAAGATTGAAATGCGCCGCGTCAGCATTGTGCTGACCTGAGACATGGCCTTGCGCTTTTCTTCGTCCGTCCCCTCCACAGCCGCTGGATCGGGGATGCCCCAATGGGCGGTCATTGGCTGACCAGGCCACACCGGGCAGACTTCGCCGGCCGCGTTGTCGCAAACGGTGAAGACAAAATCCAGATGTGGTGAATCAGGCTTTGCAAACTCGTCCCAGCTCTTGCTGCGCATTTCCTCTGTAGGAAAACTGTTCCGCTTGAGGAATTCAATTGCAAATGGATTAACAGATCCCGTCGGATGGCTACCGGCGCTAAACGCACGAAATCGCCCCTTCCCGATCAATAGAGAGTTGAGAAGCGATTCCGCCAGGATGCTGCGGGCAGAATTGCCAGTGCAGAGAAACAGGACGTTGTAGATACGATCACTCATGGCTTGGCTTTATGGGTAGTTGCTTTCTTGAGTCGAGGTGCCTTTTTTGACAGGCCGCATGACAAAGATGTCTTGGGCAGACAGGGGTTGCCCTCGCAACAGTTCTGAGTCATGTAGGCGATCAGTCCATCCATGACTCTGTATTCTGCCGAGTAGTAAATGAAACGACTGGCTTGCCGGCTCTTGATCAGGCCAACACGATTGAGGTGGGCAAGATGAAAGGAGGCGCTGGCAGCAGGCAGCTTGAGTTTTTCAGCAATGGCGCTGGCATTGATGCCCTCGACGCCTGCTTCAACCAGAATGCGGAAGATGGCAAGGCGCGATTCGTGGCCAAGTGCAGCCAGTAGTTCGGAGGCAGGAAGAGTTTTCATACTTCGAATAATATCGAAATAATGTGGCGAAAGTGTTACGGACAATTCACGACGGGTCGAGTACTCGACCGAGCTGATGTTTCGCAGCGAACACATACTGGTGCCGCTTTATGACGCTGTGTCGCTTCAAGCAGTGTTCGCCGCCGACGCGAAGCGGGTTGCCGACGTTCTGGGCAATCCAGGGTTTACGCATGCTGGTAGTAAAACTTCAATCCGTCTTACAACGCTTGCGGGACTTTTGCGGGGCTTCGTTGATCATCGTTGTGCGTAGTTAAGCGTTGATGGCAATGAACGTCCATGTTAAGATATTGATACGCAACGACCTGCAATCTATGCGCATGCATGGGGTGCAAGGGGTCGTGAGTTCGAATCCCACCGCCCCGACCATTTCTTTAGAGGTTCTCCTCTTTCTTTGCTCGGCACATTTAGCAGCACATTAGCGGCACCTATTCCATCACACGCCAATGCGCATTCTGCTGAGTAACGACGATGGCTACTTTGCTCCCGGCCTAGAGATACTCGCACGCCATCTTTCCGATATCGCCGACATCACCGTCGTCGC
>JBBRTU010000038.1:0-27802 GCA_038244115.1 Burkholderiales bacterium
AATCTTCGCGTACATGATCATGGTAATCACCTGTCGTTTGCTCCTGTTTAAAAAACAGGCAGCGTACTCGGATTACCTAATCAAATTTCTACGCACACGCCAAAATACCTTCTTCAGTTTTCATCGCGCGCCAACACGTTGGATGGAGTAAGGCGCTTCCCTCCCCCTACATCGTTGGAAGGAAACCAAAAATTCTTGAGTTGTTGCGGATAGTTTGTAATGAAGTACGGCCTATCAAAGGTTGCGCTCAACGCATCGGATTGCTCCTTTGAATAGTCACTGCCATAGGAAAGATCAAAGCCCAGCGCTTTTAGTCTTTCAAGTGATTCATCATATGTTATTTTTTCATAAGGCTTTAGCAGTGCGTGTAAATGGCCGGGACTCAGGTCGGCCATTTCATAAAGGTCACTATGCTTAGTAAGGAAGTTATGGGCAACATGCTTGATCATTCCTTCCTCTAACTTCATTATGTCTCCATTGGAAGCCCAAGTTAGGTCAACCTGAAGCTGCCAGATTTCAACAAGATGTATATTGGTTGGGTCTTTCTCTCGCCTGAACGATGGATTGATGGCGTAAACCTTTTCTACGCCACCTACAAGTGCATCGGCGTACATCCATGGGCTTTGGATTAGATTTGCAATTTTTTTGTTGTAATACGGGAAGGCGAATACATCACCACTGCATACGCACGAAGCTTCAGTTAGAATTGGGGTATGCACATGGAAAAATCCAAGCTCATCCAGATAATCCTTGATATATTTTTGTAAGTAGTGCCGAAACATTGCGGTAGCCCTAAGCTGAGGCGTGCGAATGTGTAAATGCCGATATCGTGTATTCATTAAATCGGGATTGCTCAGGTCTACGGGGAGATTTTCAGCTCGAGAAATTAACCGAATCTTTTCCGCCAGTGGTATGTCACCTTTCCCCCTACACCCTATTGCCGTCAATTCAACTATGCTCTGGCATGTAAGTTGTAATCCATCAAGTAGCTTGCTGGGAACCTCGACTGCCACAACTTCGTTATTACCTCTCACTTGGACAACCTTTGAATCTGCCCCGCCATCTGAAATCGATTCAAGCCATCCACGGTAAATTTGTGCAGATTTCTCTATCCTTGCTTCAGCAGCTAACATAAATCCTCCTTTAGTGGTTGTATGCACATACACATTATGTGGCAATAAAAAAAGGCCTAAGCCAATTTATTTCAATCCCACAAAATCCATGAAATCATTGCTTCAAATCTAGCGAATTCGTCATCAGCCGTCATTCTGGTGCTACCAGGTTACTAGACTATTGTTACAATAGTTTGTAATTTATTAAATTCCATCAATGCTAATTCGTTTGTTGCAATTGCGAATAACTTGATTAAGTTTTACCCTAACATAAAGCCTGACATCCCCTTCATGACTGGGACCACCGTAGTCGCCTGGCTCGACCAATTCAGCCCTCCCATTAATTTTCAGACGCCTGGGTGGATCAAAAGTCATTGCCAATATACCTACATACGGATGAACAATAATATTACCTACACTTAGCATCATGTCGTTACCTGCAAACTCTGGGTAGTAGAGCGTATGCGAATCCTCGACATATATAATGCCGGCTCCACCCCCCTTGTAATTACACTGGGTATTACCTTTTCCATCAGCCGTAGCGAGGAAAAAAAATGGCAGCGATTCCAGAAACTCAATTTGCTCACCACTTAATTCATATGGGTGAGGCATAGCATTAGCAATTCGTGCCGCCCTTTCCGGATCTGAATACAGTTTCTGTGCTTCTAAAATTCCACTGTGGAATAGCAGAGATGTAAATTCTATATCTCTGCTATTCACTATGCCGCCTCCTCAGCAGAATTACTCACAGGATTAATACCTGGCATAGCGACATATCCCCGCATACTTTCGATACAAGCCATCCACTTTTGAATACATGGATATTCTTTAAGCGAAAGCTTTCCTTCCTCCGCAAGTGCAACATATGGATAGCAAGCAATATCTGCAATAGTAAAATAATCAGCTGCAAGCCATGCACTCTTATTCAGAGTAACCTCCAATACATCGAGAACACACTTGCCTATGAATTGGGCTTCTTCAAGGTTGATAGTCTCGCGCTTAAAAGTAAAATAAGCCCGTGCACGCGCAAGGCCATATTGAATTTCATCCTCTGATACAGCCAGCCATTGCATAATTTTGGATAACGATACTGGGTCATCCCGCATAAGATGTCGGCCATATTTCTTAGCGAGATATACCAGAATCGCCATTGAATCCCATACGACGGTACCGTTGTCATCAATCAATACCGGAACTTGGCCTCGGGGGTTTAATTGCAAGAATTGGGGCGACTTTTGCTCCTGTCCTGCCAAATCCACATTTACGGCCCGGTATTTGAGGTTCAATACCGACAACGCCATTCTTACCTTGTGGCAATTCCCTGAAAGAGGGAAATCATATAGTGTAATCATGATATGAAGTGTATGTACATACAAGTAAGTTGTCAAGAAAAAGTTTACACATCACTTGATTCAATAATGTCCCTCGCTTCTCTGGCGCTTAATACTAGTTTATCAAAGTTCTCCGGGTGCAAAAGTTTTCTCATTTTTGAGTAAAGTTTTTTCCCGGTTTCTTCCAGCTGCGCATGAATAGCTATAGCTTTTTCAGTTGGGAATACAACACTTTCCCTTCTATCCTCTGCTGCCACCACACGCTTTACAAGTCCCTTAGCCGCCAGATGATCCACAAATCGAGTGATAGTTGATTTCGCAAGATTCAATTCGCTTGCTATAACGGTTTGGGTTTGCCCTGGATTTGCCAGAACGAAACGGAGCATATATGCATGCGCTGGGGACAGGCCGTATTTCCCGAATGCCTCGTCCCAAATCTGATTCACCGATCTAGTCAAGGAATTAATATTAAAATATATGCAACGATCAAACATAATGGATAGTACGAAAAATATTAATTATATGCACATACATACATATTACTTAACTTAATGGAAGCATGTCAAAATTTTATTTGAGTACCGAGCTTATCTCTGCTTTTCGCAGTACCAAGCGTAGCCATTTTATCCTCCGCTACGTTGGTAAGCCTATTTTAGGTTTCATTTTTGAAATATAACACCGGACTCTACGCCGTATAATCTGGATTATAAATCGTAATTCATTGATTTATATAGTTATTATTAGCACTTGAGGTGTAGGTTAGCCTCTAAACGTGGTTGCATCGATGCCTGCACGAAACCCCGCGTTTGCTAGGGCGGACATGCAACTATAACATTGGCATACATTGCCGCAATCAGTGATGCGCAGTTCGGGAGCGAAACAACCGAAGCAGGAAACCAGGTTGTTGACATTGCACTCAAGCCCGGGTGTAATCGTATCGGGAGTGAGAGGAAAATCATCGCCTCGCAACAAACGTCCGCATCTGTGGTCAACTTTTTGTGTTTTGCGCCGATAACTATATTAAGCGCACCCTAAAAGAATCGCGCACTCCTTCCATTACCTCTAACACGGCTGAAGATCTAATCAATACCGTTCATGCAATGCTTGTTGGACGGAGGTCTCACCAGACGAACGCGGAGGTTGATTATGGATACACCTACCTACCACATCCCGATTGCCGGATATAAAACGATTTACAACGTCGCCGACGTCGAGCGCGCCATGGAAGATTCCTGCACCAAGTGCAATGAGACGCTGCAATCATTGTACGAAGGTATGAAGAAAAGCGGGGGGCTGCGCTTTATCGTCAAACCTTCTTCCACCAATGGGCTGGAAGGCCTTTACGAATCATCTCCAAATTTCCACACGGTGATCGACGACCTCAAGAAGCAAATGGCGCTGGCCATCGATGGCGATGAGCCGATGCAATTTACGCCCATGCTATTGCTGGGTGAGCCGGGCCTGGGTAAAACGCACTTCGCCAAGAGCATGGCAAGGGTGCTGGGCACGTCTTTCGAATTTCTCTCCATGAGCGCGCTGACTGCCGGCTGGATACTTTCCGGTGCCTCATCCCAGTGGAATAACGCTAAGCCGGGCAAGGTGGCTAAATCACTCATCAGCGGAGAATTCGCCAACCCGCTGATCGCGCTGGACGAACTGGACAAGGCCGGCGGAGATAGTCGATACGACCCGATGGGGGCGCTATACGGACTGCTGGAACGCGACACAGCGATTGATTTCAAGGACGAGTTTGTCGAGGTGAGTATCGACGCAAGCCACATCCTCTGGGTTGCCACCGCCAACGATGAAAGCAGCATTCCCGACCCGATTCTGAACCGCATGAACGTATACGTCATCGACCGCCCCGATTACGATGGCTCCATCAAAATCGCTCTGTCGATCTACCAAGGAATTCTCGAACAGCATAATTGGATTTTCGATGCAGAACCCAGCCAGGATGTGCTGAACTGCCTGGCAGAGGTAGCGCCGCGGGATATGCGCAAAGTGCTGATTGATGCTTTCGGCAATGCCAAGCTGGACAAGCGCGACCACTTGCTGCCAAAGGATTTGGATAGCTGCAGGATATTTTCTGGCAGGAAAGGGAAGATTGGATTTTGATGGTGCGCGCGAGAAGTGCAACTAGAATAAAATTATCCTAGAAAAAGCAGTTAGCCACAGAGAACACAGAGAGAGATCAATGCGTGTTTCGAGCGCTTGCGTCTAACCCAATAGGTGCAAAGGAGATGGGCCATGAGTGCCGTGCTCTCTCTGTGTTCTCTGTGTTCTCTGTGATCTCTGTGGCTTGCATTGCGGTTTCTAGGACTGTTCCAGCATCTGCTTGTAGCGTATTCGCGCCTCTTCTTCCCTTATTACGTCTTTGATTTCCCGTATGACGCCATCCACGTCAACCGGCTCCTCGCTGCGCACGAAGCAGCCGGTCAGCTCGACGTCGGGGTGGAGTTTTCCGCTTTCAAAGATCGACCAGATTTCCTTGCCGTAGTCGGTGGTGCGCAGTTCAGGGGCGAAGCGGCCGAAATAGGCGGCCAGGTTGCTGACGTCGCGTTCAAGCATGCGGCTGGCATTGTTATTGCCTGCCGCATCGACGGCTTGTGGCAGGTCAATGATGACCGGCCCTTCAGCATCGACGAGGACGTTGAATTCGGACAGGTCACCGTGGATGACACCGGCACACAGCATGCGCACAACTTGCATGATGAGGAAGTGGTGGTACTCGCGCGCCAGTTCTGCGGTTAGCGCTAGATCATTGAGCCTGGGGGCGGCGTTGCCATCTGCATCGGTGATCAGCTCCATCAACAGCACGCCTTCGAGGAAGTTGTATGGCTGCGGCACGCGCACGCCGGCGGCGGCGAGACGGTGCAATGCATCCACTTCGGCGCTTTGCCATGCGGCTTCCTGTTCCTGGCGACCGTAGCGGGAACCTTTCTCCATGGCGCGTGCGCGGCGGCTGTTCTTGACCTTGCGGCCTTCGGTGTAATCCACGCTCTGGCGAAAGCTGCGCTTGTTGGCTTCTTTGTATACCTTAGCGCAGCGTATTTCTTCTCCGCAGCGCACCACGTAGACCACGGCTTCCTTGCCGCTCATGAGCTGGCGCATCACTTCGTCGACAAGGCCTTCTTCGACGAGGGGTTCGATTCTTTTCGGTGTTTTCATTGGCGCTTTTTACGCTGCTCAGGCGCTGAGTGATGGTGGAAACCTCATTTTACACTGTCCAGGAAGCGCTTCACTATCGCCACCATTTCTGTCTCATGAGCATTGTAGAAATGATCGGCCTTCGGTATGACAATTTGGCTCGAACCGGCATGGCCTTTGAGCGATGCGCCACGTTTCCCGGCGTTTTTTACCACCTCGGGAAGATCGTTCTGCCCATACAAATCTAGCACCGGAATTTTGATGCCGGTATAGGTGTCCTGAAGTATACCCAGCGCGGCCCAGCCTACCACTGCGGTATCCGGCTGTTCGCTGAGGTAGGCGTGGCTCATGCGCGAGCCCATGCTATGCGAGACGATGGCAATTTTATTGAAGCCCTTGCTCTTGAGGAAATCGGCGGCGATCTGCAAGCGCTCGATCGCTTCGGAAAACGTGCGCGGATAGGCTTCGTGTTTGGCTTCCTTCGCCAACACCGGCATCTGCACGGAGAGTGTGGTATAGCCCTGTTCGGCGAGCTGGGTGCGCAAAGCGCCGATCAATTCCCAATCGGGGTTCACGCCTGAGCCGTGGACTACGATCACCCCCAGTTTGGCGTTTTTTGATTCGGTCAGGAGGGTGAGAAATTTATGCCCGTTTTTTTGTTCCAGATAAATTGCATCGCCCACTACAATGTTGGACGCGATTTCGTCGGCCCATCTTTTCTCCCGCGCGTAATCTGCCGACCAGCTCACGGTGTAGGTTAGACAAAGCAATACAGCGAGGAACAGTCGCATGGTCTTCTCCTTCATGGGAAACGTGGGATATATTTGTATCAGTATAACGGACGATTGCGCTGGCGTTTATTCACATCAGGCTCGCAGCCATTCGGATGCCCAACAAATAGAGCAGCACGGCAAATATTTTTTTCAATTTTTTTACCGGCAGACGGTGTGCCGTTCTGGCACCAAGCGGTGCGGTGATAATACTCGCCAGCGCTATTCCTGCGAGTGCCGGCAGATAGATGAACCCCAAACTGTGCGCGGGCAGATTGTCCGCCGCCATGCCGTTAAGTATGTAGCCAGCGGCACCGGCAATGGCGATAGGGAAGCCGATCGCGGCAGAAGTGCCGATGGCGCGATGCATGGCAACGTTGCACCACAGCATGAACGGCACCGACAACGTGCCACCGCCGATGCCAACCAGACTGGAAACAGCGCCGATGACGTTACCCGCACTAAACATACCAAGTTTTCCCGGCAGTTGTTGGTGCGCCTTGGGACGGATGTCGAGTAGCATTTGCGTGGCGGCGTAAAACAGAAAGGCGACGAAAAACAGTTTAAGCGCAGCGGTGGAAAGATGCGCTGCAAGTACAGAGCCTAGCAGTGTGCCAGTGACGATACCGGGTGTGATGCCAAGCACCATGCGCCAATCCACCGCGCCGTGGGCATGATGGCCGCGTACGCTGGATAGTGAGGTGAAAATAATACTGGCGAGCGAGGTGCCCAAGGCCAGGTGCAGAATATTGGCCTCGTTGAAATGTTGTGTAGTGAAAAGAAAAGCCAGCACAGGCACGATGACCAGCCCACCGCCCACACCCAGCAATCCCGCCAGAAATCCGGCGAAGGCGCCCAACACAAGATAGGACAACCAAAAATCCATCAAAGCATCTTCTCGATGAACTCCCACTCTGCTGGATCCACCGGCGTGATGGAAAGACGATTGCCTTTTTGCAGGGTGCGCATATTGGCGAGCTCTGGGTGTTCGCGCATTTCCCTGATGCTGACCAGCCGGGTTTTTTTGACCAGTTTCACATCGACATTAAACCAGCGTGGATTTTCCGGCGTAGCTTTGGGGTCGAAATATTTGTTCTTGGGGTCGAACTGGGTCTGATCTGGGTAAGCGAGTTTCCCTACCACTGCCAGCCCGGCGATGCCCGGTTCGTCGCAGTTGGAGTGGTAGAACAGCACTTTGTCGCCCACGCGCATCTGGTCGCGCATGAAGTTGCGCGCCTGGTAGTTGCGCACGCCATACCATGCGACGGATTGATTCGGCATGGCAGCGAGATCGTCAACGCTGCAATCGGAAGGTTCGGATTTCATCAGCCAGTAGCGCAACGGGTTTTCCTTTCACTTCGCATGGTTAAATCGGTATAGTTTTTTTTCGGTCAGCACTGCGTCGAGCGGCATGTCCCACGGGTCGCGCGGTATCTTGTCCACTTGCTGGCATTCAAAGGCGATGCCGACCAGGTAAGGTTTTTTCCATACCTTGCGGCGACGCAGGTAGGCCAAGGTGGCATCGTAGAATCCGCCACCCATGCCCAGACGATAGCCTTCTAAATCGAATCCGACCAGCGGCAAAAACAGTAGGTCAAGTTGACAGGCGCGAAGCTGGAACTGCGACCAATGTTCGTGGATGCCGAAGCGGTTGTGATACCAGTTGGGACGATCCGTAAGACGACTAAACCACAGCTTGCGTTCGAAACGCGGCGGAACAACGGGCAGGTAGCAATGTTTGCTGAGCAAGAGCGCTTGGTTGAGCAGGGGAAATGTGTCCATTTCCCCTTCGAAAGATAGATAACTGCCGATGTGCTGGTAGCGGCGCAGCAGACCTGCGCGGATGGCAACGCGGCGCAAGTTCTCCGCAGCCGCAAGGCGTTCTGATGGGCCAATAGCAGCGCGTTTTTGGCGGAGCTGACTACGAAGTTCGCGCTTGGTCATCGAGTGGGGAAAAAAATTGGGGATTAAACAGGAAGGCGGTGCTACTTTGACATAGATTTAAATAGAGCTCCCCGCAAATGCCGTCAGACTATATCTTGAACCTAGGTTCAAGGTGGCTGGTTCCCGAGCGCATCAGGCACGTCCGATGTGAACGCGCACAACAGCGCCGCTTATAGGTCGCAACCAATTTATCTATATTGGTTCGAAGAATTCTAGCCTAGACGAACACCGCAGGGAGCAACTCGTTAAAACCTGCTTATCATAAACAACAGGTTTTGCAATCATTATGGCGCTAAAACAACTCGTCCTGTTCGCTTGATGCCTGATCGAGCGCTGCTTCCATGCCTGTAATTCTACGCTTAAACTCTCCGATGTCAAAACCGCCTGGAACCCGCGTGGTAAGCAGCTCGTGGGTAATATTTAGCGCCGCCATGATGGCGATGCGTTCGATGCCGATGACTTTTCCGGTATCGCGGATTTCACGCATTTTCTTATCGAGGTATTCTACCGAAGTGAGCAGTTCTTTTTGTTCATCTTCAGGGCATGCTACCCGGAATTCGCGCCCCATGATGCTGACATCGAGACCTTTTGGATCGGCACTCATTCAGCATTCTCCGGAATTTTGGTCAGCAGTGTTTCAAGACGACTGCGCGCACCGTGAATTTTCTCGGTGAGTTGTTTTTTTTCGTCCTCGGCTGAAGCAAGCCGCTGCCGCAATTGCAGGTTCTCTGCACGCAGGCGTTGGCACACTTGTACGGTCTGGTGGATTTTCTCTTCTAAGGAGTGGAGTTCGGCTTCCATGGGTACACTATAATTGGGAAAATTCAGCTAAGTCAACTGATAAGGACTGTATTTAAAAGTATTTTATCAGTGTTGGGCGGTTTGTAGTGAAGGTAAAACGATATTAGGCGATTGGCCTGCGATCAACCGCGCTGTGATCAACCCGTTGACCATCCCGAACAACAGGGCAGCCGCAGCGAAAATGGGCACGAGATAGAACAGGCCGATATGCGGGATAAGCCATATATAAACCACGCCCAACTGACCGCCGATGTGTGCGAATGCTGCCAGAATGCTGAATGAAACCGGCCCAAATATGGGAGGTAAACTGCGAGTGAGCGCTAGCATTAGAAGGCTTGCAGTTGCCCCGCCTAAACTCAGTACGAACGACGGTGCAAGAAATCCGCCAAGCAGCAAGCTTGATGCCACCACGCGCAGCAGCGATACCCAAATGGCGATTCTGAGACCGTAGCGCCGCAGAACCAGTAAGGTAACAATGTTGGCGAGTCCCGGCTTGACCCCCGGTAGCGGCGAGGGGAACGCTGCTTCAGCCACCGACAGCCCGACTGCAAATGCCGCCATTCTGGCGATATGGTGGTCAGTGTGGTCTGCCTTGAGTTCAATAATTGAGAGAGTCATACAGTTTCTTGTTACCGGCGATTTCGACGCTTACCTGGTTGGGCAGGCAGATGGCCGCCTCGCCCGGACGGCTGAGCCAGCCTTGTTTGACACAATACTGGCGGGGGCTTGGATCGGAAGCGACACGGGCACGATGGTCATGGATGGCAACCAGACTGATCCCAAGCGGTCCTTTGATGTTGTAGACTTGATCGTGCAACAGGCTTGCCTCGGCAACTACAGTGCCACCGCTGCGAATGATGACCTTGTCCCCCGTGCCGCCTTGCCACAAGGTAGCGAATAGCCAGATTACCGCAAATAGTCCGCTGAACATGACGAGCCAGTCGCCGGATTTGATAAGGCTCACGACAATTCCCGGTGACGCACCAACACTTGTTGGTGGTCGTGAAAATAGCTTCCCAATTTTTCCGCAAAATAGACCGAACGATGCTGGCCACCGGTGCAACCAAGGGCAACAGTCAGATAATTACGGTTGTCCCGAATAAAGCATGGCAACCATTTTTCTACGTAATTGCGAATATCCTCCAGCATCTCGCGTACATTCTGGTCCGTTTCCAGAAATGCCACCACGGCAGCATCCTTCCCGGTAAGCGGACGCAGCGCGGGGTCATAGTGTGGATTCGGCAGGCAGCGGATGTCGTACACAATGTCAGCGTCCAATGGGATGCCATGCTTGAAACCAAACGACTGAAACAGCAGGGTCAGGCGAGAACGATCCAGTGCGATAATGTCCTTGACCCATGCCCGCAAGGTGTTCGGACTCAAATCACTGGTGTCGATACGGTGTGCAAGCGCGCCAATGTCATTGAGTAATTCGCGTTCCAATGTAATGCACTCGGTGAGCGATCGTTCACCGCTATTGAGTGGATGACGGCGACGGGTTTCTGAAAAACGTTTTACCAAAGTATTAGTCTTGGCTTCCAGGAACAGCACACGCAGGTCGATACCTTTATCCTTGAGTTCGGCGATATGTCGCGGCAATTCCCCCAGCGTTTCGCCGCTACGCACATCGATACTGACGGCGACTTGCGTATAGCCGCTTTCCTGCAGAAAGTGCACGGTGTCGGGTAACAGTTTGGCCGGGAGATTATCGACGCAGTAGTAGCCGCTGTCTTCGAGCACATTAAGGGCGATACTTTTACCGGAACCCGACAAGCCGCTGACAAGAATAAGCTGCATGGTGTTTAGAGCTCCCCACCCATTATGCTTTGCTGCTGCCGGGCAATAAATTGCTCCGCGCTATTAATGCCGCGCAAGTGCAAGATATGGTTGCGTACCGCGACTTCCACCAGCACTGCCAAGTTACGGCCAGCAGCAACAGGGATGCGTACCTTGGGAATGATTACGCCAAGGATGGTTTCGCTGGAGGCGTGCATTTCCAGGCGATCTTGCTCGAAGCGGATCGCATCGGTGAGTTTCTCCAGATGGATAATCAACTTGAGATTTTTCTTCCTTTTGACTGCGATTTCGCCGAACAAAGCGCGTATGTCGATAATGCCCAGTCCGCGTACTTCGAGATAATCCTGTAGCAGGGATGGGCAACGACCCTCCAGGGTGTCAGGCGAAACTTGGTAAATGTCGATGACATCGTCGGCAACCAGGCGGTGGCCGCGAGAAATCAATTCGAGCGCCAGTTCGCTTTTGCCGATTGCGCTGTCACCGGTAATCAGTACGCCCATACCAGCCACTTCCATGAATACACCGTGCCGCGAGGTGGTTTCTGCCAATGCCTGTGCCAGAAAATGGCTGAGCACGTTCATCAGTGTCGGGCTGGGTTGGGGCGAAGTAAACAGGGGGGTTTGGGTTCGATTGGAGGCATCGATCAACACCGGCGGAACTTCCTCGCCATTGGCGATGATGATCGCGGCTAATTCGGTAGAAAAAAGATTGGTCGTCGCATGCTCCAGTCCTTCGCCGGATAGTCCGCGCAGGTAATCCATTTCTGCGCAGCCTAGCACTTGCACACGATTCGGATGAACGAAATTCAAATGACCAATCAACGCCAGGGAGGGCTTTTGTATGGTCTCGCTGGTGAGCAATTTGCCGCCGCCATAATGGCCAGCAGCCCAGGCCAGACCGAGTTGTTCCCGCGTCTCGTCAAACAACTTTTGAACGGTTATTTGCGACATAGCTGATTATCCGGCGAAAAGTTGGTGGAGTTGAGCAGTGTCTTGCGCACTGGCAAGTCGCTCGCGGAAAGATTTGTTACTGAACAATTGAGCCAGTTCACCCAAGATTTGTAAATGCAGGTCGGTAGCCTGCTCCGGCACTAGCAATATGAACAATAAGTTGACAGGCCTACCGTCCGGCGCATCAAAAGGGATCGGCGTTTTCAAGCGCAGAAAAGCACCGACTGCCTGGCGCAACCCCTTGATACGGCCGTGCGGGATGGCAATGCCCTGACCAAGGCTAGTGGAACCTAATTTCTCTCGGTCAGCCAGACTATTGATAACGGTTACATGCGGCAACTTTTGGTTGTGTTCAAACAATCTGCCCGCTTCTTCAAAGACATGTTGCTTGCTACTGGCGTCGACATTGAGGACGACGTTAGAAAGCGGCAGAAGTGAGGAAACAAGGCTCATGTCAGATCAATGGAAGACAGGCGCCGCCACATGGGGCGGCGCCATGTGGCATTATTCAGGCGCTTCAGGGGTCTCGGCAACTTCCTGGTGCTTGAGCGCACCATTCTGGCGGTGCACGTCACCATTTTTTTCTTTGTGTTTCAGGATTTGCCGATCAAGTTTGTCAGCTAGATTATCGATTGCTGCATACATGTCGCTGTCTTCAGACTGGACAAACAGATCCTTGCCGCTCAGGTGCACGTTAGCCTCAATTTTCTGTTTCAGTTTTTCCACAGTCATTATGACACTGACGTCGATGACATGGTCAAAGTGACGGGTGATACGATCCATTTTTTGTGTGACATAGTCACGGATGGCGGGGGTAACTTCGATATGGTGGCCGGTGATATTGAGGTTCATTTGCTGCTCCTTTACTAAAGCGACTTGCGAAGAGTGACGGGCGGGATGTGCATTGCTTCCCGGTATTTGGCAACTGTACGACGGGCGACAACAAAACCTTGCTGACCCAAAAAATCAGAGAGCTGGCCGTCGGAAAGCGGTTTTTTTGAATTCTCCGCACCGATCATTTGTTTGATCAATGCACGGATAGCGGTGGATGCCGCCTCGCCGCCCGTATCGGTGCCCACATGGCTGCCGAAGAAATACTTCAGCTCGTAGATTCCACCTGGGGTCAGCATGAACTTCTGCGAAGTAACGCGCGAAATGGTGGATTCATGCAGGTCTACCACCTCGGCAATTTCTCGCAGCACGAGCGGGCGCATGGCGACATCGCCATGCTCGAAGAAGTGGCGCTGACGGTCAACGATGGCTTGCGACACCCGCAGAATTGTATCGAAACGCTGCTGCACGTTCTTGATCAACCATTTTGCCTCCTGCAACTGCCCTGCCAGTTGCGAGCTATTTCCATCACGGTTGCGGCTCAGGATGTCGGCATACATGCGATTGATGCGCAGTTTGGGCATGGCCTCAGGATTAAGGTTTGCCGTCCACATGCCTTTAACTTTTTTGACGATTACATCGGCGATGACGTAGCGGGTTTCTACCGCGCCATATTCTGCGCCAGGGCGTGGATTCAAATGGGTAATCAAGCTTTGTACGGCGCGCAGACCGGCATCGTTCAACTGAAGTTCTCTTTTTAGAGTGGCGTAGTCGTGCGCCGCCATGCTTGCCAGGTGGTCTTTGGCCAGTAGGATCGACTCTTTGCGATAAGCAGTATCGGCAGGCAGCGTTTCCAGTTGCAGCGTCAGACATTCGGCCAAATTACGTGCGCCGACGCCAGGCGGGTCGAGATTTTGCAACTGTTTGAGTGCGATTTCCAAATCCTTTAGCACTATTTCCAGTTCGGGCGGTAACAATGTAACCAGTTCACCCAGATCCTGAGTCAGGTAGCCGTCTTCATCCAAAGCATCGATTAACAGCATAACCAGCCTGCTATCACGCTCCGACATCTGCGACAGGTTCAACTGCCACAGCAAGTGCTGACGCAGGGTAAGATTTTCAGCAGCAAGCGGGGACTCGTGCTCCTCCTCGTTATCATCGCCACTCCCGTAAGCGCTCTCGTCCCCCCAATCGACTTGCTGATAATCTTCGGATGTTGCGTTCAGCTCAGCTTCGGGCGGTGCTTCGGTGCGGGATTCTTCCGACGGTGCGTTTTCGCCCTGAGTGCCGGTAAATTCTGGTTCATTGCCGTCCACGCTTTTACCATCGCTCTCGGTGAGCTCAAGCAAGGGGTTGTCCTGCAGGATGGTTTCAAGTTCCTGATTAAGTTCGAGCGTGGACAGTTGCAGCAGTCGAATCGATTGCTGCAACTGGGGCGTTAAGGTGAGGTGCTGTGAAAGTTTTAGTTGTAGGCTATGTTTCATAATGGGGATTCGGTATCCATTGCCCGGGTAAACCTCAAGAATGCTGCCCTGGGTTACAGCCGGAAGTGCTCCCCTAAGTAAACTTTCCGTACATTTTCATTATAAACGATTTCTTCGGGTTTGCCGCTGGCCAGGACGCTACCTTCGTTGATGATATACGCACGGTCGCAGATGCCCAAAGTTTCACGCACGTTGTGGTCGGTGATCAGGACACCAATATCGCGCTCGGTCAAAAACTGAATGATTTTCTGAATATCCAGAACGGCGATCGGATCAACGCCGGCAAACGGCTCGTCAAGCAGAATGAAGCGTGGGCGTGTGGCCAACGCGCGCGCGATTTCTACCCGGCGACGCTCGCCGCCGGAAAGGCTAAGCGCCTGGCTATCGCGCAGGTGGCCGATGTGCAGCTCGTGCAGTAACCCATCCAGCTGGTCTTCTATTTGCTCAGGGGAGAGGGATTGTAGTTCCAGGATAGCCTGAATGTTTTCCGCCACGGTGAGCTTGCGAAAAATGGAAGCTTCCTGAGGAAGGTAGCTTAGCCCCAGACGCGCTCGCCGATGGATAGGCATGCGGCTCAAATTCTGGCCGTCCAGCGAGATATTGCCGCCATCGAGTGGAATCAGGCCAACGATCATGTAAAAACAAGTGGTTTTGCCTGCGCCGTTAGGGCCAAGCAGGCCGACCACTTCGCCGTTGTTTACTTCGAGAGAAACGTCTTTAACTACGGTGCGCGACTTGTAACACTTTTTGAGGCCCTCGGCCTTGAGTTGGTTCATTGTGCCTGACTGCCTATTCGCGTGGGCTGGCGATAGAATCGGAGGGTTTGAGGGGAACTGGCTGCCCAATTGGAGGAGCGCTGCCTTCAGCGGATTTCTTCTTGGGTTGAATGACAGCGCGCACCCGGCCACGCGGGTTGTTCGCATTGGCGGCTTCCTTGCCACCGCCGATCACATTGAAGAGTTCGGTTTTGCCATCGTAGGAGATGAAATTGCCATGCACTTCATTCTGATTCTTTTTCATGCGGGCATCAGTAAACAGCTCCACCTTGTCGGCCCGGCTATCGTATTCGATGCGTCTGGCCCAACCCTCGATGTACTCATCATAACCTTCGCGCTTCTGACGAAAATAGGCCGGGTTGCCGTAGGCGATGCCATGCTGGAAGGCTTCTGCATCCTCAGTAACCACCATTTTGTCGGAACGAATATTAAGCGTGCCTTGTACCAGCACAACGTTACCTTCGTAAGTGCTTACCCGTTTAGCATCATCGACGGTCACCGTATCTGACTCCAGATTGATCGGTTTATCGCGGTCGGCCTTCTCGGCCAGCGCGGAGAATGGGGTCAGCAGCAGACAGATGCATAAAATCAAAAACGATCGGGAAAAATTAGCGCTTGGGTTTTTCATGATGTCCTTTTACCCGCGAGAGCAGTTTCATGACGCGGGTCTTGTTATTTAATTCTAAGCCAACTGCGGTCACAATGGTATTGGCGTCTCGGAGGGTGACGGCCTTGTCGGAATTAGCGATATCCTGATCGGGAACGATATGCAGGAATTCCGTATCGAGCGTGAGCGGGCTGTTCTTGCCGAAAGCTTCGCGATTTACCCGTACATTGCCAGTAAAGTACACATGCTCGCCGTTAGTGGATACCATGCCGTGATTGCCCGTGATATGGATCAACGGGCCGCCTATGTGGTAACGGATGAAGTGCGGTTGTTCTAGATAAGTGCTGTCATCGTCAGGATAGTGCGTCATCTTGGTGGCGGTTAACACAAAATGCGGCGTGCCATCAGGTCCCATGCGAGTGGTCTTGAAGTTTCCCACAACGTAGTCCGGATCGTGGCGCATGCTGCCGTCTCGTTTGGGGGGTGCAGATTGCACCGAGTGATCGAGCCAGTAGGTGAGTGCGGCCAGCGATAGCATGAGTGCGACCGGGAACCAGATTTCCAGCCGCTTCATTGCCGGACTTCTGGTAGTAAACTCATTTAAGGTAGCGAGCCAACTGTGATTCCAAGGTATTTTGCGCGCTCATGATGAGTTCGCAGACCTCGCGCACAGCACCCCGTCCGCCGCCGCGCTGAGTGACATAGTGGGCATGTTGTTTGACCAAAGCGGGCGCGTCGGGTACCGAGAGGGACAGGCCGCAACGGCGCATAACCGGCAAATCGACTACGTCGTCACCCATGAAAGCCGTCATTTCCTGCGGCAAATCAAGTTTGGCGATCAGCTCATGATAGGTCGCCAGCTTGTCCTCGGATCCTTGATAAAGGTGTGATATACCCAGATTGCGTGCACGCAACTCGACTACCTGCGAGGTGCGCCCGGTGATGATAGCAGGCTCGACACCCGAGGCTTTGAGCATTTTCATGCCGTGGCCGTCCAATGAATTGAACGCCTTGTATTCCTGGCCATCATCGCCCATAAACAGACTGCCGTCGGTCATGACGCCGTCAACGTCGAAAATAATCAGACGAATGTTTTTTGCACGTTCGTAGGCTTCTTGCACTGCGTTCTCTCCCTTAGCAGCTGTTTAGACCACACCTGCCCGCAGCAGGTCGTGCATATTGAGCGCACCCAGCAGTTTGCCCTGCGCATCTGCCACCAGCAGGCCGTTAATTTTGTATTGCTCCATGATCTGCACGGCCTCTGCTGCCAGCGCGTTCGGGCCGATGGTGCGCGGCGCCGGCTTCATCACTTCGCTGATGGGCGTAGCGTGAATGTCCAGTGGCTTGTCCAACGTGCGGCGCAGATCGCCATCGGTGAATATGCCAAGCAATTTTTCCTGACTATCTACCACCGCCGTCATGCCCAAACCCTTGCGTGTCATTTCCAGCAATGCGTCAGATAGTCGCGCTGTGGCGGGAACGCGCGGCAGCGCTTCACCCTGATGCATGAGATCGCTTACATGAATTAACAAGCGTCGTCCGAGGGCGCCGCCAGGATGTGTGCGGGCGAAATCATCGGCGCTGAAGCCGCGTGCATCCAGCAGTGCTATAGCCAATGCATCGCCCAACGCCAGCGCGGCGGTAGTGCTGGCGGTGGGCGCAAGACCCAGAGGACAGGCTTCCTGCTCCACGCTGGCGTCAAGGTGCACGTCTGCTTCGCGTGCCAGGGTGGATTTGGCGTTGCCGGTCATGGAGATCAGTTTGGCGCCATGGCGCTTGATATGCGGCACGATGGTAAGCAGCTCGGCGCTTTCGCCTGAATTGGACAGGCCGATAAAAACATCGTCCCGGGTGATCATGCCCAGGTCACCGTGGCTCGCTTCACCAGGGTGCACGAAAAAAGCGGGGGTACCCGTGCTGGCCAGGGTGGAAGCAATCTTGCGGGCGATATGGCCGGACTTGCCCATGCCGCTTACCACTACCCTTCCGGGGCAGTGAAGAATAAGTTCGACCGCAAGCGTGAAGCGCTCGTCCAGCCTGTCGCCCAAGGCGGCCACCGCTTTTGCCTCAATGGCGAGTACCTCGCGTGCCAAGGCAATTGCGCCATTCGCACTGCGTGACAAAATTGGGCCAGCGTCTTTTGAATTCATGGGTTGCAAGTATACTAGGGGCTGGGGTACAGGGGCTAGGGGCGAATGGATTTACCCTCCCCTGATGCCTAATTTTAAATTCTAATTCCTGACTAAATGCATTCCACCCTACAACTCGTCCTGATTTTACTGGCGGCCTCTGTGCTGGTGGTGGGCGCATTCCGTTTTCTGCGTCTGCCACCCATGCTGGGCTATTTGCTGATCGGTATCGTTATCGGTCCACATGCTTTGGCCTGGCTGCCGGCAAGCAATGAAACCAGCCATCTGGCGGAATTCGGCGTGGTGTTTCTGATGTTTAGCATCGGTTTGGAGTTCAGCCTGCCGCGTCTGGTTGCCATGCGGCGTACTGTGTTCGGGCTGGGTGGCTTGCAGGTGGCGGTTTCTCTGATATTCGTTCTGGCAGTAGCGCTCGTGTCCGGCCTGGGCTGGGTCGCCGGCATTGCCTTGGGCGGTGCTGTCGCGATGTCGTCTACGGCTATCGTCAGCAAAATGCTGGCTGAACGGCTGGAACTGCAATCGCCACATGGGCGCCAGATTATCGGCGTGTTGTTGTTTCAGGATCTGGCGGTGGTGCCTTTACTGATTCTGGTGCCGGCGCTGGCAGGTAATAGTGGCGACTTCGTGTTCTCCGTGAGTATTGCACTGGCCAAGGCGGTACTGGCGTTGTTTCTGTTACTGTCATTCGGGCAACGCCTGATGCGCCCCTGGTTTCACTGGATTGCTGGGCAGAAATCTTCTGAGCTGTTCATGCTCAACGTGCTGTTGATCACGCTTGGCCTGGCTTATCTCACTGAACTGGCCGGGCTTTCCTTGGCGCTGGGCGCTTTCCTGGCGGGCATGCTGATTTCAGAAACCGAATACCGCTATCAGGTGGAAGACGATATCAAGCCGTTCCGCGATGTCTTGCTTGGTCTGTTTTTTGTCACCATTGGCATGCTGTTAGATCTTGGCGTAATTGCCGGTGACCTGATCTGGGTGGCGCTGTTGCTGATTGCCATTCTGGTGGTGAAGACGCTGATTGTCTGGGCGTTAGGGCGGGCATTGGGCAACGAAGGCAGCGTGGCCTTTCGTACCGGTATTCACTTGGCTCAGGGCGGGGAGTTCGGTTTTGTATTGCTGGCACAGGCAAATGGCCTGAGCTTATTTGATGCCAATACCGTACAGGTATTGTTGTCCGCCATGCTGCTTTCCATGCTGGCTGCGCCGTTCATGATCAAATATGCCGATGTTATGACGCAGCGCCTGTTCGGCGGCGAATGGTCGAATCGCGCCAAGGAGCTGCATGAAATCATGGTGCGTAGCTTGACAGTGGATGGTCATGTGATCCTATGTGGTTATGGGCGTAGCGGCCAGAATCTGGCGCGGCTGCTGGAAGCCGAAGATATTCATTTCATCGCTCTGGATATCGATCCGCAGCGGGTCAAGGCAGCGGCAGCAGCCGGGGAAAGCGTGGTCTATGGGGATTCGGTGCGGCGCGAGGTGCTGATGGCTGCGGGGTTGAGCCGTGCCAAGGCAATGGTCGTGACCTTTTCCGATGTGCCTTCGGCCATGAAAATCCTGCGCCACGTACAGGAATTGCGCCCGGAGCTGCCCGTCATCGTGCGTACCCTGGACGACACCGATCTCGATAAACTGCGCCAGGCCGGCGCGGTGGAAGTGGTGCCGGAAGAGTTAGAAGGTAGTCTGATGCTGGCGTCGCACGCCATGCTGCTGCTCGGCCTGCCGCTCAGCCGGGTGCTGAAACGTATCCGCGAAGTGCGCGAACATCGCTATGGTTTCCTCAGCGGGTTTTTTCACGGCGCTACCGATATCGAACCGGAGCAGAATGAATCGTCGCAACCCAGGCTGCATTCCGTGTTTCTCAGTACCGGTGCGGCGGCAGTAGGAAAGACCTTGGCCGACATGCTGCTGGATAAAATGTTGGTGGAAGTGATCGCCGTGCGCCGGCGCAATATTCGCGGTCTTGCACCGCAGTCCGATACCCGTTTGGAAGAAGGGGATGTACTGGTGCTGCGTGGTGTGCCAGAGGGGTTGGCGGCAGCGGAGATAAAATTGTTGCAGGGATAAGCGACAAGGCCCGCACATTGGCGGGCCTTGTCGTGGTGATGGTGCTGGATGGCGTTACAGCAGGCTGGCGCCGCCACAGTTGGTTACGCCATTGGTGGCGTTCCAGATACCGTCGGGAGCCCTGGAGCTGGTGCAAGTAGCGGCGCCATTTTCAGCTGGCGCTACGCCATTGCCAGGGTAGGCAGAAAACTGGAATGTGCCCGTATAGGGCATGCCATCATCGATTTTGCGGTCTACTTCGGCAATGATCTCCACCGGGATGTTGCCACCGCTCTTCAGGTTATGCCTTTGGGGTGATGTGGCAACGCCATAGGTATTGTCATTAATAATTTGTAGGAAAATATTGTATGGATTGGTTGGGCTAGTGGTGGTGGTAGCAGCTCCGGCTGCCCAGGTATAGGTGCCATTGATAAAGCCAGCACGCGACAGGTGCTCCCACACTAAGACATCTTCTTCTACCACGCTACCACCAGCGGGCGTGGCGGGGTTTTCGATGCGACCATTACCATTTCCGGTATGACCAGCGATTACACCCGCTATATTTACATTCGCTTGGGCATAGTCACCCGGATAAGCATGGTAACGATCCTGGAAGCCATAGAACGCAGCTTTAATACCGTCCTGCTGCGTGATCAGGTTGCGCACTCTTGCGTTGGTGATAAGTTCCTGGCCCTTCAAAATCCCGCCCAGCAATAATCCGATGATTACCAGTACGATGGCGATTTCGATGAGGGTAAAACCTTTTTGTTTTTGCATGGTCGCGTGCGCCCTTTGAGAAAAAAGTACGAAAGTCTTTTTTTGAATACGCAAGAAGTATACCAATAGATATTTTTATAACATTATGAAATGCATGTGTTTTTTCTATTTAAACATTAAAGGTACGAGGGTTCTCTAGAAAAAGTGATGAATTGTTGACGCAAATGATGATGTTCCAACAATCTCATTCATGCGCGCTTTCAGAGATGCTTTTGCCCTTTAGCGCTTGGAGACGCTCCATCAAAAAATGGATCTCATGTGGGTCCGTAATCGTGCCGCTTGCCAGCAAGCCGCCAAGAAGAATCTCGGCACTCTTTGTTTCGTTCATCTCCTCCAGAATAAAAATCCGCATTTGTTGCGCCCAGTGGGGAACATTTTTGCCGGTAGCAGAGTGAGCTATGGCGTCGGCGTATTTTAGGGCGAGTGGCATGTCATGCAGGCGGTGTTTGGCGACGATGGCGGCGTGTGCGAGCCAAGGCCAGCGCTGGTTTGGGTCGTCGAAAAAATGTTGATAGGCAAATGCCAACATTTGCCGCTGCCTGGATTCGTCGGGTACCTGGGCGTAGAGCTGCGAGGCCATGAGTAATGGGTATTGCCCGCGCGGGTCCAATTCCAGTATGCGCTCAAGCCATGCGCTTACTCGCGCATAATCGAGATTGCGGAAGGGGATGCTGATGCCTGGCTGGTTATCGAAAGCCTGTAAGTAAAGTGTAGAAAGCTGTGCCGCAGCAACCGGCTCTCCGCTGACAAGCTTAAATGCGGCCACACTGGGCGGTTGTGACAGTGTTTCGGCACGGGCTTGCTGCCGTGGCAAGTAACATCCCCAGGCTATTTGCAACACAAAACTTAGCAGTAGCAAAATAATGATACTGGATGGAACGTTGTGCCATGAACGCTGCGTCATGAACAGACTAAAAATTCTTGCGATAAAAATCGAACATCGCGGCACCCGTGAGCAGGGTAAGGGTTATCGCACTTTGCAGCAGGAGCGAGGGTAATATGTTCCACGTTGTTGGATAGTTCGCTAACCAGGCTGATTGAGTGAAATTATCCAGATGCGGTAAAACCAGTGCGATGATGTCCAGCAGTCCGGTGATCACCTGATGGGAGAAACTGTGTGCATCCAGTACCGGCGAGCTGCCCAGGAGTTGGATCGTGGTAATGTTGCGCGCCAGCAGATAAAAGCCCAGGGCAAGACTGGCAGCTGGAACTACCTGGGTAAAGCTGATAGCGCAAAATAGACTCAAGGCGGCAACCAGCCATATTTCCAGCAATAGGGAGACAGACCACAGCATAACAGGCGCGACTGGGGCAAAGACCGCACCAAGCAAGCCAGCAAAAAAGGCGAGTGCTGTGCCCAGCAGCGCAAAGCCGATAAGCTTGCCGAGCACGTAGCTGGCACGCGGCAAGTCGAGGGCAAGAATGAGTTCTGTGCCTTTGTCGTTGAACTCTCGCGCCATGCTGCTGATAATGTACAGGCTGAGCAGAAAGATAGTGGCAGGTCGCAGGAATGCCGCCAACAATGTTGCCCGGATACGTTCGCTTTCAGTAATAGCAAGTTCGCCTGCGAACAACGCGCCCGCCAATGCCAACAGGAGAACCAGACCGGCGACGCGGAAGAAACGGGCACGCAGCCCTTCCAGCAGGGTGAAGCGGGCGATAGTGAGCGTGTGTCGCAGCATGGTGAAAGTATAGCGCTAAAATGGGTGCGCTAATCACCGACGACGGAGAGGTTCAACAGGGCATAATCATTTATGCATGGCCCGCTTCTTGGTGGTTAGTTGGTTTTTCTAGGATACTCGCAGTATGAAATTTAACCGGCTCGTTCGTGAAACCCAATGGCTAATTGTCGCTCATCCGCAATGGTGGCTGGGTTTCATGCTGCTCGCGCTGCATATACCGCTCGCATGGGGTATCGACGTCTGGTGGACGCGTGCTTTCCTGCTGGCCCATTACGGCCTGTTTCTTTTGTGGCAACCATTCTGGCGTGTCGAACAGGATCTTAGTCCATTCCACGTAACTCTGGTGGGGGCGGTCATGGCGCTATTGCTTATGTCCACGAGTTGGTGGGTCATTGCGCTTTGGCTCGCCGTGCTGGCCGGAATGGTGGGAGGAAGTGCCACAGGGATGTCATCTAGACGGGAGCGCTTATGCCATCTACTGGCTGTTCTTTACCTTTTTTCTGTTTTGTTGATGAGTGTTGTGCCGCGGTTATTCGATGTGCCGTTCGGAATAGGTACGGTGGCCGATCTGGTAGTGCGCTACGGACTTTTTTTTCTGCCGCTGGCTATTTTGTTTATCAGGTTGGAGAAGCGCGGAAACGAAGTGTCTTCCACAGTGGATTTTATCTACGGGCTGATGCTGTTCTTGCTCATCGTTGTACTGGTATTGGGAAGTTTTACCGTCATGGTGTTGCGCAAGGAAAACTACCTTTTCGCATTAATCGAAAGTATTTTCGGCATCGCAGCGGTATTGGTCGCGTTGAGCTGGCTATGGAATCCGCGTGCGGGATTTGCCGGTCTCGGGCAATTGCTGTCGCGCTATTTGCTGAGTATCGGACTCCCGTTTGAGCGCTGGCTGCAAAGGTTGGCGGAGCTGGCCGAAACCGAGAATGAAGCAAGTGCCTTTCTGCAACGCGCGTTGACTGATTTTTCCGAGCTTCCCTGGTTGTCAGGCGGGAGCTGGTACGCACCCGATGGAAATGGCGAATTCGGCATCCGCACAGAGTATGGCGCTGCCTTCCATTTTCACGAACTCAATCTCATCCTTTACAGTCGCATGCAGCTCTCGCCGGCTTTACGCCTGCACGTACAGTTGCTGGCCCAATTGCTAGGCTATTTCTATGCCGCGAAGCGGCGCGAACAGACCCTAAAAAATAACGCCTACACGCAGGCAATTTATGAGACTGGCGCGCGTCTGACGCACGATGTAAAAAATCTATTGCAGTCGCTCCGGACGTTATGTGTCGCAGCCGAACAAAGCGAGCCCGAACAGGCAGCAGAATTACAGGCGCTGATCCAGCGTCAATTACCGCAGATTGCTCAGCGCCTGCAACGCACCCTGGACAATCTCAAGACACCGCAGAAAACAGAAAGTGGAAGTATGGCAGCCAGTGCCTGGTGGGATGTTGCCAGACAGCGTCACGTCGAAGTGGGCGTGGCATATACTGCGGGTGAGATAGACCCCTCAATCACACTGCCACCCGAATTATTCGACAGCGTACTCGATAACCTGCTGCAGAACGCCTTGCGCAAGCGCCAAATGGAAGGGCATGTGTGCGTGGCCGTTTCATTTGATGGATTAAACCCCATTGCGCTTACCGTGTGTGATGACGGCAATGCAGCGCCGGAAGCCGTCGCAAAGCAACTGCTCAGCTCACCTGTGCCGTCCGAAAGCGGCTTGGGCATTGGGCTTTATCAGGCTACCCGCCAGGCAAAAGAATTGGGCTATTGCCTGGAGCTGACATCCAATCGGGATGGCGAAGTGTGTTTCAGATTGAGCAAGCTGCAAGCAAATGTTTAAGGAAGACGTCCGGCAGCCACCATCCGATTGAACAGAATGTTGGGCGATAGCCAATCAACAATATCATCGAACTCGTTGCCCGCCGCAGATGAAGGTTCGTGACTGACGAAAAAACGATCAGCGTTTGCAGTGCCCGTGCTGTTTGGATTCGGGTTGACCGTTTCGTCTGATCCAGTGCCTCCCGTAGCGGCGTTTTTCCCCACAGAATAAATGACGAATACAGCTTTGTCGGTTAGCGTAGTAGCGGTGCCACAGTTGGCTGATGAGCCAGTCGGTGCCGAGGCGCAGACGTAGAGCAGATTGGTGGCTGATTTGCCGATTTCGCTCATGCTAGCATTCTTCATGCCGTCTGTTTGGGTAAAGGGATATGTGATTAAATTGACGGTAGTTTTTGCTACCGCGTAACGGATGCGGTTTTGGGTAAGCCCCCACCCGTCGATGGCATAGCCGCTGGAGTCTACCGGTGTAAGCCCCAGGGTAGCAGCGGGTAAAAATCCATCGAAAAAATTTGAACAGGTGCCGTTAGTGGAATCGCCACCCGAGGCAAAACTTTCCTGCCCGTTACTTGTAGCAGAGGCCGGGCAAGGCAATCTGCCATTGGAAATGGCGAAGCCGATCAGCGCTTCCTTCGCATCCTGCAATAGCTTTTGCGTTTCACTTGTTTTGCGCTGTTCAAGCTGGGTGGAGAGCGGTACCAGTAGGCCGCCCAACAACAAGGTGACAACCAGCAGCACAATGGCCATCTCGATCAGCGTGAAGCCAGTGATGCGGTTTCCCATAACCTGTTTCTTGCAGGAATTTTTGGGCGTTACGAATTTATTCGTTAAGGCTAACATGAGTGTCCGCTTACGGTTGGCTTGCTACTGTTGAAATCAATCGTATAAGAGCCAGTGCAGTTCGTAAATACCAGGGTAGCTTGAGTGGAAGATATTCGTGTATAGGTCGTAATGGCGGGGTCAGTCCATTCTTGATGGGAAAGCCAGCTTCTCGGGTCGCTGTTGTTGCCCTGAACTGGTTGTATGAATGACAAATTGCTGGGAAAGGCGTTTGGGTAATCGGAAGCCAGTCGTTTACCAATTTCGCCAGCCACTCGGCGAGTGACCAGGGAGAATAAATCATTGTAGGTGATGACTAGTAGTCTGTCATTGAATGTGCCTGAAGCACTTCTCGTCTCGTAGATAGGGTCGAGATTGGCATTATCGCCTTCGAGATAGTTGGCAACAGAATTTATATTTGCACTGTCGCGAGACTGATTGCCAAGCACTGGCCCGGTGGAAAGCACAATAGCGATGATGGCATTTGCCGGAGAGGTGCCAGTGATAGATAGCAGGCCGATTGTGGTGGTATTGAGTGGAGTGGTGGTGCTACCAGTCGCATGGAAATTGTCAGATAGCGCATACCATAACCGCTCTCCGTAACCATCGCGCAAATCAGGCAAGCGCAGGGTTTTCCAAGGCAATCTACCTATTAGCATCTTGCATTTGATGCCAGAGTAATCGTCAGCAGGGATGATTTCGCCATCGTTATTAAAGTCTGGGCAAGGAAGTTCTCCTGGCCTGTTTGAATCTGATGCCGCATATCCAATCAGTGCCGCTTTCGCCTGTGCCAGCGCGGCGGCGGTGATCTTGTCACGTTCGATGTTCACAGCATTGCTGTTGAGATTTTTCATCAGAAAATAAGCCGCAGTAGATACGGCTATGATGAGCAGCAACAACAACACGACAGCACCGCGCTGTGTTGTCGGCAAAGCGGATTGCTGTCGCGTTGCTCCGTTCATCAGGGACGCGTTTCAGCCTCTGTGCCGGGGAGCGGCGCGCTCTGGTTCGACTCTTTATGCGGCTCCCCCGATAGTTTGGCTGCTTCCTTGGTGGCCTCGGTTTTCGGCCTGCCCTGATAGGACTCCACCGCCTTGCCCGTAACTGAATCTAACCGTTGCCCAACCTTGAGGTCGACAGATTTTCCGGGGAAAGGCATCTTCAATACGGTGCTGCCGTTTTTTATCGATCCCAGCCGATTGGCCGCATCTGCGCCGGACGCGGGGCGGTTGTTTAGCCAGACGGTGGTGCGGCCATCGCTGCGCTTAACTACGCCGTTAAAACTTACCCCTCCGTTCATCGCGGCCTGCTCCTCGGTAGCCTGCTGGATGTTCTGCCGACGGGCGTTGTCCAGCATGGTGCGCTGCTCGGGTGTGAAGAATAGTCTGCCGGAAATTTCCGCGTGAGCGGGGCAAGTAATCAGGACGGCAAGGCAGAGAACAGCCAGCGTTGCTTTCATGGTTTGGCTCCCGTGGGGCTGACGGTGAACCACGATAGCTGACAGTCAGCTTGCAGATTCGGCTGGACGTGAGCGGGCAGCAGGGGGGAGTTCGCAGGCGTTTCTCCCAGGCGCTGCAAGCTGCATTCGTCGATAGAAAATACGCCCACATTTTGAGCGGCGAGATGATCAAAGAAACGCATGAGATCCCCTTCATGCAAAAGTTTCATGTGTATTTTCATGATCGTCTGACGCAGTTTCAAGTCACCAGCGCCATCTGTCTGATCGATTTTCACTTGGTCTGATTGCATGGGGGAAACGTGTTGCGGTTCGATCATGTATTCCACACCGAATAATTTCAAATCCTGGTTGGTTTTTCGCAGCGCATCCAGCCAGCTTATGCGCGATTCATTGCCGATGAAACCTTGTCTTACCAGGCGCTGATAGTCAACGGAGTAGCGCTTGATCAGGTTGTTTACATCGCCTGATTTCAGCACTTTTTGTTGCGCCATGGCTTGGGCTGTTTTGAGTTGTCCCAGGCGCATTTCTTGCTGATACAGTAATTTTGCGCTGAACGAGGTAACAGCGGCACCTGCCGCCAGACTGATTACTAGCATCAGGAAAGGGGTGCGCAAAGTGCGCAGCGCGGTATGGTCGAGCTTCATGTATGCGCCCTCAGCACGACCTTGAGGGTGAATCTGGCGTTGCTCGACGAGGCATTGCCGTTCAAGGTGCTGCCACTCAGGCTAGATGCCGGATCAATATCCAGCGGTAAATGCATGACGCTCACTTCTGCCACTGCTTTGTCCTGGCGCAGCTTGTCGGCAAACGCCTGTATGCTGGCAATGGCAGATCGGTAGTCGCCGAAAAATGGTGCGACTTCCCCTTCAAGGTAAGCGGCTTCACCTTGTTCGGCGGCGGCAACTAGAGAGGTGGACTGTGATCCGCCAGCACGTGGTGATTTGGCTGATTCATCTTCGCTGCTGGATTGCACGGCGCTGGATTGCGCGGCACTGTGTTTCCAGTTCAACTTGGCGAGCGCGATGTCCGCACTCGAATCCAGTGCATGGCTGACGACGGCCATTAAACGCTCCGGGTCGCGGCTCTCACGCTGCAATGTTTGCGCCATATCTACGGCGTTTTTTAGATTCTCCGCAGACGTTGGTGCGCTGGGGAACTGGCGTGCAATTTCAAGGTAGAGCGTTTCATTCTTTCGGATAGTAGATTCAGTAGTGCTGATTTCGTCCAGCGCGGCGAGTTGGCGGTAAAAATTCATGCCGCCCCAACTCACCGCAGCCAGCAGCACAGCCAGACTCAGCATGTAAATGGCGCGGCGGGTCTGATAAAGCCGAAACCCACGCGTTAATTCATCCGGCGCAAGGCTTACCGGCGGCGCTTGCAGCCCCAGCGCAAACAAATGCAGGATATCGGGCGAGGCGTACAGGCTGTCGAATGAAACACCCAGCGCCGCACTCATTTGCCGAGCAGTGATGATGCGGCA
>JBBRTU010000039.1:0-26999 GCA_038244115.1 Burkholderiales bacterium
TAGGTACAACAGGCGGCAGGGTGTGCCCTTGCGGCAGAGGACGAGGCAATTCGCCACTATCGAAATGAACAAAACCGACTGACGGAGCACCAGCTGCCGGCGGGGCGAACTCGCTCCATGGCCCCCATTCGCTGACCGAGTCGTCGGCTATTGAGGTGCTGCCGTAAGACGTTACCTCGTTCCATTTGTCCTCGTGGTATTCGCCAGGTTTTTGGCTGGCGGAAGCAGCTGACCCCGCCCATAACGCCAATGCGATACTTGTCGCGATCACAGTTTTTTGCGTTTTCATTGTCCACCTCTTTTATCTGTAATTAGCCGAATCTATTGAACCCGTTCTAGCCAGCTTGAGCTCATTTAAGATTACCTAAGCACAAGTCGTGCCATGAATTTCAACATATTGTTATTATTAATAATTTAATACAGGCACCCTTATAATGACGAGACATGTAAACTCTTCCGACAGTGTTTTTGATCCCAGAATTGTCGAAAGTTCGGCATGAATAGCAATTTATTCATTTAAGCACCATCCAATTCACACTATGGTGCATGTCAACATTTCGACATATATTGGTCAATGCAAGTTATTGCCGAAAAAACCGCGCTGAACCCTGTAAAATTTTTCGACAAAAAAAAGCATCCGGAACGGATGCCTTTTCGCGAACGCTGCCCTGTTTAGAAAGACCGCGCCAGGTTCACGCTCACCATGTCGCGCCTGTATTGATAAATGGCAACGTTCGAGTTGTTCTCGGTATGGTTCACGCTACCGCTCAGCTTCCAATCCTTAAGCGTATCGCCTTTGAAATCGTGAGCGAAACCAATCTCAAAATGCTGTTCAGTCTCATCGCGCTTGACACCGAAAACCGGCTCATCTCCTTTGTACTTGGCATCTTTCTGACTGACCCGAGCATAGACTGTGCCGTTATCCCAGGCAGCCCAGTTCACACCCACAAAAATCTCTGCACCGTCATTGCTGAATCTGCCTGGGTTTGCAATCGTATTATCCGCCCGCTCGTCGAACACCCGGACGCCGCCCTGCATGGCGACTTTTCCGTCCCCGATTACCTTGCCCGCGGAAAGTCCAATGGACGTGACATCGGCATCACGGCCAGCATCTTCAACACGGGAAAAATCGCGCCGCTGGAATAGGGTGTCCAGCGTAACCTCGCCCCCCTTGAACTCCCAGGTAACGCTCGGCGTCAGCGAGTAATACGTAGCCAATTCATCACCACCCAACCGAATATAGTCGACCTGCGCATTGACGTTGGCACGCCAGTTGTTAAGCACAAACCAGGCAGGGCCGGTACTGGCGCTGAGGACATCCAGGTTGAATGCATCCTGTGAGAAATAATTCCGCCGGTAGTAATTCAGTTGGCTTTGCCAGGCAAATCTGGCAGCCTTTTCGCCTACTCTGACCGGCTCTGGTGACTGGTACCGATGTGACAATCCGACCTGCAGCGTAGCAGCCCAGTCACTATGCGGTTTCGAGGCATCGGTCAGCGTAAAGGGCCCACTGGAGGTATTGATCACATCAACGCCGGGTCCGGCATTCACGTTCGAATCGTATAACAGACCGACCGACAAGGAGGGTTCCCACGCACTGCGCCGAGCAGTGAAGGCGTCCTCATCCGCCTTCAACTGCGCCAGGAAAGCCAGCACAGCGAGGCGGACATTCTCAGGGGTTTTGGGGTCGTCACGCACGGTCTCGGCCTGGCGCCTCGCCTCCGCGAAATTCAGCGTCCGATAATAGGCCACTGCCAGCTCCAGACGCGCCCGATTAAGCGCAGGCTGGTTACTCAGCACAGTCTGGAACGACTCGATAGCAGTAAACAAGTTGCCTTGCTCGCGCTGGTACAAGGCTTCCTTGAACAACTTGTCCTGCTCGGACGTAGCGGGGTCAGCAGCAACTGCAGACACCCCACCCAAAACGGCAGTGGCGCCGACGATAAGCAGGCAAAGCGCCTGGATGGAAAATTTATTATTCACGATTTAAGTCCTCCGGTTTCGGGTACGACCCAGTTTCCTGCAAAGTTAATAGCGCAAGATTCAGCACGATTTTATAACATTCATGCCAAATTACTAAGCGTCAAGAACATCATTTTTTCAGATTCTGCCTACACAGCTGCCGTCTAATTCCGGCCAGATGAAATTTGAAATTTTCATGGTGCATATATCCCACGCAAGAGTGCGTACCATTGGCTGGAGGCGCGCTTCCCATAACGGGACAGACCTCACGTCTGCTATTATACTGCGATGCTCAACATCACCAATCTTGTTTACCATGTCACAGGAAAACCGATCTTCAGCGACGCCAACCTGCAAATCTTCGCGAACCAGCGCGTCGGTCTGGTCGGAAAAAACGGCTGCGGAAAATCCACCCTGTTTCGCCTGATTCGCGGCGAGAATAAACCGGACGGCGGCGACATCGCCATGCAGTCAGGCAAGACTATCGGCTTCGTCGCGCAAGAAATCGACAACGCCGAGCGACCCGCCATCGAGTTCGTTTTGGATGGCGACGCCGAGCTGCGTGAGCTCGAAAAAACACTCGCGCGGGAAAATCACGACACTGCCTGGTTCGACGCACAGCACCGCTATGAAGCCATCGACGGCTACGGTGTTAAAGCACGCGCTGCGCAGTTGCTCGACGGCCTAGGCTTCACCACCATGGAACTGGAACGTGACGTCTCCAGCTTCTCCGGTGGTTGGCGCATGCGCTTGAATCTTGCCCGCGCACTGATGCGCCGCGCCGATCTGCTGTTGCTGGACGAACCGACCAACCATCTCGACCTGGAAGCCATCATCTGGCTGGAGCAGTATCTGGCCCATTATCCCGGCAGCATCCTGCTGGTTTCGCATGACCGCGAATTTCTCAATGCAGTAGTTAACCGCATCGCCCATGTACACGAAGGCGTGATTGACAGCTACACCGGCGATTACGACGCTTTCGAGCGCGCGCGCGCCGAACGCGCCTCGCAGCAAAACGATGCCTTCCGCAACCAGCAAGCGCACATCGCCCATTTGGAAGATTACGTGCGCCGCTTCCGCGCCAAGGCCACCAAGGCCAAGCAGGCTCAGAGCCGTCTGAAGGCGCTGGAGCGCATCGAGCGCATCGCCCCGGCGCACGTTGAAGCTGGCCATTTCGGCCTGACCATCGAAGCGCCGGAACGCAGCCCAGACTTGCTGCTGCGTGCGGACAAACTCGCTTTCGGCTACGACGACAAACCCATTTTCGCCAATGTAAATTTCAGTTTGCGTCAGGGCAGCCGTATTGCACTACTAGGGCCGAACGGTGCAGGAAAATCAACCTTTGTGAAGCTCTTGGCAGGGGAACTATCCCCCACTGCCGGTACGCTGGAAGCTGCGCCGGACATCCGCATCGGCTACTTCGCCCAGCATCAACTGGAACGTCTGGTGGCGACAGATACGCCGCTGGAGCACATGCAACGCCTCGCCCCCAAGGCCACCGCATTGGAACTGCGCACCTTCCTCGGACGCTTTGGCTTGGCCAGCGAGGAAGAAATGCGCCCGGTGGAAACTTTTTCTGGCGGCGAAAAAAGCCGTCTGGCGCTGGCGCTCATCGCCTGGCAAAAACCACATTTATTGCTACTCGACGAACCAACCAACCATCTCGACCTGGACATGCGTGATGCTCTCACGCTTGCGCTGGAAGAATACACCGGTGCCATTGTGCTGGTATCACATGACCGCGCACTGATCCGCGCAACGTCAGACGAACTGTGGCTGGTGGCGGACGAAACAGTCGCTGTATTCGATGGTGATCTGGAAGACTACAAGGCTTGGCTGGAAAGACGTCACGCTGCGGCGGCGCCACCCAAGCCGCTTGAGACAAAAACCAAAACAGCCACGCAAGCACGGCCCAAGAAAAAAGCGCTACGCAGCAAGCAAGAGAAACTGGAAAAAGAACTATCGCTAACGCAAATTCTATTGGCCGACCTCAACCGACAACTGGCCGACCCAGCTTTTTACGCCAACCCACTCGACCCGCGCATCGCAGAATGCAATGCTGAACATGGAATACTGGAAGCAAAAATCGCTCAGTTGGAAGAAGATTGGCTGGAATTGGAAGAAGCGATGGAAGGGGCGGTTTAAGCCCGATACGCGAAGCGACATGTTGCGGTAGCGCAGGTGCCCCGCCTGCTATACAAGATCAAGACCCCACCAACGCCCGTTGTGTCTGGGCGATCACCTCTTCAGCCGTAGCCGAATCCATTACAAAAAAACTCTTGCGCGCCACCGAGCGAAGCCGGGTTGTTTTAGGGCTGATGGCTTCCAGTTCAAGTTCGATGGAACGCTCCGCAGTTTTCGCGCTGATCGTTTCGCCGTTCTCAATCTTGCCGGTCGACTCGACCTTGATTGACATCCTGCTAAGCGCAATCAGCGTGGCTCGCTTCACGCGCGGCATGGACTCTGAAAACGTGCGGTAGGTATAACCATTCATGGTGTGGTTCACGCCGGCGCCAGCGCCGATACCAAACGCGGTCAACGTTAATGGTGTGCATCCAGTTAGAATTAATAGCGAGCTGACGAACAAAGCGTTTTGGCTTGGCTTCATCATTTACTCCAATTCCAAACACTGGATTTTCAGAGTAACTAGTGAGCAAGCAGGATGCCAGTTAACAATCGGTAACCCGGCTGTAACCCCTATCCAGCATTGGCTACACCATGATTAAATAAATTTCAGGAAGTAGATTCCCACGACGCGTTCTTATCCACCCAACGCACGCAGAACCAGTACCAGATGGCGCACGCGAAGGTTATGCCCGCCCAGCTCCAGTCTTCCAGCCGCAAGGATTTTGGGATAAAAGTCATGCCGGGGAAAAGTGTAATCCAGGGAAGAAAGAGTATCCCGCTGAGCACGCAGCTCCAGAACAGTAGCATCCCACCCTTGCGCGTTTTGATACTGGATAAGCCGAAGAAAACCCACATGGGCATGTTGTCTGTTTTTTCCATATGTCGTTCCGGTTCAATTGAATTGCTTACAAACGCTCTTTTACCCAAGCCACTACGGACTGCAATGCTTCTGCCAACTTCTCTGGCTGCGTGCCGCCTGCCTGTGCCATATCCGGGCGGCCACCGCCCTTGCCACCCACCTGCTGCGCGACAAAATTCACCAGTTCGCCCGCTTTCACCTTGGCGGTGGCATCCTGAGTGACGCCTGCGATCAGGCTTACCTTACCGTCGCTCACTGTAGCCAAAACAATCGCGGCGGTCTTGAGCTTGTCCTTGAGCTTGTCCAACGTCTCGCGCAGCGTAGCGGCGTCAGCACCTTCCAGCTTGGCGGCCAATACTTTCACGCCGTTGATGTCCTGCGCCTGATTGACCAATTCATCGCCTTGCGACGAAGCCAATTTTGATTTCAATGCGGAGAGTTCTTTCTCCAGCGACTTCACGTTGTCGAGTATTTGCGCAATACGTGAGGCCGCTTCCTGTGGCGTTGCCTTTACTGCGTCGGCGACTTGCTGTAGTTGCATTTCCTGTTGCTGCACCAGCGCCAGCGCGCCTTCACCGGTTACCGCTTCCACACGCCGCACGCCTGCTGCCACGCCGCTCTCAGCCACGATCTTGAACAGGCCGATGTCACCGGTACGCTTCACATGCGTACCACCACACAGTTCTTTCGAGCTGCCGATGCTCAACACGCGCACCTCGTCGCCATATTTCTCGCCAAACAGCATCATCGCGCCGGTCTTCTGCGCCGCTTCGATATCCATCACTTGCGCCTGACATTCGGCGTTGGCGAGTATCTCGGCATTCACGATGTTCTCCACGCGGCGTATCTCGGCATCGGTCATCGGTTGCATATGCACAAAGTCGAAGCGCGTCTTGTCGGCATCGACCTGAGAACCCTTCTGCCGCACATGCTCGCCCAGCACCTCGCGCAGCGCCTTGTGCATCAGGTGCGTCGCGCTGTGGTTGCGCACAGTACGATTGCGCGCGAGCACATCCACCTTAGCCGTCACGCCATTGCCTACGGAAAGCTTGCCGGTCGTCACCGTTCCATGATGACCGAATACGCTAGCCTGAATTTTTTGCGTATCCTCGACTGCGAAAATGCCATGCACACTGCGCAACTCGCCGCAATCGCCGACCTGACCACCGGACTCGGCATAGAACGGCGTATTGTCCAGCACCACCACACCGATGTCGCCCTCGGACAACTCGTTCACCGCCGCGCCGTCTTTGTACAGCGCGAGGATATTGCCCTTGTGTTCCAGCGTGTCGTAACCGTGGAAAGTGGTCGCAGCACCTGCGTATTCCAGGTTCGCTGCCATCTTGAATTTTCCCGTCGCACGCGCCTGTTCCTTCTGCCACGCCATGCGCACATTGAAACCAGTCACATCAACCGTCCATCCGTGTTCGCGGCAAACATCTTGGGTCAAATCGAGTGGAAAACCGTAGGTATCATGCAATTTGAATGCCGTTTCTCCATCCAGAACCTTCGCAGGATTAAAAAAGGTAACCCTAGCATCCAAGAACGATCCTGCTTGGTGAGCGATTTGTCCAAGTGATTTATCCAGCTCATCTTGAGCCTTATCACTTTCCTCACCTTCAACCACAATTTGCAGGTAAAGATTAGACTTATTAGGTGGGAAACCGGACTGCACTAAACGCCTTATAGCGTCTTGAGCCACGTTTGGGGCCTTACTTATTGCCTCAGCTGCTGTTGCATAAGAACGCACTAAAAGTGCTCCTTCTCCTTCCTTGGATTTCACCCAATAATTCCCTTTCCCCTTAGGAGCAACTGAGGACGGAAATTCAGAGGAAACTATCGCATCTATCCCAGGACTTGATCCTGGCCGATGAATAAATCTAGCAACGGGATCAATTGCATTGCCCAATATCGCCATGCCATGTTCGATGGTGGTGAAGAAACGCTCCTCTTCCTGCTTCAGAATTTCCATCACGCGCACTTGCGCAGCTGCCAGTTCTGGATAGGCCGCCCCCATCTCGCCCACCAGGTCCGGCACCATTTTGTAAAAGAATGCTGCGCGTGCACCGAGCTTGTAGCCGTGGCGAATAGCGCGGCGAATGATGCGGCGCAGCACGTAACCGCGCCCTTCGTTGCCGGGGATCACACCGTCGGCGATCAGGAATGAGCAGGCGCGAATATGGTCGGCCAGCACCTTGAGCGAAGGCGAATCCAGATCGGCGCAATGCGTCTCGCGTGCCGCCGCTTTAATCAGCGCCTGAAACAAATCAATTTCGTAATTGGAATGCACATGCTGCAACACCGCCGAGATGCGCTCCAGCCCCATGCCGGTATCCACGCTGGGTTTGGGCAGCGGATGCATCACGCCGGCCTCGTCGCGGTTAAACTGCATGAACACGTTGTTCCAGATTTCAATATAACGGTCACCATCTTCTTCCGGTGTACCGGGAAGACCTCCAGGGATGTGCGCGCCGTGATCATAAAAAATTTCAGTGCAGGGACCACAGGGGCCGGTGTCACCCATCATCCAGAAATTATCGGAAGCGTAGCGCGCACCCTTGTTATCGCCAATGCGAATCACGCGCTCGGCAGGCACACCAATCTCCTTGGTCCAGATGTCGTAGGCTTCGTCGTCCTCGGCATACACAGTCACATAGAGTTTGTCCTTGGGCAGCTTGAATACCTCGGTCAACAATTCCCACGCGTACTTGATCGCATCGCGCTTGAAGTAATCGCCAAAGCTGAAGTTGCCCAGCATCTCGAAAAAAGTGTGGTGACGCGCGGTGTAGCCGACATTTTCCAGATCGTTGTGCTTGCCGCCGGCGCGCACGCATTTCTGCGACGAGGCGGCGCGGGTGTACGGGCGCTTGTCGAAACCAAGGAATACGTCCTTGAATTGGTTCATCCCGGCATTGGTAAAAAGCAGCGTAGGATCCTCATGCGGCACTAGCGAGCTGGAAGCCACAATGGCATGGACTTTCGAGGCAAAGTAATCAAGAAAACTTTGTCTAATTTCACTGCTTTTCATTTTGCATTCCCAAAACCAAAAGTAGGCAACCGCCTGGTTTCCTTGATATGCATTCCCAGAGATTTCCCACCAATAATTGCCACATTTTCCACGATACCGCTAATCGCTACCGTCTCATTCTCACCTGGCGTATCGCCAGACGGGATCACTGTTACCTGACCAGTGCCATCTTCTAACATGTACAGCTTGATATCCAGCATCGGCACCTTGGTGACCGATTTCACCGTTCCCTTGAGCTTGATTTCCTTGCCGTCGAAATTCGCAGGTGCGTCGGAAATTTCCTTGATGGTGGTGAAGCCGAAGGGAATAAAGTTACAGCCAGTCGCAAGCAATGCTAAAGCTAACGCTACAAACATCCATTTATTATTTCGTACCATCTCAATCGTCTTCATTAACCCTGCCACGCAATACTTTGGAAATAGTTTCTTGCCGGAACCCGCGGCTCATCAGAAAGCGAATTTGCTTCGCGCGTTCTTTGGCATCGACGGGCAGCTCACCAAATTTTTTCGCCCACACCGCACGAGCAGCATCCAACTCCCCAACCTTCAGCCCGCTCAGGGTGCTGGCTATCAATGCGTCGCCTACGCCCTTTTCGCGCAGCTCGTGCACGATGCGCGCGCTGCCGAATTTGCCGCGCCGTACCTGAACCATTTGTTCGGTGAACCGTTCGTCCGACAACCAGCCGCGATTCTGCAATTCATCCAGCACAGCTTCCACTTCGGCGGAATCTTCAGCATGTGCCGCCAGCTTGCGGCCTAACTCAACCCTGGAATGTTCACGCCGCGCCAACAGGCGCATGGCGCGATTTTTCAGGTCGCTTTCAGGCATCCACCGCTTCGGTCTGCGGCATACCTGCTACGCCAACCGCTGCACGAATCTTGCCTTCGATCTCGGCAGCGATATCCGCATGCTCCTTCAGATACTCACGCGAGTTGTCTTTGCCTTGGCCGATTTTTTCGCCGTTGTAGGCATACCAGGCGCCCGATTTCTCGATGAATTTATGCGTCACGCCCAGGTCGATAATCTCGCCTTCGCGTGAAATGCCTTCGCCATAAAGAATATCGAATTCAGCCTGCTTGAAAGGTGGCGCGACTTTATTCTTGACCACTTTCACCTTGGTCTCGGAGCCGATCACTTCATCGCCTTTTTTGATCGCGCCAGTGCGGCGGATGTCCAGACGGACGGAGGCGTAAAATTTCAGCGCATTGCCGCCGGTGGTGGTTTCCGGGTTGCCGAACATCACGCCGATCTTCATGCGAATCTGGTTGATGAAAACAACCAGCGTGTTGCTGCGCTTGATGTTGGCGGTGAGTTTGCGCAAGGCTTGCGACATCAGCCGCGCTTGCAGGCCCATGTGCGAGTCGCCCATTTCGCCTTCTATTTCTGCTTTTGGTGTTAGTGCCGCTACCGAGTCAATCACCACGATATCGATGCCGCCGGAACGCACCAGCATGTCGACAATTTCCAGCGCTTGTTCGCCCGTGTCCGGCTGAGAAATCAGCAGGTCGGAAACGTTGACGCCCAGTTTCTGCGCATACTGCGGGTCAAGCGCATGCTCCGCGTCGATGAACGCTGCGGTGCCGCCGATTTTTTGCATCTCGGCAATCACTTGCAACGTAAGCGTGGTCTTGCCGGAAGATTCCGGGCCGTAAATTTCCACCACCCGACCGCGCGGCAGGCCACCTACGCCCAAGGCAATATCCAGCCCGAGCGAGCCGGTGGATACCACCTGGATATCCTTGACCACCTCGCCGTCACCCAAGCGCATGATGGAGCCTTTGCCGAACTGCTTTTCAATCTGTGAAAGCGCTGCTGCCAGCGCTTTGCTCTTGTTCTCGTCCATAGATATTCCCCAAAAATTAACCCGCAGATTATGGCATAAATTGACGCGGATCGGGTCAGGTATCAGGCAAACTGCGACGCGCCCTGCAGCCGTTTTATCGCCCCACGTAGCGCATGGTCAACTGCTTGGCGCCGTACTGCCGTCCGATCCCCGTGGAAGTGCTGGGTTTCACTCGTCGGCAACTCACCAATCAAGCACCAACCGAAGCATATCGTGCCCACCGGCTTGCCGGGAACGGCCCCGCCCGGCCCGGCAATGCCGGAAATAGCCAGCGAAATTTGGGCATGACTACGCTGCAGCGCACCTACCGCCATCTCGCGCACGGTTTCCTCGCTCACTGCGCCGTGGTCAGCAAGCGTCTGTGCCGATACACCGAGCATTTCCTGCTTGGATTGGTTGGTGTAGGTGATGAATCCGCGGTCGTACCAATGCGAACTACCGGGCACCGCAGTGACCACTTGCCCCACCCAACCACCGGTGCAGGATTCAGCCGTAGCCAGCATCAGGCCATGCGCCTTGAGCGCCGCCCCTACCTGTTCGCTCAATGCGTAGAGCGCAGATTCAGCTAGATCGTGACTATCCATAGCATCCCTTTTAATACCAGCACGCTATAACCCGCTGCCAGCAAGTCATCGAACATCACGCCGAAACCGTTCTTCAAACGTCTATCGAAATAGTGGATAGGAAAAGGCTTCCAGATATCGAACAAACGAAACAAGCCAAATGCGACCGCGTACCAAAGCCAGCCTAGCGGCGTGAAATATAACACCAGCATGAAGGCCACAATCTCGTCCCAGACAATGCCGCCATGATCCGGCACACCCAGCGCCGTGCCAGTTTTCTGGCATGTCCACACACCCACAGCAAACATCAGCGCCAGCAAAGCCAATAGCGCCGGGCCATTCACCCATTGCACCAGCAACCAATAGACAGGGAAGGCCGCCAGCGTTCCCGCCGTGCCTGGTGCAACGGGACTTAAGCCGCTACCCAGACCGAAGGAAAGAAAATGCGCCGGGTGGCTGGTAATAAATCCCCAGCTAGGCTTAATCGGAGAAGTGGTCAAATCCAGTCGCCTTGATCGTCATGGGCTGGCCGCCCTGCAACACCGTTAGCCCTGCGCACTCGTTGATGAGGCCAATACACGTCAGCGGCAAGTTCAGGCGCTGCGCAATCACTGCCACTTCAGCGCGCTTTTCGGGCGGTACCGTAAAACACAATTCATAATCGTCGCCGCCCGCCAGCACGCACTGCTGTACCGCATCCTGCTCGATGTAGCGTCGCGCCACTTCAGACAGCGGCACATCTTCAAAGCGGATTTGCGCGCCCACGCCAGAGCGTTCCAGGATATGTCCCAGATCGGCCAGCAAGCCATCGGAAATATCAATGGCCGAGGTTGCCACATCACGCAGCGCCAAGCCCAACTCAACACGCGGCATCGGCATGCGCAGCTTGGGCAAGCAAGCAGCGGATTCCATCGGTTGCAGATCAACGCGGTGGCGCAAATGGGCCAGCGCCAGCGCACCATCGCCAATCACACCGGATACCCAAATCTCGTCGCCCGCACGCGCACCGTCACGCCGCAAAGCCTTTCCCGGCGGCACCTCGCCGATAATCTGCACACAAATATTGATCGGCCCGCGCGTGGTGTCCCCGCCCACCAGCTCCACCCCAAATTTCTGCGCCAACCCGAAAAAGCCGCCAGCAAAACCGCGCAGCCAGCTTTCATCCGCTTCCATCAAGGTAATCGACAACAACACCCAGCGTGGCTGCGCACCCATCGCCGCCATATCGGATAAATTTACCGCCAGGGATTTGTGGCCGATGGTGCCGGGGCCATCGTTGAAAGAAAAATGCCGCCCCGCCACCAGCATGTCCGTGGACACGGCCAGTTCCATGCCCTGCGTGGGTGCCAGCAGCGCGGCATCATCTCCGATACCGAGGACGGCGCTGGGCGTTTCGCGGGTGAAATAACGGCGGATCAAATCGAATTCAGAAGGCATGCTGGATTTTACCGCAAACGGGATCGACATGGCTCTGTGGGCAAATAGCCTAGCTCACCCCAGCCCCTAGAAATGAAGCAAGGGGCTAGATATCCGTCTAATTTTGCTGATTCATTCGAAGTAAAATTTGAATGAGCCGTTTTTTAAACAACTGCAATTGCCTGTCCCACCACCAACTCGAGCTTCAGCGCAGCACTGCCGCAATTAACTGCAATCTCCACCAACCCCAAGCTATTTTCGTACCAGAACATATCCCCCTCAGGCGACTCGCTAAAGGTGCGGACATACTGCAAACTTAGACCGTTCACACTGAGCTTGGCATCGTATGACAATGCGGCAACACGCAAGCCGGTCATCGCGTTGCCATAGTGATCGATATAAATGACTTCGAATAAATCCTCGGCATCCAACTGCACGTTAAGCTGGTCGATGGAGGTGAGTTTGTCGTGAGGAAATGTTCCACTCGCAACTGCAGCAGCAATTGGCGCAAACAGGTCACGCCCATGGAACGACTGGGACAAAGTTTCAGGACGCCAGTCTATGCGCCAAAAATTTCGCTGCGATGTGCGCGCCGCCACCACCGAAAGCAGTCCATTGTCAGGGCCGATAAAAAACTGGCCGTCTACGGCCATCACCACGGGTTGGCGTGAACTGCCAACACCCGGATCGACCACGGCCATAAACACATTACCTTTCGGGAAACGATCCGACATCGCCGCCAACAAATGTGCCCCGGCGCCTACCTGGAAATTTGGCACGTCATGCAACAGGTCGATCACCGTAATGCCAGGCGATGACTGGGCCAGCACGGCTTTCACTTGGCCAACGTATAAATCCGAACTGCCGAAGTCAGTAAAGAGAATGACCATGGTGTAATTCTACATCCAGATCCCAAGACAAATAAAAAAGGCCGGGAAAACCCGGCCTTTTTTATTCTTATACAGAAAATTTTTTGCTTATTCTGCAAGCACAGGCGCTTGATCGCTCTCTGGGCGATCCACCAGTTCTACCAGCGCCATCGGTGCGTTGTCGCCTTGACGGAAGCCGAACTTGAGAATACGCAGATACCCACCGTTGCGGCTCTGGTAACGAGGACCGAGTTCATCAAACAGCTTGCCCACAATGTCGCGATCACGCAGACGATTGAAAGCCAAACGACGATTGGCCAACGATGGCTTTTTACCCAATGTGATCATCGGCTCAGCCACGCGGCGCAATTCCTTGGCTTTGGGCAAAGTGGTCTTGATCACCTCATGACGCAACAGCGAGTTGGTCATGTTGCGCAGCATCGCCAGACGGTGACTGGTGGTGCGATTGAGTTTACGATTACTTTGACGGTGACGCATGGCTATCCTCTTCTTACGGCTTTTCTAAACCAAATGGTGGCCAGTTTTAGTTACGGCTAACCTAAAGGTTACCCTCGCTGAAACTGGCAATTCAGTTTATGGTTTCTCTAATCCTACTGGTGGCCAGTTTTCCAGCCTCATGCCAAGAGACAATCCCTTGGATGCCAGTACTTCCTTGATTTCGTTGAGCGACTTGCGACCCAGATTAGGCGTCTTCAACAGTTCGTTTTCAGAGCGCTGAATCAGATCGCCGATGTAGTAAATATTTTCAGCTTTCAAGCAGTTGGCGGAACGTACAGTCAGTTCCAGATCATCCACTGGACGCAACAAGATCGGATCAACTTGAGGCATGCGAGGCTGCTCAACCGCAGCTGGAGTACCCTCCAGATCGGCAAATATGGACAATTGGTCTACCAGAATCCGCGCCGCAAAGCGTACCGCTTCTTCCGGGTCTACCACGCCATTGGTCTCGATATCCAATACCAGCTTGTCCAGGTCAGTGCGTTGCTCAACACGTGCACTTTCCACAGCATAACTTACGCGGCGCACCGGGCTGAACGATGCATCTAGCATGATAGAGCCAATGACACGGCCTTCTTCGGAAACACGACGTGCCGTCACGGGCACATAGCCACGACCCTGCTCAATCTTGATTTCCATATCCAGCTTGCCACCCTTGGTCAGGTGAGCAATGACATGATCCGGGTTAAATATTTCTACGTCGTGACCGGCCTCAATATCACCAGCCGTAACCACGCCTTCACCATCTTTTTTGAGGGTCAACGTTACTTCGGTACGATTGTTCAGTTTCAGCGCAATCCCTTTCAGGTTGAGCATGATGTCGACTACATCTTCCTGCACACCTTCGAGCGTGGAATACTCATGCAGCACGCCATTGATTTTTACTTCGGTAGGTGCGTAACCTGGCATGGATGAAAGCAGAACACGACGCAGCGCGTTACCAAGCGTATGGCCGTAACCACGCTCAAACGGCTCCATTGTGACCTTGGCATGCACAGGCGACAAGGTATCCACGTCAATGATGCGAGGCTTCAAAAAATCCGTTGCACTACTTTGCATGGGGTGAGTCCCTCTCGGTTAACCTAGGTTATTACTTGGAGTACAACTCGACCACGAGATGTTCGTTGATCGTCGCAGGGAGTTCGGAACGCATCGGCTTGGCCTTGAACGTACCCTTGAATCCCTTGACATCGACTTCAACCCACTCTGGGAATCCGCGTTGCTCAGCAGCCTCAAGCGCGCCTTTGATACGCAGCTGCTTTTTGGCTTTTTCCGCAACTTCAACCACGTCGCCCGGCTTCACAAGATAGGACGGAATGTTGACGCGACGTCCATTCACCAAAATCGCGTTGTGGCGGACAATTTGGCGAGACTCGGAGCGCGAGGCACCGAAACCCATTCGATAGGTCACATTATCCAGGCGCGATTCCAGCAACTGCAGCAAGTTCTCGCCAGTCACACCACGCTGACTATCTGCTTTGAAATAGTTCAAACGGAACTGGCGCTCCAATATGCCGTAAAGACGGCGTACCTTCTGCTTTTCACGCAACTGTACACCGTAGTCGGACAGGCGACTGTTCTTCTGCCCATGCTGACCGGGCGCATAACTGCGACGCTCCACCGCACATTTATCGGTAAAGCATTTTTCGCCTTTCAAAAACAGTTTCTCGCCTTCGCGGCGGCACTGGCGGCATTTGGGGTCAAGATTTCTAGCCACAGTGAGGCTCCTGATTAAATACGGCGTTTCTTGGGCGGGCGGCAACCATTATGCGGGACTGGCGTCACGTCAGAAATCGACGAGATTTTAAAGCCAACCGCATTCAGTGCACGCACAGCGGATTCACGGCCGGGGCCCGGCCCTTTGATGCGCACTTCCAAATTTTTCACTCCACATTCCTGAGCGATCTTGCCTGCATTTTCCGCAGCGATCTGGGCAGCGAACGGGGTGCTCTTACGTGACCCTTTAAAGCCTGCACCACCGGAGGTGGCCCAAGCCAAGGCATTACCCTGGCGGTCAGTAATTGTAACAATAGTGTTATTGAAAGATGCATGAATGTGAGCAATACCTTCTGCCACATTCTTTTTTACCTTCTTACGGATGCGCGTATTCGCTTTAGCCATGACTCAATATTCCTTTATTTCGTAGCCCGGATCGCCTTGCGCGGGCCCTTGCGGGTGCGCGCATTAGTGCGGGTTCGCTGACCACGGACTGGCAGTCCACGCCGATGGCGCAGACCTCGATAGCAGCCGAGATCCATCAAGCGCTTAATGCTCATCGATATCTCGCGACGCAAATCGCCTTCCACGGTAAATTTCGCCACTTCGTCGCGCAGTTTTTCAACTTGTGCGTCGGTTAGATCTTTGATCTTGGCGCTCGTCACGACTCCGGCTGCGGCGCAAATCTTGCGGGATCGGCTTCTGCCTATCCCATAGATCGCCGTTAGCGCGATTTCAGTGTGCTTATGGTTGGGGATATTTACCCCAGCTATACGGGCCATGCACCTACTCCAAAAAACGAAAAGTTTAAGATGATATCATCCAGTCGACTGATTAGCAATCAGCCTTGGCGCTGCTTGTGGCGTGGATCTTCACAAATGATCCGCACCACGCCTTTACGACGGACAACTTTGCACTTGCGGCAGATTTTCTTGACCGACGCTTGCACTCTCATGGTTTTCTCCTATTTGACAGCTCTTGCTGTCAGTTTTCATTTCAGTCATCAGTCTGGCGCGAACTTGCAACCCGACTTTAAAACCTCGCGGCTTTGCCGCACCACACAGCCGACAACTGATACCTGCTCTTATTTCGCCCTAAAAATAATCCTGGCCTTGCTAAGATCATATGGCGTCAATTCAACCGTTACCTTGTCACCCGGCAATATCCGGATGTAATGCATGCGCATCTTGCCGGAAATATGCCCCAGCACGATGTGCCCATTTTCAAGCTTTACGCGGAAGGTCGCGTTCGGGAGCGTTTCAACAACTTCTCCCAGCATCTGGATCGTATCTTCTTTAGCCATTCAGTTTACCAGTGCGTATGCACAACTCCCAATCAGCGCGGTGCAAAACCGCTGCCTTTGAAGTTGGCCTTCTTCAACAGACTTTCGTACTGTTGTGACATAAGGTATGACTGAACCTGCGCCATGAAATCCATCGTCACCACCACGATAATCAACAGTGAGGTGCCACCGAAGTAGAACGGTACGTTCCACTTCACAATCAAAAATTCTGGCAACAAACACACCAGCGTTATGTAAACAGCGCCTACCAGCGTCAAGCGCGTCATGATTCGGTCGATGTAGCGTGCGGTCTGCTCTCCAGGCCGGTACCCCGGTACCAGCGCACCGCTCTTCTTCAGGTTATCCGCCGTTTCCTTTGGATTAAACACCAAGGCCGTGTAAAAAAAGCAGAAGAACACAATTGCCGCTGCATACATCAATACATAAATCGGCTGCCCTGGTGACAAGGTCGAACCTACGTCCTTAAGCCAAGCCATGTTTTCATTAGCACCGAACCATCCAGCCAAAGTCGCCGGAAACAGAATAATGCTCGATGCAAAAATTGGCGGTATCACACCAGCCATGTTCAACTTCAGTGGTAAATGAGAACTCTGTCCACCATAAACCTTGTTGCCTACTTGGCGCTTAGCGTAGTTCACCAGAATCTTGCGCTGACCACGCTCAACAAACACCACCAACGCTGTCACCACGACTACAGCAACAAACAGAATTAGCACCAGCGGTATCGAAAACGCACCCGTACGCACCAAGTCTAGCGAACCACCAATCGCTCGCGGCAAACCCGAAACGATACCCGCGAAAATAATCATCGAGATACCGTTGCCAATTCCACGCTCGGTAATCTGCTCGCCAAGCCACATCAAAAACATGGTACCCGTCACTAACGTAACCAAAGTGGTAAGACGGAACATCATCCCCGGGTCAAGGACCAACCCGGGTTGCGCCTCAAGCGCAATAGCAATGCCAAAGCCTTGGAACAATGCTAGAAAAACCGTGCCGTAGCGGGTGTACTGCGTAATCTTCTTACGCCCCGCTTCGCCTTCTTTCTTCATCGCCTCCAACTGGGGCGATACCACCGTCATCAGTTGCATAATAATCGATGACGAAATGTAAGGCATGATCCCCAGCGCAAATACTGTGAAGCGCGATAACGCTCCGCCTGAGAACATGTTAAACATACCCAGTATGCCGCCCTGCTGGGAGCGAAACATCGACTCCAACGCCACCGGATCTATGCCAGGCACTGGAATGTGCGCACCGATCCGATATATAACCAAAGCCCCCAGAACAAACAGCAGGCGACGCTTCAGATCGCCCATTTTGCCTGCCAGACCCAGTGCAGAGCTATTCGTGGCCAAACTTATATCCCTAGCCTTCGATGCTGCCACCGGCAGCTTCGATTGCAGCGCGCGCGCCTTTGGTAGCATGTATGCCTACCAATTTAACCGCACGTTTGATTTCGCCCGACATAAAAACCCGTGCAGATTTCGTAGTTGCCGACACAACACCTGCCTGCTTCAGCGCCAACAAATCGACAGAATCTGCGGACATATTATTTATATCACCCAACCGCACTTCAACGGTATCCGCCTTGGTCAGCGAAACAAACCCACGTTTCGGCAAGCGGCGTTGTAAAGGCATTTGACCGCCTTCAAAGCCCACTTTATGAAAACCGCCAGAACGCGACTTTTGACCTTTATGACCACGGCCGCATGTTTTGCCCAAGCCACTACCAATGCCGCGTCCTACGCGTCTCTTGGCGTGCTTACTGCCTGCACCTGGTTTAATCGTGTTGAGCTGCATTTATCCCTCGCATTTCAAAAGGTAATAGACCTTGTTGATCATGCCGCGCACCGCTGGCGTATCTTCCAATTCTACCGAGTGGTTCAAGCGGCGCAGACCTAGGCCACGCACGCACGCACGATGTGTCTGCTTGGTACCAATGGTACTTTTCACCAGCGTCACTTTGACTTTATTATCTTGGCTTTTTTTGGGCATATCCCTACTCCATGATCTCTTCAACACGCTTGCCGCGCTTGGCAGCAATTTCGGATGGGGTATTCATAGCCATCAAGCCGTTGATGGTCGCACGCACCACGTTGTAGGGGTTCGTCGAGCCAATGCACTTGGCCAGCACGTTGTGCACACCCATCACTTCGAAAACTGCACGCATCGGTCCGCCAGCGATAATGCCGGTACCTTCAGAGGCAGGTTGCATGTACACAACAGCCGCACCGTGTTTACCAACTACCGCATGTTGCAGTGTGCCGCTTTTCAGACTCACTTTAACCAGCTTGCGACGCGCTTCATCCATTGCCTTTTGCACAGCAACTGGCACTTCACGAGATTTGCCCTTACCCATGCCAATCCCACCGTCGCCATCACCAACTACGGTTAGCGCCGCGAAACCGAGGATACGTCCACCCTTGACCACTTTGGTCACACGGTTGACGGCTACCATCTTTTCGCGCAGACCGTCGCCGCGCTCTTCCTTCTCAATCTTCGCCATTATTCACCCCGATTAAAACTGCAAGCCGCCTTCACGCGCGGCTTCGGCCAGCGCTTTAACGCGCCCATGGTACTGGAAGCCGGAACGGTCAAACGCGACCTTGTCGATACCAAGCTTCTTGGCTTTTTCGGCAATGCGCTTTCCAACCACCGTTGCGGCGCTAACATTTCCACCGTTAGCCAATTCTTTACGAACATCTGCCTCAAGCGTGGAAGCGCTCGTCAGCACCTTGGTACCGGCAGCATCAAAAATCTGCGCATATATGTGGCAATTGGTGCGATGTACAGCCAGTCGCGCCACCTTGAGCTCTGCGATTTTGGCACGGGTTTTACGTGACCTGCGCAAACGCGTTTGGTTCTTATCCATGACTTAGCCTCGTTACTTCTTCTTGGTTTCTTTCAGCACTACCACTTCATCCGAGTAACGCACGCCTTTGCCCTTGTAGGGTTCTGGCTGGCGGTATGAGCGGATATCTGCAGCAACCTGACCCACTTGTTGCTTGTCCACACCCTTGATCACGATCTCGGTCTGGGTGGGCGTTTCAACTTTCACACCCTGCGGCATTTTATGCGCGACCGGATGAGAAAATCCCAACGTCAAATTCAATGTATCTCCGGCAGCCTGTGCGCGATATCCCACACCGACCAGAGTAAGTTTCTTCTCGAAACCTTTGGTTACACCCTGCACCATGTTGGCAAGCAGGGCACGCGTTGTACCGGACATGGCATTTGCCTGCTGGCTATCATTTAGCGCCTTGCATAACAAATTCTCGCCTTCACGCTCAACCTGCACATTTGCAGTCAGTTCACGCTTTAGCGTACCCATCGGCCCTTTGACGGCGATACTGCCAGCCGTCAGGGTAACTTCAACGCCAGACGGAACCACCACAGGATTTTTTGCAACTCTGGACATGGCTTACCTCACTACGCCACTACACACAAAACTTCGCCACCGACACCATCGGCACGCGCCTTGCGATCTGTTATTACACCTTTGGAGGTGGACAGAATCGCGATACCCAAGCCATTCATTACTCTCGGAATATCATCACAACCTCTGTATATACGCAAACCAGGACGACTCACTCGATCAATTTTCTCAATCACAGGACGGCCAGCGTAATACTTCAGCCCAATATCAAGTACAGATTTCGCGCCATCAGCACGCACCACGAAATCCTCGACATAGCCCTCGTCTTTAAGCACCTGCGCAATGGCAGCCTTTAACTTGGAGGCGGGCATACTCACAGATACCTTTTCCGAACGCTGCGCATTGCGGATGCGGGTCAGCATATCGGCAATCGGATCACTCATACTCATCAGTATTCTCCTGCTACCAGCTAGCCTTGGTCATACCCGGAACTTCTCCGCGCATGGCAAATTCACGTAATTTGTTACGGCCCAAACCAAATTTCCTGTAGAAGCCACGTGGACGTCCAGTCAGCGCACAGCGGTTACGCAAGCGTACCGGACTGGAATCACGCGGTAGCAATTGCAATTTTTGCCGGGCTGCGTGACGCTCTTCTTCACTCAATTTCAGATTGCGTGTAATCGCGTTCAACTCCGCGCGCTTCGCAGCGAATTTCTTCACTGTAGCGACGCGCTTTTCTTGACGGTTAATTAAAGCCAACTTTGCCATGCAACCCTCACTTGATAGGGAATTTAAACGCGGCCAACAACGCCCGCGCTTCTTCATCACTCTTGGCGGTCGTCGTGATCGAAATATTCATCCCGCGCAACGCGTCGATCTTGTCATACTCGACTTCCGGGAAAATAATCTGCTCTTTCACACCCATGTTGTAGTTGCCACGACCATCAAATGCTTTGCCGGACAATCCACGAAAATCCCGGATGCGTGGAATAGCAACAGTCACCAAGCGATCCAGGAATTCATACATGCGCTCACGCCGAAGCGTAACCATGCAACCGACAGGATAATTGTCGCGAATCTTGAATCCGGCGATGGATTTGCGCGACATTGTCACAACCGGTTTCTGCCCGGCGATTTTCACCATATCGCCAACGGCGTTATCCATCACTTTTTTGTCCGCAACCGCTTCACCAACGCCCATATTCAGCGTGATTTTCGTAATGCACGGAACCTGCATGACCGACTTGTAGCCGAACTGTTTAATCAGTTGCGGCACAACAGTTTCTTTATAAAAATTTTGCAAACGAGCCATGATCATCCCTTACGCATCAAGCACTTCACCATTGGACTTGAAGAAACGAACCTTACGTCCATCCTCCAACTCCTTGATGCCCACACGGTCCGCTTTTTGCGTCGCTGGGTTGAACAGTGCGATATTAGACACTTGAATAGGCATCTCTATCTCGACGATACCGCCAGCCAAACCCTTCATAGGGTTAGGCTTCTGATGCTTTTTGACGCGGTTGATGCCTTCGACCAACAATCTCTCGCAATCAACCACACTTAGCACGGTACCGCGCTTACCTTTATCTTTTCCTGTGACAACGACAACGTCATCACCTTTTCGAATTTTGCGCATAATATTTCCTTACAGCACTTCCGGTGCCAGCGACACAATTTTCATAAAGCGTTCGGTGCGCAACTCGCGCGTCACCGGCCCGAAAATACGTGTACCAATCGGCTCAAGCTTATTGTTAAGCAATACCGCCGCGTTGCCATCAAACTTGACCAGCGAACCATCGGCACGCCGGACACCCTTTGCGGTGCGCACAACTACAGCATTATAGATTTCGCCCTTCTTGACACGGCCACGCGGCGCCGCATCTTTAATCGTTACCTTAATGACATCGCCAATGCCTGCATATCGACGCTTGGAACCACCCAGCACCTTGATACACATCACGGATCGTGCGCCGGTGTTGTCGGCAACATCCAGCCTGCTTTGCATTTGAATCATTTTTCCATCTCCAACTTAACCCGTCATTGCCCGTCTTGGGCGTCATTTCATGGCTGACGGCCAGTTTTGGATCCCGAAGGGTCAGATCGCCGAAATCGGCATTTTCGAAAACAAAAGAGTATAGCTGATTTCTTTTCTTCCCGCAAGCACGAACTAAACTAAACGTGTTTTTTCTACCAATGCAGCCACGCGCCAAGCTTTGCTCCTGGACAGAGGACGGCATTCTTCGATCGTCACAACATCACCTTCATGAAACTCGTTCTTCTCATCGTGCGCATGATATTTTTTGGACAAGCGGATAATCTTGCCGATGACAGGATGCTTCACGCGGCGCTCGACCAGAACTGTCACGGTTTTATTCATCTTGTCACTTACCACGCGCCCAGTGAGGGTACGTGTCATTTTACTGTTTTCTTTCATGCTTGCCTCGTCTTATCAGCGAGGACAGTACGCACCCGCGCAATGTCCTTTCGCACCTTGCCAAGCTCGCTCACTTTTGTGGTCTGTTGCGTGGCCACCTGCATACGCAAGCCAAACTGCGCACGCAGCAAGTCGGTCAACTCTTTCTTCAAATCGTCATTCGATTTGGTTCTCAGATCGCTGGCTTTCATTTAACTACCTACTTGTCGAATTACGAAGACAGTCTGAATTGGCAGCTTGGCTGAGGCCAGGCGAAAAGCCTCGCGAGCCATTACCTCTTCTACGCCATCCATCTCGTACAATACCTTGCCTGGCTGAATTTCAGCCACGTAAAATTCTGGATTACCCTTACCGTTACCCATCCGCACTTCAGCAGGCTTCTTCGAAATCGGTTTGTCTGGGAAAATCCTGATCCAAATACGGCCACCGCGTTTGATATGGCGTGTCATTGCACGACGAGCAGCTTCAATCTGACGCGCTGTAAGACGACCACGGCCAATAGCCTTAAGACCGTACTCACCGAAGCTGACTTTGTTTCCCCGCGTTGCAACACCAGTATTACGTCCCTTGTGTTGCTTGCGGTATTTCATCCTAGCTGGTTGCAGCATGTTTCGCTCCCGACTTCCTAGGTTTTTTTTCTGGTTCCACAGGTGCTGCCACTGGCAATTCACCCTTACCCATTACTTCGCCCTTGAATACCCAAACTTTGATTCCGATTACACCATAGGTAGTTTTGGCCTCAGATACACCGTAGTCTATATCGGCACGCAGAGTATGCAGTGGCACGCGGCCTTCGCGATACCATTCGGTGCGTGCAATTTCGATACCGTTCAATCGGCCTGCACTCATAATCTTGATTCCCTGAGCACCCAAGCGCATTGCATTCTGCATAGCGCGCTTCATGGCACGTCGGAACATGACCCTTTTTTCTAACTGGCTGGCAATGTTGTCTGCGATTAATTTTGCATCGATCTCAGGCTTGCGAACTTCTTCGATGTTGACATGCACAGGCACACCCATCATCTTTTGCAACACAACCTTGAGGGACTCGATGTCCTCGCCTTTCTTGCCGATTACCACACCCGGGCGCGCGCTATGAATCGTGATGCGTGCGTTTTTTGCCGGGCGCTCTATCACTATGCGACTGACCGAGGCATGAGCCAATTTCTTTTTCAAGAAATCACGCACCCGGATGTCTTCATTAAGCATGCCAGGAAAGTTCTTGCTGTTGGCGTACCACTTGGATGACCAGTTGCGTGTTACGCAAAGCCGGAATCCTGTTGGATGAATTTTTTGTCCCATTGCTTTTCCTTTGCCCTCTTGGGATTAGTCGCCGACAGTAACAGTAATGTGGCAGGTCGGTTTCAGGATACGGTTACCGCGCCCCTTTGCGCGTGCTGTAAAACGCTTCAGCGACGAACCCTCATCCACATATATAGCTGATATCTTAAGATCATCAATGTCAGCACCCTCATTGTGCTCGGCATTGGCAATAGCCGACTCCAACACCTTCTTGATAATGGTTGCGCCCTTCTTGGGGCTAAAAGCCAGAATGCTCAGGGCACGCTCAACCGGCAGCCCACGCACCTGATCAGCGACCAGACGGCCTTTCTGAGCAGACAAACGGGTGCCACGCAATATAGCTGAAACTCTCATCATGGCCTCCTATTTCTTAGCCTTTTTGTCCGCAGAATGGCCCTTGAACGTACGCGTCAAGGAGAACTCGCCAAGCTTGTGGCCAACCATATTTTCGGACACGTAAACAGGAACGTGCTGCTTGCCGTTGTGAACAGCAATCGTCAGACCAACAAAATCGGGCAGTACCGTGGACCGGCGCGACCAAGTCTTGATAGGACGCTTGTCGTTGGTCGCACGTGCGGCTTCCACCTTCTGCATCAGGTGGCCGTCAACAAATGGGCCTTTTTTAATCGAACGTGCCATGCTTACTTACCCCTTATTTCGAATAACGACGGCGAACTATCATGCCGTTAGTACGTTTGTTGCTGCGCGTACGGTAGCCTTTAGCCGGTGTACCCCACGGGCTGACTGGATCGCGACCTGCCGCTGTCTTGCCTTCACCACCACCATGCGGATGGTCAACCGGGTTCATCACCACCCCGCGAACCGTCGGACGAACACCACGCCAGCGCATAGCGCCGGCCTTGCCGATAGAACGCAGGTTGTGCTCTTCGTTGCCAACCTCACCGATGGTGGCCCGGCAATCCACATGCACTTTTCGAATCTCACCAGAGCGCAAGCGCAACTGCGCATAAGCACCTTCGCGCGCCAACAACTGAACCGAGGTACCCGCTGAACGCGCCAATTGCGCGCCTTTGCCAGGCTGCATTTCTATACAGTGCACAGTTGTACCGACCGGAATATTGCGTAGCGGCAGAGAATTGCCTGCCTTGATCGGTGCATCGGAACCAGTAATGACTTGTTGACCAACGGTCAAACCCTTGGATGCGATTATGTAGCGACGCTCACCGTCGGCGAAACACAACAAAGCGATATTCGCACTGCGGTTGGGGTCGTACTCCAGACGCTCAACCTTGGCCGGGATCCCATCCTTATTGCGACGAAAATCAATCATGCGGTAATGCTGCTTATGTCCACCGCCTTGGTGACGGATGGTGATATGACCATTGTGGTTACGGCCAGCATGTTTGCTTTGACTTTCCACCAATGCAGCGTGTGGCTTGCCCTTATGCAATCCGGGCGTTACTACCTTGACTACCGCACGGCGGCCGGGTGATGTCGGTTTTACTTTAATGATTGCCATTTTCTAGCTCCTACTCGCCGGCCGCAAAGTTGAGTTCCTGGCCCGGCTTAAGACATACATAAGCTTTCTTCCAGCCTTTGCGTTGCCCCATAAATTTGCCGAAACGCTTGCTTTTGCCCTTGACGTTGGCAGTTTGCACACTTTCCACCTGGACTTTGAACAGCAGCTCCACGGCCGCCTTCACTTCAGGCTTGGTTGCATTGGAAACCACTTTAAATATAACTTGCTCGTTCTTGTCCGCGATGTAAGTACTCTTTTCAGAGATCTGCGGTCCCAGTATGACCTGGAGCAAGCGTTCCTGATTTACATTCGCAGCATTCATGCCAGGATCTCCTCAAATTTCTTGACTGCGTCCTTGGTCACCAACACGTTACGGTAGTGCACCAGACTAACCGGGTCGGCCTGATGCGGCTCCAGCACCAACACGTTGTGCAGGTTGCGGGAAGACAACCACAAATTTTCGTCCACGTTATCAGTGATGATCAACAGACTATCAAAACCCATACTCTTGATCTTCTGGGCCAGTGCTTTGGTCTTGGGCGCATCAACAGTAAAGCTGTCCACTACGGACAAGCGACCATCGCGAGCCAATTGCGACAGAATGGCTGACAATCCGGCGCGAAACATCTTGCGATTAACTTTCTGGCTGAAATTTTCTTCCGGACTGTTCGGAAAAATCTTGCCGCCGCCACGCCAAATCGGGCTGGAAGCCATACCGGCACGCGCACGGCCCGTGCCTTTCTGTCGCCATGGTTTGCGTGTACTCTTGGAAATCTCGGAGCGACCCTTTTGGGCACGATCACCACTACTGGCATTAGCCATGAATGCGGTGACCACTTGGTGCACCAGCGCTTCATTATAGGCGCGACCGAACAGATCGTCGGATGCTGCCAGGCCTGATTTGGCCTGACCCTTATCATCGATTACTTTTAATTCCATCATGCACCTGCCTTCACGCAAGGGCGCACTACTACATTGCCGCCCTTACTGCCGGGAATCGCGCCCTTGATCAACAGCAACTGACGCTCAGTGTCCACGCGCACGACTTCAAGATTTTGCACGGTACGTTTCACATCACCCAAATGGCCAGCCATGCGCTTGCCTGGGAATACACGGCCAGGGTCTTGGTTCTGGCCGATAGAGCCTGCTGAATTGTGCGAACGGGAGTTACCATGAGTAGCGCGGTTCGAGCTGAAATGATGTCGCTTGATCGCACCGGCAAAGCCTTTACCGATGGTGGTTCCAGACACGTCAACTTTCTGACCCACCTGAAAGAGATCAACACCAATCAGACCACCAGCCTGATACTTGGCGAGATCACCGCTATCAACATGGAATTCGCTAAGGATACAGCCAGCTTCAACACCCGCCTTGGCGAAATGTCCAGCCAGCGGCTTGGATACACGGGTTGCGCGACGTTTGCCGAAAGCCACCTGGACCGCAGCATAGCCATCAATCTCAGGGGTTTTGATCTGGGTCACGCGATTGTCGGACACGTCCAATACGGTTACCGGAACGGTAGTACCGTCCTCAGTAAAAATACGGGTCATGCCAACCTTACGGCCGACAAGTCCAATAGTCATGGTTATTATTCCTTTTTCAAGGGGCCGATTACAATTGACCGGCCATTCTTAAAATCTAGTGTTCAAGAAAGCCGCGCATTCTACACCGCTTTCTCAACTGTGGCAAATCTAATAGCAAGCCTTACAGCTTGATCTCAACATCTACGCCTGCGGGCAAGTCCAGCTTCATCAAAGCGTCCACTGTCTTGTCTGTTGGATCAATAATGTCCATCAGGCGCAGATGCGTACGGATTTCAAACTGGTCGCGCGAAGTCTTGTTAACGTGCGGTGAACGCAGCACATCGAAACGCTCAATGCGGGTAGGCAACGGCACTGGGCCTTTGACTACAGCGCCGGTACGTTTGGCTGTTTCCACAATCTCCAGCGCAGACTGGTCGATCAAGCGATAATCAAATGCCTTCAGGCGGATGCGAATTTTTTGGCTTTGCATATTTTTTCCAAAGAGCGATGCGGCAGGCACAGACCCGCCGCGAGTTTAATTACTCAATAACCTTAGCCACGACCCCGGCACCGACAGTACGACCGCCTTCGCGAATCGCGAAGCGCAAGCCTTCTTCCATCGCTACCGGCGCAATCAGCGCTACCGTGATCGAGACGTTGTCTCCCGGCATGA
>JBBRTU010000040.1:0-25251 GCA_038244115.1 Burkholderiales bacterium
CCGCACAATTTCCTTTACCACTTTGACCAAATGCAGCAGCGCCTCGTCACCTGCCTGGTGTCCATAGGTATCATTCAGTTTCTTGAAGTAATCCAGATCCAGCATGGCCAAACATAACGGCGTATTGTTCCGGTCGGAGCGTGCAAATTCGCGTTCCATGGCATCGTTTAACCCCCGTCGATTCAGCGTGCCAGTCAGGTGATCCTCGCGAACTTTTTCGCTTGCAGCTTCAAGTTCCGTTTCCAATTCAAGGATCTTGGTTTCTGCTTCCTCGACCTGCTTGCGCGTGACGAGAAGCTCGTCGCGCGTACGCTGCATGTTGAGTTGCATGCCGCGTGTATCCATGGCCAGATCTGCAAGGATATCGTTGAGCAGGTTCATGTCTTCCGTTTGCGTGATGCGCACTGCATAGGCTTCGATTTTACCGTGATGTTCCCCAGTACTTTCCGACATGTCGCCCAGGCGATCAATGAAGGTAGTCACCATATTCTTCAAGGTGGCCTTGGCCTCATTCAGGCTATGTTTCAACGCACCCTGCTTGAAAATCACTTCCTTGAAACTGCGCTCTGCCTCGAACAGGGCGCGGCTGTTAACGGGAGACGTAATCACATCCTGCACGACCGCAATCTGACCGCGCAGCCACTGGTCGTCAATTAACAATTCCCCAATGTTATCGATTAATAACTTGAGCAGCCGCAACAAACCGGCCAGCACATCGGCATCATTTTCGCCTGACACTTCCAGCTTGAACCAGAACTGCTTGAGCGCTTTGGTAAGCGCTTCAATGGATTTAGGTTCACACGCTTCGCGGGCCTTGTTTGCCAGAGCGGTCGCTTCGTCGGATAGTTCAGGAAAATGCATCAAACGCGGTGCCACCCCATGCTCCAGGGCCTGCGCCAGAAGACCCCGCATCTGTTGCATGAGTTCATCCACATCAGCCGCAAGTTCATTCAACTTGGCTGTTATGGGCCGTCCCGGCTGGCTGATCGGCGCACCGTCGCTGGGTATTTCGCCGGCGGCCTGTTCCTCCAAGGCAGCAGTCTCAGCAATCTCCACACCGCCCTGAGCAGACCCACTCCCCCACGAACTGACGAGCGCGCGAATTTTTTGATGCAGCACAGCCGGGTCAGAAGCGAAATTGATCAATACGCGTTCCAGCCCCTCCTGCTTGCGCTTTGGGTTAATTCCTTTATGCCGGACTTGCCATTGTTTAAGGAGCTCACGAATGAGTTCGCCCCAGGGTTGATCCGCCGCATCGCCACCCGCGAATGCCATCAGTCCTGCCTCGAAACCAGGCAAGTCGTGATCGGACACAACCTTTTCCAATGCCTTGGTTCGCTTACCTAAGGCAGGCGATTTTTTGGCCAGATTTTGCAGCGCCTTGATCAGCGTGTCATCAGTCTCGCTCTTCTGCGCTTCGGGAGCAACGCCGCCTATCTCGCAATAGATCTTCTGGTAATTTTCCGGGGTGGGAACTAAACGTCGCTGCGACAGCAGTTTCAGGGTCTCGCGCGCGATGTCGGTAGGATTTGTCAGAACGGCCATAGGTTCAGCTAGTGATATAAATTGGTAACGGATTTATCTTAAACGAAACGCAACAGCCTGTCATGGTAGCGGCTAAGCAGGCGTTGCGAAAACTCGCCAATTTCGAGGCGCGCCTCAGCCGCCACTCAGCGCCTGGACGATGATTAGCTCGTCGGTCGCGCGTAGCGGCTGGGACAGGTCGCGAGCTTGTTCGCCGTTGACGAAAAAGCGAATGTGGGGACGGATTCTTTCCTGCTCATCTATCATGCGGAAACGAATACCGGGGTATAGCCGCTCTAGATCAGCGAGGACAGCAGCGAGCGTAGCACCGCTCGCTTCGACCTTGCTGTCTGCAGTATACGAATGCAGCGCACTAGGCATAAGCACTTTCATCGCGATTCGCTACGCCAATACAGCCGCTTCCACGCCATAGATTTCGGGCAAGTGCTGCGCGATACACGTCCACTTATTGCCTTCGTCGTGGCTCATCCATAACTCACCGCTGGTGGTGCCGAAATACAGGCCGACCGGGTCGCGCGCGTCGGCTGTCATGGCTTGGCGTTTCACGGTCCACCACGCCTGAGTTTCCGGCAAGCCGGCGGCTAGACGCTGCCAGGTCTTGCCAGCGTTGCGCGTCGCATAGATCGCGGGTTTTCCATCCGGGCTCGTGCGCGGCCATACTGACGTCCCGTCCATCGGGAACACCCAGGCGGTATCCGCGTCACGCGGATGCACTACCATCGGAAAGCCGATATCGCCGACGCGCTTCGGCATTTTCTTACCAATGCGCAGCCACGTATCCGATGGCCGGTCGAGTCGATAGATGCCGCAGTGATTCTGCTGGTACAAACGGTCCGGGTTGCTTGGGCAAATGCGGACGCAATGCGGGTCGTGGAAAGCGGCATTAGCTGGATCGAAGCCTTCGACTACGCTGAGCCCTTTCAACAGCGGCGTGAAGATCCGCCCACCATCGACTGTCTCGTGTACGCCGCCGCCCGACATGGCAAAGTACAAATGCGCGGCATCGCGCGGATCGACAATAATCGAGTGCATTTTTGGCCCGTCCGGCGTGCCATCTTGTACGCTGCCCATCCATTTCCGGTATTGCGCATCTTCATTGATGGAGGAGAAGGGCACCCAGCTAACGCCGCCATCCTCCGAGCGGAACAGTCCCTGCGGTGAGGTGCCCGCGTACCACACATTTGGCTCACTGGCATGACCGGGCGTGAGCCAGAAGGTGTGATCGACGGCGCGGCCTGTTTTGCCATCCGTGGCCGCCGCGAATGCAGGTGGCCGCGTTGCCTCCTTCCAAGTGCGCCCGAGGTTGGTGGAACGGAAAATAGTCGGGCCGAGGTGGCCAGTCTTCGCCGCCGCGAGCAGCGTTTTTCCGTCACGCGGATCGAGCACCAGATGATTAATGATATGGCCAAGAAAATGCGGCCCGTCAGCGCGCCAGGTTTTGCGCGCCGCATCGCTGTGAAAGAACCACGCGCCCTTGCGTGTGGCGACCATCACCAACACTCGCGCGGTCATGGCCGGCTTTTTAACTACGGGGTTTTTGTTAATGCTTGCCATGCCTTATCTCCTCTCAGAATGCCAAAAGATATGTCGCTCAGCATATGCTTTGCTGCGCTTCCGTAGTCGACACGCTGCGGCCATTCCTTGCTTACCAGTATATGTCCGTTAACGCGACTTTTTCGGATGCTCGACGATCAGCAACGTTTGAATCCACCGGCGCTGCACGGCTTTATCGCGCAGCGTCCGGTGGAATGATGGGTTGGGACTCATCAGCGAAGACGCCCCTTACCTGACTGCCTTTGCATGATTTTCCTTCCGCTCAGTTTGGTGCAAGCTGCATCAACAAGCCGTACAAATTCACGCGCATCTGTGAAGTAGTTTCGGAACGCCAAGCGAACATCCTCGCTAGTGTCAGCGCGAACCAATACGATGTCTTGATCGGGCATGTTCTTCTCAAGCTCAAATAGTGCTCGGAGCGCGTCAGTTGCATCGCGAAAAGTTCGAACCTCTAGCGCACCTACCTTCGAGAAGATGAGAATTGAATTGCGTTTGTCACTCACGTCACCCTTCGCGCTGTTGAGTCCTCTAAGTGTCTGCATGAGATGGAGTTCGTTATCGAGCGACAAAAACTCGTCCAGAATCTCCTTATCTGATGCGGTTGAGAAAGGACCTTTTTGCTGCTCGTGAGCACGGGCGAGCAACTCACTGGCCAAAGCCATTGCTTGCTCGTAGCGAGTGTCACCGCGTTGAAACTTCGGCTGACTCTGGGTGATGAAGCCGATGACCTCAACAGCAGTGGCCCAGGCGTGTTGAACCAGCGTCCGGTACTGAATCTCGATGTAGAGGCCTGAAAGAGCCTTTCCAGCTTCGGAGTTGACGTTGTATTCGTAAACGTCGTGAATACCACGATAACCTGTCGGTTTCGGCTTCTTTATGTAATCGTACTTATCCGGCTCGTTGCGAAGCTTGTGATTGAATCGGGCTTTGTGAAACTTTGACCGAAATGCTTGCATATCTTTGGTAGAGCGGAAAATTAGGCGACACCCTGCAACATCATCCATTCTCGCTAGCTGCATTCCCGGCAAGCGCATTAGCTTGTCGAAAATCGTCATCTTCCGTTTGTGGCGTTGCGCGACAGATACTTTCGTACCCCGTGTGCGATTCCTCAGGATGGCTTGAAAAGTATTCAGCACACCGCGATGCGCTGCACGCCACTCTTCAACTACAAATAGATCATCAGTAGTTGCGGTGCTCTGCCGAATTCGTTCACCGGCACGAGTGACCCTTGATTTCGAACCACCAGGAAATGCGGCCTCAGTCACTGACGTTCTCCAAATGATGCCCAACATATATTGACCGACCCAAATGTCGGCTTAGCTCGTGTAGGGCGCAATCGTTATTGCGCCGAATGAAAACATTCGGTGCAATGCGCTTCGCTTATTGGCACCCTACATTATGTTCTACGCGAGTTGCTTTAGAAACATAACCTGCCATTGGCTAGTGATCCGCGAGTGATAGTTTAAGGCAGCGCTTCCACCCTAACCCACACTTGCCGACTATCGCTGCTTGTCTGTCCGGCGCCGTGCACCCAACCGGCTTCCCCACCTTCATTTCGTTGGGAGATTCCGCCAAGTTCAATCCATTCACCCAACCGACCGGAAACCGTAGTCACCAGTCGCTGGGTTTCTATGCTTTTATTCCTGCCGCTGATCAACTGTTCTTTTTGCGGGCTGATTTCCAACAGCACTCGCTCGCCGCTCAAACGCGGTACGACATAAAACCCTGTTCCAATTTCCTTATAGCTGGTGCTCTCGATAACACGACTTGTTGCGCCATGTTGCACCACGGTGGTTTCCTTTAGCGGCACGGAAATTCCTGTGCGAATAAACGCCGGACGGCCTTCAAGAACTTGCACTTCTTGAACATCCTCGTCTTGCTTCGTCTTGTCACTATTCCAGATTCGCGCACGCACACCACCCGCTTCAACCGTGCTGCCGCGATCGCCGTGCGATGGCACTGTTACCCGTACATCGCCTACGCGCGCCTCTCCAGAAACTTCCACGCCATGTCCCTGCTGGTCCGTCCGTCCGCCTTGTCGAACGACAATACGCAGCCGCTTGGGCAGCGTGTCTATTTCGCCGAGAATTTTACGAATTTGAGACATCCTTGCCGGTGTAGCACGCACGATGAGTTGGCCACTCATGCCAGAAAGCGCGCCATCCTCGCCAACAAACGGCTGCAGGATAGGCATGACTTCTTCCACGCTGCGATAGTTAAGCGCAATAACTTCCAGCAGCGTTTCGTCAGCGCGGGCCAACGCTGACCAAAGCAAAGCTACCAGCAGCAACCTGAAAAACATATCAGTCTTTTCCTGAACGCCAGATCGAAAAAATCAGCCAGATCGAATTGATAAATGCGAGTAGAAAACCGACCAGACCAAACACTTTTATGCCGCCTGAAACGGTCATCACAATCGATGAACCGATCACCAGTGATGCCGTCATAATTCCCAGCGTCAAACGGCTAACACTGCGATCAAGCACTTGTCCGAAGCGATCCAGTCGTTTCAAGTCCAGGTCGATTTTCACCCGGCCACGACGCGCTTCTTTAAGCAGGCGCGCCAGATCACGCGGCACTTCGGTAACAATGGACAGCATGTCCTTCAAGCCGTGTTGGCCGCGTTTGAGTACGGCTGCAGGCGAGTAGCGCTCGCGCAGCACATGCTTAACGAATGGGGTGAGGTGGGGCACCATCTCGAACTGAGGATCCAACTGCCGGCCCAGTCCTTCCAGGGTAATCATCGCTTTGAACAGGATAGTTAGATCGGATGGCATGACAAGCGAATGCTCACGCATTAGCACAGTCAATTCTGAAAGAAGATCGCCCACCTTGACGTCCTTCAACTGCATGCTGGCGTAGTTAAAAACGAACTCAACCACATCGGCTGCAAGTTTGCCTTCGTTCACTACCGTGTCGCCAGTCCATTCGAGCAACACATCCAGCAGACCAGACTCATCCTTTTGCACCAGGGCCACCAGCAAATCGACAATCTGATTACGCCGCTCGTGGGTGAGCAGACCTGTCATGCCGAAATCGACCATGGCAATGCGATTGCCGGGCAGATAGAACACATTGCCGGGATGCGGGTCGGCATGGAAATGCCCATAAACCAGAATCATTTTAAGCACTGCATCGGCACCGCGTCCGGCCAATACTTTTCGATCCAGGCCAGCTTCTTCTGCTGCGGCCAGGTTATTGCCGCGAATGCCGACAATGCGCTGCTGCACGTTCATCACGTCGCTGGTCCATTCCCAATACACTTGGGGGATGACCACCGTTTCGTCATCGGCGAAATTCGCCCCGAAACGCTCAATGTTGCGCGCCTCGGCAGCCAGATTCAATTCACGCCGCAATGAACGGGCGAACTGCACCACGATCTGCGTTGGCTGATAGCGACGCGATTCGGGAATTTCAAGCTCGATCAAACGGGCAAGATGCGCCAGGATGCGCAGGTCAGCATCGATCTTGGCAATAATGCCGGGTCGGCGAATTTTGAGCACGACCTCGGTGCCATCGGGCAGCTTGGCCAAATGGACTTGCGCAATAGAAGCAGCAGCAATCGCTTCAGTATGTAAATCCTGGAAAACTTCATCGGGGTGTCGGCCCAGCGCCGCAATCAGATCCGGCAATAACTGCTCAAATGGTACCGGCGGAACATCGCTTTGCAGTTTCTCAAATTCCGCGATCCAGTTGGGTGGAAAAACATCCACCCGCGTGGCCATCACCTGTCCCAGCTTGACGAAGGTCGGCCCTAGCTCTTCGAGTGCCCGCCTTACTCGTACCGGTGCTTCGAGCTGTAATATCTCGCTCGATTCCTTCCAATGCATAATGCGGCCAGCACGCTCCAACACGGACACAATGCCGAGCTGACGCATCACATCGCCCATGCCGTAGCGGATCAAAATCGAAGTAATTTCGTGCATGCGCCCAAGATCGCGCATGAAGGAAACGGTTTCCCAGATCATATTTTTATCTCACCACGGAAATAAACAAGGAAACGGGAAGTCGGAGTAATGGGGAAAACCCCCAAACCTCCGACTTCCCGTTTCAATGATTTTCCGTGCTCCCTGTGGTTGATTAAGTTATTTTTTGCTTTTTTCATGCAGCGCATCTGACAGCGCCGCAAAAAATCCACTTGCCACTTCCGCCACTCGCCCTCCGACATCCCGCGCAGCAGTCACGGCAGTGAGTTTACCGCTGTCGGCTGTAGCATGCACTTTGTTGGAAAATTCTTCTACCATAACGGCTATTTTTCCGCCTGTGTCGGTACCGGCACGGCGTGCATGCAGGACGAAATCCTTAAATTCCTGTCGTAGCTTATCGCCCGCGCTGTCGGCCACCTTGCCCAGGGTATCAAGAAACGCTCCCTCCAAATTTTTCAGCTGCTCCAAAGCCTGTTTCAGTTCATTTTCACCGAATGCTTTGCCCTGCGACACCAGTTGCCGCAGCGCAAGATGGCTTGCCTCGACCGCTTTTGATACGGCTTCATCCAGACCCGCCATCGCTTCGCTTAGGGCGTTCTTCAATTCGCTTTTGCGATGCTCAAGTCCCAGGCTCACCCCCTCCATGACTGCCTCAGCTACCTGGCGCACTTCATGGAGATCCATCGAATGGTTTTTGAGTGCGCGCAAAGTCAGGTCACGCACCCGCTTCCTCAACCCTTCATCTTGTTCAACTGAAGCGGCAACATCTGTTTTTAACGCGTTGAGCGATTGATCATCCATTTTTCCCTCCGAATTAAACGCAATTACTGATTCAATACTAGGTGCCGTAGTGATACTTAGCAAATACGCATAACAAACCCGTAACTTGCCTCCAGACAAAATATGCGTTAGATTTCACGCCATGCGAAAAATATTTATGCTTTTTTTCGCTGGTTTTTTTGCCTTTGCCACGCCTGTATGGGCAATAGACGCCAGCGACGCACCTGCTGTTTCCCCATCTGCCGATCCCGTTCAAAGCAAAGCAACCGATCTGCTCATGTACTCATTGAGCCTGGTTGGCGTGCAATACAAGTACGGCGGGAAATCGCCTGAAACGGGGCTGGATTGCAGTGGCTTTGTCAGTCATGTTTTTCGCCAGGTGGCGAGTATGGCCCTACCGCACAATGCCTACGCTATCAGCCTGGTTGGCAAGAAAATTACCCCATATGAGCTTCAGCCGGGCGATCTGGTGTTCTTCAACACGCTGCGCAAATCCTTCTCCCATGTCGGTATCTACCTGGGCGACAACCGCTTCATCCATGCAACCAGCAGCAAAACCGGAAAAGTTGAAATCGATGATCTGCGTAATAGCTACTGGCAAGCGCATTTCAATGGTGCTCGCCGCCTGCTGCCGTCCCTGCCGATTTCTTTTCTGCCCAATAAACAGCCATTTTCTGCCGAATAGCCGGCAGCGCAGCCTGAGCGGCTTTCTCTCCTTCCATAATAGCCAGATGTTTGGCCTCGAAATCCGTTGAACCAACCCCGCTTATGTTGGGACGAATGACAATATCCGCATTCAATAATTCATAGCTGCTGATGCTGTTTCCCATAATGGCAAATGTTTGCAACAGAATATCCAAAGTATCGCGAATCTTGGCATTCTTGGGTTTAACAGAGATATCCACTGCGATGACAATATCCGCCCCCAGACTTCTAGCCGCCTTAACCGGCACTGGACTGGTCAACCCGCCATCCACATATTCGTGCCCGCCGATATTGACCGGCTGGAACACGCCAGGGACGCTGCTGGATGCGCGCACCGCCGTGCCGGTATTGCCACGGCGAAATAATGTCTGCTCACCAGTCTGCAAATCGGTGGCTACCACCGCGAAAGTTTTATTAAGCTTTTCGATGGGACGGTTCTGCACTGCCCGGTTGATGAAACTCTGCAACTGCTCGCCTTTGATGAAGCCGCGATCGGGAAACGCCCAATCGCCCACGCTGGATTCTTCCAACTGGAAAGCAATTTTTTGCAGCTCGAAACCGCTGTAGCCGGCAGCATACAGCGCGCCCACCACACCGCCCGCGCTGGTGCCCACCACGATGTCGGGCGAAATGCCTTGTGCTTCCAGCACCTTGATCACACCGATGTGAGCGAACCCGCGCACCGCGCCGCCGCCCAGGACAAGCGCAATCTTGGGTATCCTGGCTACCGGCAACAGTTTGGGCAGTTCCCTGACTTCCGGGGCAGTGGTACAGCCAGCAATAAGCAATATGCAAATTGCCCCATACAATAATCTAGTGAAATGAAACATAGGTATCCGTTTAGCCGCAATAAAACCAGTCGGATTATGCACCAAGCAGCTTGTCGTCGCATCTGAGAAGCTGTTTAAATGATACGATTGTCGCAAGATAATGCCTGTTTCAGTCAAAAATCCTAAATCACCCCGGAGGACAGGGAAATGTTCGCCAAGAACATGAAGTTCAGTGTAGGTGCCGGCTTTGCGGTAGTGCTGGTACTCATGGTCGCGTTAACGCTGGTTGGCTTGAAGCATATGGAAGCCATCAACAGCCGCATGAAACGCATCGTCAGCAATAACAACGTCAAGACCGAGCTCGCATCAGTCATGCGCGATTCTCTGCGCGAACGCACCATCAGCATGCAAGCCATCGTCGTCCTCACTGACTCCTTTGAAAAGGAAGCAGAACTCCAACGTTTCTTCCAGCGTGGTGTCAGTTTCACCAAGTCCTGGCAAAGCCTTGAAAAGATGACCGACACCGATGCCGAACGGTCGATTCTAATCAAGATCCGGCGTATGACCGAGACGACTCAGCCAGTGGTACTAAAGACCATCGAGCTCGCTATGGATAAACATGACTGGGAAGCGCTCGAAGTGTTGCAGGACAAGGCCATCCCCGCTCACAGGGCGCTGCTGCTTGAGCTGGACAAGCTTCTTAAACTACAGCGGGATGCCACCTCCAAGGCGATGAGCGAGGCATCCGCCGCCTATACCAGGACCAAATTGCTGATGGTGATGCTGGGTTTCTCGGCAGCCCTGATCGGCGTTTTGATCGCGGTAGTTGTGATCCGCCGCATCACCTCGCAAACCCAGGAAATCGAGAAGGAAAAAACCCGTTATCAAACCCTGTTCGAAACCAACTCGGATGGCATCATCATTTTCGACCAAAGCGGATTTTTGGACTGCAACCAGGCAACGTTGCGTATGTTCAACCTTCAATCCGTAGACGAGTTCATTAGCAAAAGGCCGGAAGAGCTGGGCGCCCCCTTCCAGGCGAATGGTATGCCGTCGCAACAGTATGCCCAAGAACATATGCAACATGCCATGTTAACCGGCAATGGTTTTATTGAATGGATAGGCAAATCCTCCGACGGCAGGCTGTTTCCCACCGAGATTTCCATGCATGCCATGAATCTTGACGGGCGGATTGTCACGCAGGCCATCGTGCGCGACGTTTCCGAACACAAAGCTGCAGAACAAAAACTACGCACCGCCTATGATGCCGCCATGGAAGCATCACGCATACGTTCCGAATTTGTGGCCAACGTAAGTCATGAGATTCGCACCCCAATGAACGGCATCATCGGCATGGTGGGGTTGCTGCTCGACACCCCCTTAGCAATCGACCAACGGGAATATGCCGAAACCGTTCGCAATTCGGCCGATGCGCTGCTCACCATCATCAACGACATTCTCGATTTTTCCAAGATTGACGCTGGCAAACTCGATCTGGAAATTATCGATTTCGACTTGCGCGAAATAATCGAGGAAGTTGCCGAATTGCTCGCCGAACAAGCCCAAAGTAAAGGTCTGGAACTGATTTGCGACATCCAGCCCTCGCTGCCTGTCAAGCTGCGCGCAGACCCAGGGAGACTGCGCCAGGTGCTGAGCAACCTCGTAGCAAATGCGATCAAATTTACCGAAGTTGGCGAAGTTGTTATCCGGGTGCGTGCCAAAGAAGAAACCGATACAACAGTCCTGCTTGCTGTCGAGGTCATCGATACAGGTATCGGTATCAGCAAGGACACCAGGGACAAACTGTTTCAAGCTTTTTCACAAGCTGACGGATCGACCACGCGAAAATTTGGCGGCACAGGTCTGGGGCTTACCATCTCAAAGCAGCTTGTAGAAATGATGGGGGGAAATATTGGAGTGCATAGCGAAGCAAATCGGGGAAGCACGTTCTGGTTTACACTCAATCTGCAAAAACAAACCGGCATTAGCAATGCTAGATCAACACAGCCTTTCGACTTTGGCGGCCTTAATGTGCTGATTGTGGACAATAACAACAGCATGCACAAAATGCTGGCCCAGCAACTTAAGCAATGGGGCATTCACAGCGAAAACTCCTCGAACGGTGTGCATGCACTAAAAAAACTACGCGCGCGGGTCGTCATGCACGAACCCGCCGATATTGTACTGGTCAACGGTTCGCTGCCAGATCTCGACACGCCATCTCTGGTAAAAGCCATCCGCAACGACTCATCCTTTAACGGCCTAAAAATCATCGTCATGGCCAATCTGGGTGAACGGCTGCAAGAAGAGGAAACCCTAAAGGGAATCGTTGATGCCATTATCAATAAACCGGTGCGCCAGGCCCGCTTGTGCCAAGCCATCGCCCGGGTAACAAATCGTGTCACTGCACCTGACATTGACAGCAATCCACCCAGCTTGCTCGTAACGAATAATATTTCTCGCAATCGTATCTTGATCGCTGAAGACAACGTCATCAATCAGAAGGTGGTTGTTTACATGGTAAACAACCTCGGTCTGCACGCTGACGTTGCAGCCAATGGACTGGAGGCGATTGATGCGCTTAACAGAATACCCTACGATCTGGTGCTGATGGATTGTCAGATGCCGGAGATGGGTGGCTTCGAAGCTACCGGAGAAATACGGCAGCGTGAAAAAATATCTGCTGGCGGGCAACACATCCCGATCATTGCCATGACAGCCAATGCCATGCCGGGAGACCGCGAAAAATGCATCGCCAGCGGCATGGATGACTATCTGCCAAAACCTGTCAAGCTGGAAGATCTATCGGCCATGCTGGGGCGCTGGCTACCTGACCATTTACCTGTTCCGATTCCTCCCCAGCATCATGCAACGGATGGCGCAGACGAAGGCATCGCCCCGCTCAACCTGGAGCGTTTATTCGCCACCTATAAGCACAATGAACCTGCAGTACAGGAACTGCTGGGGATCTACCTCAATACAACGCAAACCTTGATTGATAAGTTGGAGCGCGCCATTGCCGAAAAAAATGGCAGAACATGCGCTCGAACCGCGCATGAAATAAAGGGGTCTTCAGCCTATATCGGCGCCGCAGAAATGCAAAAACTGGCGCATCGCACCGAACTTTCAGCCAAAGCGGAAAAGTGGGCAGAAGTGGTGCGCAGCTTCGAAGAAATGGAACCAGCTTTTATCCGCGTGTGGGCATATGTGAACAAACTAGAAGGGGTTGAAAAGCTCACTGCAAGTTCGATTCAGCAAACCGCTAGCTAGCGCTTCTAATGTGCACCTCTAATAAGAGATGCTCTTCCACTCGTTATCCATCACCCTGCTCATATACGCGGTTGCACCAGCAACGCCGCTGCATTCCGGAATAAGCTGTTGATCGGTGATGGCATAGGCATCCATTGCGCCCCCGCAAACAAAGAATTTCACGCCTAGTTCTGCTGCGTCTTGCATGAAGCCGTAGACGGTCTTGGCACGATTGTCAGAGGGATAAATTTTGTCGGCAACGCCTTTGACCAGCAAGCGGGTCGCGCGGCTGGCAAAATAAATTTCTACCTGCGCATCCATCGCAGCAGCAGCAGCGGCCTGGAAAAACGGTGTGCCGCAAAGATGCGGGTAATCCGGGTCGATACTGAGCAGCATCATGACGAGTTTGTCAGCCATGTCTCGTTTCTTGTGAATTCGGGAAGGATTGAACATTACCCCATTTGCCAGGCACGCGCAAACAACTGTAGCGCAGGCGCCCTCGCCTGCGCTACCCAAAACCCAAGAATCGCTCAGCCCTTCTCGAACACCATCCGGCCAGCGCGATAATCTGCCTTGATCGTATCTTTGGCCGCGAAATGTCCGGAAAGAATTTCCTTCGCCAGCGGGTTTTCGATCTCGGACTGGATGGCGCGCTTCAATGGCCGCGCACCAAACACCGGGTCGAATCCAGCTTCTGCCAAATGGCTGAGTGCGGCATCCGACACTTCCAGCTTCATCTCCATTGCTGTCACCCGCTTGGCCAGGTACTGCAACTGGATAGCAGCGATGGACTTGATATTCGTCTCGTCCAAGGCATGGAACACTACCAATTCGTCGATACGATTGATGAACTCGGGGCGGAAATAAGTCTTCACCTCGGCCATCACTGCCAGCTTGATCACCTGATAATCGTCCCCCGACATCTGTTGGATCATCTGCGAACCAAGGTTGGAAGTCATGACAATGACAGTGTTCTTGAAGTCCACGGTACGGCCCTGGCCGTCGGTCAGGCGACCATCGTCCAACACTTGCAACAGCACGTTGAACACGTCCGGGTGCGCCTTCTCCACTTCGTCCAGCAGAATCACCGAGTATGGCTTGCGGCGCACCGCTTCAGTCAGGGTGCCGCCTTCCTCGTAGCCGACATAGCCGGGTGGCGCGCCAATGAGTCGAGCGACCGAATGCTTCTCCATGAACTCGGACATATCGACGCGGATCAAGTGATCCTCTGAGTCGAACAGAAAACCGGCCAATGCCTTGCACAACTCGGTCTTGCCCACGCCGGTTGGTCCCAGAAACAGAAACGATCCATACGGGCGATTGGGATCGGAGAGGCCGGAACGCGAACGGCGAATCGCGTCGGACACCATGCGCACCGCTTCGTCCTGGCCCACCACACGCTCGTGCAGTTTGCCTTCCATTTGCAACAATTTGTCGCGCTCGCCTTCCATCATTTTGGAAACAGGGATTCCAGTAGCACGCGACACCACCTCGGCGATTTCCTCCGCGCCCACCTGCGTGCGCAACAGCCGATGCGCTGGCTTGGCTGCTTCCTCGGCGGTATCGGCATGCTGCAAACTCGCCTCCAGCTGCGGGATACGGCCATACTGGATTTCCGACACTTTCTGCCAGTCACCCTTGCGCGTAGCGGCCTCCATTTCCACTTTCAGCTTGTCCAATTCTTCCTTGATGTGCTGACTACCTTGCACCTGGGCCTTTTCCGACTTCCAGATTTCTTCCAGATCGTTATATTCCCGCTGCAATTTCTCAATCTCTTCCTCCAGCAGGGCAAGCCGCTTGCGCGAGGCTTCGTCCTTCTCTTTTTTCACCGCCTCGCGCTCGATTTTGAGCTGGATCAGACGGCGATCGAGCTTGTCCATTTCCTCCGGCTTGGAATCGATTTCCATGCGGATTTTGGACGCAGCTTCATCGATCAAGTCGATGGCCTTGTCCGGCAGGAAGCGGTCAGTGATATAACGATGGGATAATTCTGCCGCTGCAATGATGGCCGGGTCGGTGATATCCACGCCGTGGTGCAATTCATATTTTTCCTGCAAGCCGCGCAGAATGGCAATGGTGTCCTCGACAGTCGGCTCGCCCACCAGCACTTTCTGGAAACGGCGCTCCAGCGCGGCATCTTTCTCGATGTATTGTCTATATTCATCCAGCGTGGTGGCACCGATGCAATGCAGCTCACCGCGCGCCAGCGCAGGCTTGAGCATATTGCCGGCATCCATGGCGCCTTCTGCCTTGCCCGCGCCGACCATGGTGTGAAGTTCGTCGATGAACAGAATGATGCGGCCTTCGTCCAGCGCCACTTCTTTTAACACCGATTTCAGGCGCTCCTCGAATTCACCGCGATACTTGGCACCCGCCAGCAGGCCCGCCATATCCAGCACCAGCACGCGCTTGTTCTTAAGCGTTTCCGGCACTTCGCCGTTGATAATACGCTGCGCCAGACCTTCCACAATGGCAGTCTTGCCCACACCCGGCTCACCGATCAATACTGGATTGTTCTTGGTGCGCCGCTGCAACACTTGAATGGCGCGGCGAATTTCGTCATCGCGCCCAATCACCGGGTCCAGCTTGCCCAAACGAGCGCGTTCCGTCAGATCCAGCGTATATTTATTCAGGGCTTCGCGTTGCCCCTCAGCCTCGGCGTTTTGCACGGCTTCACCTCCACGAATGGCAGTCACGGCTTGTTCCAGGTGCTCTTTGTTGGCGCCATGTTCCTTGAACAGACGCCCGGTCTCGCCCTTGTCCTGGACTACTGCGAGCAAGAATAATTCCGACGCGATAAAATTATCCCCACGTTTCTGCGCTTCCTTATCGGTGACGTTGAGCAGATTGTTGAGATCACGCGAAATGCTCACCTCGCCACCCTGCCCTTCCACTTTAGGCAACCGCTCGATCGCCTTCTGCAGTGCAGCTTTCAACGCACCAACATTTACCCCAGCGCGTTGCAGAATGGATGCCGTGCCGCCGTCGTCCTGTTGCAATAACGCGAGCATCATGTGCTGCGGCTCAATGAACGGGTTGTCGCTGCCAATAGCCAGGCTCTGTGCGTCATTAATCGCTTGCTGGAATTTGGTGGTCAGTTTGTCAAAGCGCATGGCTTTTCCTTATATAAAAAATATCCTTGCTCACTAGATGGGGAATCCAGCGGGAATTTCAACTGCCTTCTAACCTGGAAAAAGCATTTGGACGCAGAGGAACGCAGATAAGCGCAGATAAAACAAAAATTTGTTGGTGTATCTGCACGCACCATATAAGTGAGTAGCCGGCTACATCTCTTCATCTAACTGAATCATCTGCGGTAATCGGTTTAATCTGCGTCCAATAGCAGTTCACGGTTTTAAATATAGGCTAGAATCCGGTTCCTATGTATATCAATGCCGCAATCGAACAAAACGTCACTGCCGCGCTTGCCGAGGACATCGGCAGCGGGGATTTGACCGCATTGCTCATCCCGCAAGAACAGGAAGCAACCGCATCCGTCATCAGCCGCGAACGCGCCGCACTGTGCGGCAGCGCATGGTTCGAAGCATGCTTCCGCAAGCTCGATCCAGCCGTGCGCATCCAGTGGTTTGCCAAAGACGGCGACTGCATTGCACCAGACCAGATGCTGTGTGAAATTCACGGCAACGCCCGGGCGCTGCTCTCCGCCGAACGCCCAGCGCTGAATTTCCTGCAAACCCTGTCCGGCACGGCAACCCTGGCGCGCCGCTATGCCGAGGCAGTTTCCGGCACCGGCGCAGTGGTGATGGATACACGCAAGACCCTGCCCGGTTTACGCATGGCGCAAAAATACGCGGTCAAAACCGGCGGCGGCACAAACCAGCGCATCGGCTTGTTCGACGGCATTCTCATCAAGGAAAACCATATTCTGGCTGCTGGCGGAATCCGGCAAGCGCTGGAATCTGCAAGCAAGATTGCGCCGTCTGGCACCTCGATTCAGATCGAGGTAGAAAACCTGGATGAACTGGATGCAGCGCTGAATGCCGGTGCGAAGCTGATCCTGCTCGACAACTTCAGCCTGGACAAACTGCGAGCTGCCGTTGCACTTACTGCCAATCGTGCTGTCCTTGAAGCATCGGGCGGCATCACCCTGGAGAATATTCGCGCTGTGGCAGAAACCGGCGTGAACAGAATTTCCGTCGGCAGCCTGACCAAGGACGTAAAAGCAGTAGACCTCTCGATGCGATTTAACGGCAGTTGATACAGCTTTCGAGCAAAGCCGACCGCTTGTTAAGATGTGATTCGTCTACCAATAGAAGGTCGCCTGATGGCACGGAGTACTCTGTGGGCTGCGTTTCCCATAGCCGTCATAGAAAAAATTTGCTGGGCAAGCCAACGGCGGCTTACGGGTGCGACGGCGAATTCACACTCCGTGCCATTAGCGGTCACGCAAATCTTTGAAGTCAATGACAGCTTTCAGGCGCATTACAGCCGGTGCCAAAAAGTTTTCTTAAATTCCTATAAATTGTCACCAAATAATTTAGTTGAAGAGCGCTGCACTACAATTTGCGACGCCCGAAAGTGTCGGTGCAAGATTAGCGCATATCGCAAGCGTGACGGCATGACGCGCTTGAATTTATGATCCAGTAGTCGGACGCTGTTCCTCAAAATATGTCGAATTTTTTTACACTATTCTTTTGACTCTTGATATCAAAACGTCCAAGCCATTAGTATTAATAGACTTGTTTTTTTGGCATAAATATTGCTTAATCTAGGTGCACTATTAATTTTTAACCAACGTGGATAACCATGAAGAAAATTCATAATTCGAAATTGAATTACTCGAACCTTGTCTTGATTGCTGCTTTCACCTTTGGCATCGCGTTTGCCAGTACCTCACAGGCTGCCTTGGTATCCGAAGATGGTGGGCAACTTGTCTACGATACTGGCTCGAATATTACGTGGACGGCCAATAGCAATTTGTCAGCGACCAATGCGTTTGGGGTATCTGGGGTTAATACCGATGGTTCGATGACCTGGGGAACAGCCCAAAGCTGGATAGGTGCGATGAACGCTGCCGATTACCTCGGCCACAACAACTGGCGATTACCAACTACGTTGCAACCTGATGCAACGTGTTCTAGCCATTTATCAGGCGGCATTTCTTTTGGTAAAGGCTGCGCTGGCAGCGAGATGGGGCAGTTTTACTATACTGAATTAGGTGGCCTTGGAGTTTACAACTTTAATCCGGGAACTAGCATACCAACTATAGGCGGCGGATTTATTACTATTCCTGGCAGTTCCTTTTTGGATACCTATTGGTCTGGTACGCAAGGTTCACTTAACACCGCAAATGCGTGGTTCTTCGACATGACGGGTTCTGCCTTTTTTGGTAATGGCGGAATCCAGAACACCTCTAATAAAAGCACCTACTTCAATGTTTGGGCTGTCCTGCCTGGAGATGCCGCTCCATCCAGCGTGCCGGTTCCTGCCGCCGTTTGGTTATTTGGTTCTGGCCTTCTAGGTTTGGTTGGTGTTGCTCGTAATCGCAAAGCAGCATAAAAGATTTATCTTGCACACTAAAACGGCGACATTGGTTGCCGTTTTCATTCATCAATACATCTTGCCAATCTAGCGTGCCATTGACTCATATACGGAGCTATTCGGCCATTCGATTTTAGGCGACGACAGTCGCCTATGTGTCGACAGTACTCATTCAGGCATTTGATATGCAGCCGCTCGCAAGTATTTTCCGGGCAGCACTCGTCTACGGCTGCTTTCGCGAAAGCCTCGCCTAGCTAAGAAATTCATCTGAACGGCAGCTTTATAAACTAACCGGCCATCGACGATGAAAATGGCATAAGGCTGGTGTGTGTCGATTTTTGCCTGATGCTAGTGTCGTATGTGTCTCGGCAGCAGCAATTCGACCAGCGCAACGCTCAGGGGCATAGTGCCAGCCCGTACTAAACCCCGCGCATCACCCACCACCATCCCGCCAGCGTAAAAAACGAAAGCAGCAACCCCACCGCCACCATCAAGTTGGCGAGATCAGGATCGAGATCGTGCTCTGCCGCGATGATCCCGGCGGTAATCATTGGCGGCATGGCTGATTCGAAAACCGTCACCTGGGCAATCAGACCTTTTACATCCAACACGTGTACGAACAAGCCATAGAAAAGCAACGGCGCCAACAGCAGCTTGAATGCCAGGCCGATGGCCAGATTGCGCCCATTACCCGCCAGATGTCCAAGACGCAATTGAAAGCCGACTGATACCAACGCCAGCGGTGCCAGCGTATCACTCAAGCGTTCAAGAATAGACACCAACCAATACGGATAGACAAGCGGACGCAACAGCATGGCGACAACCAGCGCGATAAATGGTGGAAATAATACGATGCGTTTTATGATGCCGCGCACGCCGGCATCCGTACCCGAATAAATGCCGGCCACTGCGATGCCCAAGGTAAACACCACCGGGGCGCTACCTATCTGATCGACAATGATCCCTACCGCAAGACCTGCCTTGCCGTAAAAGGCCTCGATCATGGGAAAACCATAGAACGAGGTATTGCCCAAGCCCGCAGTCAGAATCAACGCGCCGGTGGTTGCGCGCGACAGTTTTAACCAGCGCCCCAAAGCAATAAAGCAAATCGCCGCAAGCAGAAAATACAGCCAGCCCATACTCGCTACCACGCCGACATCACTGCTCAGATGCATGTCATGCACATGCATCAATACCAGCGCGGGGACAGAAATATACACGATAAATGCGTTAAGCACGGATGGGGTCGCAGCGGGCAAACCGCCTGCCCGGCGCAGCAACACGCCAAATAGAAAACAGACGATGAGTAGAATCAAGTTGGTCATGGCGTAGCATGTCACCGGAGAAAATGCGCAATTATCCCATAAGCAGCTATCATGATAAGTAACCCGAATGGCTATATCGATATTGCTTGGAGATTCCAGATGATCAAATATGCGCTCACCCTGACTGCCCTGTTGATTACAGCCCCCGCACTCGCTGCTGAATCAAGCGAACCCATTAAACAGGCAGCACAAATAGCATCCCTGCCCATAGTAACCCTCAGCGCACGCGCCACACGCATGGTGCAGAACGACACCGCCACCGCCAGCCTGTTTGTGGAAAAAGAAGAAGCAGATGCCGCCAAAGCCTCCGAGGCAGTGACGACCCAAGTCAATCAAGCGCACGCGATACTCAAAGATTTTCAAGAATTGCGGGTGAAAACTGCAAGCCATCAAGCCTACCCGATATGGGACAAAAACCGCATAACGCGCTGGCGGGTGCGCCACGAACTGCTGATGGAGGCTGCAGATTTCAAAACGCTATCAAAAGCGATTGGTGCGGTCCAACCCTATGCACAGCTCGGCGGCATCCAGTTTTCCGTTTCCACCAAGCTGCAAGAAGCCACAGAAAGCCAGCTGATCCAGGAAGCCTCGGCAGCCTTTCAGCGACGTGCCGATCTGGTACGCCAATCGTTTGGCGCGAAGGCTTACCGCATCAAGGAACTCGCTGTTCAATCCAACGAGCCACCTCATTTCTCCCCCATGCTGCGCGGTCAAATGGCCATGGCAACGGCGGAAGCCACGCCACCTACCCTGGAAGGCGGTAGCAACGAAATCTCCCTGAGCATTTCCGGCAGTATTGAACTAACCATGCCATAAAATCGAGTTTTTGCACCATGCCAGCAGATTTAGGCGTGATGGAAATCACGTCATTGCGTGCGGTTCGTAGGGTGGGCGGAGCTATGCTACATATCTCATTTGTCATTTAAGACAGGTTCTAAGCACTCTGCTACAGCCCTCCCCTCACACAAAACACAACTGCAATAATTAACCAAAAACACGAAATGGTGATGTAATCTATCTTTCTGCCTGTATCCAAAAACCGGTTATGTCGCCAATGAAGCGTCAGTTACAAATTGTCTACGAGTACCTCTGCCTATACCTCGGGCTTGCCTTGATAGGCGCTCTTTGTTTGCTCTGGTCCACTTTCGCAATGGCGCTGCATCGGGTGCTGCCGCGCCGACGCGGGGGGGTGATGGGACGCTTTGCCATCATGCTGGTGTTCCGCATTTACATCCGATCGCTCTCCCTGATGGGCGCCTGCCGCTTTGACCTTAGCGCGCTCGATTCGCTGCGGGGGCAGCCGCCCATGATCATCGCCCCTAATCATCCCTGCCTGCTCGATGCCGTCTTGGTCATCTCGCGGCTGCCCAACGTGGCCTGCATCATGAAGTCCGAGTTGATGGACAACATTTTTCTCGGTGCCGGCGCCCGCCTCGCGTCTTACATCCGCAATGATTCCATGCTAAAGATGCTGTCCGAAGCGGTTGATTCATTGCACCAGGGATGTCACCTCCTGCTGTTTCCAGAAGGTACGCGCACTACGCGCTTACCGGTCAATCCATTCATCGGCAGCATCGGACTCATCGCACGCCGCGCCAAAGTGCCGGTGCAAACGGTTTTTATCGAAACCGATTCGGCTTATCTCAGCAAAGGCTGGCCGCTATTCCGCAAGCCTTCTTTGCCGATCACGTATCGTGTTCGTCTTGGCCGGCGCTTCGATCCGCCGATGAATGCGAAATTTTTCATGCATGAACTGGAGCAATACTTCATCACCGAACTGGCCGAGCGCACACCCTTGCCAGAACTGCCGCCATCGGTCACCCAAGAGGCGCTGCACGCCTAATTTCCAGCACAAAACCGACCATGACAATGTCTTCCATCAGCCACCTGGTGCTTATTCCCAGCTACAACCCAGGACAAAAGGTTTACCAAACCATTAGCGACGCTCGCCGTTACTGGAGTCCTGTGTGGGTAGTGGTAGACGGTAGCGACGACGGCAGTGCCGGCGGCTTGCAGCAATTGGCTGCCGCCGACCCGGAACTTCGGGTTATCGTGCTGCCCAAAAACAGGGGCAAGGGTGCGGCCGTTTTGCACGGCCTCAATCTCGCGGCACAGCAAGGCTACACCCATGTGCTGACGATGGATTCCGACGGACAGCATCCAGCCGAGCTGATCCCGGATTTCATGGCGACGTCGATACAGCAACCCGGCTGCATGATCCTCGGCGTGCCCGTCTTCGAGGACAGTGCGCCGAACTTGCGGATACAGGGGCGGAAAATATCCAACTGGTGGGCCAACCTGGAAACGCTGTGGGCCGGTATCGGCGACTCGCTATTCGGATTTCGCGTCTACCCGGTAGAACCCTTGCGCCAGGTGATGCGGCATCATGCCTGGATGCGGCGTTTCGATTTCGACCCGGAGGCGGTTGTGCGGCTGTGCTGGCGCGGCGTGAAGCCGGTCAATCTGCCAGCGCCGGTGAAATATTTTCGCCTGGATGAAGGCGGCGTCTCGCATTTCAACTATTTGCGCGACAACATTCTTCTTACCTGGATGCACACCCGCCTTTTTTTCGGCTTTGTGCTTCGTTTCCCAGCGTTGTTGATACGGCGTTTCCGCTGATCACACCACAGCTGGATTTGTGATTTATTTGGACTGCAACAGATGATTAGGTTATTTCTTGGATTGACCGTAGCGTTATTTTTTGCCGCCAGTGCGGCAGCCCAGGAATTCATGCTCACCTTCGACGACGGCCCCTTGCCTGGGGCGACAGACAAAGTTTTACGCACCTTGGAAAACATTTATGCAGAAGATGGCACGCCGGTTAAAGCCGGATTTTTCCTGGTCGGCGACGCACCGAAAAATTTCTGGGAAAGCCGAAAATATTTTGCCCCATATGAATTATGGAGCGAGAAAGGAAGCATCGCCGACCATCCCGAGCTTGTTCGCCATATTCTCGCCGCTGGCCATTTAGTCGGCAACCATACTGCCCACCATAGCTGGTTTCGCTGGCCCTGGCTGGCTAGCACCGAACAAATAGCAGGGGAAATTAGCGCATGGGAAAAGCTGGCGCAGCCGCTCGTTGACACCAAAGCACCCCGCCTGTTCCGCCCGCCCTATCTGGTGAATACCGCCGCAGTGCGCGAAGCGGCGGCACATACCGGGTATCAGATCGTGCTCGGCACCTCTTCCGGCGACGCTGCGCCGTTTGCCACGCCGTATAGTATCGTAGAAGGGGTGGCCGCCACGCTGGAAAAATGGGATCAGCCCGTGCCCTGCACGCTGATCTTCCACGATACCCGCCCGGCAACCCAGGAACATTTGGCTGACATCGTCAGCGCATTGCGCGCGCGCGGCTTCCGCCTGGTGCATTTTGATCCGGCGCGCTTGATTCTGCCTGCCAGGTAACCCAGCTAAGCCATCGCACCATTGATGGAAATAACCTGTCCTGAAATATAGGCCGCCTTGTCAGAAACCAGGTAGCTAACCAGATCAGCTACTTCTTGCGGTAGACCCGCGCGCTTCATTGGCACTAAGTTAGCAATCATTTCCGGCGGAAAAACATCCTTGATCATCGGGCTGTCGATGATGCCCGGCGCGACGGCATTGACGGTGACGCCGCGTGACGCCACTTCCAGCGCCAGCGATTTGGTGGCGCCGATCAATCCGGCCTTGGCCGCTGCGTAGTTGGCTTGGCCGCGGTTGCCCATGACGCCGGCGATAGAGGACATGTTGATGATACGTCCCCAGCGCGTACGCAGCATGGGCAGCAGCAAGGGCTGGGTGACGTTGAAAAAGCCGTTGAGTGAAACGTCGATCACGCTGCGCCATTGCGCCTGATCCATGCCGGCGAATATGCCATCGTGATGGATGCCGGCGTTGTTGACCACGACCTGAATCGCGCCATCCTGCAATAATTCTTCCAGCGCCGCAGACACAGCCGTCGCATCGGTCACGTCGAAACAGACCGCCGCCGCGCTGCCGCCCTGCTTACGAATTTCCTCTGCCAGCGCTTGTGCTGCATCCAGGCGCGAATTGGCATGGACCATGACGTGCATCCCATCCGCCGCCAGCGTATGGCAAATCGCTGCGCCAATAGCGCCGCTGCCGCCTGTGACCAGAGCATGTTTCATGCTGCCTCCTCGCTTCGCAAAAACACCGCTGCACGCCCGGATATCAACTCGCGTCCGGCGGCAGAAATCTGGAACTCGTACAGGCAATGATTCTCGTCGGCCAGTTGTTTGACCGCTCGAATTTCCAGTGGAACGGGAAGATCGTCGAGGCGGTCAACCCGCAGGCATACATCGCGCACGCTGCCAAGAAAACCGATTTTCGGTTTACCCCGCTGCGCCTGCGCGATCAGGCCGCCGTGCACCGCCATCGCCTGGGCGGCGTATTCGACGGCGCACAGGGCTGGCAGCTGCCCCGCAAAACGCAAAGGATTGGCCAGGTCGACATGATTGGTGGCCAGGCACAGAATCCGCTCGTCATCCCATTCCGCTACCTCATGCAGCAAACACATCTCACCGCTGTGGGGCAACCATTGGCTCAGTTCCTGTTTAGCGATTCTCATCTACTATCTCAACGATCAAGTTGTTATTTCCATAAGCCACTACAATCGAGGCAGCACATCCCTGCGCGATGGCTTGCAGCAGAGGTAGTGAGTGGGCTGCCGGATTGCCAGCACGCAGCGTTTCAAGTTCCTGCACTGCCATTTTGGTCACTGCTGACGACTGATCGGTCAGGCTGATTTGCAGGCGTGCTGTGCCTTTGGCCGTGGCCTGCGGCGTCAACAGCAACGCAACGGCGAAGGGTGCAGGAATAGGACGCACTTGGTGAAGCGGTGGAAGGTAGGGCAAATCAAAAGCCACCAGCAGCACCGGAATATTTTCCGCCGCCACCTGCACCGCCGCTTCCAGCAGGCCAGCCGCGAAAGAATTGTCGAAAGCGGCAAGGCTGTTGGCTGGCGTACGCGCGCCGGTGGCGATGTTCCAGTATCCTGCGGCGGCGTTGTGCACCGAGTTGTGAAAGCGCGTCGGCGAAACTTCGTGTTCGGGCAAGGCCAGAGATTCCAGGATGTGATGCAGATTTTCGCCATCACCGTCGGAGCTGGTGAAAACCGCCGCTACTTCCGTCGGCGCTAGCCCGGATTGCGCCATGGCTTGCTGCGCCACCTCCAGCGCATAACGTGTGGCAAGTCCGCTGCGGCGGCGCTCGGCCGGGGGCAAAATATCTGCCGTCGGCTTGGGCAGCTCGTTGTTGGATGCAACGTCACCCCTCAACACGGCACAGCCTGTTGCCCAATCGCGCATGCCCGGCGCGCACAAGCCGATGCCTTCGATATAGACGGAGATCATGCCAGCACTCCAAATATCAGGCTGCAATTATTGCCGCCGAAGCCGAAGGAATTGCTCATCACGCGGCGCAGCGGGCGCGAAATATTCTGCAATTGAATGTCACTGCCCAGCGCCGGGTCCAGCGTGCGTGTAGTGCAAGCGCCGGGGATCAAGCCGCTGGACAGGCAAATACAGGAGATGGCGGCCTCCACTGCACCGGCGGCGCCCAAAGTATGGCCGGTTGCACCCTTGGTCGAACTGCACGGCGTACCCGCGCCAAACACCCGCAGCATGCCCTGGTCTTCAGCACTGTCGTTGCTGCGGCTGGCGGTGCCGTGCATGTTGATGTAGTCAATGTCCCGGGGCGACAGGCCGGCGGCCGCGAGGGCCTTGTCCATCGCCAGCGCAGCGCCCAATCCTTCTGGATGGGGCGTGGACATATGGTAAGCGTCGCTGCTTTCGCCGTAGCCGAGCAGCGCCAGATGACCGCCCTCTTTTTCCAGCAAAAAAAATCCCGCACCTTCGCCGATGGAAATGCCGTCGCGGTCGCGGTCGCAGGGAC
>JBBRTU010000041.1:0-24327 GCA_038244115.1 Burkholderiales bacterium
TCGGCACCGCCAACTTGCCATGCTTTGCCATTGCATAGAGTGCTGGAAAAATCTTCTTGTGGGCAAGATCCCCCGTCGCACCAAAGACCACCAACGCATCGGAGTGGAAATCGCTCACGAGCCCTCTCCTGTCGCAACTTCGGCCTTCTCTTCATGGCCGCCAAACTGATAGCGCAATGCAGACAAAATCTTATCAGCAAAGTCATCCTCGCCTCTGGAACTGAACCGTTGAAATAACGCCGCACTGAGAACAGGAGCCGGAACCGACTCGTCAATCGCAGCGGCGATCGTCCAACGCCCCTCGCCGGAGTCTGACACGCGGCCAGAAAAATTTGCCAAGTCTGGACTTTTGAGAAGAGCGATCGCCGTCAAATCCAACAGCCAAGATGAAATGACGCTGCCACGGCGCCAGACTTCCGCGATGTCGGAGAGGTTCATATCATACTTGTAGTGTTCAGGGTTACGCAAAGGCGCAGTTTCGGCATCGGCGGTGCGCGGTCGTTTGCCAACATTGGCGTGATGCAGGATGTTCAATCCCTCGGCGTAAGAAGCCATGATGCCATATTCAATCCCGTTGTGAACCATCTTGACGAAATGGCCAGCACCGATAGCGCCACAATGTAAGTAGCCATTTTCGGCGTTTGTTGCCACATTATCCCGTCCGGGCGTTCGCTTAGCCTCCGCAATGCCGGGCGCCAAAGCTGCAAAAACCGGATCAAGGCGTTGAACGACAGCTTCCTCCCCACCAATCATGAGGCAGTAACCGCGCTCAGAGCCAAAGATTCCACCGCTCGTACCAACATCCACATAGTGAATACCCTTGAGTATCAATTCAGCGGCGCGGCGGATGTCATCGCAGTAATAGGAGTTACCGCCATCGATGACCACATCGCCAGTTTCGAGGAACGGGACGAGAGAACCCAATGTCTGGTCTACAACGGCTGCCGGCACCATCATCCAGATGATCCTTGGCTTCTTTTGCTTGTGTACAAATTCTTCAATTGATTTCGATCCGACCGCTCCTTCTTTGGCGAGCACATCCACAACTTTTGGATTGAGGTCGTAGACGATGCACTGATGGCCAGCTTGCCGAAGCCGCCGTACCATATTGGTGCCCATGCGCCCAAGCCCGATCATACCCAGTTCCATTTGATTTTTCCTTGTTGAAATTCGATTGGCCTTTTTGAGTAACGCGGCGGTGTTTCGTCCGGTTCCAACTCTCAAAACGGCAGGTTTGTCATGGCTTGATGTTTAAAGAGTTTGAGCTTCGCGCGTTTTTGGTTTTCAGAAACGCCAGACATGCGGTTCACAACAGGACAATAGGCCGTGAGCAGGTAATTCAAGATTGCGCCGTCAGACTTTTTGGGGTTTTTTTGGCGGAGCTGTACAATCATGGCTGAGATTGCTTTTGATGCACCTTTTTCCAGAAGTTGCGAACCTATTGCGATATCGGCTGCTGTTTGTAATATTGCGCCTTCAGAAGATATCAGTTGCGGCATTGGGCATTCGACGGCAGATGCCGAACCGACACCAAAAGCCGTGAACAAAAATGCGGCAATGACTACACGATTGTAAAAGGTCATGGTTGCAACTCCACTACAGCCCCAGCCCTCCGGCGGCACTGGGTTAATTGATCTTACCCGCATAACGATCAACAATGCAGGTTCGGAAAATACCTATTTAGGTACATCGGCAAGCCGACCGATTGTTGCACTATTGTGGCTGCCGCTGCTACCGCTCACTGGCGAACGCCCAGTAATTGGTCGGTCGCGCCTACTGCGCGCGCTGCTGATGCGGTAACACTGTTGATCTCGCAAATCTTCGCCAAACCGCAGATAATCCTGTTTGTGGCGAACAACATAATAATATAATCGCCAACAAAATAATGTAATCGCCAACAAACTGACGCTCCCGCCTAAACTGCGCGTTGATCTTTTCAATTTTCACTTTTGTTTTGTGATGAAGCTAACTTAGGTTTGACTGAGAGGCATCACGCAGACGCCGTCAAATTGTGCTTCATTAGCGCCCCGACAACTTTCGGGACGCGAGCCGCGCCGGACCCGTTAATCGACTTCACCGCCCCAGCCTTATTCATCGGTTCAAGAAACGGTGCGATGATCTCGAGCGGCACCGTTATCGGTCAGCGTCTGCAAATAGCGCTGCTGAATAGCGGCCGGAATCGTAGGCAGGATTTAGGCCGCGTTCACCAAGGTTTGCGTGGCCTGAAATTCGGCCTCCGCGTGAATGACCTTTGCCCGCCGGTCGCGTTCCGCCTCCGCCTGTTTGGCAATCGCGCACCATGTTATAGGTGAGTTCGACTGTTCTGATCTCCACATTACTTACCTTTATTCCCCAAGTTCCGGTCTGTGAGTCGAGGCTGCTCTGCACGTCAGCGCTCAGCTTCTTGCGCTCGGAAAGCATTTCACCGAGTTCGTGTTGTCCCAGAACCGCGCGCAGAGCTGGCTGTGCAAGCATGACGGTTGCGGGAACGTAGTTCAGAACCTGGATGCTCGCTCGGATCGACGACCAGGACATCGCGTGCTATGTTTTGTGGCGTAAAAGAATACGAAATCGCCCCAAACGCCACTGGTATCGGAACGAACAAATTAGACAGACTCTATGGGCCTAGAGAATATTTGTCAGCAACGACGAGTACGCGACGGGATCGGAATCTACGCGGCGTGCGCTGTGATGTAGTGGTTATGTCCGAAAAGCCGATTGCTGAATTAGGCGGCTTTTAAGTTCGAAAAAGCGGCCGACGCCCCGGTGCCACCCGCGGGCTCACCTCGGTCGCTTTGCCTTGTTGCACCTGTTGATCCGCAGGTCTAGGCCGCTCCGGCCCCGCCGACTCTGATTGATTGAACTCGCGGGGCCGGATCTTCTCATCCGTTCCGATGTCTTCTGCTGCAATAGTTTTGATCATCACTGTGGTCCTTTTGAAATTGGTAATTGCGGAGCACTCCCGCTTGTTATTGGAGCGGAAGCGTTGTTGACGTTCACTACGGTTAGCTGATTGTTTGCCAAGCCCAAGTTCTCGATGAAGAGCATCAGAACAAGTGCCAAGAAGAGCAAGGTTTGTATCCGGTTTGCTGCTCGCATGTTGGTAGCGGGTGCGCTGTCGGCTGTCAGGAGATCGGAGTAGGTTGGGCGCGGCAAGCGTTCAATCAAGCGCGAGGCAATCTCCGCAGGATTTTTATGCACTAAAACTGCATCGGGCAGTGTGGCAATTAAGCCAGCCAATCGTTCCGTTGCCGTCGTTCGCGGCAAACGGGCCAAGGTGGCGGCCTCCTGCCAAGCGTCCAGATCCAGCCGTGCCAGAGCCGACAGAACGCTGAGCAGCATCCCGTTTTTCTCTTCGCCAACTGGTGCGAACAAAAAATCGTTAAACTGTGAACCAAGAAGAGGAGACGTAAGCGAACGCGACATATAAGCCTCCGAATTTTCCTGCTGCTAAACCATATTATTGACTTATCAATTATAAGGAAGCCCGATGCGCAGCGGTAGACTCGGAAAGTACTCAGAACGGAATCATCTGGCGGCAAAGCCGACCCACACGCCGCGCCAGCGCGAGATTATGGATATGGTTGTGGCTGGTCAGCCGCGCAAAAACATCGCTGCAGACTTGAACATTAGTCAACGCACTGTCGAAAACCACCGCGCCGCAATAATGGAACGAACCGGTTGCAAATCCATCCTGGCATTAGCAAGATTGACTCTGGCGGCTTCGGGAACCAATAGCGTGATCGTCTCATCTGAGTAGTTTCCGAGGCTAGCACCCCAAACGGGTGAGTTCTAGGCTTTCATTCTGAGTAGGCTACTAAAACTCATTGTTCCCATGAGGTAATTTTATGAAAACTGTTTTGCTAACATTGCTGACTAGCGCGGTTGTCGTAGGTTTGGCGGGATATGCGTATATTTATTCTGGATCTTTCGACATTGCGGCAATACATCCAGATAATCCAACCATCGCATGGGTAATCCACGAGGTGTCAGATCGCGCGGTGGGTGCCCGCGTTTCTGAAAATAAAGAACCCGCTGGATTGGATAAGGAAGAACTTATCTCAGCGGGCGCAAAACTATACGCCGAGAATTGTGTTGTTTGCCATGGTGGTCCCGGAATGAAGCCAACCAAAATATCAACCGGACTTAACCCCACACCACCAAATCTATTTTATACGGGCCGCAACGCCGATGCTGCTGAGCAATTCTGGTTTATCAAGAACGGCGTAAAAATGACTGCGATGCCGGGTTTTGCGCCAACACTTTCAGATAATGAGATTTGGTCGCTTGCAGCATTTATAAAGAGCGCGCCGGGCATAACTACGCAAGATTTTACGGCTAAAACGGGCTTGAATTAATTGGGACATCAAGAAATGATCCAAAGCAAAATGACCAATCGACAATGGATTTTGGCTGAGCGGCCCGTAGGCGAACCAACGGACAAAACTCTAAAATGGGCTGAGGGTGATGTTCCAAAAGCTAGCGATGGCCAGATGCTGTTGCGCACCGTCTATTTGTCATTTGATCCCTATATGCGTGGTCGGATAAGCGATGCACCGTCCTAGTCACCGCCCATTGCTTTGGGCGCTGTGATGGGTGGCGGAACGGTGGCGCAGGTGGTGACATCCGATGTAAAAGGATTTACCGCAGATGATTTCGTTTTAAGCTTCAGCGGCTGGCAAGATTACGCCGTTTCAGATGGTAAGAGCGTGACCAATGTTGGCAAGTCGCCCACTCATCCGTCTTGGGCTCTAGGCATTATGGGCATGCCAAGGTTTACGGCTTGGGCCGGCCTCACATAGGTTGGTGCGCCCAAATCAGGCGAAACAATTGTTGTGGCGGCGGCCACAGGCCCTGTGGGCGCTACGGTGGGTCAGATTGGCAAGATCATGGGCTGCCATGTTGTGGGCGTTGCAGGCGGCGGAGAGAAATGTGCTTATGCCGTCAAAGAACTTGGGTTTGATACTTGTATTGATCATAGGGCAAATGACTTTGCCGCGCAGCTTGCGAAAGCCACACCCAAAGGCATCGACATTTATTTTGAAAATCTGGGCGGAAAAGTTTTTGACGCCATGGTGCCGCTCCTCAATGCCAATGCGCGCATTCCAGTTTGCGGACTGGTCTCGCAATATAACGCAACCGAGCCGCCAGCTGGTCCCTGACCGCTTGAGCTGGCTCATGGGCCAAATTCTGCGCAAAAAAATCAAGATGCAGGGCTTCATCATTTTCGATTGCTTTGGTCATCTCTATCAAGAATTTGCCAAACAGATCGAAGCTTGGTTGAAAGATGGAAATATCAAATACCGTGAAGACGTAATCGACGGTCTTGAGAAAGCCCCAGCTGCTTTTATTGGACTGTTGAAGGGTGAAAATTTTGGCAAGCTTGTGATCAAAGTGGCTGATTAAGTAGACCTATAAAAAGCGGAGTTCGAAGATGATCCGACTCGAAGGATTTTCACGCAGAGACCTAAATATAGTTTTGTTCGAATCAATCGAAACAATTAATCAAAGTAAAGGTTGGATTAAAGACCACCATTCTTTTTCAAATAAAATGGCGACAATCGCCTTTGAAATAACTACACAAAAAGTAGAGCTGTTAATTGATGAATTGAACGCCATTGGCATGAAGGTTGAAACTCCATCGTCAGATAGTTCAATCAGAACCGGAGATGTCGACGCTCTTCAACCGCAGCGCATTAACAATCACACTCACCGATGAAAGCGCCATGGCGGCAGCGGAGATCATGGGTGAAAGCAAAATACCGAAAAATGGGTAAAGCACACCTGCCGCAATCGGAACACCGACTGCGTTATAGATGAAGGCGAAGAATAGGTTCTGGCGGATATTATTCATTGTTGCCGATGAAAGGTTGCGCGCTTGCGCAATTCCCATCAGATCACCTTTGAGAAGTGTCACACCAGCACTTTCCATGGCCACATCTGTGCCCGTGCCCATCGCAATGCCCACGTCAGCGGCAGCCAATGCAGGTGCATCATTAACACCGTCTCCCGCCATGGCCACAATCCGCCCTTCGGCTTTGAGACTCGCTACAATAGCCGCCTTTTGTTCGGACAATACATCAGCTTCAATTTCACTAAGTCCAAGTTTTTTGCCAATCGCTTCCGCCGTCACGCGGTTATCGCCCGTCAACATCACAATGCGCATGCCAGCATCACGAAGTGCGGTCAGTGCAGCAGGCGTAGAGGCCTTGATGGGATCTGCAATGGCAATGGCCCCGGCCACCTTGCCATCCACAGCAATAAAAATTACAGTTGCTCCATCGCGGCGCATATCATCGGCCTGAGCTGAGAGACTATCAGTTGAGATTTTTAACTGCTGCAAAAATTTTGCATTGCCAATCGCAATGGGTTTTTTGTCCACCGTGCCAACAATGCCTTTGCCAGAAGGCGCATCAAAATCCGTCACTTTGCCCAGTACTAATTTCCGTAAATTTGCCGCCCGTACAATAGCCGCCCCTAAGGGGTGCTCGCTACCTTGCTCCACACTTGCAGCAAGGCGCAAAATTTCCGCTTCATCGAAACCTTTTGCCACTTGAATTGCCGTAACAGCTGGCTTGCCTTCGGTCAGCGTACCTGTTTTGTCGATGACAATGGTGTCGACCTTCTCCATGCGCTCCAGTGCTTCGGCATTGCGAATCAAAACACCTGATTGCGCGCCCCGCCCCACCCCGACCATGATCGACATGGGCGTGGCCAAGCCCAATGCGCAAGGGCAAGCAATAATCAAAACCGACACAGCGGCCACCATGCCGTAAGCAAAACGCGGTTCTGGCCCCCAAATTGACCAAGCGGCAAAAGCAGCCACAGCGATACCAATCACCAAGGGTACAAACCAACCGGAAACCTGATCTGCCAAGCGTTGAATCGGAGCTCGGGTGCGCCGCGCGTCTGCCACCATCTTCACGATGCGGGCCAGCATCGTCTCGCTGCCCACTTTTTCAGCTCGCATTAAAAAGCTGCCCGTCATGTTCAATGTTCCGCCGATGACTTTCGCACCCGCTTCTTTGGTGACTGGCATGGATTCGCCCGTCACCATAGATTCATCAATCGATATGCGGCCCTCTGTAATTGCACCGTCTACTGGAACTTTCTCACCGGGCCGCACCCGTAAAATGTCGCCAGCAATAATAGTTTCAAGTCCAACATCTTGCTCAACACCTTTGGAATCAACGCGCCGTGCTGTCTTAGGAGCCAAATTGAGCAGCGCACGGATAGCACCAGACGTATTATCGCGCGCACGTAACTCAAGCACTTGACCAAGCAATACCAACACGGTGATCACAGCAGCGGCCTCAAAATAGGTTGCAACCGAGCCGTCAGCATTGCGAAATGCGTTCGGAAAAACCTGTGGTGCTAGAGTTGCCAGAATACTGAACCCCCATGCAACACCAGTGCCCATAGCGATCAACGTAAACATGTTCAGATTACGCGTGACCGATGATTGATATCCGCGCACAAAAAACGGCCACCCAGCCCACAGCACCACGGGGGTTGAAAGAACAAACTGCACCCAGTTCGAAGTTTGCATCGGCAATAGGTTCATGATCATCGGAACATGTGCGCCCATGGACAGGATAAAGACGGGTATTGTCAGAGCCAAGCCAACCCAAAAGCGCAGAGTCATCTCGGCCAATTCTTGGTTAGGTTGCACCTCGGCTGTCACCACGGCGGATTCCAAGTTCATGCCACAAATGGGACAAGACCCTGGCCCGCCTGCCGGATTTGCGGGTGCATGGGGCAAGTGTAAATCGCTGTGATGGCCGTGAGATTGACCAAATCGGTTTTGTGAGGGACTGTCAGGAATCTTGTGCGCGAGGCCGGTTTCATTATTGACCCATGAACCTTTCGCCAAAGATGATGGCGAACTGGGCTCGTGCCTCGAACCATTCCCGCGGCGGCTGTTTCCAGTCATCGCTTGCATGGTTGAGAACCAGATACAGTAATTTCATCGCCTTCAACCGGAAATCGATCCACTGGATCGATTTCTGATCGGTTTCAGCATCAGTTGGAAAATGGCCTCGTGTGCGGACGGCTCGGCGGATTTTTGAGTTGAGCGCTTCGATCGCATTGGTGGTATAGATGATCCGCCGCACGCTTATCGGAAAGGCAAAGAATGGCACGACGTGCAGCCAGTTTCTGCGCCAGCTTTGCACGATGGCCGGATAACGTGTGCCCCAGGGGCCGACCTCAAAATCATCAAGTGCTACCCTTCCAGCTTCAGCATCGGTGGCGCGGTAAATGGCTTTCAGTGCCGGAACCATCAGCTTGCGATCCTTCCATGATACAAACTCCAGTGAATGGCGGATGAGATGAACGATGCAAGTTTGAACAATAGTTTGGGGGAACACCGCTGTGATGGCTTCGGGAAACCCTTTGAGGCCATCAACAACAGCCACCAGAACATCGGCAATGCCACGGTTCTTGAGTTCGTTCATGACCTTGAGCCAGAACTTCGCACCTTCTGTCTGTTCGATCCAGATGCCGAGAATCTCCTTTGTTCCATCGGGTAAAATGCCAAGGGCGATATAAACGGCTTTATTGCGGACAAAGCCTTCATCGCGGATTTTGACCCGAATGGCATCGAAAAAGACAATTGGAAACATAAGGTCCAATGGCCGGTTTTGCCATTCCGCCACCTCATCCAGAACCGCATCGGTGATGGCCGAAATCAGATCGGGCGAGACCTCAATGCCGTAAATCTCTTCCAGATGGCCCCGCACCTCGCGCACCGACATTCCGCGCGCATACATCGAAATAATCTTCTCATCAAAATCCGGAAAGCGCCTTTGATATTTGGCAATCAACTGCGGGTCAAAGCGGCCCTCACCCCTTTCGGTGATTGCGAAGCAATCACCTGTCGGGCAATGGGTCGCGCGGCACTGCCAGTTCAATCTTCGATGTTCCCGTCAGCACCGACTTCTTCAACACCCCGTTGCGGCGATTGACAGCCCCTCTGGACACTTCATCGTCCAGATGCTCATCAAGCTCGGCATTCAAAATCCGTTCCGACAATGCCTTCTTTAAATCATCCAACAAGCCGTTCTTGGCAAACAGCTCTTTGGGATCGCGCCCAGCCAAAAGCTGGTCCAGTAGTTCTTTCTCGATAGCCATGTGATTCTCTCCTGTTCATCACTATGGCCTCGCGCACAAGATTTCTGACAGTCCCGTTTTGTGAATGTTCATATCAACCTCCTTAACTAAAAATCACAGCGCCACCGCGCGTGCAATCGCCAGTTCCAACTCAGCCACCTGATAAGGCTTCTGAATCACCACAGCATCTGGCCTCGCCAGCTTAATTCTCGAAACATCTCCGCTGACAAATAGATGCGGCACGTGACTATTCTTGCAAACTTTGTCGATCAGCGACAAGCCGCTGCCATCTCTCAACCATTGATCCACAATCAAGAGCTCGGGCCGATATCTTTCAACTGCTGCCCCAGCGCCAGCCACAGTTGAACTCACGGCGCAAACCTTGTGCCCCAACTCTTCCAATATCTCGCCTAGCATCATGCCCTGCAGAGCATCATCTTCAACCACCAAGATATTGAGAGATTTCATTTAGCCTTAGTTCCCGTTGAACCACCTTCATTGACCCGAGCATCAATTTGAGCAGCGAGCTGTTCTTTCGCTTTGAGCTTGCGAACGTCCTGCCCGTTGCTTGCGCCGTTGTTATTGCTTGGGTGCAGCAACGCTTTTAGGAGATGAAGCAGTTTCATTTTTCGGAACACCGTGGGATTCAACAAACCAAAGCTGCAAATCAATGCCGCGCGAGATTTCAGTAAAAAGATCGGCTGTGTCTAAATCCCCGTAATCACCAATAGGCTTAATCGCATCACGAACTGATTGCCCAAACGCCGCAAGAGAACCTGCAACCGCAAACACATGTTGTTGGCCGTCAGCAATACCGTGTGGATAGGGCACCAAAAAAGAACGCTCAGCCGCAACTTGCAGCGTGCCATGCGCCGTCCCACCCAGACCGCCTGCCCGCTCTGCAAGCTTGTCAGAGAAACTTTCAACTTCTTCTGAAACTTTATCAAACAATTCGTGAAGTGAAATAAAGTTTGGCCCACGCACATTCCAGTGCGCCTGTTTCACTTGCGCATGCAGATCAATGGCAGCAGCCAAATGTTTGTTGAGAAGTTCTATGGACTGCCCCCGAATACTTTCGGCCAGTGTGTTGTGGGTGCTTTGCATGATCAATCTCCAAAAGAATACGAGATAATCAAAATAGCTGCTGAAAATTCAATTGAGCAGCCTCGGAATATACTTAGATCGCCAAAACCTCGATCTATGGGTAGATTCCGATCCTATTAGATTGCACAGCAGCGAATTAACTTCATCCTCTCGAGACCGAAAGGATGATCCTATGAAAAACTACATAAAGTCTATTGCTCTCGCAGGAATGTTCACCATTTCCGCAGGGTTGACACAACAATTCTCAACCGCACAATCAGCAAGTTCGGTCGTTGACTGCGGTAACAAGGACGCCAACTCAAAGGACTGTCCCCCAGTCGTTGTGCCAAATCCACCACCGCCCCCAGCTCCGGCCCCAACACCACCAGCTCCACCGCCGCCGCCACCGCCTGTTGTGAATCCCCCACCGCCCGTCATCATAAACCCGCCGCCACCGATTCAAACAGGTGACTGGCGATATGATCCACGTCGTCACCACCGCCACGATCACGGCGATGCTATATTTCGGTTCAGTTTTGGTGGGTTTTTTTATGACCAGCCATATTGGCAGCAACACCAATATTATCAGCAATCCAATCGCATAAGCTGCGGCGAGGGGCGCAGCATTGTGGCTGACAACGGCTACAACCGCGTACGCACCATTGAATGCAATGGAACAACTTTCACCTGTCAGGCCCGTCGCGGCTACCGCACCTACCGTATTTTTGTTAACTCGAGGCGCGGAACGATTTCCGGCGTAACACGCCGCTATTAAACCTCCACAATAGGGGGAAGCTCAAAAAAGGCTTCCCTTTTAAATTTGAATATTCAGCAACTCAGGAATCATCATGCAAAAATTCAATCACGCCGTCGTTTGGATCGATCATCACGAAGCCAAAATTTTTCACTTTAATCATGATGATGTTGAAAAGCTCATTTTGCACCCCGAAAATCCAACGGTGCACATTCACCACAAAGGCAATACCATTGGCTCAGGTCATGAGCCTGAAGACCAACATTATTTGCACAGTGTGGCAACAGCCATCAAAGACGCAAAGTCCATTTTGATAACCGGGCCTGCAAATGCAAAAACTGAACTGGTCAAACACATCCACCATCATGAACCATTGATGATGAAACAAATCGCGGCCGTCGAGACCGTTGATCACCCTAGCGATGGGAAACTAGTAGCCTTTGCGCGGAGTTACTTCAAATCAGACCATCAAACCAAGCCACGAGCCATGTAAGTAAAACAACCAAGATTGGTTGGAAAAATCATGTTTACACTTTTCCTGATCCTCGGCATCGCCCTTGTTTACGTTTTAATAAACCGTCAAAATTTTATCAATCATCTCGATAAACTCGATGCAGAAATCAAAAACTCTTCTGATCCTTCCTTTCCAAGAACAGATTTACCAGCTGTTGTGATGGCCTATCTGACGCGCGTGGGTGTTGGCCACCAAGATGTTTCAAAATATGTAACCTTCGATCAGGTTGTTCAAATGTGGTCGACCCCTGGTGCTAAGCCAATGGATATGACCGCTAAACAAATTGTCAGTACCAATGAAACGGAGTTTGTCTGGCGTGCGCTCTCTGGCTTTGCTGACAGTATTTTGATCGCGGACTATTTTGTTAAATCTGTTGGCGGTATGGAAGTTAAAATGTTAGGCACCATATCGCTGGCCAATATGGTTGGTGGCGATAGTGCAGCCAAGGGCGAAGCCCTGCGCTATCTGGCCGAGCTGCCGCTCAACACCGATGCTATCCTGTTCAATACTGCATTGGAATGGACCGCAATTGATTCCACATCATTTAAAGTAGCGACAGGCCAAGGAAAAGCGCGGGGAGAAATCACATTCAAACTGGGTGACGACGGTTTGATCGTAACTGGCAGCGCTCCATCGCGGCCCTATGTTGAAAAAGACGGCAGCATGACCGAACACCCATGGCACGGCCGGTTCTGGGATTATCAAGCCGTCCAAGGTCGAACCATTCCAATGCAGGCCGAAGTCGCTTGGGGTTTGGATGCGGGCGATTTCATTTATTGGCGCGGCAAAATGTTGAATTGGAAGGCGCATTCAAACTGATCGCAAAAACGCCAAAGACTTTTGAAAACGGGCCGACGCAATGGCTTGCTAACTATCCATGGCCAAAACGCGACGAGCATAAATATCAACGCGGCCATGTTTTAGTTTTGGGCGGCGCAGAGATGACCGGCGCCAGCAGGCTCGCAGCACGGGCAGCACTCCGCATTGGCGCAGGTGTTGTAACGCTCGCAGCTCCAAAATCAGTCTGGGCAATCTATGCCAGCTCCCTCATCAGCGTTATTGTGAAGGCCGTCGGTGGGATCGAGGACTATGAGAAACTGTTAGAGGATACGCGATACAACGCGTTGATTATTGGCCCCGGTGCAGGCGTTGGCGATCAAACACGGCAATCTCTATTGTTAGCTCTCGCAACCAAGCGCAGCGTCGTTTTGGATGCCGATGCCATCACGTCCTTTGAATCACACCGCGATGAATTGTTCAGGGCCATTCAAGGCCCTTGCGTTTTGACACCTCACGTAGGTGAATTCGTGCGGCTCTTTGATATAACCGGAGATAAGTTGGCGCGTGCCCGTGCAGCTGCCAAACAAAGTGGCGCAGTGATTGTTCTCAAAGGCAGCAATACGATCATTGCAGCACCTGATGGTCGTGCCATCATAAATGCCAACGCACCACCATACCTCGCAACAGCGGGCAGCGGGGACGTGCTCTCTGGCTTTATCGGCGGCCTGCTTGCCCAAGGTCTAACACCATTTGAGTCCGCCGCAGCAGCTGTATGGTTGCATGGCGAAGCGGCAACCGAATTGGGCATGGGGCTGATTGCTGAGGATTTGCCCGAGGTACTTCCTAAAGTTTTAAAAAAACTAAAAGTAGTATCTGATGGAGGTACATATTGAGGCGATCTAAAAGGTATGCCATCAGATTGTTAATTGGTCTGGCTACGTTTGCTTTAGTGATTGCTATTATTTCTTCGATCGTTTTCCCAGTGTTTCGTTTCCCCCAGCCAACCGGTCCGTATGAGATTGGTACATTGACGTATCACTGGATCGATGAAAATCGCCCCGAAATATTTACCTCAAATCCGAACGATCACCGTGAGTTGATGATGCAAATCTGGTATCCCGCCAAGAAGGGGTCGCCAGCACCCAAGATGCCTTATCTGCAAAATGCCGATATTGTCATGGCAAGTTTTGCCCACATTCTAAACAAACCAAAAATCATATTCAGAAATTTCAAATATGTTACCACAAATGCCACTCCTTCCGCGGAGGTAGTCGACACTGAACAAAGCTATCCAGTGCTGCTTTTTTTGGAGGGAGCCGCTGGCTTTCGTCAGATGAATAATTTTCAGGTGGAGGAGCTGGTCTCGCAAGGTTACGTTGTTGCAGCTATCGATCAACCAGGAACGGCAGCCGTTGTGGTATTTCCAGATGGTCGCCAGATCGCTGGATTGTCCGTCGAGCAAATGCAAGCGCTCATCCGGCCCAGTTATATGGCTAGTCAAAAAAAAGCAGTTATCGATGGTAAGGAGCTCACTGACACCAGTATCATCCCCTATTTCACCCAAGATGTAGTCTTTATTTTGAATCAGCTTGTAGCGTTGAACCGGACTGATCCAAATAATATTCTTAACGGCAGATTGGATATGCAACGCGTTGGCGCTTTTGGCGTCTCACTCGGTGGCATAGTCGTTGGTGAAGCCTGTAGGCTCGAACCGCGCCTAAAAGCCTGCATTATGATGGATGCTCCTATGCCCATTGATGTTGTGCAATTTGGTTTATCGCGTCCCAGCATGTGGATGACACGCGACGTTGACTCAATGAGGCTTGAACGAAAGCGTTCCGGCGGTTGGCCAGAGAATGAAATCAACGCACATCTGACAAGCATGTGTGCTGCCTATGACGGTAACAAATTCGACGCATATCTTTTACAATTGCCCGGGGCCTTCCACAGCAATTTCACTGATGTTCCATTGTGGTCACCGCTTTGCCCAATGGCTTGGCATCACCGGGCCTATGGATTGCGCACGAGCGCATGGCATTATCAACACATACTCAGTTGCATTCTTCAACAAGCATTTGAAAAATCTCCCGACAGCTCAAATTTAAACACTGTCAAAGCGGTATCCTGAAGTGCATTTGCAAATACGCTAGTTTTGATTGGACTCAAAAATGAGAAAAATAATTGTGACAATTGTTGGAGCCATAATGGCGCTCTTCGGACTATTATGGTTCTTGCAAGGCGCGGACATTCTTCATATTCGTCCGATATTGTGCTTTGCTGATTGTGAATATATCGCAGGTGGCTCTCGGGTTTGGGAAATCACTGAGGCGTTATCCTTCATTCTCGGAATAGCGGTCCTGATCGCAGCCCACTCTTCGTACACAAATTGGAATACCCGCTTTCGCAAGACTCGGGGGTAGCACATGCGCACGACAGAGGCATCGGTGATTGCAGCTCCAACAGTTTTCTTCCTGTTGGTTTTAGCCTTGTCGATCCCATTTTATCTTGTTGGCATTACAGGTTTGCGAATGCCCGGCCTGTCGATCTTGCCGGTCAGTGCTTTAATGGCGTTTGTGCCCATGATTGCTGCGCTAATCATGGTCTATCGGCAGCACGGTTTGCATGGCATCAATGTTTTGTCAAAGCATGTATTTCAATTCAACAGGCACAATGGCGCTGCTTGGATTCCTGTGGCTCTTTTATTCATTCCAATCGTTTGCACTTTAGAGTTTTTGATTTTGCGTGTTATCGGAATTCCAATTCCGTTGCCGCAAATTACGCCCAGTGAGACAACATTTTTTTCCATTGCTTTCTTTGTTGGGGCAATAGGCGAAGAAATCGGCTGGCAGGGATATGCCTATCCAGCACTCAGAAAGAACTACAACGCTTTGACCGCTGCCCTCATTCTTGGGGTTATCTGGGCGCTCTGGCATGTTATCCCGTTTTTGCAGTTAGGCCGCAGCTTTCATTGGATCATCTGGCATAGCTTAAGTGCAATTGCTCTCAGGATCATCATCGTGTGGCTCTATGAAAACACCCGTCATAGCGTTTACATTGCGGTGCTGTTCCATACGATGATTAATGTGTCTTGGGCCCTGTTTCCGATCTCCGGATCTTATTACGATCCGTTTGTCACGTTCTTGATCCTAGCATTTGCGGTTGGATTGATAGTTTTCATTTATGGAGCAAGAACACTCAAGCAAACCGTGCCATCTGAGTAGATTCCGAGTCTACACAGAAATTTTGAGTGGCCTAACTCTAAGACTCAAACGTGCTTCGTTCTGGAGCAACGTGAAAAACAGGAGAGCCATTATGGATACTCAAACACACACAAAAGCTGCTGAACTTCATGGTGCCGCTGCCGCCTCGCACAAGGCTGCATTGGCAATGCACGCTAAGGCTGATCATCCGGCAGCTGTGGCAGAAGCCAAGAAGGCGGTTCAGCATTCAGAAGCTGCGTTGAAAACTTCAAACGCCGCGCATAGCGAAAGCGTTGCCGCTGCCAAGAAGTAAGACCAGCGGAGATGGTGCGCCCCGGTCCCCCGACTCCCCGCGCACCATCTCCGATTTTTCGGTGGAACTTTTGTCGACCAAAAGCGTTTATTGACTTCGATCACGTTAGCGCCTCTAGTTATGAGGCTCCAGAATGGTAACGGTCAGAGCGTCGCCAAAAAGTTGGAATGTGCAATCACTGATGAAGCCCATCTCCGAGAACTAAATAGAAATGAATGAAGTTCTGCCAGTGCCGCCGCAGGCGATGCCGAATAAAGGTGTTGCCCAGACGGCTGATTTTCTGGTTGTTGGCATTGGCGCATCGGCGGGTGGTCTTGAGGCTTCGAGCAAGTTGCTGGATGATCTAGGTGACGGCAGCGCTATGGCCTTTATTCTGGTACAGCATTTATCTCCCAATCATGAAAGCCTGATGGTGAACTTGCTCGCCAGGCACACCAAAATGAAAGTGATTCAAGCCACGGACGGAATGATGGTTGAGCGGGGACATTTTTACATCATCCCGCCCGGCACGTATCTTTCGGTCGCCAAAGGTAATTTGCATGTCTCGCAACCCGAGCCGCACCACAGAGCACGTATGCCATTTGATTATTTCTTACATACTTTGGCGTTGGATTATGGCGCACGCGCCGCTTGCATCGTTCTTTCCGGAACTGATGGTGACGGAGCCATTGGCCTAAAGTCAATTAAGGAAAAAGGTGGGTTGGTCATCGCCCAACAGCCCTCCGAAGCCGGATTCGACGGCATGCCACAAAGTGCCATTGCCACAAATCTGGTTGATCTCGTTTTGAGTGTTTCAAACATGCTTGATGTTTTGCTAAAATTTTCAAAGCAGAAAAGGCCGGCATCTACAGCAGAACCAAGCCTTCCCTTTGATGAAACACACAAAGGTATTTCAGAGATCATAGATCTAATACGCACCAAAACTAGGCATGACTTTTCAGGCTATAAAGTTGGCACTGTGCTGCGCCGCACCGAACGCCGCATGGCGATGCTGAGCATCGCCCAGAACGATTTAGATCGCTATCTTGAACTTTTGCGCAAAGACACAAAAGAAATTGAAACACTCGCAGATGATCTTCTGATCAATGTGACAAGTTTTTTCCGCGACCCAAAAGTTTTTGAAAATTTATCCGCAACGATAATTTATGATCTTGCTGCAAAACAACCGCCAGAACAACCGCTTCGCATCTGGAGTGTGGGGTGCAGCACGGGTGAGGAGATTTACACACTCGCAATGTTATTTCGCGAACAGATCGCATTGCAAAAACGCAATGTGAAGTTACAGCTTTTCGCGTCTGATATTGATGCTGATGCTATAGCCAGTGCGAGAGGCGGCCACTACCCTGACTCCATTGCTGCAGAGGTTTCGCCCGAGCGTTTGGAGCGCTTTTTCACCAAAGAAGCAGCTGGCTACCGCATCTCCCAAGACCTGCGCTCAATGGTTATATTTACCGTTCAAGATTTGCTGGCTGATCCACCTTTCGCCAAACTTGACATGATTTCCTGCCGGAACCTATTGATCTATCTGCAACCGGAAGCCCAAAAGAAAGTCATAGCGCTTTTCCATTTTGCCCTGCGGGATAAAGCCATATTATTTCTCGGCAGTGCTGAGACAGTCGGCGATGTTGAAAGTCAATTTGAAACTGTCTCAAAGTTTGATCGGATTTATCGCCGCATCGGCAAAAACCGCCCCGGCGAACTGCTTTTTCTGATCAGTTCTTCCAATAGCCCAACCTCAACGCGCACGCCAATTGTCAACGAAACTATACCACGTCCTTCGGCTTATGCCGAACTTTGTCAAAAATTCGTAGTGGCCAATTACACGCCTGCCACAGTTCTCATAAATCGAAAATTCGATTGCCTCTTTACACTTGGCCCGACTGAGGATTATTTATCTTTGGCACCGGGTATTTCGACCCACAACATCCTAGAAATGGCCCGCAGTGGTGTGAGGTCAAAACTCCGCTCAGCCATTCAAATGGCGACGCAAGATAATAAACGCATCCTGCTGGGTGGCGGCCGTATGAAGAACGGCGATAAAGCTAAAGCTTTTAGCATTATGGTTGAACCCGTAAAAAGCGAAGGCCAAGACCTGCTGTTGATTTGTTTCAACGAAGAAGCAAAAATTAAAGTTGACGCAAAAGGTTCCGCTTCTCCAGAAACGGAAACGCGTTTTTCGGAACTTGAACATGAATTGTCCGCTACTCAATCCGAACTCAAAGTCGCTATTCGCGATCTTGAACTCGCGGCAGAAGAACAAAAGACCGTCAATGAAGAAACATCGTCGGTCAATGAAGAGTATCAATCAACCAATGAAGAGTTGCTCACATCTAAGGAAGAGTTGCAATCGCTCAACGAAGAACTCACCGCACTGAACAGCCAACTTCAGGAAACATTGGAACGGCAGCGCACAGATTCAAACGATTTGCAAAATGTTCTTTACAGCACAGATGTGGCCACAATTTTTCTTGATCCCAATTTGAATATCAGGCTGTTCACACCGGCAACAAGATTGCTGTTTAATGTTATACCAACAGATATTGGCCGACCACTTTCGGATTTAAGCGCGCTCGCAACTGATGCAGCATTGCTGACTGATGCACAATCCGTCCTTAGTACTCATGAACCTTTGGAACGCGAAATCGAAGCCAAAACTGGGGCTTGGTATATCAGGCGTATTCTGCCTTACCGAACCAGCGACAAGGCTGTTGCAGGTGTGGTGATTACCTTTGCTGATATCACTGGAAGGCGCCACATTGCGGACGCTTTAAAAGTTGCTGAACATCAGGCCCAATTGGCAAATTTAGGAAAGACGCGCTTTCTCGCGGCGGCAAGTCATGATTTGCGCCAGCCTTTACAAACACTCGTATTGCTTCATGACATGCTGGCAAGAAACGTAACGGGTGAAAAAGTTAAAAAACTGGTTGGGCGTCTTGACGAGACTGTCGGTGCCATGACTGGCATGTTGAATGCCCTTCTTGATATAAATCAAATTGAAGCGGGTACGGTTGTAACCGAAAAGATCACATTCCCGTTAAACGAACTGTTGCTGCGCGTGCAAGGCGAGTTTACCTTGCTTGCAGAGGCTCAGGGTTTGGCGCTGCATGCTGTGCCGTGCAATCTTTCAATCAATTCTGATCCGCGTCTCTTGGAGCAGATGATCCGGAATCTTCTCTCGAACGCACTTAAATATACCAAGACTGGTAAAGTGCTCTTGGGGTGTCGTAGGCACAAAGATAAAATCAGTATTGAAATATGGGATACGGGTATTGGAATCCCGCTCGACGAACAACAGGCTATTTTTGAGGAGTATCACCAACTCGACCATAGCGCTCGCGAGCGCAGCAGAGGTTTAGGTCTTGGACTGTCGATCGTAAAGCGCCTTGGAATATTACTGGATCACCGTGTCACAGTGAGGTCGCAGCATGGCCATGGATCAGGTTTTTCGATTGAGGTCAAAATTCCACCTGTTGCTTCGTTCGCCTTGAAGGACATAAAACATTTGGAGATTGAGAACCTGCCGAACAAGCCAACGCACAAACAGTTGACAATTCTGGTGGTAGAAGATGATTTGGATGTAGGCGACCTGCTGCAACTTCTCCTCGAAGGAGAAGGCAATACAGTATTAATGGCACTCGACGGAAATCGCGCATTAGAGCTTGTGAAAGCAGGCGATAATATACCAGACATCGTGGTCACTGATTTTAATTTGCCAAATGGCATGGATGGTTTGGAACTCGCTGCAAAACTACGCGCAAAGTTGCAACGCCAAATACCGATCATCGTTTTGAGTGGAAATATTTCAACGGGTTTGTTGCGTGAAATATCAGAACAAAATTGTGTTCATCTGAACAAGCCAGTAAAACTCGAAAAATTGACGGCCACGATTGAGCAGTTGTTAGCATCCAAGCCATCGATACCCACCACCTTCGCCTTGCCGCACAACCACCCTGACAAAGCTATAATATTTATTGTCGATGACGATCATCTTATCCGTGATGCTTTGTGCAGCGTATTTATCGATGCTGGCCAAGATTGCGCGACCTTCGAATCCAGCGAAGCTTTTCTCGCGTCCTATCAAGCGGGGCGCGAGGGCTGTTTGCTGATTGATGCCTATCTACCGGGCATGAACGGATTAGAACTCATTCAGCATCTGCGCAAATTGGGCAATAGCCTCCCTGCCATCATGATCACCGGAAATAGCGACGTTACAATGGCGGTTGATGCCATGAAGGCAGGTGCGTCTGACTTCATTGAAAAGCCGATTGGAAGCCTAGAGCTAATGGCCAGTGTTGAGCGCGCGCTTGACCAGAACAAAGATTCAGGAAAGCGCGAAGCTTGGAACAAGGCAGCCGCAAAACAAATCGCTGATCTCACGCCGCGCCAGCGCGAGATTATGGATTTGGTTGTGGCAGGCCACCCAAGCAAAAACATTGCGGCCGATCTTAAGATCAGTCAGCGCACGGTCGAAAATCACCGCGCCGCTGTAATGGAACGAACTGGCTGCAAATCCATCCCGGCATTAGCAAGATTGGCCCTGGCGGCTTCGGGAACGAAAAGCGTACTCGTCTCATCTAAGTAGTTTCCGAGGCTGGTTGAAGGTTCGAAGTTCGCATAGCGTGCAGCTTCATCGACCAACTTCGAAGGAAACATAACATGTTCAAAACATTCTCAGCGGTAGCCACTTTTGCCTTGTTCGTCCAGTTTTCTACTCCAGCTATGGCGGGAGCGACCGTCATCGTGAAACTCTTTGACAATGGCGAATCTTTAGACCTGAGCAAGAACATGGGCATGGCACCGGGGACAAAGATGGATATGACCAAGGCACCCATGGGCATCAAAATTCAACCCGCCGTGGTTCCTCAAGGCAAAGTGGTGTTTAAAGTGACAAACAACTCCAAAACAGTGATCCACGAAATGTTGCTGGCCCCAATCGCTAACGCTAACGCGGCACTCCCCTATATCGACAATGAAAATCGTGCAGATGAAACAAAAACCAACGATCTAGGTGAAGTGTCAGAGCTTGATCCCGGCAAAAGCGGCGAACTGACCGTCGATATGAAACCGGGAACTTACATCCTGTTCTGCAACGTTCCCGGCCATCTCGGAGCTGGCATGTGGACAACGATTACTGTGAAATAAACTTGGATAAATACAAATGACACAAAACGAAAATACCAATCGACAATGGATTTTAGCCGAGCGGCCCATAGGCGAACCCACAGCCAAGACACTGAAACTCATTGAGGGCGATCTTCCAATAGTCGGTGATGGTCAGATGCTGTTGCGTACTATTTACCTGTCACTTGACCCCTATATGCGGGGCCGCATGAGTGATGCACCATCCTATTCTCCACCTGTGGCTGTGGGTGGCGTTATGGTTGGCGGCACCCTGGCACAGGTTATGACGTCTACTGCAAAAGGATTTGCGGTGGGTGATGTTGTTCTGAGCTTTAATGGCTGGCAAGATTATGCCGTTTCAGATGGCAAGGGCGTGACCAATCTTGGCAAGTCGCCAACTCATCCTTCATGGGCACTTGGCATTATGGGAATGCCGGGCTTTACGGCTTGGGCGGGCCTCACCCAGATCGGCACACCTAAAGCTGGCGAAACACTTGTCGTAGCTGCGGCCACAGGCCCGGTGGGAGCTACAGTGGGTCAGATAGGTAAAATCATGGGGTGTCATGTTGTGGGCGTTGCAGGTGGGCCAGAGAAATGTGCCTATGCTGAGAAAGAACTTGGGTTTGATTCTTGTATTGATCATAAGGCAAATAACTTTACCGATAAGCTCGCCAAGGCAACACCAAAAGGCATCGACATCTATTTTGAAAATGTAGGTGGCAAAGTTTTTGATGCAGTGGTGCCGCTGTTGAATGCCTTTGCACGCATTCCAGTTTGTGGGCTGGTCTCGCAATATAACGCAACGGAGCCGCCTGCTGGTCCTGATCGCTTGAGCTGGCTGATGGGCCAAATTCTGCGCAAGAAAATCAAGATGCAGGGCTTTATCATTTTCGACAGTTTCGGTCATCTCTATCCCGAATTTGCCAAGCAGACGGAGCATTGGTTGAAAGATGGAAAGATTAAATATCGTGAGGAAGTTATCGAGGGACTTGAGAAAGCGCCAGAAGCTTTTATTGGGCTTCTGAAGGGTGAAAATTTTGGCAAACGCGTAATCAGGGTTGGAAGCTAGTCGGGATGGGACGTGCTCCTTGAATGCTTTCGATTTGAACTTGAAGACCAATATTTGATGTTTAAGAGAATGCCGGCGCCCCATGACCGCGTGTGGCATTGAGCACCCAATTGAATAGCTCATTTTCCAATTGCGGTAGCTGCTTTGATCAATGCCCCAAGATTTTTTGCAATTGCGAGGGCGAACGATCTGTTCAAGGTTCCGCAGTTTCACACCACATTCCGTTTCTTACTTCGCACACAGCTCATATAACACCATTTGAAACATGCGGCAGGCCAAATTGATTTCTTTGAATTGTCGTTCCCATTAATCATGGGATCATATTCGTTGCAAATCGTGATGTTCATACAAGTTGCGGGAAGTTTAAGGCAACACTACCTTTGCTGCGCACAATTTATGATGCACCGTAAACATTGAATATTCCCCATGGCTTGCTCTCTTTCGAGAGTTCAATGCTCTATTCATAGTCTGCAAATTCAATTCGTAAAATTCGAAAGAAATCGATTTGATTTCGCGCGTTTTCTCGCGTTTCCTAATTGCAAAATTGTCGGTTCAGATTCATCTGTTGAACAAACAGCAGGTGTTTAGTCCACGTGACCGAAGCAGAATCGAATTCGACTCTTGACGAGCTCATGACTTTGGAGTCAGTTGCTGAGCGCTGGCCTCAGTTATTCACGGCGATTGAGCTCCGCCGAGCGGCACGCGCCGGCAAACTCCAGCACATTCACAAAGGTCGGAAGCGCTTCGTCACTGAGCAAAGTTTGATGAAATGGCTTCACCAGAATGAGGCCGGAGCACCATGCCTACAGACAAACTCTTCGAAATCGGAGGCCACTGGGTCGCCAACGTCCAAGGAAGACGGAACCTCTATCGCTTTTGGTATGACCAAAGAGCAGGAGAAATTCGTCGCCGCAGCCTTGAAACTGCAGATGTTGAAGAAGCCAAACGGCTAGTTGCTGAGTTGGCATTGAGAACAAGTTCACTCCCAGTCAGTGAGCCACAAGACACGCTTCTGGTAGCCGTACTCAATCATTACTTCACCACGCACTCCGATAGTTTAAGTTCCGCGCATGTCGCCAGGCGAGCGGGTGCGCTAGTATTGCAGTTCTTGGAAGCTGAATGTGGATTCGGACCAGAAGTTAAGGTGGGAGAGTTTACGAAAGGCGTGCAAGCACGCTTTGCCACTTGGTCTTCTACGAGGTTTGATCACTCACCGTCTTACATCTCGCGGATTTTGTCAGTTGTCGCTGCCGCTTGCAAACACGCAACAAAATCAACCGTTCGCGAAATTGAAGGTGGGCGCATAATTGCGATCCGACTTTTGAAATCTATGCCGGAGATTTGTTACGATACAAAATGGCTATCTGCTGTGACAAGAAAACCCGAGCCGCAGCCGCGTGATTATGTGCCTTCGTTCGAAGAGCTCGCTTCTTATTTGGATATCCCTTGCAGCGAAGTACTTCAACGTTATGATATCATTGCTCTCAACACTTGGGCTCGCCCTCAAGCTATTTTGGACCTAGATGTCGGTCTGCAAGTGGATGTCGACGCGCAGCTCCTCCACTTGAACCGACCGGGCCGTGTTCAAAACAATAAGAAGAGACCGAAGATCAGATTGACGGAGAACCTAAAGGCTTGGTTGGAACACTGGGATGAAAATCACCCGCTGTCTTACACCAAGTCAGTAGTGAAAGAAGGCAAACCAGTGCGCATCCGCAACGCAGCGATCAACATCAAAGCCCAGTTCAAACGCAGAACAATTCATTGGATGCTTATGCGGGATGGACTTGCGCAATACGAAATAGCGAAGTTGTTTCTCCAAGCACGAAAAGGCAATCGCTCGCTTTTGAACGACGCAGTTAGTACCGCCGAGGCCAACGGTATTCGAAGGATCACGCCTTATACATTCCGCCATTTCATGGCGACCCGAGTAAGAGGACTTCGCGAAGTACGGGTCGACCGCGAGCAAAGAAGCCTGTGGCTTGGCCACGGAAAGAAAGATGCTACCTCTTGGTACGAGTCGCACGATCCGGAGTTTCTGCTTGAAGCAAGTTTGGCAACAACAATCATTGTCGAAAAACTTGATGCACTCATGAAGCGTAGTCTGATCTCGCCAAAAGCAACCACGCAAACGCCGCAAACAGAAACGGCGATCAAAGCGGCATAATTTCTCAGTCGAAAAACCTGGGCTCAAAGGTGCGTTATTTGCGCCGCAAAACGCACGCGTGTGCACGCTTTGTTGCTCAGTTTCCGCCACGCCTCCGCCACAAGCGACGATTATCTGTCTCTTCGCACGTGCAAAATTCACTTTAACATGTTGATATATATGGGCGAAAATGGTGGGTGGTACAGGGATCGAACCTGTGACCCCTACCATGTCAA
>JBBRTU010000042.1:0-23629 GCA_038244115.1 Burkholderiales bacterium
AAAGATTTTCGCGTGCTCGACCCCGCCTGTGGCAGCGGCAACTTCTTATACCTCGCCTTACGCACCCTCAAAGACCTCGAACACAAAGCCAACCTCGATGCCGAAGCGCTAGGTTTGCAACGGCAAATCACCATCGAATGCTCGCCCGCCAACGTCCTCGGCATCGAACTCAACCCCTACGCTGCCGAACTTGCGCGCGTCACCGTGTGGATCGGCGAAATCCAGTGGATGCTCAAGAACGGCTACCCGATCCGCAAGAACCCCATCCTGCAACCGCTCGACCACATCGAATGCCGCGATGCGATCATGGCGTGCGGCTTGCTCCCCCCAAGTAAACCAAAAGACGTGAGTGCAGCTGAATGGGCTGCACTACCGGGCTATGTGGCCGATGCTGTATTCGAGGCGGAATGGCCCACCGCCGATGTCATCATCGGCAACCCGCCTTTCCTGGGCGACAAGAAAATGCGTAGCGAACTGGGCGACGACTACACCGATGCGTTGCGCGGTCTCTACAAAGGTTGCGTGCCGGGCGGGGCGGATTTGGTGACCTACTGGTTCGAGAAAGCGCGTGCGCAGATCGAAGCAGGCATGTGCCAGCGTGCGGGATTGGTTTCTACCAACTCCATTCGGCAGAAGCGCAATCGCCCGGTGCTGGAACGCATTTGCAACAGCGCGCGCATCTTCAATGCATGGAGCGACGAAGAATGGATCAACGAGGGTGCAGCCGTGCGTGTGTCGCTGGTGTGCTTTGGAGAAATCCCCCTCAGTCCCCCTTTTGCAAAGGGGGAAGTCAGCGGTGCCACATTGTCCGTTCCCCACTTTGAAAAAGGGGGGCTAGGGGGGATTTGCCTCAACGGTCAATCCGTATTCGCCATCCATGCCGACCTGACTACAGGCAGTGGCCTCGATCTCACGCAAGCCCAGCCGCTCAAGGAAAATGCCGGATGGTCTTACTTTGGACTGTGTCTCGCCGGGCCGTTCAAGGTGCCGTCAGCCACCGCCGAAGCATGGCTCAAGCTACCCAACCCGCACGGCAAACCCAACTCCGATGTGCTCAAACCGATCTATAACGGTTCCGACATCACGCGCCGCTGGGCTGGCGATTGGGTCATTGATTTTGCGCTCATGGATGAACAGCAGGCTGCGCTGTATGAAGCGCCATTTGCTTATGTGGTTGAGCACGTCAAGCCAACGCGCACTAATAACCGCGAAGCTGTGCGCGCGGAAAAATGGTGGCGGCACGGTAGGCCGCGTCCTGAATTGCGCGCCAAACTCGCCGGGCTGCAAAGTTACATCGCCACACCGGAAACCGCCAAGCATCGTTTCTTTGTGCGCTTTCCGTTGAGCGTTGCACCGGAGCACAGCCTGATTGTTTTTCCGGTCGATGACGATGCGACCTTCGGTATTCTTTCCTCGCGTATGCATACCATGTGGGCGTTGGCGGCGGGCGGCACATTGGAAGATAGGCCACGCTACAACTCCTCAATGACATTTGAAAAATTCCCATTCCCGGAAGGTTTGAATCCCTCTCCCGCAAACGGGGTTAGGGTGAGGGGCGTTGAGATCACCGCCGCCGTACAAAAACTCAACGACCTGCGCGGAAACTGGCTCAACCCGCCGGAGTGGACAGAGCGTATCCCCGAAGTCGTGGCGGGCTATCCCGACCGCATCGTCGCCAAGCCGGGGCACGAAGCCGACCTGAAAAAGCGCACCCTCACCAATCTCTACAACGCCCGCCCCTCTTGGCTGGACAACGCGCACAAGACGCTGGACGCCGCCGTTGCCAAGGCTTACGGCTGGAACGACTACACGGCGGAGATGGCGGATGAGGAAATTTTGCGGCGGTTGCTGGTATTGAATCTGGCGCGGTCTAGTTGAGCCACCCATAAGGAACCAATATGTCCAACACCGATTTTCTTACGCTAGCCCTTGTTGTGATTACAGCGTTCTATGCTTGGGCGACACTGAAAATTCTTCGCGCAAACGAGGCAATGGTTGCAGCTATGCGTGACCAGCAAAATGCGGCCATGCGACCCTACATCACTGTCTCTATTCACATCAGAACAGGGACTCAGCTGCTCTATCAATCAAAAACGTGGGTAAAACAGCCGCGCTGGGCTTGACGCTTTCACTCGATAAAAATTTCTATCAGCTTGGTGAAAAACGCGATGATAGAAACATTGCAAATAGCGCGGCTTTTTCTAGGCCAATTGATAGTCTGCCACCCGATGGTCAATTATTGTTTCTACTTGGTAGTGGCCCTACGTTGTTTGGAGGCTCAAATAACGATGAACTATCGCCGCTGGTGTTTCAAGTCAAAGCAATATACATGGCGGGTTTACAGTCCGTTTCGGAGACCTCAATCGTTGACCTTCGTCCCTATATACAAACTGATGTTCCACACGATCCGATTGTTGAGGAGTTGGGCAAGCTGCGTGAGTCGTTTGATAAGTTGGTTAGGTCTGTGGAAAGCCTTCGAGCGCATTAACCGCAATGGAATTACGCCAAATGAAAATATTCTGTGCAATGCTTTGATACCTCCATTTAAAGCGGCGTGAGTTTGGTAATTAGGAAATTTGATGTATCAGCGTATTCAAGAAACGCTTACACGTATCGAAGTCGAGCATGGCGTTCGGATTTTGTATGCCTGCGAATCCGGTAGCCGTGGCTGGGGTTTCGATTCTGCCGATAGCGACTGGGATGTCCGTTTTATCTATTGCCATCCGCGCGATTGGTATCTCTCCATCGATGAAGAGCGTGATGTGATCGAGTTGCCGATTGACGATTTGCTGGATATGAATGGTTGGGATTTGCGCAAAAGTCTGCGCCTGATGAAAAAGTCCAACCCGGTTCTGCTGGAATGGCTTTCATCGCCGATTGTGTACTGGGAAGAGGCCGTAACGATGGCTGCATATCGCTCACTTGCGCAAGACTTCTACCAGCCTGCCGCTTGTCTTCACCATTACTTGCACATGGCGAAGGGAAACTTTCGCGAGTATCTGCAAGGCGAAATGGTGTGGCTGAAAAAGTATTTCTATGTGCTGCGCCCGGTGCTGGCCTGCTTGTGGATCGAGCGTGGATCGGGCGTTGTGCCGATGGCTTTTGACGACTTGGCGAGCGGCGTGGTGAATGATGGCGAGTTGAGAGCCAGCATTGCCAAACTGACCGAGTTAAAAAGATCGGGGGGCGAGATGGATAGTGGGGCGCGCATTCCGGTGATTCAATCCTTCCTTGAACGCGAGATTGAGCGCCTGGGCAGGGTGGCTGCCAGCATTCGGAAAAATCCAGTGTCTGCGGAATTGCAGGCGAAGATGAATCGATATTTTCGGGATGTATTGGAAAAGTGATTGTGCCGGTTGTGTAGCGGCTATTGTAGGGGTGGCATGGAAGGTATGAAACGAGACAGCATCGCCGAGAGTCCGATAACACCTTTGCTTGCACTACCCGCTCGCCTCGGTTGGGAGTTGGTTAGCACGCCAATTTTCGGATCGGCGGGTTCCAATCAGCCGTCGGCGCAAAATATACGTTTTCTTCCCGCACTAGATTGTGGGCTATATCTGGCGGGGGAATATCAGGATATCGTTCTGGATTTGGCGGCATTGCTTGAGTCGGCTCGCAAGCCGGGTGGTTATTTTCTGTTGAACTGCGAGTGCGGCTATCCTGATGATGCCGATATTCATGAGCTGATTTTCGTTCAGCACCCAACGCCCGATTCGATAGTGTGGGAGTTGGATGTCCAAGGGTTGCGTTCCGCTTTATCCAAAGAAACTTGGCTTACGCATCAGAACGGGTATGTGCGGTTGATATTCGAGCGTAAACAATATGAAACGGACTTGCGTCGGATGGTGCTAGAAGTGAAACAGGCTCATGCGTCCCTGGAACTGAATGAGGTCGCTCCGAATGATTATGGATTCACCGAGTTCATATTGACGTTTGATCAGGATGAGCCGTTTGTTGCGGAGCCGATTTTGCCGCCGGGAAGTCATCTGGAGTTTGGATTTGAGGGATCGGAGCTATGCTGGATTAATGGAAATAGATGGGATGGTTGGCCGACACGCCTCTTCCCTTGCTGGCAGGTTAATCAAGCTTTCAAGGCATGGGTGAGATTCGTTCAACGAGGCTTTGCAATTAAAGATGGGGCGCAGTCATTGGAAACCAACCATTTTTATTTGTTGGATGAAAACAGCCGTGCAGCTTGCGATATGGCGGGATATGCGCTGGCAGAGCAACTGCAAGCTTGCATTGCCCGCAATGTGAATCAGCCTGAAATCGTGGTGAGTTATCAGGGCGTCAACGCGGGTTGACCTGAGCGGCGTTACTGGGTAACATTTGCGGCTTTGCTTTATTGAGGTTTGCGGGGTCTGGGATGCGCGAAAAAATAGTCGTTGGTAATTGGAAAATGCACGGCAACCTGGTAAGCAACAAGACGCTGCTGGATGCTATTGTGTCCCAACTGGCTGGTCTGAAAGGTGCGGGTTGCGCGGTTTGCGTGCCATCCCCTTATTTGTTTCAGACCCAGTTTTCGCTGCAAAATACCGGTATTGGCTGGGGTGCGCAGAACGTGAGCCAACATGAGAAGGGCGCATTTACCGGTGAAGTAGCGCCAGCCATGCTGCTCGATTTTGATTGTAAATATGTCATTGTTGGCCATTCCGAGCGGCGCGCATTTTTCGGCGATGACGACGCGACTGTGGCGGCCAAATTTATGGCGGTGCAGAAGGCAGGCATGACCCCGATTCTGTGCGTCGGCGAGACTTTGGAAGAACGCGAAGGCGGTATCACCGAGCAAGTGGTGGCCCGCCAGTTGGATGCTGTGATCAGTGCTGCCGGCGTTCAGGCTCTGGCCAAATCAGTGGTCGCCTATGAGCCGGTGTGGGCCATCGGTACAGGCAAGACGGCCAGCCCGGAACAAGCGCAAGCTGTGCATGCCTTCATTCGCGGCAAGATTGCCGGCTTGGACGGTAGTGTGGCGGCGAATCTGATTATTCAGTACGGTGGCAGCGTTAAGGCCTCGAACGCGGCGGAATTATTTAACATGCCGGACATTGATGGCGGCTTGATCGGCGGTGCTGCATTGATCCCCGAGGAATTCGTGGCGATTTGTAAAGCCGCACAGCAGTAGAAATTTAGACGGTAAGGATTAGAGGATTAAATGGAAACCCTGGTTTGGACAATTCATGTGCTGGCTGCGATCGGCGTTATCGGTCTGGTGTTAATGCAGCACGGCAAGGGCGCAGACATGGGCGCAGCCTTCGGCAGCGGCGCGTCGGGTAGTCTGTTCGGTTCATCCGGTTCGGCCAATTTTTTGAGTCGCGCCACGGGCATTCTGGCTGCGGTGTTTTTTGCCACCAGCCTGACTTTGACTTATTTCTCCAGCCATAGAACCAAATCGGCTGGGGTGATGGCAACGCAACAGACGCAATCCCGACCGGCAACACCGACGGGTTCGGCTCAACCGGTCGCGCCTGTCGTGCCGGCCGGGCAGCCCAATGCCGGATCAAAAGCCGGGGATATACCGAAGTAATCGATTTGCAGCAAGGTTATTCATTGCTGCAAATTTTTACTTGATGAGGTTGTCGTATCGAATGGGCTAGCAGCCTGTTCAGTCAATGAAATATGCCGACGTGGTGAAATTGGTAGACACGCCGTCTTGAGGGGGCGGTGGCGAAAGCTGTGCGAGTTCGAGTCTCGCCGTCGGCACCATCCATAAGCAATGGTTATGTCCAGATAATACAATTAATGGCATAACAATCTGTTTTTAAAAATAAAACCCATTGTTACCGTGCTTGACACAAAGCTGCGGGCGCAACTAAACTGGAGTCCGCTGTTTAATCGCGAACAAGCTCTAAATAACGGAGTGGGGGATGCTGGAAAATTACTTTCCAATCTTGATGTTTATTTTTGTAGGTCTGGCTTTTGGCGTAGTTCCTATGCTTGCTGGACGCATTCTTGCCCCCCATCGCCCCGATGCCGAAAAACTTTCCCCTTACGAGTGCGGCTTCGAAGCATTTGAAGACGCACGCATGAAATTCGACGTGCGTTATTACCTCGTCGCCATCCTGTTTATCCTGTTCGATCTGGAAATCGCCTTCCTTTTCCCCTGGGCTATCATGCTGAATGAAATCGGGCTGTTCGGCTACATCGCCATGGTGATCTTCCTCGGCATTTTGGTGGTCGGTTTCATTTACGAGTGGATGAAGGGAGCGCTGGAGTGGGAATAGCCGACATGAGCAGGGAGCAGGTTCACGGCGTAGCCGGGATGCGACCATCCGCGAGTGTCGCTTTTCAATGCTTTGCCAAGCGTATTTGGCGCGATGGAAATGCCACGTGGGAGATGAGCCATGGGCATTGAAGGAGTGCTCGAAAAGGGCTACGTAACTACCAGCCTTGACGCAGTGTTCAACTGGGCCAGCACCGGCTCGCTCTGGCCGATGACTTTCGGCTTGGCCTGCTGTGCGGTGGAAATGATGCACGCTGGCGCGTCGCGCTACGATCTGGATCGCTTCGGCATTGTGTTTCGCCCGAGTCCGCGCCAATCCGATCTGATGATTGTGGCCGGTACGCTGACCAACAAAATGGCACCCGCGCTACGCAAGGTGTACGACCAGATGGCCGAACCGCGCTGGGTGTTGTCTATGGGTTCATGTGCCAATGGCGGCGGCTACTATCATTATTCCTACTCGGTCGTGCGCGGCTGTGACCGTATCGTGCCGGTAGATGTGTATGTGCCGGGTTGCCCGCCGACAGCCGAAGCGCTGCTGTATGGTCTGATTCAGTTGCAAAACAAGATTAAACGCACCCACACCATTTCCCGCTAACACATAACGCGATGATGACTCCCTCTCTGGAAACCCTCTCTCTTTGCCTGAAAGATACGCTAGGGGACGTGCTGGTTTCCGTGCATGAGCATGCATTCGAGCTGACAATTATAGTGGACGCAAAGGACCTGCCATCCGTAGCAGCGACGTTGCGCGATCATACCGACCTGCGTTTCGAGCAATTGATCGATCTGTGCGGCATAGATTATTTGGATTACGCTGATGGTGCATGGCAAAGTCAACGCTACGCGGTGGTCTATCACCTACTGTCGGTTAGTAAAAATCGGCGCGTGCGCTTGCGCGTGTTTTGTCCGGACGACGCTTTTCCATTAGTGAACTCGGTGATCGATACCTGGCCGGTCGCGAACTGGTTCGAGCGCGAAGCATTCGATCTCTACGGCATCATGTTTGAAGGCCATCCCGATTTGCGCCGTATCCTGACGGATTACGGTTTTATCGGCCATCCCTTCCGCAAGGATTTCCCCCTGTCAGGTAATGTCGAAATGCGCTACGACCCGGATCAGCAGCGCGTTGTTTATCAGCCGGTATCCATTGAGCCACGCGAGGTAACACCGCGGATTCATCGCGAGGAGAATTACGGTGGCTGAAATCCGCAATTACACATTGAATTTTGGCCCGCAGCACCCAGCTGCTCACGGCGTATTGCGCCTGGTGCTGGAGCTGGACGGCGAAGTGATCATGCGCGCCGATCCACATATCGGTTTGCTGCATCGCGCCACGGAGAAGCTGGCCGAGCACAAGACATTCCTGCAATCGGTGCCTTACATGGATCGGCTCGATTACGTGTCGATGATGTGCAACGAGCATGCCTACGTGATGGCTATCGAGAAACTGTTGGCGCTGGAAGTGCCGCTGCGTGCGCAATACATCCGCGTGATGTTCGACGAGATCACCCGTATTCTTAATCACCTGTTGTGGCTGGGCGCGCACGCGCTCGACGTCGGTGCTATGACGGTGTTCTTGTACGCTTTCCGCGAGCGGGAAGATTTGATGGATTGCTACGAGGCGGTATCCGGCGCGCGACTGCATGCTGCATATTACCGCCCCGGCGGTGTGTATCGCGATTTGCCCGATACCATGCCGCAATACCTGTCATCCAAGATTCATAGCGCAGAGGAAATTCGCCGGCTCAATACGACCCGTCAGGGATCCATGTTGGATTTCATTGAAGACTTTACCAACCGCTTCCCCACCTACGTGGACGAGTACGAAACGCTGCTCACCGACAACCGCATCTGGAAGCAACGCACCGTCAGCATCGGCGTGGTATCGCCCGAGCGTGCGTTGGCGCTGGGCTTCACCGGCCCGATGCTGCGTGGCTCCGGCGTGGAATGGGATCTGCGCAAGAAACAGCCGTATGAAGTTTATGACAAGATGGATTTCGATATTCCCATCGGTGTAAATGGCGATTGCTACGACCGCTATCTGGTGCGTATCGAGGAGATGCGTCAGTCCAACCGAATAATTAAACAATGTGTGGATTGGCTGCGCAAAAATCCCGGCCCGGTGATGACCGATAACCACAAAGTGGCGCCGCCTTCGCGCGTGGATATGAAGAGCAACATGGAAGAGTTGATCCACCACTTCAAACTTTTCACCGAAGGCATGCATGTGCCAGAGGGTGAGGCCTACGCCGGGATAGAACACCCCAAGGGCGAGTTCGGTATCTACCTGGTTTCCGATGGCGCCAATAAACCTTACCGCCTGAAGATTCGTGCGCCTGGATACGCGCATCTGTCGGCAATGGATGAAATGGCGCGCGGGCATATGATTGCCGATGTGGTGGCGCTGATGGGTACGATGGACATTGTGTTTGGGGAGATTGACCGCTGATGCTGTCTCCAGAAGCTTTAAAATTGATCGACAAAGAAGTCGCTAAATATCCAGCCGCACAAAAACAGTCGGCTGTGATGTCTGCACTGCGCATTGCCCAGGACGAGAAGGGTTGGCTTGCGCCTGAGACCATCGAGTTCGTCGCGAATTATTTGGGTATGCCACCTATTGCCGCTTTTGAAGTGGCCAGTTTCTACAACATGTTCGACACTCAGCCTGTGGGCAAATACAAAATTTGTGTCTGCACCAATTTGCCGTGTGCGTTATCAGGTGCTGGCACAGTGGCCGAGCATCTCAAGAAAAAACTCGGCATCGGTTTTGGTGAAACCACTGAAGATGGCAAATTTACCTTGAAGGAAGGCGAGTGCATGGGTGCCTGCGGTGACGCGCCCCTGTTCATCATCAACAACAAAAAAATGGCCAGCTTCATGACACCGGAAAAAATTGACCAGATGCTGGCGGAGTTGGAGTGAACATGACGAATAAGGTCTGCACCCACTCGATGCACCTGCCGGAATCCTGGAAGCTGTCCACCTATCTGTCGGTAGGTGGTTACGACGCATTGAAAAAAATCATTGCCGAAAAAATGCCGGCAGAAGAAATCATCAATCAGGTGAAAATTTCCGCCTTGCGCGGTCGTGGTGGCGCAGGCTTTCCCACCGGCCTCAAGTGGAGCTTCATGCCGCGCCAGTTCCCCGGCGACAAATATGTCGTTTGCAACAGCGATGAAGGCGAACCGGGCACATTCAAGGATCGCGACATCATCCGCTACAACCCGCACCAATTGATCGAGGGCATGATCATTGCCGGCTATACGCTGGGAGCCAGAGCGGGCTACAACTATATTCACGGCGAAATCTGGGAGTGCTACGAGCGCTTTGAAGAAGCACTGGAAGAAGCACGCGCGGCCGGTCTGCTGGGCAAGAACATTCTGGGCAGCGGCTGGGATTACGATATCCACGCCCATCACGGTTACGGCGCCTATATTTGCGGCGAGGAAACTTCGCTGCTGGAGTCCCTCGAAGGCAAGAAAGGACAGCCGCGCTTCAAGCCCCCGTTCCCGGCAAGCTTTGGCCTGTACGGCAAGCCAACCACCATCAACAACACGGAAACGCTGGCTTCCATCCCCTACATCATCAAGCATGGCGGGCAGAAATTTCTGGAACTGGGTAAGCCGAATAATGGTGGCCCCAAAATTTTTTCGATTTCAGGTCACGTGGAGAAGCCGGGTAATTATGAAATTCCGCTCGGCACACCGTTTAAGGATTTGCTCGAAATGGCAGGTGGCATGCGTGGCGGGAAGAAGTTGAAAGCGGTGATTCCTGGCGGCTCTTCCGCACCGGTATTGCCAGCCGCTACGATGATGGATCTCAGTATGGATTTCGATGCCATTGCCAAGGCTGGCTCCATGCTCGGTTCCGGTGCGGTGATTGTGATGGATGAAACCACCTGCATGGTGAAAGCGCTGGAGCGCTTGTCCTATTTTTACTTTGAAGAATCCTGCGGTCAGTGTACGCCGTGCCGTGAGGGCACCGGCTGGATGTATCGTGTGGTGCATCGCATCGAACACGGTAAGGGCCGCATGGAAGATCTGGATTTGCTCACGAATATTGCCGGCAATATATCAGGGCGTACCATCTGCGCATTAGGCGATGCGGCAGCTAGCCCGGTGGCAAGCTTCGTCAAGCACTTTCGCGATGAATTTGAATACCACATCACACACGGCAAGTGTCTGGTGTAGGCGAGACAACAATATGCTACAAATCGAAATTGACGGCAAGCAGATAGAGGTACCTGACGGTAGCACCATCATGGATGCGGCTCATCAGGTCGGTATTGAGATACCTCACTTCTGCTATCACAAGAAGCTGTCCATCGCAGCCAATTGCCGCATGTGCTTAGTGCAGGTGGAGAAGGCGCCTAAGCCCCTGCCGGCTTGCGCTACGCCGGTGACTGATGGCATGAAGGTGATGACCCATTCTGATGCTGCAGTGAAAGCACAGAAAGGCGTGATGGAGTTTCTGCTGATCAACCACCCGCTGGATTGCCCGATTTGCGATGAGGGCGGCGAATGTCAGTTGCAGGATCTGGCTGTCGGTTACGGCGCTTCTTCGTCGCGCTATCAGGAAGAAAAGCGTGTGGTGCTCAACAAGAATCTGGGCCCGCTGATTTCCACTGACATGACACGCTGCATCCACTGCAGCCGTTGCGTACGTTTCGGGCAGGAAATTGCCGGCATCATGGAACTGGGCATGGGCTTCCGTGGCGAGCTTACGGAAGTGATGACCTTCATGCAGCATACGGTGGATTCGGAATTGTCCGGCAACGTCATCGACTTGTGCCCGGTCGGCGCGCTGACCAACAAGCCGTTCCGCTATAGTGCGCGCAGTTGGGAACTGGGACGCCGCAAGGCCGTCAGTCCGCACGACGGACTCGGATCGAATCTCGCGCTGCATGTAAAGGACGGCAAAGTTTTGCGCGTTGTGCCAGCGGAGAATGAAGACATCAACGAATGCTGGCTGGCCGATCGAGATCGTTATTCCTACGAGGGTTTGTACTCGGAGGAACGGCTAACCAAGCCCATGATTCGCCGTGATGGCACATGGCGCGAATGCGAATGGCAAGAGGCGTTGGAATACGTGGCTGCTGGCTTGCGCCATATTCAGGCCGACCACGGCCCGGCTGCCATCGGCGCGCTGGCGACGCCGCACCAGACAGTTGAAGAGCTTTACCTGCTGCAAAAAATGATCAACGGTTTGGGCAGCGCCAACATCGACCACCGTTTGCGTCAATCCGATTTCAGCGCCGATGGCGCGCTGCACGGCACGCCGTGGCTGGGCACCTCGGTTGCCTCGCTGCAGGAAATGGACCGAATATTGGTAATCGGCAGTACGCTGCGTAAAGATCATCCGCTGCTGGCGCATCGTTTACGGCAGGCTGTAAAAGCTTGGGCCCAACTGAATCTAGTCAACCCGGTTGACGATGACTTACTCACGCAAGTGGACAACAAGGCGATTGTTTCGCCAAGCGCCATGGTCAATATGCTGGCGCAAGTTTTGAAGGCGCTGGCCGAGGCGAAGAGCGTAGCAGTGCCTGCCAATGTTGCCGATGTGACCGTATCGGAAGTGGCGAAAGACATTGCCGCCAGCTTGGCCAGCGGTGAACGCAAGGCAGTACTGCTCGGCAATCTGGCGCAACATCATCCACAATCGGCGCAATTGCATGTGCTGGCACAAGACATTGCCGCACTGTGCGGCGCCAGTGTCGGCTTCCTGGGGGAAGCCGCCAATAGCGTCGGCGCTTGCCTGGTCGGCGCATTGCCATCGGCTAACGGGTTGAATGCTAAAGCGATGCTGGATACGCCGCGCAAAGCTTATGTGCTGCTCGGTGTGGAAGCGGAACTGGATTGCTACGATCCGGCCAAGGCGATGAAAGCGCTGCAATCAGCAGAACTGGTAGTTGCGTTGACGGCGTATAAACACAAGGCGCTCGATTATGCTAATGTGTTATTGCCGATTGCACCATTTGCGGAAACCTCCGGCACTTTTATCAGCACTGAAGGTCGCGTGCAAAGTTTCAACGGTGCAACTAAACCGCTGGGTGAAAGCCGTCCGGCATGGAAAGTGTTGCGCGTGTTGGGCAATCTGCTGGAGCTGGAAGGTTTTGATTATGAGAGCAGCGAAGCCGTGCGCACGGAAGCGTTCAGCAAGTTTGAACTGCCATCTGCGCTGAATAACCAGCTCAAGGCTGGGGCTGTGACGCTGAATACCGCCGTTGCGCAAAATGGTCTGCAACGTATCGGTGAAGTGCCGATTTACCAAATGGATGCCGTGGTGCGCCGCGCATCGTCGTTGCAGAAAACGCATGATGCCGCTGCACCTGTAGCGTGGATGCATTCAGCGTTGCTGGAAAAACTGGGATTGAAAGAAGGCGCGATGGTCAGTCTGCGCCAGGGTGATGCGGCGGTGGCGCTCCCTGCCACGCGCGATGATCGCCTGCCTCAGGACTGCGTGCGCGTAGCCGCTGCGCATCCGCTGACTGCCGGATTGGGCGGCATGCTGGACGCAATTATTGTGGAGCGAGCAAGCTGATGTTGGCGAACCTGCAAACCCTGTTTGGCCCGGTCTGGCCCGTCGTGTGGACACTGGCGAAGATCCTCGCCATCGTGATGCCGCTGATGATTGCAGTGGCTTACCTGACCCTGGCCGAGCGCAAGGTGATCGGCTTTATGCAGATACGTATTGGCCCGAATCGCGTAACCTTCTTCGGCATCAAGTTTCTCGGTGGTTGGGGGCAGCCTATCGCAGACGCGGTGAAGCTGCTGATGAAAGAAATCGTTGTTCCAAGCGGCGCCAATAAATTTCTGTTCGTACTGGGCCCGATTATGGCCATTGCGCCCGCATTGGCAGCCTGGGCAGTAATTCCGTTTCAACCGGAACTGGTACTGGCCAATATCGATGCCGGCTTGCTGTATATCATGGCGGTGACTTCCATGGGCGTGTACGGCATTGTCTTGGCGGGCTGGGCCTCCAACTCCAAGTATGCTTTTCTTGGTGCCATGCGTTCTGCGGCACAGATCGTGTCCTACGAAATCGCCATGGGTTTCGCCCTGGTTGGCGTGCTGATGGCGGCGCAGAGTCTGAATCTGGTTGAGATTGTTAATGCCCAGAAAGGCGGATTCTGGCACTGGTACTGGTTGCCCCTGTTCCCGATGTTTATCGTGTATCTGATTTCCAGCGTGGCGGAGACCAACCGCTCCCCGTTCGACGTGGCCGAGGGCGAATCCGAGATTGTCGGTTTCCACGTGGAATATTCCGGCATGGCGTTTGCCGTGTTTTTCCTGGCGGAATATGCCAACATGATTCTGGTATCTACCTTGACCGCCATCATGTTCATGGGCGGCTGGCTGTCGCCACTACCATTTATGCCGGATGGTTTTCTCTGGCTTATAGGTAAAACGGCCTTCGTACTGTTCCTGTTCCTGTGGTTCCGTGCGACGTTCCCGCGCTACCGCTACGATCAAATCATGCGTCTGGGCTGGAAGGTGTTTATTCCGGTAACGCTGGTGTGGCTGCTGTTTATCGGCGCCATGATGCAAACGCCTTACGCATACCTGTTCCATTGAGGGAGGGGCTATGAATAGAATTAAAAGCTTCTTCAAAACTTTCCTGCTCCTCGAGCTGCTGCAAGGCATGATGCTCACCGGGCGGCACATGTTTGCGCGCAAGATCACCGTGCAATACCCAGACGAAAAAACACCGATGTCGCCGCGCTTCCGTGGGCTGCACGCACAGCGCCGCTATCCCAACGGCGAAGAACGCTGCATCGCTTGCAAGCTGTGCGAAGCCGTCTGCCCCGCGTTGGCGATCAAGATCGAATCAGAGCAACGCTCGGATGGGACACGCCGCACCACGGTATACGACATCGACCTGACCAAGTGCATTTTCTGTGGCTTCTGCGAAGAGGCCTGCCCGGTGGATGCCATCGTCGAGACGCGAATTTTTGAGTATCACGGCGAGAAGCGCGGCGACTTGTATTATACCAAGGACATGCTGCTGGCAGTGGGTGACAAATATGAAGAAATGATCGCCAGTGATCGGGCGGCAGATGCTAAATACAGGTGAGGAGAGAGGAGTGAGGAGTTAGGCGTAATGATGATGTGTACGGCGAGGTTTTACTCCTCACCCCTCACTCTTTACCCCTCACTGAAAATATATGAATTTTGAAACAGCAGTTTTTTATTTTCTAGCAGCGATCTTGTTGTTCGCATCGGTGCGCGTGATTACCGCGAAAAACCCGGTGAATGCTGCCATGTTTCTGGTGTTGGCGTTTTTTTCCGCCGCTGGTGTATGGCTGTTGCTGGAAGCGGAATTCCTGGCGATCACCCTGGTGCTGGTATATGTCGGTGCGGTGATGGTGTTGTTCCTGTTCGTGGTGATGATGCTCGACATCAATATCGAGCAGATGCACAAAGATTTCTGGAGCAATCTACCCTTGGCCGCCACAGTGGCTGTTGTGATGGTATTCGAGATGGTGGCTGTGTTTTCCACCAGTAATGTGAATATCGATAAGTTGGTCGCGCCACAGGCGCATGCTGCCGGTTACAGCAATACCAAGGAACTGGGCCGGCTGCTGTATACGGATTACGTTTATCCATTCGAGATCGCTGCGGTGATTCTGCTGGTGGCGATTGTGGCTGCCATTGCGCTGACCATGCGCAAGCGCAAGGACACCAAATACCAGAACCCGGGGGAACAAGTGAAAGTGCGGCGGCAAGATCGCGTTCGCGTGATCCCCATGCGCACTTCGCGCCGGGTGGACGCGCCTGCACCGGCGCCTGACGCCGAAGACTAACAGGGGACTCAAGATGCTATCGCTTTCCCACTATCTTGTTCTTGGCGCAATGTTGTTCGCGCTGAGTGTGCTGGGCATTTTTCTGAACCGCAAGAACATCATCATCTTGTTGATGGCGATCGAACTGATGCTATTGGCAGTGAACATGAACTTTGTGGCCTTCTCCCATTATCTGGGCGATATGGCAGGGCAGGTGTTCGTGTTCTTTATCCTGACCGTGGCTGCGGCTGAATCCGCTATTGGCCTGGCAATTTTGGTGGTGCTGTTCCGTAATCTGAAAACGATAAATGTTGAAGATCTCGACGAGTTGAAAGGATAAGCAGGGGACGCAGATTTACGCTGATAGCCGCAGATTATCCTGAAAATCTGCGTTAATCAGCGTCCTAAAAAATATTATGACTGAGATGCAAAAACTATATCTGCTGGTGCCGCTGGCGCCCCTCGCCGGTGCGCTGATCGCCGGCCTGTTCGGACGCCTGATTGGCCGCGCGCTGTCGCATTGGGTGACGATCATCGGTGTGGCGGTTTCGTGCTATACCTCCTGGCTGATATTCCAGGACGTGTCTCAGGGCAATGTATTCAACGGCAGCATTTATACCTGGATGACCACCGGCGATATTCGCTTCGAAATCGGTTTCCTGATCGACAAACTGACCGCTACCATGATGCTGGTGGTGACCTTTGTTTCATTGATGGTGCATATCTACACCATCGGCTACATGGCCGACGATCCCGGTTACCAGCGCTTCTTCAGCTACATTTCGCTGTTCACTTTTTCCATGCTGATGTTGGTGATGTCCAATAATTTCTTGCAGTTGTTCTTCGGCTGGGAAGCGGTGGGGCTGGTGTCCTATCTGTTGATCGGCTTCTGGTTCACGCGCGACACTGCCATCTATGCCAACCTCAAGGCATTTCTGGTTAACCGTGTGGGCGATTTCGGTTTCCTGCTGGGTATCGGTATGGTATTGGCGTATTTCGGTACGCTCGATTACGCAACCGTGTTTGCCCGTGCGCCGGAAATGGCGGGCAAAATGATAGAGATCATTCCCGGTCAGGAATGGATGCTGATGTCAGTGATTTGCATCTTGCTGTTTGTCGGCGCCATGGGTAAATCGGCGCAGTTTCCGCTGCATGTCTGGTTGCCCGATTCGATGGAAGGCCCGACACCGATTTCCGCCCTGATCCACGCAGCCACCATGGTGACCGCAGGTATTTTCATGGTGGCGCGCATGTCGCCATTGTTTGAACTGTCGGATACGGCATTGTCATTCGTGATGGTGATCGGTGCGATAACTGCGCTGTTTATGGGTTTTCTCGGCGTGGTGCAGAACGACATCAAGCGGGTGGTGGCTTACTCAACTTTGTCGCAACTCGGCTACATGACGGTGGCGTTAGGCGCCTCTGCTTACTCGGTGGCGATTTTCCATCTGATGACGCATGCCTTCTTCAAGGCGCTGCTGTTCCTTGCCGCCGGTTCGGTGATCATCGGCATGCACCACAATCAGGACATCCGCCACATGGGCGGGCTGCGCAAATACATGCCAATCACCTGGCTCACCTCGCTGGTCGGTTCGCTGGCGTTGATCGGCACACCATTTTTTTCCGGCTTCTATTCCAAGGATAGCATTATCGAAGTGGTAGGCCTGTCGCATTTGCCTGGCTCTGGCTTCGCTTATTTCGCGGTGATGGCCGGCGTGTTCATTACGGCGTTCTACACATTCCGCATGTACTTCCTGGTGTTTCATGGCAAGGAGCGCTTCGATACGCACGGCGGACATGGCGACGATCATGGCCACGATAATCATTATGGTGGCGGCACGCCGCACGAATCGCCTTGGGTGGTGACCTTTCCGCTGATCATGCTGGCCATTCCGTCGGTGTTTATCGGCTACTTTGCGATTGAGCCGATGCTGTTCGGCGATTACTTCAAAGGCGCCATTCACATCTCCGCCGAGGCGCATCCGGGCATGGAAGAACTGGCGCATGAATTCCACGGTGCAGTGGCTATGGCCATGCATGCGGTGACCACGCTACCGTTCTGGCTTGCGCTGTCCGGCGTCACGCTGTCCTGGTTCTTCTACCTCAAGCGTCCGGACATCCCCGCCATGCTCAAAGATAAATTCTCTCTGTTACATGCCGTGTTAGAAAATAAGTATGGCTTCGATGCTTTTAACGCATGGTTCTTCGCTGGCGGTGCGCGTGCCTTGGGACGTGGCCTGTGGAAATTCGGTGACGTAACGGTGATTGATGGTTTCTTTGTCAACGGCGCTGGACGTGTCGTAGGCTGGGCTTCGCAACTGATCCGCCACGCACAGAGCGGTTATATCTACCACTATGCATTTGCGATGATCATCGGTGCGTTGGCATTGATGACAGTGTTTGTTTTTAATTAGTGGCTTAATTTGTTTGGAAAAAAATGACTGAAGGTTCGACAATGCTTAGCTGGGTGATTTGGCTGCCGATAGCATCCGGTGTGGTGACGCTATTGCTGGGTAGCGATGACCGCAATGCGCCGCTGGCACGCTGGGTGGCCTTGATCGGCGCGGTGTTGAGCTTTGCCGTGGCGCTGCCGCTGTATACGCATTTCGATGCGCTGCAGCCAGGCATGCAGTTCGTCGAAATGGCTCCCTGGATTCCCAATTTCAACATCCACTACCATGTCGGCGTGGACGGTATTTCCATGCTGTTCATCCTGCTCACCAGTTTCACCACCATGCTGGTAATCCTCGCCGGCTGGAAAGTGATCCAGAAGAAAGTCGCGCAATACATGGCGGCGTTTCTCATCATGTCCGGCCTGATGAATGGCGTATTCGCAGCGCTCGACGCGGTGTTGTTTTATGTGTTCTGGGAAGCAATGCTGATCCCGATGTTCCTGGCCATCGGTATCTGGGGCGGGCCGAACCGTGTGTACGCAGCGATCAAGTTCTTCCTGTATACCTTGCTTGGTTCGCTGTTGATGCTGGTTGCCATTTTGTATCTGCACTACAAGTCGGGCGGCAGTTTCGAGATTCTTGATTACCATAAGTTGCCGCTGGCGCTGACGCCGCAGATTTTAATTTTTCTCGCGGTCTTTTCCGCTTTTGCAGTGAAGGTGCCGATGTGGCCGGTGCACACCTGGTTGCCCGATGCGCACGTGGAAGCGCCGACCGGCGGTTCTGTGGTGCTGGCCGCAATCATGCTGAAAATCGGCGCGTATGGTTTTCTGCGTTTTTCCCTGCCCATCGCGCCGGATGCCAGCCACTACCTGACCGGGTTCATGATCACCCTGTCGCTGATCGCCGTGGTGTATATCGGCTTTGTGGCGCTGGCGCAATCCGATATGAAAAAGCTCATCGCTTATTCATCCATTTCGCATATGGGGTTTGTGACGCTGGGGATTTTTCTGTTCAACGCGACGGGTATGGAGGGCGCGCTGGTGCAGATGATTTCCCACGGTTTTATTTCCGGTGCGCTATTCCTGTGTGTGGGCGTGCTGTACGACCGCATGCACTCGCGCCAGATCGGTGATTACGGCGGTGTGGCCAACAAGATGCCGGTGTTCGCCGCATTCTTCATGCTGTTCGCCATGGCCAATTCCGGCCTGCCAGCCACCAGCGGATTTGTCGGCGAATTCATGGTAATCATGGCCGCGGTCAAAGTAAATTTCTGGTATGCCTTCCTCGCTGCAACCACGCTGATCTTTGGTGCAGCCTATACGTTGTGGATGTACAAGCGCGTGGTGTTCGGCAAAGTGGCCAATGACCACGTGGCAGAGCTGACCGATATTACGTCGCGCGAGACGCTGATTTTTGCGCTACTGGCGCTATGTGTCCTGGGAATGGGGCTGTATCCGCTGCCCTTTACCGAAGTGATGCACGCTTCCGTCAATAACCTGCTTGCCCATGTGGCACAGAGCAAGCTGTAAGGTAACGACACAATGACCGTACACATGCCCAACCTGATCCCTGCCTTGCCGGAAATTTTCCTGCTGGCGATGGCTTCGTTCATTCTGATTTTCGATCTGTTCCTGTCCGACAAGAACCGTTTTTATACTTACGCGCTCAGCCAGCTTACCTTGCTCGGCTGCGCATGGCTGACCATTACAACCAGCCAGCCTGACACCATCTATACCTTCCACAATATGTTTGTGGGCGATGTGATGGGCAATGTGTTGAAGCTGGTGGCCTATCTTTCGGTGTCCGCCATCCTGGTCTACACGCGTGATTATCTCGGCCCGCGCGGTATGTACCGCGGTGAGTTCTACGTGCTGGTGCTGTTTGCCTTGCTCGGCATGATGGTAATGATTTCTGCCTACAATTTCTTGACCTTGTACCTGGGCCTGGAGCTGCTGTCACTCTCGCTGTATGCATTGGTCGCGCTGCAACGCGAATCCGCGCAGGCGACCGAGGCGGCGATGAAATATTTCGTGCTGGGCGCACTGGCATCCGGCATGCTGCTGTATGGGATGTCCATGTTGTACGGCGTGGCGGGCAGCCTGGAAATCGGCAAGGTGGCTGCCGCCATTCAGCAGGGCAGCGGCAACCATACCATCCTGACATTCGGTCTGGTGTTTGTGGTGGCGGGGCTGGCCTTCAAACTCGGAGTAGTGCCGTTCCATATGTGGATACCGGACGTCTATCAGGGTGCGCCTACAGCGGTGACCCTGTTGATTGGCAGCGCGCCCAAGCTTGCGGCCTTCGGCTTCGTGATGCGCTTGCTGGTGGAAGGTTTGCATGGCCTGCATGCTGATTGGCAAGGCATGCTGATCATCCTGGCAGTGCTGTCGATGGCGATCGGCAACCTCACTGCCATTGCGCAAACCAACCTCAAGCGCATGCTGGCTTATTCAACCATTTCGCACATGGGGTTTTTGTTGCTGGGTATTCTTTCCGGTACCCTAAATGGTTTCAGTGCCAGCATGTTCTATGTGGTGAGCTATGTACTGATGAGCCTTGGCGGCTTCGGCATGATTCTTCTACTGTCGCGCAAAGGTTTCGAGGCCGAGAACCTGGAAGACCTCAAAGGGCTCAATCAACGCAGCCCGTGGTATGCCTTCCTGATGTTGCTGGTGATGTTCTCCATGGCCGGCGTGCCGCCTACTGTAGGCTTCTACGCCAAACTGTCGGTACTGCAAGCGGTCATTGATTCCGGCATGGTTTCACTCGCAGTCGTAGCTGTGCTCTTTTCCCTGATCGGTGCGTTCTACTACCTGCGCATTGTAAAGCTGATGTACTTCGATGCTCCCTTGGATGTAACACCGATTACGCCGCAATCCGATATGCGCATGTTGCTTTCCGTTAATGGTTTGGCTGTCCTCGCACTCGGCATTCTGCCGCAGCCGTTGATGAGCATGTGTGCCTACTCTATCCGTCAGATGTTGTGATTCCGAACTGCGAATAATGCGATAATAATCCCGGATAAAGTAGTTGGACGCAGATAAGCGCAGATAGAGCGGTGAGTTGTTGGCATATCTGTTCAGCGAATCTAATAATCAGCGGTAATCGGTTGTATCTGCGTCCAATAGCCTTTTTGGAAAACGTGGTTCATTTGGCGATGGCCGGATTTGTAGAGGTTTTATGAAGTGTGTTGATGATTTCCGGCTGAAGTTCGGAAAGCACGAACTGGTGCCGATTATGGTCGGTGGGATGGGCGTGGATATTTCCACTGCCGAGCTTGCCCTTGAAGTGGCCAGGCTGGGCGGCGTCGGGCATATTTCCGACGCCATGATTTCGACTGTTTCCGACCGTCGTTTCAAAACCAAATTCGTCAAAACAAAACTCAAGCTCTACAAACGTAACGTCGCCAACACCGATAAGTCTTCGGTTCATTTCGACCTCGGCGAAATCGCCGAAGCCACCAAGATGCACGTCAGCCGCACCATGGAAGCCAAGCGCGGCGATGGCATGATCTTCATCAACTGCATGGAAAAGCTCACCATGAACGCGCCGAAGGAAACGCTGCGCATGCGTCTGACTTCGGCCATGGATGCGGGTATCGATGGCATCACCTTGAGTGCCGGCCTGCATCTTGGCTCGCTGGCATTGGTGCAAGATCATCCGCGTTTTCGCGATGTACATTTCGGCATTATCGTTTCCTCGCTGCGCGCTTTGCACCTCTTTCTGCGCAAGACAGCAAGACTAGATCGCCTGCCTGACTATATCGTGGTCGAAGGCCCGCTGGCCGGCGGCCATTTGGGTTTCGGCATGGATTGGGCGAAGTATGATCTGAGAACTATTTTCAACGAAGTCCATCAATACCTGGTACAGGAAAAGCTGAATATTCCACTTATTCCCGCTGGCGGTATTTTTACTGGCACGGATGCGGTGCAGTACCTGGAAGCAGGCGCTGCCGCCATACAAGTCGCCACGCGCTTTACCGTCACACACGAATGCGGCCTGCCCGCCAAGGTGCAGCAGGAATATTTCAAGACGAGTGAAGATAATATCGAAGTCAATGAAATTTCCCCCACCGGCTACCCCATGCGCATGCTGAAAAACAGCCCGGCCATCGGCGCCGGTATTCGTCCCAACTGCGAGGCGTTCGGCTACCTGCTGGATGCCACCGGCCACTGCGCCTATATTGATGCCTACAACCGCGAACTGGAACATCACCCGGACGGGAAAAATATTTCGGTTATGGACAAAACCTGTCTCTGCACCCACATGCGTAATTTCGACTGCTGGACCTGTGGGCATTACACCTACCGCTTGAAAGACACCACGCGGAAACTGCCGGATGGTAGTTACCAGATTCTGAGCGCGGAGCACGTGTTCAAGGATTATCAATTCAGCGTGGATAACAAGATCGCACTGCCAGAAGCATAGCAGCAGCGTTTCTGTCCCGCGCAGTTTGTGTGTCCGTTCCCCGCACTTCGCATTCACAGTATTATTTAAGACAGCTTCTGATGTCTATGCGACTTGATACTTTTGGCTTAATGGCATGCCTATTGATCAGGCACCTGCGCTTGGCTCATTCCTGAGCGCGTAGAAAATCCCGCGTTTTCACATTCGACTCAGCCCACCTTTGTAACATTATTGTTGACTAATATAGTCTGGATTGCTATAGTTGACTAAAATAGTCGGCTATCCACTCTAGGGCGATGCATATGCTCCTGGACAAGGTAAACCAGACTAGCTTTGAATGCAGTGCACCGAATTTAAAAGCTGGCCCGCGAATGGCGGTTTGACAGTATAGGCGCAGCGGATTTAGCGATGGGTTCCGGCATTGTTACCCTGGATTTTCCCGCTTACCGCTATGGCTACTAGGAGTTTGACTAATGGCAATTACATTGACTGAAAGTGCGGCAAAACAGATTCAGCGCCAGCTTGAAAAGCGTGGCAAGGGGATCGCTCTGCGCATCGGCGTCAAGAAAGTTGGCTGTTCCGGCCTGGCTCACACTTTCGACTACGCCGACGAAATATGCGAGGGAGATTACACATTCGAGTCGCATGACGCCCGTGTAGTGATCGATGCCGATAGCCTGTCGTTCCTTGATGGTTCGCGCATCGATTTCGTCACTGAGGGCCTCAAGCAGATGTTCAAATTTGACAACCCCAACGTCGAAAGCGAGTGCGGTTGCGGCGAGAGCTTCAACGTGAAGGCGAAAGCAGAGGTATCACCATGAGTGCAGTACTGCAAAATCTTGTCAACCAGCCCTACAAGCACGGTTTCGTCACTGACATCGAGTCAGATGTCGCGGCGAAAGGGCTGAGTGAAGACACCATCCGAATGATTTCGGCCAAGAAGAACGAGCCTGAGTGGCTGCTCGAATTCCGCCTCAAGGCTTACCAGGCGTGGCTCAAGATGGAAGAGCCGAAGTGGCCCAACATCAACTATCCGAAGATCGATTTCCAGGCGATCAGCTACTACGCCGCGCCCAAGCAGAAGAAAAAACTGAAAAGCCTGGACGAGGTCGATCCTGAATTGCTGCGCACCTTCGAGAAACTCGGCGTGCCGCTGCACGAGCGCGCGGCGCTGGCCGGCGTCGCAGTCGATGTTATTTTTGACAGCGTGTCGGTGGCGACCACCTACAAGCACAAGCTGGCCGAGGTCGGTGTCATTTTCTGTTCAATGTCGGAAGCCGTGCATGAGTATCCCGAGCTGGTGCAGAAATATCTCGGTACGGTGGTGCCGGTCGGCGATAACTATTACGCTGCGCTCAACTCTGCAGTGTTCACTGACGGTTCGTTCTGCTTCATCCCCAAGGGCGTCAAGTGCCCGATGGATTTGTCGACCTACTTCCGAATCAACACCGAGGAGTCGGGACAATTCGAGCGCACCCTAATCATTGCCGAAGATGGCGCGTCAGTCTCCTATCTGGAAGGCTGTACAGCACCCGCGTTCAGCAGCAACCAGCTGCATGCGGCGGTGGTCGAACTGGTCGCGCTCGACAACGCCGACATCAAGTACTCGACGGTGCAGAACTGGTATGCGGGTGACGAAAACGGCGTCGGCGGGATTTACAATTTCGTGACCAAGCGCGGCATGTGCCGGGGCATCAATTCGCGTATTTCCTGGACCCAGGTTGAGACCGGTTCGGCGATCACCTGGAAGTATCCGTCCTGCGTGCTGATTGGCGACAACTCGGTGGGCGAATTCTATTCGGTCGCGGTGACCAACCACCA
>JBBRTU010000043.1:0-23575 GCA_038244115.1 Burkholderiales bacterium
AGGCCTGACCAGCTCAGGTCATTGAGCACACCGTCTTAACGTTTATACGTTCCCATCAATTCCGCTTGCGCCAACACATGGTCTTCCATCGCTGCGATGAGCTGCGGTTTGGTGGCACCATCTGGCAACTTCAGCAGTGCATCCAATGCAAAGATTTTGAAAAAATAACGGTGTGTGCCGCTCGGTGGACAGGGGCCACCGTAGCCGGATTTCGGCCAGCTATTTTTGCCCTGCACAGCACCATCCGCAAGCTTGGCAGAGGTGGGTACCGCTTCTGGCAGTGCATGGTCTGCGGCGGGAATGTTGTAAAACACCCAGTGCACCCAGGTACCGCCCGGCGCATCTGGGTCATCCATGATCAGCGCGAAACTTTTTGCGTTGGCTGGTGCGCCACTCCATGCAAGCGGCGGAGAAATATCCGAACCATCGCATGTGTATTTACGCGGGATGGCCTGGCCTTGGGTAAAAGCGGTACTGGTGAGTTGCATGGCTCCTCCTGTCTGCCTGGGTGATTCGGCGAGTGTCGGCGTGCATAACAATATACCGCAGATGAGCGCCCATAAACGTGGATACGAACGCATACATCTCCTGTCGTTTTCGGTACATATAGTTGTGGTTTAGCAGTTATAGGCGTTAAGTCAAATGCCTAAGCTTTGCCATCCACATTAAGCTGCAGCCAGAGTTCAAGCAGCGCCAGGTGCCAGAGTTTGGCGCCGCGAATCGGCGTGAAGTATTTTTCCGGTGCGGCGAGCAGCTTGTCCACGTAGGCGCGCTGGAATAAACCGCGGCTGCGGCAGGCTTGCGAGTTCAACGTGTCTTGCATCAAATCGTGAAATCCGCCGCGCACATATTTGAGTGCGGGCACCGGGAAATAGCCCTTGGGGCGGTCGATGATGCTGTCCGGGATCAGCCCGCGTGCGATGGCTTTCAGCGGAAATTTTCCGCCATTCTTTAGCTTGAGTTCGGGCGGCATGCGCGCAGCGAGTTCGATCAATTCGTGGTCGAGAAACGGTACGCGCGCTTCCAGCCCCCAGGCCATGGTCATGTTATCTACGCGCTTGACCGGGTCGTCCACGATCAGTGTGGTGGTGTCCAGCCGTAGCACCTGATCCATGAAAGTGTCCGCATTGGGCATGCCCAAACGGTGGGCCATCAGATGCGAGGTGACATCCGGTGTGTGCAAGCCGCGCTCTACCGTTTCCAGATATTCGGCGTGGTTGCGGTCGAAATAATGTTTGGCGAAACGTTGTATCGGTAGACCCAGTTCCGCCTGCATCAGTGGGTACCAGAAATAACCGGCAAACACTTCGTCCGCGCCCTGGCCGGAAAGCACGGCTTTATCTTCGCGCGCGACACGCTCTGAAAGCAGATAAAAAGCCACGGCATCTTGTCCCACCATGGGTTCGGACATTTGCGCAACCGCTTCTGGCAGACGCGTGAGCACCTCGCTGTTGGGAATGCGGTAGCGATGGTGGCGGGTCTGGAAGCGCTCGACAACCTGGTCTGAATATTCGAATTCGTCGGCCCTCTCTTCGCCGACATCTTCAAAGCCGATGGAGAACGTGTGAATATCGCGCACGCCGCTTTCTGCCAATAACCCAACCAGCAAACTGGAGTCCAGCCCGCCGGATAGCAGCACGCCTACCGGCACATCAGCGGCGCTGGATTGGCGATTGACTGCTTGCCGCAGCGTGACATGCAATTCGTCGATCCAGTCCTGTTCGGATTTGTCGGTTTGCAGGCGTCGTGCATCAAGCTGCCAGTATGTGTGAAACTGGTGGCTGCCATCGGTGTTGAAACTGAGCGTGGTGGCCGGCGGCAGTTTGCGGATGCCTTTCATGATGGTGCGCGGCGCGGGGACAACGGCATGCAGGGTAAGGTGATGGTGCAGGGCGAAAGCGTCGATGCTGGTATCTACACCGCCACTAGCGATTAGCGCCTGACTGGTGGAGGCAAAGCGCAGGCGCTGCCGGTCTAGCGAGTAATACAAGGGCTTGATGCCACTACGGTCGCGCGCCAGAAACAGGCGGCCGCTGTGCATGTCCCAGATGGCAAAGGCGAACATGCCATTGAAGTGTGTCACGCAGTCATCGCCCCAGGCGCGATAAGCCTTCATGATGACTTCTGAATCGCCATCCGAGAAAAAATGATGGCCTAGCGCGATAAGTTCGGCGCGCAGTTCGCGGTAGTTATAGATGGTGCCGTTGAACACCCGCGCGAGGTTCAGCTCGTGATCCACCAGCGGCTGGTTGGAATGTTCGCTGAGATCAATAATGGAAAGACGGCGGTGCCCGAATGCCAGCGGGCCATCAGAAAATTGCCCGGCGTGGTCGGGACCACGCCGGGCAAGGGCATCGGTCATACGCGAAACAGCAGCGAAGTCGGGATGGGTGTTATCGAAGCGGAGTTCGCCGCAGATGCCGCACATGGTTTTTAGAGACGCTGATAAGCGTCCCGCGTTAGTTTAAATTCCACGCAACAGTTCGTTGATGCCGACCTTGGACAGGGTTTTTGCATCGACCTTTTTCACGATCACCGCGCAGTACAGGCTGTAGCTGCCGTCCTTGGAAGGCAGGTTGCCGCTCACCACCACCGAGCCGGAAGGGATGCGGCCATAAGTCACTTCGCCGGTTTCGCGGTCGTAAATTTTGGTGCTTTGCCCGATGTACACACCCATGGAAATCACGCTGTTGTCTTCCACGATGACACCTTCTACCACTTCCGAACGCGCGCCGATAAAGCAGTTATCGCCGATGATGGTGGGGTTGGCCTGCACCGGTTCCAGCACGCCGCCAATGCCGACGCCGCCGCTCAAGTGCACGTTCTTGCCGATCTGCGCGCAGGAGCCGACCGTGGCCCAGGTGTCGACCATGGTGCCTTCGTCCACGTAGGCGCCGATGTTCACGTAGGAGGGCATTAACACCACGTTCTTGGCGATGAAGGAGCCTTTGCGCACGGAGGCGGGCGGCACCACGCGGAAGCCGCCGTCACGAAAATCCTTGGAGTTGTAGTCGGCAAATTTGGACGGCACCTTGTCGAAATAATTGGTGAATCCGCCCTTGATGAAGAAGTTGTCTTCCAGCCGGAAAGAAAGCAGCACGGCTTTCTTCAGCCACTGATGGGTGTGCCACTTGCCTTCGATTTTTTCCGCGACGCGTAGCTGGCCTTTATCCAGGGCGTCGATAATGTGATCGACGGCTTCCTTAAGTTTGGAATCGGCATTGCGTGGGTTGATGTCGGCGCGGCGTTCGAAGGCTTCGTCGATGATGGCTTGGAGTTCGTGCATGATGGTTTCCTAACGGTTAATCCGGTTTTTTTACAAATGACACAATTCTGTTTGCTGCTTCCACGCACTCTGCCAGTGGTGCGACCAGGGCGATGCGGATGAAATTGTCACCGGGGTTGATGCCACCCGCTTCTCGCGCCAGGAAGCTGCCCGGTAAAACCGTGACATTATAATCGCGATACAGTCCCCGCGCGAATTCGGCGTCATTCACCGGCGTGCGCGCCCATAAATAGAACGCGGCGTCCGGCATTGCCACCGTCATGACATCTTTTAGCATGGGCGTGACAGCGGCAAATTTTTCCGCGTACAGGCGGCGGTTTTCCTGCACGTGCGCCTCATCCGCCCAAGCCGCCGCGCTGGCTGCCTGCACCGCTGGGCTCATGGCGCAGCCGTGGTAGGTGCGGTACAGCAGAAATTGTTTGATGATGGCGGCATCGCCCGCCACCAGCCCGGAGCGCATGCCGGGTACGTTGGAGCGTTTGGACAGGCTGTTGAATACTACCAGGCGTGAAAAATCGCGGCCCAGTTGGTGCGCAGCGGTGAGCGCGCCCAGCGGTGCCTGGTCAAAATATATTTCCGAGTAACATTCGTCCGAAGCAATCACAAAGCCGTATTTGTCGGATAGTTCGAACACTTCGCGCCAAGCGTCCAGATTCATCACCGTGCCGGTGGGGTTGCCCGGCGAGCACACGAAAACCAGTTGCGTGCGCGCCAGCACGTCCTGCGGCACGCTGGAAAAATCCATGGCATAACCGTTTTCCGGCAGGGTGTTGAGGTAATAAGGCTCGGCACCGGCAAGCAAAGCCGCGCCTTCGTAAATCTGGTAAAACGGGTTGGGCGACAGCACGATGGGTTTGGTTTTGGTCGGATCGATGATCGCCTGGGCGAAGGCAAATAGCGCTTCGCGGCTGCCATTCACCGGCAGCACCTGCGTGGCCGCATTGATGGCCGGTACCTGATAGCGGCGAACAGCCCAGCCAGCCATGGCGTTGCGCAGTGCGTCGCTGCCCTGCGTTATGGGATAATTCGACAGCCCTGCCAGGTTGTCGATCAAGGTTTGTTTGATGAAAGCGGGCGTGTCATGCTTGGGCTCGCCAATGGACAAATTGATGGCAGACAACGCCGCATTGGGCGTCACGCCCAGAAATAGTTCACGCAGCTTCTGGAAGGGGTAAGGCTGCAGGCTGCTTAGATAGGGGTTCATGCGCGTGTATTGGCAATTGGAAACGACGAATTATAAGGGGTTTGCGGGATGCTGAACAAACGAAACCTGTGGCCCATACTCGGACTGCTCTACGGCGCAGTCACCTGGGGCTTGATCTGGTATCCATACCGCCGCTTGGGGGAGCTGGGCATTCAGGGTGAGGCGTCTACTTTTCTGACTTATGTTCTGTGTCTTCTGTTCAGCCTGATTTTTCTGAGAAAACATCTTAAATGTTCGCGCGCATCGCTCGGGCAGTTGGTCATTATCGCCCTGGCAGCGGGCTGGACCAATCTGGCCTATGTGCTGGCGGTGATGGGCGGCGAAGTGATGCGCGTGTTGCTGCTGTTCTATCTGGCACCGCTCTGGACAGTGGTTTTTTCCCGCACGCTGTTGAATGAACGGCTGGATATGACCGGCTATCTGGTGATGCTGTTTTCTTTCGCCGGCGCCATGGTAATGCTCTGGTCACCGGGCGGCGGCATGCCGCTGCCCGCCAATCAAGCCGAGTGGCTGGCGCTGTCGGCGGGCTTCATGTTCGCGTTTTCCAATGTATTGTCGCGCCGTGTGCATGGCGCTTCAATTTCATTAAAATCGGTCAGTATTTTTGCTGGTGTATTGGTTTTGTCTGCTGTGCCGATGGTGACGACACCTGAAAAATTTATCGTGATTGCGCATCTTTCCAATGTTGCCTGGATGTGGGTGATGGTGACAGCTATCGCGCTGTTTGCGGTGACCCTTGCCGTTCAGTATGGCTTGGCGCACACCCCGGCCAATCAGGCGATTATCATTTTTCTGTCCGAACTGGTAGTGGCGGCTATTTCTGCCTACTATCTGGCGAACGAGGTGATGACCGTGCAAGAGTGGCTGGGCGGGGCCATGATCGTGGTGGCCAGCCTGTTTTCCGGCAAGCTGGAAAAGGGTGGCTGAAAACAATTATTGCAGTAATGTGGAATGTGTCTAAAGTTAAGGGATTCCAAGCCGACAATAATCTATTCGTAGATTGAATTGAGATGACTTGGGGAGCGACGATGGAAGCAGCGGATAAGGAAATTGACGTGTGCGGCGCTTGTTGCCCACTGCCTTTGATCAAAGTGCGCAAGGCTGTGAATGAGATGCAGCCAGGGCAGGTTCTGGCGGTGACGGGAGACGATCCAATTTTCGAAGAATCGGTGCGTGATCTGTGCGAGGAATCCGCGTTGCAGGTATTGTCGGCAGAGCGCGATGGTCGTCGCGTCAAATTGCAGATCAAGGTTTAAGGGTACCTCTAAAAATTCAGACCTGATATAGACCAGGCGCTGAGCAAAATAAAATCAAGTTGGGGTGCAGGTTATGGCTGAACAAACCAAGCGAGCAACGGTGATGCTGCTCAGCGGGGACATGGACAAGGCGCTATTTGCTTTCATACTCGCCACTGGGTACGCCTCCATGGGTATCGAGACCAAAATGTGGTTTACCCTGTGGGGGGCCAATTGTCTGAAGCGCAGGCGAGGCTTCTGGTCTACCCTGTTCGGACTGCGCAAAAAAGGTCCGACTGAATTCCGCCGCACCGAAAATGACAGCTTTGTGCAAAACATAGTTGAGGCGATGAGTGCCGGTGGCGCCAATCATATGCCTTTGTCGCAACTGAACATGCTGGGCATGGGCCCAAAGACCCTCAACTATCTGCTCAAGCGCAAAGGCATCCCCAACCTGGAGCAAATGGTCGGCATGGCGGAAGAGCTGGAGATACCTTTTTCCATATGCCAGATTTGCGTGGACGCGCTGGCGTTGGACACCAGCGACCTGATTGTGAGCAAGCAGGTGGACGTGAAAGGAATATCGCAATATGTCAAAGACACTATGGCCAGTCATTACAACGTGGTGCTCTAGGCATGTCCCCGCAGGACTGTCTGCGCCGGCTGCAGGACTGTGAGTTCCAGCTTGAGGTCATTCGCGAGCTGGGCAAAGCTATCATGTCCAATTGCGGCCTGTTCAAGGTGCTGCAACTGGTGGCAGACCGCGCACGTGAAATGATTGCCGCCGATACCTTGCTGGTGCCGATGCTGGAGCCGCAGGGGCAGGAATATGTTTATGCCGCTGCCAGCGGCAAAGACGCGGAAGACATCCTGGGTGCGTCATTTCCAATTAAGGTCGGTATGTGCGGTTGGGTGCTGAGCAATCAGAAGCCGCTGCTTTATGGCAAATATGACGACTGGCCGCTGGAAAATTTGCAGAACCGCTGGGAGGAAGGCTATACCTCGGCTGTGCTGGTGCCGCTGCTGGTGCAGCAACAGATCATCGGTGGCTTGTCGGCCAGTGGCAAGGTAGGAGGCGGCAGCTTTACTGTGCATGACATGGAGTTGCTGACGCTGTTTGCCAACCAGGTCAGCATTGCGATTGAGAATGCACGTCTGTTTGACGAGGTGCACAATCTGGTTGCAACCTTGGAGCAGCGTGTAGTGGAGCGCACGGTGGAATTGCAGGTGGCTAACCAGGAACTGGAGGCGTTTTCCTACTCGGTGTCGCATGATTTGCGCGCGCCGTTGCGCAGCATCAATGGTTTCAGTCAGGCTTTGCTGGAGGATTTTGGCGAACAGATAAACGAGGAAGGGCGCGGTTATCTGCAACGCTTGCGCGTCAACGCGGTGCAGATGGGCGAACTGATCGATGCCATGCTGCTGCTCTCGCGCGTTTCGCGTGCCGATTTGGTGCGGGAAAGCGTCGATCTGAGCGACATGGCACAGACTTTGGCCACCAGCTTGGCCGAGAGCGATCCGGCCCGGCAAGTGGAATGGGTGATTGCCCCTGGCTTGACGGCCCAGGGGGATACGCACTTGCTGCATGCGTTACTCGACAACTTGCTATCGAATGCCTGGAAATATTCCAGCAAAGCTGCGCAGCCACGGGTGGAGTTGGGCATGGCCGAGCGGGACGGTCAACCGTGCTTTTTCGTGCGCGACAATGGTGCAGGGTTTGACATGGCCCTGGCAGGAAAGCTGTTCAAGCCATTCCAGCGCTTGCATACGGATCGTGAGTTCGCCGGCATAGGCATCGGCCTGGCCACTGTGCAGCGCATCATTAACCGTCATGGTGGGTGGGTAAGGGCTGAGGCAGCGCCCGGCAAAGGCGCGGCTTTTTATTTCAGCCTGGGCTCGTCATAATGGGATCGGGGATGGACAGCGCACAAACCATTTTGCTGGTAGAAGGCAATCCGGGCCACGTGGCCCTGGTCAGCTGCTTTGCACAATGCTGGCTAGAACTCAATCAAATTTGTCACTGATCACTATGCAATCTGAATTACCACTTCACCCCTTGCGCGTGCTTCTAGTGGAAGACTCGGAAGATGATGAATTTTTACTGAAGCGCCTGCTTAAGGGGGCAGGCTTCGCGGTGACGCTGCAGCGCGTGGACTCGTTGCCAGATTTGCGCGCCATGATGCCACCCGATGTCTGGGATATTGTCATTTCCGATTATAAATTGCCGGATTTCGATGGCCTGGATTCGTTGCGCGTCGTGCGTGAATTCGACAGGGATATCCCCTTCATTCTGATGTCTGGAACCGTCGGGGAGGACACTGCGGTTGAGGCGATGCGCTTGGGTGCCAGTGACTACATCATGAAGGACAAGAGCGCACGTCTGCCTCAGGCTATTGAGCGGGAATTGCGCCAGGCAGAGAATACGCGTACGCGGCGGCGCATGGAACAACAGATGGATTACTTTGCCCGGCATGATGTATTGACCGGGTTGAAAAACCGTTGGGAGTTCGAACGCCATTTGAATGAGCTGGTGCAAGATGCAAAATTCAATGATCGCCACCATGTCCTCATGTACATGGATCTGGATCAGTTCAAAATCATCAACGATACTGCAGGGCATGTGGCGGGCGATGCATTGCTGGAAAAAATGGGAGCGTTGATGCAGGATTTCATCCGCTCCAAGACCGACATCATTGCCCGGCTGGGTGGCGACGAATTCGGCTTGCTCATGCCGGATTGCGAGATGGAGCGCGCCATGCAAGTCGCCAATGGATTACGCGAGGCGATCCAGCAGTTCCGTTTCGATTGGGATAAGCAGATATTTTCCATCGGCATCAGCATCGGTATCGTGTTGATCAACAAGCTTGCCATCAGCACCAGCCAGCTACTATCGGACGCCGATAACGCCTGCTATGCGGCCAAGGCGAAGGGCAGAAACCAGGTGCACCTTTTCCAACTGCACGACGATGAAATGCTGCAGCAACGGGATCAGCTCAAATGGGCTTCATTGATTCCCGAGGCACTGCAGCAAGGCCGTTTCCGTCTGTATTACCAGAAAATTGCCAGGCTGAATGGCAGTGGCAATGACCATGGCGGAGAAGTCCTGCTGCGCATGGTGGATCAGTCAAATAACCTGATTATGCCGGATCGCTTTATTCCCGCAGCGGAAAGATACGATTTAATGAGTGCAATTGATCGCTGGGTGGTGGAAACGATGTTCAATTGGCTGGAGGAAAATCAGGAAAAATTACCTGCGGGATTAACCGTCTCAATCAACCTTTCCGGACGCTCCATTAGCGACCCAACAATGCTGCAGTTCTTGTTGGCCAGTATCGACGCAGTCAAGTTTGACGCCCGGCGCATCTGTTTTGAAATCACTGAAACTGCGGCAATCGGCAAGCTCGGCACGGCAATCAATTTTATTGCCGCCTTGCGGGCGAAGGGAGCGCGTTTTGCGCTGGATGATTTTGGTAGTGGCATGTGCTCGTTCAATTACCTGAAAAATCTGCCAGTGGATTATCTCAAGATTGACGGCAGTTTCGTGCGCGACATAATCGACGACCATGTGGCGCGCTCCATCGTGCAATCGGTCAATCAGATTGCCCATGCGATGGGAATGGAGACGATTGCTGAATTTGTCGAGAACGAACAAATTCAGCGGATGTTGCAGGAGATGGGAGTCAATTACGGCCAGGGATATGGTATCGCCAGGCCTGTTCCGCTTGATACCTTGCTGCAAGTCTGAGTGGCCCATCTGAATGAGCAATATTCGCGGTTTTCTACACGCCTCCCTGATAGTTTCCGACCTCGCCAAAGCACGCCATTTCTATGAAGCAGTGTTAGGCTTGTCACTCTCTCCGCATCGGCCGGAAATGCGTTTCGACGGTGTTTGGTACGACATCGGTCAGCAACAGATGCATCTGCTGGCGTTGCCCAATCCCGATCCTGTTTCTGGACGTCCGCAGCATGGCGGGCGCGACCGGCATATCGCGCTGGCGGTCGCGTCACTGGAAACGTTGCGGCACGATCTTGATACTCACCATATCGCCTACACCCTGAGCCAGTCTGGGCGGCCAGCGTTATTTTGCCGCGACCCGGATGGCAACGCGATTGAGCTGATTCAACTGGCTTGAAGAACCATAGGGCGACCATGAACACCGCGCTCGACAGTGTGCTGGCTTACCATCAGCGCACCAAACACCATTTTCAGCGCTACGCCGCCGGGCCGGGCGAAATGGACTGGAACAGTCAACCCGACCCATTCCGTACCTACACTGGCAGCCCGCAATTAGCATTGCCTTTGCTGGATGATATTGCGGGGCCACGCTATGTCGATCTCTACCAGCCGGACAAGATTGCGCAGCAGGCGCTGAGCATGCAAACCATCGCAGCCTTGCTGCAACTGGGCTTTGGTATATCGGCCTGGAAGCAGTCTGGGGAAAACCGCTGGGCGCTGCGCTGCAACCCATCCAGCGGTAATCTGCACCCGACTGAAGCGTATGTGGTGGTGCAAGGTTGCGAGGGGATTGCGGATGGCGTGCACCATTATGTGAGCCGTGATCATGTACTGGAACAACGTTGCCGGTTTGTTAGCACGGAATCTGTATTGCCTCCTGACAGTATTCTGCTCGGCTTGTCCTCCATCCATTGGCGCGAGGCGTGGAAATACGGCGAGCGCGCCTTCCGCTATTGCCAGCACGATGTGGGGCATGCGATTGCTGCTGTGCGCTACGCAGCGGCCACGCTGGGATGGCAAGTGCGGGCGCTGACGGGCTGGTCGGATGCAAATCTCAGCACGGTGCTGGGCATAGACCGGGATGAGGATTTTGGCGCAGCGGAGCGCGAACACCCGGACGTGCTGCTGCAGGTGACTACGCGCGCAATGGCAGTGGAAAATTCTGTAGCGTATGACATGCTCGTCGATGCTGCCGCAGGCGGCCACTGGCAGGGGCGGGCGAATGTGTTGTCTGACTATCATCTGCATGATTGGCCGGTGATCGGGGAGACAGCAGCTGCCAGCGTGAAACCTGAGACGCTGGCAGCCGCTTGGCAAGCACCTATGTTGCCCATGCCGCTCAGCAGTCCCTGCCAGCACAGTGCACGGCAAATTATCCAGCAGCGGCGCAGTGCTCAGTCTTTCGACGGGGTCGGTTCGATCGCGGCGAGCAGCTTTTACCGCATGCTGGACATGGCGCTGCCGCGCCGTGGAATACTACCGTGGGATGCGATTGACTGGGCGCCGCGAATTCATCTGGCGCTGTTCGTGCATCGTGTCGATGGATTGGAACCCGGCCTGTATTTTTTCCTGCGCAATCCGCAGAGCGAAGCAGCTCTGCGCCCCTTATTCAATCCCGAGTTTGAATGGACACGGGTGGAAGGCTGCCCGGCGCATTTGCCATTGTTCCGGCTGGTAGCAGCAGATGCGCGCAATGCAGCACGTGCTTTGTCCTGTCATCAGGACATCGCCGCCGATGGTGCGTTCAGCCTGGGTATGCTGGCCGAATATGAGTCCCACCTTGCAGCAGGGCCGTGGGTTTACCGGCAACTCTTCTGGGAGGCGGGCATGCTGGGGCAGGTGCTGTATCTGGAGGCCGAAGCCGCAGGTGTGCGCGGTACAGGTATCGGCTGTTATTTTGACGATGGCGTGCATGACGTACTTGGCTTGAAAGGCCAAGTGCTGCAAAGCATGTATCACTTCACCGTCGGGGCGAGCGTAATGGACACGCGTTTGCAGACTTTCTAAAACAGCTATTGGAAGCAGATAAAAACCGATTACCGCTGATGATTCAATTCGGCGAAGAAATATGCCTTTTCACTCACAGGGTGCTCTTGCAGATATGCCAACAACTTTTTTTCTGTCTGCGCTTATCTGCGTCCTTCCGCGTCCAACTGCTTTTTCTAGGTTCAATGCGCTTGCATTTGATGCACAGCTCGACGATGGTAGCGAAATACGGTGCGTTCCAGCCAGTCGGTGAGTTCTGCGTTGAGGTGGGTGAATACACAATGCACGCGCGTGGCGTCATCTTCCTGAGTGCAGGATTGAACGCTGGCTGTAAGGCTAAGCGGCTGTGGCAATTTCGGGCTGAGATAGAGGGAGATGACGACCTCGCTGCCTGCTGCGGGCGCGCTCCTATCCAGCCATTCCAATCCGTCTGCCCGGAGTGTGAGCGCGTGTTCGGGCGGGATTTCGATGCGCTCAGCCAACAGTCGACCTAGCATGTCCAGCATCACGTCCACCTTGGCTTCGAGGCGCTCGTAGGCCTTTGCGGCTGGCCCTAATTCATTTTCCCGGTCGCCCGGTATGCTTTCGATAGTGGCGAGTGCATGCAGCAGTGCAAGATTGGTGTGTTGCCAATGTTCTATTTTGCTAGGGGCGATGCTGCCGGCATCACGCCAGCTTAGCGGCAGGGTGGTGGTGTAAGAAACACCGGGAAATTTGCGGGTTGTCATGTGGCAAAAGATAACAGCTTGGTTCCCTTGGCCGCAAGTAATGCTGCGCCGTAGGCGGCTTCGGTATGCGGTGCAGGCGAAACAGATGTGCCCAGCACCCTTTGCCGAATGGCGCTCCAGGCCGCATTCTGCGCGCCGCCACCGGCAGTGAGGATGTGTAAAATCGGCGTGGCACCCAGGCTTTCCAATAAGTCGTAGCCTTGTTTTTCGATGCGTGCCAGGCTTTCCAGCAAGCCATGCAGGAAAGCGACGTCGTCGTCCGGACGCGGGGTGAGGCGTGGTTGCATTGCCGGGTCGTTGATGGGAAAGCGTTCGCCGCTACAGGGCAGGGGATAGTAATCCAGCAGGCTTTGCCGTTCAGGCTTGATGGCGCTGGACAGCGTGCTGAGCTGCTGGCTGTCGAAGAACTGTTTGAGGGCGCCGCCGCCGGCGTTGGAAGCGCCACCGACCAGCCACAGATCGCCGAACCAGTGGCTGTATACGCCGTATTCGGCGGCATCGACACGCGTTTCGGACAGCGATTTCAGTACCAGTGTAGTACCCAGCGAAGTGACCGCCTCACCGGGTTGACGCACGCCAGCGGCAAGGAAGGCTGCAATGCTGTCGGTAGTGCCGGCGCGCAGCAGACAGTCGCTATTCAAACCCAGCAAGTGCGCACGAGGCGGACTGATCCAGCCGAGGTCGGCGCCGGGGGCGACAACTTGCGGCAAGAAATCGATATCTGCCAGATATTCAACCCAGGCCGGCCAGTCCTTGGTCACGATATCGAAACCCATCTTGAGAGCATTGTGGTAATCGGTGCGGGGCAAGGCACTGCCAAGCAATGAAGTCAGCCAGTCCGCCTGGTTGAGGAATATTCTGGCGCGCTCAATGCCGAGGTGTTTTTTCAGCCAAAGCGTTTTGGCCAGCCCTGAAGTGGCGGTGGCCGCAGGATGCGAGGCACCCGCTGCACGGGCGATGGCGGCGGCTTCTTCGGTGGCGCGCGCATCGTTGTAAAGCAGCGGCGGATAGGCTGGCAGTAGATCAGCGTCGCACGCCAGTACCGTGCCGGACGTACCGGCTATGGCTAGCGCGGCAGTCTGCTTGCGGATGCCGGAGGGGAGGTTGGTGATGACCTCGAATAGCGCATCATGCCAGACTGCAGCACGCGATGCTTCGGAGGGGTCGCCAAAATCAACATGCTCAAAGGCCTCGATTTCATCGGTTGGGCTGATGGCAATGACACGGGCGCCGCTGGTTCCGAAATCGATGCCTAGGTAACATTTACCCACGGGTGTTGTATTGGGTGTCGAAGCGGGTCAGGTTGATTAATGGCTCGGGTTTCCAGCCTTTTTTGCGGTGTTCGGCCACGACGTTGGTGAAAATCCCGCCGCGCACGAAAAATTTGGCGGTGAGCCGCATGAAACGGGGTTTGGTGGCTTTGGCCAAGTCATTGAGGATCTGGTTGGTCACGGCTTCGTGGAAAGTACCTTCGTTGCGGAAACCCCAGATATATAGCTTGAGGCTCTTTAATTCCACGCATTTTTTGTCGGGAATATAGTCCAGAAACAGCATGGCAAAGTCCGGTTGCCCGGTTTTTGGGCACAAACAGGTGAATTCCGGAATTTCCATATGAATGTGGTAATCCCGCTCTGGGTGCGGGTTATCGAAGGTTTCCAAGGTCTTGCTGGGTTGGGTCGGCATTTTCAGGGGTCTCGCAAATCAGTTAGTATTCAACTTTTACAATTTTAACGGCTTTCGAGATTAATTGCGCCTCACCCATATAAAACTCGCTGGTTTCAAATCTTTCGTCGATCCCACTGTCATTCCGGTCCCCGGCCAGCTGGTTGCTGTAGTCGGCCCGAACGGCTGCGGCAAATCCAACGTGATCGACGCGGTGCGCTGGGTGCTGGGTGAATCGCAGGCCAAGCATTTGCGCGGCGAGACCATGCAGGATGTGATCTTTGCCGGATCCGCCACGCGCAAGCCGGTGGGGCGTGCATCCGTCGAGCTGGTGTTCGACAACAGCCTGGGACGCGCCAGCGGCCAGTGGACGCAATACGCCGAAATTTCGGTCAAGCGCATCTTGACGCGCAACGGCGACTCTTCCTATTACGTCAACAATCTGCATGTGCGGCGTCGCGATGTGACGGATATTTTTCTAGGTACGGGGTTAGGCGCGCGCGCTTACGGCATTATCGAGCAAGGCATGATCTCAAGAATCATCGAGGCCAAGCCGGAAGAGATCCGTATTTTCCTGGAAGAAGCGGCAGGCGTATCCAAATACAAGGAACGTCGGCGCGAAACCGAATCGCGGCTAAGCGACACGCGTGAGAATCTGCTGCGCGTGGACGATATCCGGCGCGAGCTGGAAGCACAGTTGGAAAAACTCACCGGGCAGGCGCATGTTGCGCAGCAATACCACATGTTGCAGGACGAATTGCGTACCGCGCAGAACCTGCTGTCGTTGTTGAAAAAATACGAGGCATCTGCGCAGCGAGAGCGTTTCCAGAAAGATATCCAGCGCCTGGTCAACGAGCTGGAGGCGGAAACCGCGCGCATGCGGGAAACCGAGAAGCGCCTGGAAGACATGCGTGCGCAGCACTATACGGCAAGCGACGCAGTGCACGCCGCGCAGGGTGAACTATATGCCGCCAATGCCGAGGCCGCGCAAGTGGAACAGCGCATGCGCACCTTGCGCGAAGGACGCAGCCGTCTGGAAGCACAGATCGCCACGCTGAAGAACCAGTTAGCGCAGTCGGAGAGCCAGCGCCAGGGCGCCATTGTGAATTTTGCCCACTGGGAAGCGGAGCTGACGAAGGCCAAGCAACAAGTGGCGGAATCGGCTGGAAAGCTGGCAGCAGAAAAACAGGAATTGCCGGAAGCCGAAGAGGCGCAGCGCCAGACGCAACGGCGTGTTGCCGAGTTGCAACGAAGTTTGTCTGAAGCTGAACAGGCGCACCAGGTCGAGGACACGCATCGCGCGCATGCCATCAGAACATTGCAACAACTGGCGTCCCGCCAGCAACGCTTGGCGCAGGAAAAACAATCGCTACCGCAGCCGGATACGGCGACGTTAGAAAAGCAGCAGGCCGAACTGTCCGGGCTCGAAAACGAATTGGCAGAGACCAGCCAAAAGTTGGAAACCGCGCAGCAGGGGCTGCCGCCGCTGGAAGAAGCGCGCCGGACTTACGCCAACGATTTGCAGTCAGCACAGCAGCAAGTGACCCGGCTGGAGGCGCAGCGGCACGCGCTGGAGCAGTTACAAGCCAAGCTGGGCAGCGATGAAAAACTGAAATCCTGGCTGGTACGTCATGGATTGGAAGCGCTGCCGCGATTGTGGCAGGGGTTGACGGTAGAACCCGGTTGGGAAGATGCGGTGGAAAGTGTGCTGCGCGAGCGGCTTAACGCGGTGCGGCTGGATAGTCTGAGTGATGCAGAGGCCTGGCTGAGCGAAGCGGCTCCGGCTCGCCTGGCGGTATTCGAGAATCTGTCTGGTGATGCGCAGGCAGCGGTATCGTCCGAGGGATTGCTGCCGCTGATGCGCCTAGTGCACTGGCAGGACGGTACGGCGCCCGCATGCATGGCGGATTGGCTATCTGGGATCTACTATGCGGAAAGCGCGGCGCAGGCGATGCGTTTTCGTGCCAAGCTGTCAGCGGGGGCGGCAGTAGTATGCCGCGAAGGGCATATATTTACCCGTTCCAGCTTGACCTTCTACGCGCCGCAATCCGAATTGCACGGTGTACTGGCGCGGCAACGTGAAATCGAGCAGTTGTTGACTGAACATTCGCACCAAATGGAAATGCTGGTGCGGCAAAAAGAAGCCCTGCGCTTGGCTGAGGAAGGGCTGCAACGCAGCCAGACCGAGGTCAATCAACTGCGTGGGCGTGCCAGCGAACTGCGACAGCGGCAGCATGCTTTGCAAATGGACACGCTGAAGCTTGCGCAACTGGTCGAGCGCGTGTCTCAGCGCGGTGAGCAGATTCAGGGCGAACTGGCGGAAATTGGCGAACAGATTGAAGCCGAAAACGAACAGAAGGTAGTGAGCGAAGACAATTTGTTCAGCCAGCAGGAACAGATCGACGATTTGAAAGAGCACTTAGAGGATGCGCGTCAGGAAAGAACTGCCGCAGACCAGCATTTGAACGGGCGGCGCGCATCGCTGCAAGCGGCGGAGCGCGTAGCGCAGGAAGCCGTGTTCTTCGAGAAGACCTGCCATATCAAGATTGCCGAAATCAGAAATAATATTCAGGTGCTGGATGAAAACTGCACTGGCCTGAAAACGCGTCTGGAAAGCGACCTGACCGAGTTGCAAAATCTGGATGAAGCCCCGCTGCAGGAATCATTGCAACAGTCGCTGGCCGTGCGGCAGGAAAGGGAACAGGCGCTGGCACTGGCGCGCGACTATCTCGAAGGCGTCGGCAATACCTTGCGCGAGACCGAGCAGGAACGCTTGAGAATAGAGCAGAACCAGCCGCCGCTGCGGGAAAAGCTGGAAGGAGCGCGGCTGAAGGAACAGGAGGCGCGGCTGAACGAAACGCAGTTTGCCGAACAACTACAAACAGCAGACGCAGACGAAGCAGCGCTATCGCAAACCCTGCAGCGCGGTACCAAACCAGCGGTGCTGCAAGCCGAGATTGAACGGCTGAATCAGGCAATAGCTGAACTGGGTGCAGTTAATCTGGCGGCATTGGAAGAATTGACAACCTCACAGGAACGCAAGCAATACCTGGATGCGCAGGCTGCCGATCTGAATGAGGCCATCGAAACCCTGGAGAGCGCGATTCGTCGCATCGACAAGGAAACGCGCGACCGTTTGCAGGACACGTTCGATACCGTTAACAAGCACATGGGCGAGCTGTTCCCTTCATTGTTCGGTGGCGGCGAAGCGAGGCTGGTGCTGACCGGGGAGGAAATTCTGGATGCGGGCATTCAGATCATTGCCCAGCCGCCAGGCAAAAAGAACAGTTCGATTCATCTTCTGTCCGGCGGAGAAAAGGCATTGACCGCGCTATCGCTGGTATTTGCGCTGTTCCGCTTGAACCCCGCGCCTTTCTGTTTGCTGGATGAGGTGGACGCGCCGCTGGACGATACGAATACCGTCCGCTTCTGCGAACTGGTGAAAAAGATGTCGGACAATACCCAGTTCTTATATATCAGCCACAACAAGATCACCATGGAAATGGCGCACCAATTGGTGGGCGTGACCATGCAGGAACAGGGCGTGTCGCGTGTGGTGGCGGTGGATGTGGAGGAGGCGATGAAACTTAGCGAAGAAGCGGCGTGATTCTCATTGCGGCTTAAAAGCTATATCATCTTGAAAAAAGCAGCTGGACGCAGAGGAACGCAGGTAAGCGCAGATAGAACAGGAAGTTGTTGGTCAGATTGTATCTGAGTCCAATAGCCGTTTTTAAGTTCATTCCCCGAACAAGTGAAAATTAACCGGAAATGACAGATGAGTGATTTGCAAATCAGCTTGCTTGTTATCGGCGCTGTCGTGGTTATGAGCGTCTATATGTTTAATCGCTGGCAGGAGTACAAGCTAAAGCGTCGCACCAACGAAGCTTTTAATGCCGGACATGGTGACGCATTGCTGGAGGAGCAATATGCGCCTGCAGCAGATGAACGGATCGAACCCAGTCTGGGGAGTGCAAATGTCCCTTTGGAAGAAGAGGCGCAGGCAGATTTCGATCAGGAAGGAATCGCCAACGAAGCGCCTTACAAGCTGGAGGTGCCGGCTTATCTGGAGGAAGACCAGACGGTGGGAAGCATCCCTCCGAACGATCTTGATCCTGCCATTGAATTCATTGCCCACCTTCACCCCGGCGAGCCGGTTGCCGCAAGCGCATTGGCCGAGGTAATGGCGCAACTTGCCGGCTTTGGCAAACCCGTGCGCTGGGTTGGACTTAACGTGCAAACGCATACCTGGGAAGCCATCGTGCCGGAACGGGACGCGTCTTTTATCGAGCTGGCTGCTGGTCTGCAGTTAGCCGACCGCAGCGGCCCGCTCAGCGAGACGCAGCTTGCGGCGTTCTGCGATGCAGTACAAACGTTCGCCAGCCAGCAACTGGCGGTGATCGATTGGCCCGATAAACAGGCCGCTTTGCTGGATGCTGCCGACCTGGATAAATTCTGTCTGGACGTGGATGTGCTCATCGGGTTGAATGTGGTTGTTCAAGGGGGTGCCGTTTTTCCCGCTACAAAAATTCGCTCTCTTGCAGAATCTTCCGGTATGACGTTGGAGCCGGAGGGCGTGTTCCACTTTCGCAACGAGCGCGGAATTTCGCTGTACTCGCTATGCAATCATGAGTCCTCGCCATTCAATCCGGATAACATCAAAAATTTATCAACCCATGGCGTGACCCTGTTGTTTGATGTGCCGCGCGTGCCGAACGGTTTGCGTGTATTCGACCAGATGACTGCGTTGGGCCGCAAACTTTCCAATTCGCTCGGCGGTATTCTGGTGGATGATAATATCCGGCCCTTGACCGATGCAGGTATCGACAAAATCCGTCAGCAACTGGGGTCTATTTACCAAAAGATGGAAGCGAAGCGGATTGGCGCCGGCAGTTCGCGGGCACTTACGTTGTTTTCGTAAAATACATTCTAACCACGGGGGACACGGGGTGCACGGGGGAATCAATCTGTTCGAACTTGAATCCTTTCACTTGGTGAGTAATCTCTGCCTAATATTGATTTCACACTATGATACTTTTCCCCGTGCCCCCCGTGGTGTATCTGCTTTTCTGGGCGTAAATGTCTGTTCCCACACACGTCCTTGAACGGGCGCGGCAACTGCGTGCTGAGATTGAGCAGCACAATTACCGGTATTACGTTCTAGACAACCCCACAATTCCTGACGCCGAGTTCGACAGATTATTTCGCGAACTCGAAGCGCTGGAAAAAACCTATCCCGCGCTTCTAACACCTGATTCTCCCACGCAGCGTGTGGGTGGAAAGCCTTCATCCGGGTTTTCCCAAGTTACGCATCGGGTGCCGATGCTTTCTCTAAATAATGCTTTCGCGGATGAAGAAGTAGCTGCCTTTGATCGTCGTGTGCGCGAGGGATTAGGCATTGACGCGGTGGAATATGCCGTGGAGCCGAAGTTTGATGGACTGGCCATTAGCTTGGTTTACGAAAATGGCCTGTTGGTGCAGGGTGCGACACGCGGGGATGGCTACACGGGGGAGGATGTCACGGCCAACCTGTGCACGGTGCGTGCGATTCCGCTCAGGCTCGATGCCCCTCATGCGCCACGTCTGTTGGAAGTGCGCGGCGAAGTGCTGATGCTAAAGGCAGACTTCGAACGCCTCAACGCCCAACAAAGACAGAAGGGTGAGAAGGAATTTGCCAACCCGCGCAATGCCGCAGCTGGTTCGTTGCGCCAGCTTGATTCGCGCATTGTTGCCACGCGCAAGCTGACTTTTTTTGCCTATGGGCTGGGTGCGGTGGAGGGGGTGCTGCCGCCGTTAACGCACAGTGAAGTGATGGACTGGTTGTCGCAATTGCATTTCCCCGTGGCCAGGGAGCGCGCTGTCGTGCGCGGTGTGGAAGGCTTGTTTGGTTATTACCGCTCCATCGGAGAGCGACGCAGTCATTTGCCGTATGACATCGACGGCGTGGTATACAAGGTGAATGACTTTGCTGCGCAGGAAAAAATGGGATTCGTCTCTCGTGCGCCGCGCTTTGCCGTTGCCCATAAGTTTCCGGCTGAGGAAGCAGTGACCGAGCTGCTCGGCATCGACGTGCAGGTGGGACGCACTGGCACGTTGACGCCGGTGGCACGTCTCAAGCCGGTTTTTGTCGGTGGCGTGATGGTGTCCAATGCCACCTTGCATAATCAGGACGAGATCGATCGCAAGGACGTGCGGGTGGGCGACACGGTGATTGTGCGTCGCGCGGGGGACGTCATTCCCGAAGTGGTCGCAGTGGTGCTGGAAAAACGTCACAGCCCGGAACCCGCGCATTTTAATATTCTGGAGAAATATCCCACCTGCCCAGAATGTGGTTCCCACGTGGTGCGCATGGCGGATGAATCAGCGGCGCGTTGTACAGGCGGCCTATATTGTCCAGCGCAGCGTAAGCAGGCCATACTGCATTTTTCTAGCCGCCGTGCGATGGACATCGAAGGCCTCGGCGACAAACTGGTCGATCAACTGGTAGACAAGGGGTTGGTGCGCACGCCGGCGGACATTTATGACAGAGAAAAACTCGGGATGAGCGCGTTCGCCAACTTGGAGCGTATGGCGGAGAAATCGGCGGCCAATGTGTTGCATGCAATCGACAACAGCAAGAAAACCACCTTGGCGCGTTTCATCTACGCGCTGGGAATTCGCAACGTGGGTGAGGCAACCGCCAAAGACTTGGCCAGGCACTTCGGCAGCCTGGATGGATTGATGGCGGCGGATGAAATAGCCCTGCAACAGGTACCAGACGTGGGTCCGGTAGTGGCGGAATCGATTAAACAGTTTTTTGCCGAGCCGCATAACCGTGAAGTGATAACCCAATTACGTGCCAGTGGTATGCAGTGGGATGAAGGCGAACCTGTCGCACGAGGCGGTGCCTTGACCGGCAAAATTTTTGTGCTGACCGGTACACTTGCGCACTTAACGCGCGATGAAGCCAAGGATAAAATCGAGGCGGCAGGCGGGAAAATGGTTGGCAGTGTGTCGAAAAAAACGGATTACGTGGTGGCAGGTGCAGAACCGGGCAGCAAGTATGCAAAAGCGCTAGAATTGGGTGTTAATATATTGGATGAAGAAGGGCTGCTGCAACTGCTTGGTTAATGGTCTGCTGTCATCTTCCTAGAAAAAAGTTGGACGCAGAGGAACGCAGATAAGCGCAGATAGAGCAGGAAGCTGTTGGCCTATCTGCACGCATCATATGGGTGAAGGGGCACATATCTTCAACGAATTGAGTCATCAGCGGTAATCGGATTTCATCTGCGTCCAATAGCCGTTTTTTGGGTTCATGGCAATAAATAACGCCAAAGGAAAATAGCATGAATAAAGTCAGAAAAGCCGTGTTCCCCGTGGCGGGAATGGGAACCCGCTTCTTGCCGGCGACCAAGGCGAGTCCCAAGGAGATGCTGCCCATCGTGGATAAGCCGCTGATCCAGTATGCGGTAGAGGAGGCGGCTGCAGCAGGGATTACCGACATGGTGTTTGTCACCGGGCGGAATAAGCGCTCAATCGAAGATCACTTCGATAAGGCCTATGAGATGGAAACCGAGCTGGAAGCGCGCGGCAAGATCAAAATGCTTGAGTTGCTGCGCAGCATCGTGCCCAAGAGCATGTCCTGCATTTACATCAGGCAATCCGAAGCGCTGGGGCTGGGGCACGCTGTACTGTGCGCCAAACCGGCCATCAACGATGAACCGTTTGCCGTAATTCTGGCGGATGATTTGATTGATTCCGAGCCATCGGTCATGAAGCAGATGAACGATCTCTACGAGCAACAGCTATGTTCCATCTTGGGCGTGCAGAATGTGGCGCGTGAGGAAACTTCCGCATACGGTATTGTGGCGGTCAAACCAGACGGCGGCCGTTCACATGAGACGATCAGTATTGTGGAAAAACCTAAGCCGGTAGATGCGCCGTCTACGCTGGCGGTGGTCGGGCGATACATCCTGACTCCCCGAATTTTTCACCATCTGGAAAATATTCAGCCAGGCACCGGTGGCGAAATTCAGCTCACCGATGGCATTGCGGCCCTGCTCCAGGAAGAAAGGGTGTTGGCCTATGAATTTCAGGGCAAGCGCTACGATTGCGGCAGCAAGCTGGGCTACCTTAAAGCGACCGTCGAATACGCACTGAGACACGCTGAAGTGGGCAATGAATTCCGCGCTTACCTGACCAACATGCAGGGAAGGTCTGCGCAGTGACGAGTATAATAATTTTCTCAAACTGAGTGCCTGATGGCCAACGGACAATCGATCGAAAGTCTGTTGCAGCAGGGACTTTGTCTTCATCTGTCTGGCTTGCCAGACGAGGCCGAGCAATTTTACCGCGAGGTGCTCGCGCTCGACCCCAACCATGCCGATGTACATTATCTGCTGAGCGAGTTGGCAAGGCAGGCGGGTGATCTCCAAAGCGCGCAGGCGTTGCTTGAGCAGGCGCTGCAAAGCGCTCCTTCAAATCCTGAATTTCATCTGGCACGCGGTAATGCTTGCGCAGCAGAGGGACGCCAGGAAGAAGCTATAACCTGCTACCGGAATGCCTTGTGCTTGTCGCCGGATAGTGCAGATGCACACTTCAACCTTGGCGTGGTATTACTCGCCCTTGGGCGATGGGAGATGGCTGAAGCTAGTTTTCTTGAGGTGCTGCGCATCAATCCGTCTTCAGCCGATGCATATAACAATCTGGGTAACATCAGCATGTCGCTAGATCGGCTATCCCAAGCTGAATTATGCTATCGGCAGGCACTAGATATCAACCCGAAATTTGTCGATGCTCACGTGAATCTGGGCAATTTATTGCGCAAGCAAGGCGATATTGATGGTGCGCGCCAGCATTTCGAACAGGCCATTGTAGTAACGCCATCGGACTGTTTGCGTATCAAGATGACGACGATGTTTTCACCTGTCTATGGTTCTCTCGAGGAAATGAACTCGCAGCGTGCCAGGCTGACTGAAGCATTATCAGCATTGGAGCAAGCGCCACTAGTTCCCTGCAATCCGCTGAAGGAAGGCGGCGGCAACAACTTCTTTCTGGTCTACCAGGGCGAAGACGACCGGGAAATTCAAGTGCGCCTGGCGCGCCTGTATCGTCGCCTATACCGGCCTGTGCATAATGTTGTTGAGCGGATGCCGTGCCAGGGCAGAAAAATACGCGTCGGTTTCGTTTCCAGTTTTTTGCGCGACCACACCATCGGAATATTGAACCGCGGCATCATCGCCAACCTCTCGCGTGAGTTGTTCGAGGTTTCCGTATTCTCCATCGGTCACTATCAGGATGCGGTGGCGGCCGGCATTGCGCAGGAGGCGGATCACTACCACGCGCTGCACAACCGTGATCTGCATGCGTTGGAAAATTTCATCGCGCAGCAGCAAATGGACGTGCTGCTTTATACCGATATCGGCATGGAGCCGGTCTGTTATTTTCTGGCGTTTTCCCGTCTGGCGCCGGTGCAATGCGTGACCTGGGGCCACCCGGTGACGACCGGCATTGGTACCATTGATTATTTCATTTCCAGCGAGCACCAGGAGACCGCGGATAGCGACCAATATTATTCGGAAAAGCTGCTCAGACTCAGTGCCATTGCTGCCTACTACTATCCGCCGCATGTGCCGAGTCCTGCAAAGGGAAGGGCGGATTACGGTTTGCCGGATAACGCTCGACTGTACCTATGCCCGCATAGCCTGTTCAAATTTCATCCTGAGTTTGACGGGATGATTGCTGCCATTCTGCAACGAGATC
>JBBRTU010000044.1:0-22851 GCA_038244115.1 Burkholderiales bacterium
AAGGCTGGCGCCATGCGCGACATGCTGCAGAATCACCTGATGCAATTGCTCACAGTGGTGGCGATGGAGCCGCCGCCCGCACTGGAGGCAGACGCGCTGCGCGACGAAAAGGTCAAGGTGTTGCGCTCCATCCGGCCGATCAGCAAGCAGGCCGTACATGCGCATGCTTTTCGCGCCCAGTATGGCCCCGGCATCATCAACGGCGAGCAGGTTTTAGGCTACCAGCAGGAAGCTGGCGTCGAACACAATTCCGTTACCGAAACTTTTGTCGCCGCCAAATTTTATGTCGATAATTGGCGCTGGCGCGGCGTGCCATTTTATTTGCGCACCGGAAAGCGTCTGGCTCAGCAAAGCTCTATGATCGCCATTCGTTTTCGCCATCCACCGCAGCAGTTATTCCGCGAAACGCCCATTGAAACAATCGCGCCCAACTGGGTACTGTTGTCCATCCAGCCGAGCGAGAGCATGCACATGGAAATTCACGTGAAGCAGCCAGGCTTGGGCATGGACACGCGCGTGATGCAGCTAAACGCCTCCTTTCGCCAGACTGACGAGGCGCCGCTGGATGCCTACGAGGCGCTGATTCTGGATGTGATCGAAGGCGATCGCACCTTGTTCATCCGCTTCGATGAAGTGGAGTGGGCATGGCGCGTAGTCGATCCGATTCTTAAATACTGGACCACCGAGCGTGACTTCATCCATACCTATCCGGCGGGTAGTTGGGGCTTGCATGAAGCGGGGCGATTATTCGATAGCGAAGACCAGGCTTGGCGCAACGAGTTGTGAAATGATCCCCCAACTCTGTCGCTGGCAGGTATCTCCCAACCCGGAATCATTACGCGATGCGGCAGTCGCTGTCATCGATCGGGAAGCCAGGCAAGCCATTGCCACACGTGGCGAGTTTCATATCGTACTATCTGGCGGCAATACGCCACGCGCAGTGCATGAGCGCCTGGTTTCATTGAAGACGGACTGGAGTGCATGGCATATTTATTTTGGCGATGAGCGCTGTTTGCCGACGCCCCATCCGGAACGCAATAGTTGCACGGCGCATGACGCCTGGCTGGGTTGCGTCGGCATTCCGCCCATGCAGATACATATGATTCCTGCCGAACTGGGCGCGGTGCGCGCCGCCCAGGAATACACCAAGGTGCTGCGTGAGGTGGGCGAATTCGATCTTGTCATGCTCGGGTTGGGAGAAGACGGTCATACCGCAAGCTTGTTTCCGGGGCACGAGTGGGGCACCGCAGAGAATAGTCCCGATGTGTTGGCGGTACACGATGCACCGAAACCACCGCCGGAGAGAGTTAGCCTAAGTGCGGCACGTCTGAGCCGGGCTCGCCGGGTTATGTTTCTGGTATCGGGTGCATCGAAGCGTGATGCGGTCAGTAAATGGCGTGCCGGAGAGTTGATCCCGGCAAGTGCGATTGCGCCACAAAGCGGGGTGGATGTGCTGCTGGAATCGGCAGCGACTAATTCCAATTTTAAATAAAAAGCGGCCGGCAGCCGTTTTTAGGTTTATTGCGCACTAGCCCTCAGTTTGTGCGCGAAATTTTTCGCGCACAGCAAGCGCGAATTCCTCCAGGTTCTCCGGTTCGATTTCCAACTCCTGCAATACCGCAGCCTGCTTTTCCTCCCATTCTGAATCGTCGTTGTGACTCAAGCGGTTGTACAGGTGCATAGCCATCTGCAGGAGTGCTACGTACCCGCGTGTGTCGTCGTCGGCCAGGCTGATGTCATGATGGTGGCGAATCGCTTCGCATACCCGCGTTGGTAGCTTCCAGTCCTTTGCAAGGCGATAGCCGATTTCGCAATGGTCGATGCCAATGCGACGGTCTTCTTCAGCAACATCGGGTAGCTTATGGCTGGCGTGCGCGTTGAGCGAAGTACAGTAGCCAGGGTAATGCTGCATCAGCACCGGGATGCCAGAATCATGGAACTGGCCGATAAGGTAAGCGATATCAGGCGACAAGTACTCGGGCAGATAATGGTCTGCAATGATGGTGGAGAGACGGGCGATTTGCTGCGCACGTTCGTGCAGGCGGTTATGGGCTAGCGCCAACTGGTCGCCGCCAGTGACGCGCTTGAGCGCTTCGGCACGGATAAGGTTAAGCGTTTGTTGCAAACCTATCAGCGGAATAGCCTGTTCGACCAATTCGATTTTATGGTTCAAACCATAATAGGAAGAGTTGATGGTGCGCAGGAATATACCTGACAGTACTGAATCCTGACTGATCAATTTTGCAATCGTGCGCAAGTTGAGATTGGGCTTGCGCATCAACTCTTCTATTTCGATAAGGATGCGCGGCTGCGTTGGTGTAGTGAGCTTCGCCTGTCGCGAAGGGGGGGTGGATCGCGAATTCATTTTTTGCGTGATTTGAAATGGTTGATCAGCCCGTTAGTCGATGCATCGTGTGCACTTACCTTGCCCTTACTTTTGAGTTGCGGCAGGATGTTTTTGGCCAGTTGCTTGCCGAGTTCCACGCCCCACTGGTCGAAAGAGTTGATGCGCCAGATCGCGCCTTGCACAAACACTTTGTGCTCGTACAGAGCAATGAGACTGCCCAATGTTTTCGGGTCGAGTTTCTGGAATAGAAAAGAATTAGTCGGCTTGTTGCCGGCGAAAGTTTTGTGCGGCAATAGTTGTTCCAGCGCCTTTCCTTTTAATCCTGCTGCGGATAATTCGGCGCGGGCCTCGGCGGTAGTTTTCCCCTTCATCAGCGCTTCGGTCTGGGCGAAGAAGTTCGATAGCAGAATGTCATGATGATCGCCGAGGGGATTGTGGCTTTCAATTGGCGCCAGGAAATCAGCCGGAATCAGCTTGGTGCCCTGATGAATCAACTGGTAGAAGGCGTGCTGGCCATTGGTACCAGGCTCGCCCCAAATTACCGGCCCGGTGGAGTAGTCCACGTAGGTGCCATCGCTTGCAGTGCGCTTGCCATTGCTTTCCATTTCCAGTTGTTGCAGATAGGCGGAGAAGCGGTGCAGGTATTGGTCATAGGGCAACACCGCATGAGTCTGCGCCCCGTAAAAATTGTTGTACCACACCGCCAGCAGTCCCATGATGATGGGGAGATTTTTGTCCAGCGGCGCAGTGCGAAAGTGTTCGTCCACGACATGGCCACCCACCAATAGTTGCTCGAAATTATCCATGCCAATATAAATGGCAATAGACAGGCCGATGGCTGACCACAATGAATAACGGCCGCCGACCCAATCCCAGAATTCGAACATGTTATGGGTGTCGATGCCGAATTTCTGCACTTCTTCCGTGTTGGTGGATACCGCAACGAAATGGCTGGCGACCGCTGATTTGCGCCGGGCTTTTTTCAGGAACCAGTCACGCGCCGACGTGGCATTGACCAGCGTTTCCTGCGTGGTGAAAGTTTTCGAGGCGACAATGAACAGTGTGGTTTCCGGGTCAAGGTGCTTCAATACTTCAACCAGGTGCGTGCCATCTATGTTGGATACGAAGTGTGCATTGAGTCCGGCATTGGCATAGTGCTTTAAAGCCTCGGTTGCCATCACCGGCCCCAGATCAGAGCCGCCGATACCGATGTTGACCACGTCGGTAATGCGTTTTCCGCTATAGCCTTTCCAGCGTCCGCTGCGCACGGCATTGGAGAACTGCCGCATATGTCCGAGTACGCGATTCACTTCGGGCATGACATCCTCGCCGTCCACCAGGATGGGGCGGTTGGAACGGTTCCTTAATGCGACATGCAACACCGCACGGTGTTCCGTAAAATTAATTTTCTCGCCCGCAAACATGGCATGAATGTGCTGTTCGAGATGGGCCTCTTGGGCGAGTTTGAACAGCAGATTCAGGGTGTCTTCGGTGATCAGATTTTTCGAGTAGTCAAAAAGAATGTCGTCGAGTCGGAGCGAAAAATTATTGAAGCGGCGCGGGTCATTGGCGAACAGGTCGCGCAGCCTGGTTTTCTCCATGGTCTTTTGATGCTTCTGGAGGGTTTGCCAGGTCGTGGAGCGGGAAAGTTTGGACATGTCTATATGTCTATTCGGGAACAAAAATAATAGCTGATAGTGGCGGCAGGGTGATGCATAGGGAGTGGTTGAATCCCATCCAGGCGGTATCTTCGGTGTGCAGACCTTCACCATTGCCTAAATTGCTGCCGCCATAAAAATTTGAATCGCTGTTGAAAATCTCGCGGTAGCGCCCCGCGCGTGGCACACCGATGCGGTAGCCTGTGCGGGGTACGGGCGTGAAATTAAGCGCTACCACCACGCATGACCCGTCACGGGCTTTGCGCACATAGGACAGCACCGACTGGTCGGCGTCGTGGCAGTCGATCCAGGCAAATCCGTCCGGCGAGAAATCCAGCTCATGCAGGGCCGGCGTATTGCGGTACAGATGATTGAGATCACGCGACAGTTGCTTTATGCCCTGATGCCAGTGGGATCCCAGCAGATGCCAGTCGAGTTCCCAGCCGACACCCCATTCGCGCCCCTGGCCGAACTCGTTGCCCATGAAATTGAGTTTCTTGCCGGGGTAGGTGGCCTGGTAGGCCAGCAGCAGGCGCAGGTTGGCAAATTTCTGCCAGGCGTCTCCGGGCATTTTGTCCAGCAGCGAATATTTTCCATGCACCACTTCGTCGTGCGAAAACGGCAGCATGAAATTTTCGGTGTATGCGTAAAGCTGGCCGAAGGTCAGATCGTTGTGATGGTAGCGCCGGTGTATCGGATCGTGCGAGAAATAGCGCAGCGTGTCGTTCATCCAGCCCATATTCCATTTCATGGAAAAGCCCAGGCCGCCAACGTATACCGGACGCGATACCATGGGCCAGGAGGTGGATTCTTCCGCCAGCGTGATGGCGCCGGGGAAGCGTTCGTGCACCATGACGTTGAGTTCGCGCAGGAAGTCGATGGCTTCTAGGTTTTCCCGGCCGCCGTATTTATTCGGCAGCCACTCGCCTTCCTCGCGCGAGTAGTCGAGATAGAGCATGGAGGCGACCGCGTCCACGCGCAGGCCGTCGAGATGAAATTCGTTGAGCCAATAATGTGCGCTGGAGAGAAGAAAACTTTTGACCTCGTTACGCCCAAAATTGAAGATATAGGTACCCCAATCCTTGTGGAATCCCAGCCGCGGATCTTCGTGTTCGTATAGCGCACTACCGTCGAAGCGCGCGAGCGCCCAGCTATCCTGCGGGAAATGCGCCGGCACCCAGTCGAGAATCACGCCGATGTCGGCGCGGTGGCAACTGTCGACAAAATAGCGCAGATCGTCGGGCGAACCGAAGCGGTTGGTTGGGGCAAAATAACCGGTGGTCTGGTAGCCCCAGGATTCATCCAGCGGGTGTTCGGATAGAGGCAGCAGTTCAATGTGGGTATAGCCCAGTTCCTGCACGTAGGGGAGCAGGTGTTCGGCCAGTTCTCGGTAACTGTAGAAGCGGCCATCCGGGTGGCGTCGCCAGGAACCGACATGGATTTCATAAACGTTAAGCGGTGCATGCTGCCAATCCCATTTTTCACGCCTTGCGATCCAGTCGTCATCAAGCCAGGTATGGTCGAATCGAACCGGCACTTTGGAGGCAGTGCCGGGGCGGCGCTCGAATTCCTGGGCATAAGGGTCGGTTTTGACCAGAATGTGTCCTGTGTCGCGGTTGCGAATTTCGTATTTATACAGCGCGCCGGTGTGCATCCCTGGGATGAACAGCTCCCATACACCACTGGATCCGCGCGAGCGCATGGGATGTACGCGACCATCCCAGTGGTTGAAATCGCCGATGACACTGACTCGTTCGGCATTCGGCGCCCAACAGGCGAAGCGCACGCCATTAACCCCGTTAAGGTCGATGTGGTGTGCGCCCAGCATGTTGTAAGCCTGTTGCAGCCTGCCCTCGTTGAACAGATAGAGATCCTGATCACTCAGACTAGGTGGGAAGGCGTAGGGGTCGTAGACGTCGCGCACCACGCCATCCGTTTCGACCAGCAGCCGGTATGGCGTGGGCGGTTCATGATCACCGTGCCATTCGTACAGGCCGCGTGGGTCGGTACAGGCGAAAGCTTCGTCGCCGCCGGCGGTGTGCAGCCAGACTTTACTGGCGTGGGGCCAGATGACGCGGATGGTGTAGCTATCATCGCGCCGATGCGGTCCCAAAAAGGAAAAAGGGTCGTGCAGTCGTGCCTGCATCAGGGCTTCACGCAGCGGACGGGTAGGAGAGTCGATGGCGCCGATCATAGTGTGGTGGTAGTAATAATGTATCCTAATTATAGCGATATAAAAGGCCGCAACGTTAGAAGCTGTTTTAAATAATATAGCGGGATGAGTTGCAGCCAGGAAGCCCGGCAGCTAGGCGCGCGACGCCAGTCGTAGTTATTCTACGATGCCAAGGAGCGCAACGACGCTGCAAGACTTGCTGGCTGCAACCCTTCGGGACGTCGGCATGTGTCCCTCCGGCTGTGTCGCGTCTTGCTTGTTTGGAATGACCAAACGGCGCTGCGCCGCTTCGTGCCGGAAGAACACATGCCATAGTCGCACCCGCAATATTATTTAAAACAGCTTCTAGCCCTTCTTTATTTGAGCTGCATCATCTAGAATTAAGCTCTTGGCACAAGCAGCGTACACCTAAAGGAGGGGGCCTTGCAGAAGAACTTTCCGCGTTTTGTCAGTGTGCTGACAAAAAATACTGTTGCCTTGATTTTGGCCGGTGGACGTGGCAGCCGCCTGAAGAATCTTACAGACTGGCGCGCTAAGCCAGGTGTACCATTCGGCGGCAAGTTTCGTATTATTGATTTCCCCTTGTCCAATTGCCTGAATTCGGGCATCCGCCGCGTTGGCATCATCACCCAGTACAAAGCGCACAGCATGATCAAACATGTACAGCGCGGCTGGGGTTTCCTGCGTGGCGAGTTTAACGAATTCGTCGAATTATTGCCGGCACAGCAGCGTATTGAGAATGACTGGTACAAGGGTACGGCGGATGCGGTGTTTCAGAATATGGACATCATCCGCGATTACGACCCGGAGCATATCCTGATTCTGGCTGGCGACCATGTCTACAAAATGGACTATGGCGAGATGCTGGCTTATCACTCGGCAAATGGCGCGGATATGACCGTCGCCTGCCTGGAAGTGCCGCGAGAGGAAGCATCGGCCTTCGGCGTGATGACCGTGGATGCGCAAGGCCAGGTGGCCGAGTTTCACGAGAAACCCCAAGACCCATCAGCCATGCCTGGCAAGCCAGACAGGACGCTAGTCAGCATGGGCATTTATATTTTCAATGCCCATTTTCTGTATGAACAATTGATACGGGATGCCGACGAACGGCATTCCAGCCATGATTTCGGTCACGATCTTATTCCTTATCTAGTGCCGCGCTATCGGGTGTTCGCCCATCCCTTTGCTGCAAGCTGCGTAGGTGAGCCGGATACACAACCGTACTGGCGCGATGTGGGGACGGTGGATGCCTACTGGGAAGCGAATATGGAGTTGACCAAGGTGAGTCCTGACCTGAATTTATACGACGAAAAATGGCCGATCTGGACCTATCAGGAACAATTGCCGCCAGCCAAATTTATCTTCGATGATGTCGATCGTCGCGGTATAGCGGTAGATTCCATGGTGTCAGGCGGCTGCATTATCAGCGGTGCAACGGTGCGCCGATCGCTGCTGTTTTCCAACGTGCATGTACATAGTTTCGCCGAAGTGGTGGACTCTGTGATATTGCCGAACGTGGACATAGGCCGCCATGTGCGGCTGACGCGTACGGTTGTCGATAAGGGATGCAATATTCCGGCAGGCATGGTGGTGGGCGAAGACCCGGAAGAAGACAAAAAGCGTTTTCTCGTTACGGAAAAGGGCATCACCCTGGTGACGCCAGAGATGCTTGGACAGCCGGTTCATCAGGTGAGATAAAGGCACGGTTTCGTGTTACGGGTTACGTGTTTCTGGTTAGGGGTTACCAACTGATTTATGTCGGATACTAAAAAACTTAATCTCATTCTTTGCTGGCACATGCATCAGCCAGATTATCGCAACTATGCATCAGGCGAATTCGAGTTGCCTTGGACCTATCTGCATGCCATCAAGGACTATGCCGACATGGCAAGCCACTTGGAGAAGCATCCTGCGGCTAAAGCCGTGTTCAACTTTGTGCCGATTCTGCTGGACCAGTTGGAAGATTACTCGGATCAGTTTGCAAGCGGTCAGATGCGCGACCCCCTGCTGCGCTTGCTGCAAATAGAAGACATGGCGTCCATTTCGGTGGAAGAACGTAATCGGATTTTTTATTGCTGCTTTGCCTGCAATCACCAAATGATGATTCAGCCCTACCCGCCATTCAAGCGTTTGCAGGACATCTACAAGAAGTTGATGGACTATGGCGAAGCCGCGCTGGTCTACTTGTCCGGCCAGTATCTGTCCGACCTGATCGTGTGGTACCACCTGGTCTGGATGGGCGAAACCGTGCGTCGGCAGCACGAACTGCTGATCCGTCTGATGAGCAAGGGCGAGGGTTTTACGCGTGAAGACCGGCTGGCTCTGTTCCATCTGATTGGCCGCGTGATCGGCGACCTTATCCCTCGCTACCGCAAGCTGGCGGAAGAGGGCCGCATCGAACTTTCCACCACGCCGCATTACCATCCAATCGGTCCGCTATTGATCGATTTTCACAGTGCGCGCGACAGTGAACCGTCGGCGCCATTGCCGGAATCGATGGTGTACCCCGGTGGCCTGCGGCGTGCAACATTCCATATTACCTCGGCTTTGAAAAGCCACGAGGCGCGATTCGGCATGAAACCTGCCGGGTTCTGGCCGGCGGAAGGTGGCGTATCCGATGCGTTTCTCAAGCTGCTGGGCGAGCAGGGATGCAAGTGGACAGCCACCGGAGAAGGCGTGCTGGCAAATAGTTTGCACAAGCAACATGGTGGGCACTTCATGGACAAGAGCGCCTCGTTGTACCGCCCTTACCGGATAGATAATATCGGTGTTGACTGCTTTTTCCGCGATGATGCGCTCTCCGACAAAATCGGTTTCGAATACGCAAAATGGCATGGCAAGGATGCGGTGGAGAATTTCGTCCAGGCTTTGGAAGATATTTGGCACAGAACTGCTGAAGATGAAGATCCTGTGGTCAGTGTGATCCTGGATGGGGAAAATGCCTGGGAATATTATTCCTATAATGGATATTATTTCCTCACCGAGCTTTACGCCCGTCTGCAGGAACATGCGTTTATTCGCCTAACCACTTTCAGTGAGTATCTGAATGAAAAGCCATCCGAGCGACGTGCCAAGACCGGCGAATTGGCGGGGCTGGTGGCAGGCAGCTGGGTATATGGCTCGTTTTCCACATGGATTGGCTCGCATGACAAGAACCGAGCCTGGGATCTGCTGTGCGCCGCCAAGGGTAGTTTCGATCTGGTGATCGGAAGCGGGCGGCTAAGTGAGGACGAAAAGGCTGCCGCCACGAAGCAATTGGCATCGTGTGAAAGTTCGGATTGGTTCTGGTGGTTCGGTGACTATAATCCGAGTCAATCGGTTGCATCGTTCGACCGCCTGTTTCGGCTAAATCTTTCAAGTCTCTATCAGGTGCTCAAGTTGCCGGTGCCTGCGATATTGTCCGAGCCTATCAGCCGCGGCGGTAATATCGCTGTGGATGCAGGGGGCGCAATGCGAAGAGCATCGTGATTTGGTTTCGCGTTTCGCGTTCGACCCGAAACCCGTAACTGGAATTTATTAATGAGCAAAACCATCTCTCTTCTTTTTGGTGTTCACGCCCATCAGCCTGTCGGCAATTTCGATTTTGTGCTGGACGACGCGCACGAACGTTGCTACCGGCCATTTCTGCAAACGCTGCATGGTTACCCGGAATTTCGTTTTGCCGCCCATTTCTCCGGCTGGTTGCTGGACTACATGCTGGAAAAATATCCGGAAGACATGGCGCTGTTGAAAGACATGGTGCGGCGTGGCCAGGCAGAACTGAGTGGCGCAGGCGATACCGAACCGGTGCTTGCGGTCATACCGCATCGCGACCGTATCGGCCAGATCGAGACGCTTTCCACCAAGCTGGAAAAGAAACTCGGCCAGCGTCCGGCTGGTGCGTGGCTGACCGAGCGCGTGTGGGAAGCTACCGTGGTTCCTGCGCTGGCGGATTGCGGCATTCGCTATGTGACGGTGGACGACTACCACTTCCTGTGTGCCGGCATGGAAGCCGCAGCGCTGAAGGGTTTCTATACTACGGAGGAGGACGGACGCACGCTCGACCTGTTTCCTATTTCCGAAGCGCTGCGCTATCGTCTGCCCTTTTCGCCGGCAGCGGAAGCCGTACGTCATATCGAAGAAATGGCCGAAGATGGCTACGATGCAGCAGCAGTGTATTACGATGACATTGAAAAATTCGGCATCTGGCCGGAAACTTATGAATGGGTGTACGAGAAGGGCTGGCTCAAAGAGTTTATCGAAGGCGTGCTCGCTTCCACAGTGATTCGCACCGACTCATATCGTGATTACCATGCTCGCAGCACTACCCGCGGCATCGTTTATTTGCCCACCACATCCTATATTGAAATGAACGAGTGGACGTTGCCGGCGGCGGCAGCCGACACCTTTGCCAATCTGGTGGGAGAAGCCAAGGCCGCTAACCGCTTCGAACAGGACAAAGCGTTTCTGCGCGGCGGCATCTGGAAAAATTTCTTCAGCCGCTATCCGGAATCTAACTGGATGCACAAACGCATGTTGAATCTTTCCCAGCGCTTGGCAGCGTTGCCCGAGAAACAGCGCTCGCCGCGCATGACCGTCCTGCTATATGAAGCACAGGCCAACGATGCTTACTGGCACGGCCTGTTTGGCGGCTTGTACCTGCCCCATTTGCGGCGTGCGGTGTACAACGCCATCGTCGAGTTGGAAGGCATGCTCGACAAAGTGTCAGCGCGGGCCGGCTCGGTGCGCATGGATGCGGATCTGGATGGTTGCGACGAAATCTTTCTGCAAAATGGCGTGCTGCAAGCCGTAGCGAAACTGGATGGCAGCGCCAGCCTGTGCGAGTTGGATGCGTATCGATTGAAGCACAATTTTGGCGACAGTCTGAGCCGTCAGCCCGAACACTATTATCGCAAAATGCATTTGAATGAAACCCAGCAGCATAGCGGCGATGGCATTGCCTCGGCACATGATCGGGTAACCTTCAAACACGAAATCACCCCGGAAGATTTAACGCCGGACAAAGCGGGCAGAACAATCTTCCGCGATCACTGGATGGCGGAAGAACACGGCGTTACGATGCCTGTCGCGTATGTGCATGAAGCGGATACCGGCAACGACAAAGGTGCGAATTTTTCTGGCGGTGTTGGCCACCTGGAGGTGGCCAAGCGCTATGCCCTGACCGACAATCGCCTGACGGTGACCTACAACTTCAATGGCACACCGGGCGGCGTTTTCGCGACAGAACTCAACATTGCCATGCCAAGCTGTGACGGCCCCGCCGGACGCTATATCCACCAGGGCACTATCCCCGGCGGCTTCGGCCAGCCGCTGGCATTAGCGGATATGCGTGAAATCGCGTTGGATGACGATGTGCTGGGTGGGCGAATGACACTGCGTGTGAATGCACCCGTGCAGTTTTCAGCCGCACCCCATTTCACCGTGTCGCAGTCCGAAGCCGGATTTGAAAAAATCATGCAGGCAGTGTGTCTTAAATTGATGTGGCCGTTGAGTGAGAGCTGCGTGAAAATTGTCGTGGAACTCGAAGTCTTGTCTCACTGAGCCGGCGTTTTTTAAAGTGAAGCAATCGGTTAAACTACGCCCTTTTTTTCTGATACCTAGGATTCATCATGACCGACCAAGCCGTAGCCAAAAATAAGGTTGTCTATATCACCTACTCCATCTTGGATGAACGCGGTTCAGTGGTGGAACAGCGCGACATGCCGCTCGGTTATGTACATGGCTGCAATAGCGGTATTTTTGAGCAGATCGAGCAGGCGCTGGAAGGTTGTGTGGCAGGCGATAAAGTGGAAGTGGTGTTGCCGCCCGAGCAAGGCTTTGGCCCGCATGACCCGGCACTTACATTTACCGACGATGTTGAGAATGTTCCCGGAGAGTTTCGTTATGTTGGCGCTGAAATTGAATTTCAGGGCGAGAATGGCGAACCCATGATGTTCCGCGTCAGCCTTATTGAAGATGGCAAGTTGACGGTCGACGCCAACCATCCTTTCGCCGGAAAAACTGTCACCTTCGTTGTCGATGTGTCTGCTGTGCGCAATGCGACCATGGACGAGATTGTCAGTGGTATGCCTGCCGACGCCGAGCAGATGCACTGATTTATAGCTGTCAGCCATCAGTTCTCGGTTTTTACAGGTAACACATTTTTGCTGGCTTGCAACGACACTTTGCCGCCATTCGCCATCTAAAAACGAATGACCGCAAAGCGCTCTTGGATTCAACTGGTGGATGCAACACACTAGAAACTGCGTAAGCAGAAGGAGTGTTGCAGATGAAGCAAAGGCCGCGAATTTATTACACGGAAAGTCAGAATGCGATCATGTGGGAGCGGTGGCGGAAAGGTGAGTCCCTCCATCGTATTGCCGAACTGTTTGATCGCAACCACTCATCGATACAACAGATACTGGCAGAGTCAGGTGGGATAGAACCGGCGCAACGACGCCTTTCTAGATTGGCGCTGACGTTAGCTGAGCGAGAAGAAATATCGGGTTCTGTGGCACCGGGCAAGCCAGGCCGACCAAGCTGCTTGGGATTGAGGACATCGCCCCAAGACCTGTAGGTTGGCCGAGAACCGAACATTGGCGCACATCGTGGCCGATAAGCTCCAACTACTGTGGTCGCCAGAACAGATTGCTGGGTGGCTGAAGCGTGCTTACCCGTACGATGAGGCTTTTCAAGTGTCACACGAAACTATCTATCGCAGCCTGTTCATTCAAGCCCGTGGCGCCTTGAAGAAAGAGCTGTTGCAACATTTGCGGCGAATGCGAGTCATGCGCCGTTCACGTCATCACACCCAGAAGTCAGACGATTGCCGCAGAATCCGTGACGCGGTATCGATCAGCGAGCGCCCAGCCATGGCGGAAGATCGGGCCGTACCGGGCCACTGGGAAGGTGACCTGCTGTGCGGAACTCCCGGTAGCCAGATTGCAACTCTCGTCGAACGTCAAACACGCTACGTAATGTTGGTGAAGATTCCCAGCAAAGAAACCGAGACAGTTATCAAAGCGCTGATCAAGAACGCTCGCACGTTGCCGCAGGAACTCTACAAGTCGCTGACATGGGATCGAGGCACAGAGATGACCGGCCACAAGCGTTTCACGTTGGCGACTGACATCAAGGTCTATTTCTGCGATCCTCATAGTCCTTGGCAGCGTGGGTCTAATGAAAATACGAATGGGCTGTTGAGGCAGTATTTCCCCAAGGGAACCGACATCTCAAACTACTCCCAAGCACAACTAAATGACGTGGCTAGGACATTGAATGAGCGACCAAGGAAAACACTAAACTACGAAACGCCTGCTGAACGATTCAGCCAATCTGTTGCATCCACCGGTTGAATCCATGACTCCTTAGCGGCCATTCGCTGAGAATCTAAGAGGGAAGAATGTGACTAAATATATTAACAAATGAAGAACCCGTTTTTTCTTGATAACAGGAAAATTGTTCAACGCGTGACAAAATCTGTGGTATTTCTCCTGTTATTATTGGTTCTACCGTGCTGAATCTAGTCGGCCAGGCACGTCGCGAATCCGCTTAAGAATTTTCAACTGGTATAAACAAAATGCAGACCGATACGCTGATCATTGGGGGCGGGTTAAGCGGCGTTTATCTCGCACACGGCTTGGCACGGGTAAATCATGAATTCCTGCTGATTGAAGCGCGGAACCGGCTGGGCGGGCGGGTGTTATCACAGTGTCCCTCGCAACAAAAGGTTGTTAGTGGTGTTGCGCGGTTTGATCTCGGGCCGGCGTGGATCTGGCCATCACTACAGCCGTTGATGCAGCGCATGTTCGACGAACTAGCTATTCCTGTATTCCCGCAATATACCCATGGCGTCCTGCTCTATGAAGACACCGACGCAGCGGCGCCGCAACGCTACAACGGTCCATCTGCACATGCACAATCCTATCGCGTGACGTGTGGCGCGATGACCATTATCGATCGGCTGGCCGAAGCGATTGCACCAGATTCGCTGTTGTTGAGTACAAAAGCCATTCGTCTTAACCGGCAAATCGCCGGTGTCACGGTGGACATGGTCGATGCCAAGGGAATCCAACAGTCAATTCAAGCGCGGCGTGTGGTGTTGGCCATGCCACCACGACTGATGGAACGATTGGCATTCGCCCCCGACCTGCCTGACACATTGCACCATCAATGGCTTAGTACACCCACCTGGATGGCAGGCCATGCAAAGATCATAGCGCTATATGAAAAGCCATTCTGGCGGGAACAAGGTCTGTCCGGTGAGGTGTTCAGTAGACACGGACCCTTGTCAGAAATCTATGATGCGTCACCCGCCTCTGGCGGGCCGTATGCCTTGTTCGGTTTTTTTGGATTGAGCGCGGAGGTGCGCCGGCAGCTTGACGTGCCGGAGTTGTCCCGGCGCTGCCTTGCGCAGTTGCAGCGACTCTTCGGCGTGCAGGCAGGGCGGCCCGTCGAGCTACTGATAAAAGATTGGGGTGACGATGTGTATACAGCGACTGAATCAGATCGCGCACCACTGACACAACATCCTACGTACGGAGTAACGCCTTCGGATCGTGCCATCTGGGGAGGGCAAATATTGCTTGCCGGTTCAGAATCAGCTGAACAGAGCGGCGGATATCTGGAAGGTGCGCTTGAAGCGGCGGCTTACGTATTGAGTTACCTGTCCGATTAGGTGTTCGAGTTGCGTCTGATTTGATTGTGCATTTACACAAACGGGCAGTTCGGTGCCAATTTCTGCCAGTGGTTCTCGGTCAGGCAGAAACAGCCGGAGCAGTCATGGAGGTATCGAAATGGCTGAAGCCTTCGGATATGCAGGTCACAAAATTTGGTGACAGCGCGAGTGTGAAGGCCGTAACGTGAGCGAACGCTGATGGAATTGCTTGCAGCTATGTCCATCACGCAGGCATATTTGGCGCAGTAAACATTATAGCCCTGAGCATGACTATCCACTAAGCACTTCAAAAGCCTTCCGCAAATGCAGCAGTTTCGTGAACAACAACAGGTCTTATTTGATAATACGGCACATTCTATAGACGCAGCACCGAAGGAAGTTCAGATTCGCCATATCGCAAATTGCCTGAAGGCCGATCCTGCCTATAGCAATGGGGTAGCCAGTGCTTTGGGTATTGCGCTGAGCGAGGTGCCAAAATAACAGCCCATTTGGATCATTCACATTCAGAACCACTAGTGTCATCTCAGCATGACATTGCGACTAATACGAGCCTATCCGTGTGATGGCCTCCAGATATCCTCTCTCAACCTATTGACTGAAATAAAAGGAGTGAACATGTGCGCAAATAGAAACAATTCGCCTCTATGGCTATTGGCACTAGTTGAATAATGCGCGGCTGATGCGGTCGATCTGCCTGGCTGTAGCGCCAGGCAGAACTGGAGTTGCCGAAGCTTAGTCAGCGTCCTTATCGTGATCCTTTTGATGGTGCACGATGATCTTGGCCTGAGGGAACAGCCCACCCTGCGGCGAATAGATGATTGGACAGTTAACGACGATGGGGGTCTGGGACAGCGTGACTTCTCCAGCCGCCGCTGCTGTCTTGACATCCTCCTCCGAGGTTAACAGGTGCGCATGCTTCGGATTTGCCCAGGTGACCAGCGTGACCTGCCACAAGGGTGTGTAGTCTGGATCTGCGTTGGTCGGGCCTTCCGGAAGCGGCGCGGATGGGACAATGTTGGACTGCTTGAAGTTGGTTACGGCATAGATGTCGTCGACTGCCGACGGGCTCGCAGTCGCTGCATTCGCGAGGCGTTTAACATAGGTCGCCTGTTGCGACATTGCCACCGCCTGGTCGGAAGCTTCGGTCTGCAGATAAAATATCTGCTGGCCTTTGTACCAACCCGGGATCAGAGGTAGCTGCACAGAATACGACACAGGCTCGTCTCCCGCGGCGTACGCGGAGGTCACGAAGGTCTGTGTGCCAATACTCAATGCGGCTGCCAGCAGAGTTGTACGCAGCGTTAAGCGAAGGGCGTTGCGAATTGACGCTCCAGCTGAATCGACATGAGATGTTTTAGTAGTCATGATTTTGATCCTTTGAAGTAGTTGAAGGGTGCCTGGCAAGCCTCGTTGCTTGGTGCAGTTACGGTCAGAGCCAGACACAGATAAGTTCGTGGCGGCTGGGGGTTTGGTTACACTCGCAAGCATTTATTTTCAATTGTGTGATAAAAACCGCCGGCATTAGCCAGTGCATTAAGGTTTTAAACACTGTGCATACTGCCGCACGTTTCTGAATGTGGTTTTAGCGAAGTCCCATATGCTTCGCGGACTTTAGTTCGCGGGGGCTAAAGTTTTATCCCATGCTTGGGCAGCCCAGGGGGAACTCAGCTGCCGCCGAACCAGTTGTACCCTTGGTCTTCCCAATAACCACCGGGGTTGGTGTTGGTGACGAAGATCGCCTGGATGTGTTTCGGATTCTTGTAGCCGAGCTTGGTCGGCATCCGTAATTTCATGGGATATCCATACTCCGGCGGCAAGATCTGGCCATCGTAAGTGAAGGCGAGGAGCGTCTGCGAATGCAGGGCGGTGGGCATATCGATGCTGGTGTAATAGTCGTCTTTGCATTTGAAACCGACGTATTTTGCTGACAGGTCGGCGCCGATGCGCTTGAGGAAAGTCGAGAACGTTACACCACCCCATTTGCCAATTGCGCTCCAGCCTTCGACACAAATATGACGCGTGACTTGGCTGGTTTGCGGCAGTTTGTATAGCTCAGCCAGTGTCCAGTCGTGCTTGTCTGCAACCATGCCGCTGATTTCAAGGCGATAAGAATCGGCATCGATTTTCGGGATTTTATCCAGGTCATAAAAGGCATTGAACGGGAAGGGCCGGGTAATCATCGATTCGGGATAAGTGGGTGCGAGTCGGTTGGGATCGAACAGCCATCCCTGCACCTTGTCGTTGAAGCGGGAAACTTTCAACAACGCCCGTTCGACTGAATTCTCGTCGGTCAGGGCGCATCCGCTGAGTAGCGACAATCCACCTAGCGTCAGGGCGCGGCGCATGAACAAGCGCCGTGATGGAAGCGGCAAAATATCCATCGCGGCTTTGACGATTACCGCTTCGTCCAGTGTTTGGCGTTTCTTTTGCTTGATCATCTGGCGCTCCTCAACGTCCACGTATCATCAGCATGAATGTTCGCGGGACAAGCGTGAGCATCACCACATGCAGGGCAACCACGGCGAGCAGTACCGCCATCGCCAGGAAATGCACGACGCGGGCCGTATCGTAGCCCCCCATCAGTTCTCGCAGTAGTGGAAACTGCACGGATTTCCAGATAACCAGTCCGGATAACACGAGTACGGTTATATCCAGAATGATAAACAGGTAGGCGAGTTTCTGCGGGGCGTTGTAGCGGCTAAGATCGTCGTGCTGAAGCCTGCCACGGAGTGCTGCGAGAATATCGGCCAACACGTCTTTGGGGTGAAGCGGGAAGTATTTTTGCATGAATCGTCCGGTCAGCAAATTTGCAACGAGATAGATGAGACCGTTTAGCGCCAGAATCCACATCGCGAAGAAGTGCCACAGCAGGGCGCCGCCGAGCCATCCTCCAAGCGTGATTTCCTTGGGGAAGAGGAAATAAAAAATCGGCGACGCATTGTAAATTTTCCACCCGCTCATCACGAGTAGCAGCACCGCAACCACATTAACCCAGTGGGTTGCCCTTAGCCATGCGGGATGAATCATATCTGCACCTGCGCTCATTTTTTTCTGCCCTCTCTAAGCCCGGTCTATACAGCCCGGCAAAGTCCCAAGCTAGTGGCTTGAAGTATAGCGCCTACGACCGGATCCTCTACAAACGCTGCGACCCCGAAATAATCAGCCTGCCAGTCGGATGGAATAACGACCGTGCGGCGAACATCGGCGGTGCCTCCGGGAAGTGCCAGCGGCCCGAGCAACAGTCTGACCACGCGATCGTGCCGCAGCGTGGAGCCGCGATTTTCGCCAGCCTTGACGGTGCTGCTGAGATTGTCCTCGAAGATCGCGATAAAGCCGAGAGCCTGCTGGGTCACGACGCCGGGCCTGAGGTAGAATATTGCTTGCACCGCTAAATCTCTGGCACCGACGCCCGCCTGCACGCTGAGCGTAATGTCGGCCTGAGCGGGGAGCGTGTTGATCGTCCTGACAGCACTTTCGAAGACCGATGGATCGTGCCAGTCACGAAATTCCCGCATGCCGAGGAAGACCTCGGGCGTATAAACAAATCGTGCATTGCCGAGTTTGGCGAGGGCGTTCTGCCGGTGAGTAAACACGGGGCTGGCAAAGCGATCTCGCCAGCCGAGCGAATCCCAGTAGTCGACATGCAACCCCAGCGCGACGACGCTCTCCTCCCTGGATTTGCCCACGAGCGTGGACATCCAACGGTCTGCCGGCGGACAGCTGCTGCAGCCCTCCGAGGTATAGAGTTCTACCAGCGCCACCCTATGCGCCGGGCTGTCCTTGCGGCAGGACTGCGCCCGTGCAGCGGGGGCAAGTGCCAGCAGCGCGATTATGGCGGCGGCCAGCCCTTGGCGGCAACGGATTCTGGAACGGTGATGCATCACTGATAGAGCGCCGGGAATTGCTCGCGCAGGTGTTCGAGCTTGGGTAGGTCGTTGAACACGATGTAGGGCTGGGTTGGATGCAGCGCCAGATAATTCTGATGATAAGCTTCGGCTGGATAGAAGGCTTGTAGTGGCACCACTTGCGTCACGATGGGGGCAGTGTATAACGGCTGTATCTGGTCGGCGTAGGTACGCGCAATCTGGCGCTGGCTATCGCTGGTATAAAAGATGGCGGAGCGGTACTGCGTGCCGTGGTCTGGATCCTGGCGGTTGAGCTCGGTCGGATTGTGCGCCACGGCGAAGAAAATTCTAAGTAGTTGGCCATAGGAAATTTGTGCGGGGTCGTACACCACTTGCACCGACTCGGCATGTCCGGTCCTGCCGTTGCTAACCTGTTCGTAAGTGGCGGTCTTGGCGGCACCGCCAGCGTAGCCTGAAGTCGCGCTAATCACTCCCTTGGTATGCCTGAACACCGCCTCGACGCCCCAAAAACAACCGCCGGCGAACACAGCAGTCTGCTGACCTGAAATTTTTTCAAGATGCGCATCCTTGATCGGTTCCGGCAGGCGGGAAGTCTGGCCATCGGCCATCGTCTGTCCGGGTAGGAGAAGAGCGAAGAGCGTCAGAAAAGAGAATGTTTCAAGAAAATATTTTATGTTTTTGGCGTGCATGGTATGTCCTTTAAGCCTTGTCGGGGATGAATCTCAGTGCCACGCCGTTGTTGCAATATCTCAGGCCGGTGGGCTTGGGGCCGTCATCGAACACATGCCCATGATGGCCGCCGCAACGTGCGCAGTGATATTCAGTGCGCGGCAAAATTAGTTTGTGGTCGGTAGTGGTTTCGACGTGGCCGGGAAAGGCATCGTAAAAACTCGGCCAGCCAGTGCCGCTGTCGTACTTGAACTTGGAGGGGAAGAGCGCCAGCCCACAGGCCACGCAGACAAATGTCCCAGCACGTTTTTCATGGTTGAGCGGACTCGAAAAAGGACGCTCGGTACCTTCCTCGCGAAGCACGTTGAACTGCTCGGGCGTGAGCAACTTTCGCCATTCCGCGTCAGTCTTGATGAGTTTTCCGATTGGCTCCGTTGCTAGCGCCCTCTCCGACATAAAAAGCCTAGCCATCACCAGCATGCCCGCCCCGCCCGCAGTCAACTTCATGAAAGTACGTTTGTCCATTTTTCTTCCTGCAATGTTAAGTTTCAATGCAATTTTGGCTTGCTATTTTTGCTACAAATTCCGACAGGCTGCTAAGCAAACACATTTACCAGACTGCCCACAGCCGTACCTGCTGAACTGGTTGCTGATACGGAATCGATGCCGGTTTTATCTCGCCCTGATAGCGCAGCCCTGTCTTTGTCCGTGCTAACGGTTAGGGACGGTTTCGTCGTGGGCTGGCTGGTTGATTTCGCAATGTCGCCCCCTTCGATATGTTTTTTTACTGCACTGATTTTGTCCGACAGTATTTGAATCGCGGCCTTGCCTTCGGGTGTCTTGGCAGAACTGCAATGGATGCAGTCTGACAATTGTCTCTGGTACTGGGCGAGTTGGGCTTCGAGGACGGCCGTTGATGCGCCGGTGCCGGTAGTACCGGAGAATGATGACGATCCGATTGCGCCTAGCATTTGCCCTCCTCAAAAGAGAATCCAGGATGCAGTTTGATGGCCCGCCTCCCACGTGACACTATGTGGGGTGCGAGAATAAGCTTGAACATCTGCGGCACGTTGTGCACCATGCTGTTCAGGGGATTATTTAGTGCGTTCCATAGTCATGCCGCCACCCCGTTCCATTTTGCCATCCTGCTCGGGCTTGCGCATTTTCTTGGCGTGTTTTTTCTTGGTCATTGCACCCTTTTCCATCGTGTCTTTTTTCATGGAACCCTGGTCCATGGCATCTTTTTTCATAGGGTACTGGCCCGTGTTATCCTTACTCATCGAATTCTTTTCCATAGAATCCATGGCCTTGGGGGTCTCGGCAAGAGCGAGGCTGCCGGTGGCCATCAGGCAGAAGGTGAGCAACGCGGAAGAAAGTTTGTTCATTTGAATCTCCTTTAGTTTTAAAGTGGCGCCATTGCTAATGGCTTGCCCGGAAAAGATTGTCACCACGGATCAGCATGCTAGTCCTATTCAATGACTGCAGCACAGGCATCATTCACAACGTTTATTGCTGCTCCGTGTACTGGCTAATTCGAACAAGTAAGAAAAAAGGTTACATGGGTGGCGGAAAAAACCGAAAATTTCGAAACGCTGATGAAGCTGTCCCTGGATGGGGACACACGCGCCTATACCATCTTGCTGCAGGAGACCGCGCGATTCCTCCGGCCTTTCCTGGCGAAACGCCTCAATTCCAGCGTCGAAGTGGACGACCTGCTGCAGGAAATCCTGCTTTCCATCCACAAGGCGCGGCATACCTATGACGGCAACCGCCCATACAAGCCGTGGGCCTATGCCATTGCCAAATTCCGTTTGCAGGATCATTTGCGGGTGTATTATGCCGATCACCTGCGGCATGCCGTTGAATTATCCGAAGTGGAAAATGATTTGCAGGAATCTGTAACCAAAACTGACATTACCTACGAATCTATTAGCGGGGAAGTGCAGAAGCTTCCGGCAAAGCAGGCGGCCATCCTGCAGATGATGCACCAGGAAGGCTATACCGCTAAAGAGGTGGCCGAAAAGACCGGGATGAAGGAATCCGCAGTGAAAGTAGCGGCGCATCGCGCCTATAAGGCGTTAAGGAAGAAACTGGAAAGATAATGGGAAATATCGAAGAACTGGTCGAAGCATTGGCTCAGGATGCCACAAAGGTGCAGCCAGCCCCCCATCCGTTCAGGTTATCCTTGAGATGGCTGGCCGGCGCAACAGCCTATATCGTCCTCTCGCTGGTCATTTCCGGCCTGCGCCCCGACCTCATGGCAAAATTCCACGAGCCATGGTTCGTGGCGGAAATCATTTGCCTGGTGGGCATCTTGGCCGCCAGTTCTTCTGGGGCTGCGGTGCTGGTGTTCCCCGACCTGCACCAGATGCGCCGCGTTGTGTTTGCGCCGGCCGTACTACTTGCGCTGTTCGTGGTGATCATCTTTTTTTCCTGGCACGCCGATAGTCCACCCGCTCCGCTACCCCAGCACAGCTATCAATGCACCATCAGCATTGCTCTGTTTTCCATCTTGCCGGCGGCCTGGATATTTTATTCCATGCGGAAATTCGCCAGCACCCATTGTCATCTGGCGGGCAGCATTGCCCTGCTTTACGCCTTCAGTATCGGAGCATTGTGGCTCAGGCTTCATGAGCAGAACGACTCTGTCATGCACGTTATCCAGTGGCATTACATTCCGATGGTCGGCTTCGGCATCATTGGTTTGTGGGTGGGAAAAGTGCTGTTGAAATGGTAGATGCTTTCCTGGCAATGAAAAACCGATAGGTATTGATAATCATGGCGGCTATCGCCGCCGATTCGACCGCAAGTTAACGCAGGTGTGCCCCCCTCCACCTTTTGCTGATGCCGAGATTCTCGGCGGTTTTGATTTATCCAGTATTATGGCTCAGTAGGAAAATTCACACTGATTTCCATCGTGACAGCAGTCGGCGACTGTCCGGATAGGTTGTGCGGATTCAACTGGTCGATGCAACACACTAAAATCTGCGTAAGCAGAAGGAGTGTTGCAAATGAAACAAAGACCACGGATTTATTACACGGAAAGTCAAAAAGCGCTCATGTTGGATCGCTGGCAGAAAGGTGACTCTCTCCAGCAGATTGCACAGATGTTTGCTCGGAACCACTCATCAATACAACGCATTCTGGCAGAGAGTGGTGGGATACGACCGACTCAACGACGCCGTTCGAGATTGGCTCTGACTCTGGCTGAACGCGAAGAAATATCGCGTGCAGTGGTGGCAGGGCAGTCGATACGTTCGATTGCAAAGTCTCTCGGGCGCGCGCCATCCACTATCAGTCGCGAGATTAAGCGCAACGGCGATCAGGAATGCTATCGGGCGAATCAAAAATGCTCGCAAGTTACCGCAGGAACTCTACAAGTCGCTGACTTGGGATCGGGGGAAAGAGATGGCCGACCATAAGCGCTTCACTTGTGCGACCGATATAAAGGTCTACTTCTGTGACCCCCAGAACCCTTGGCA
>JBBRTU010000045.1:0-20806 GCA_038244115.1 Burkholderiales bacterium
GCCTGATGCCTGATGCCTGATGCCTGATGCCTGATGCCTGATGCCTGATGCCTGATGCCTGATGCCTGATGCCTGATGCCTGATGCCTGATGCCAACGTCTTAATGGTTTGGCCCTGCTTATATTGCTAACACAACTAGCCTGGAGGCGGCTAGTCGTCTGCACACAGAAAAATCCAAATCAATTACCCAGTGAGATGGGCATGGGAAAATCGTGTAATGCGCGGATTTTCCCCGTGTTCCCCGTGGTTAAATGGTTTTGAATTATTCCGAAATTGCCTTCACCACCGAAGGCATCAAATGCTCTGGAATCGGCAGCTTTAGTGTCGCTTCGTGGCCTTTGTCAGACATTTTCTTCCAGGTCTTGCGCACGATGTCGATGAGTTTTTCCGGGTCGTTTTCATACTGCTTGGCGAAAGCTTCCAGGTAGAACTGCACGAACACCAGATCCACCACGTCTTCCAGCGTTTGTACTTCCGGGTCTTGTTTCAGACGTTCTTTGCGGATGATGGATTGCACGCGCTTGATGGTTTCTTCGTCGTAGCCCGCATCCTGCATGATCTTGCCCGCAGTGTCGGCGTGGAACACGCGCAGCGTGTTTTTCCAGTTGTGGTAGCCGGGGCGATCCATCGGATAATCCTTGCGCGGAATTTTCCAGCGCTGGATATGCTGGGCGCGGATAGCGAGCTTGAGTACTTCCGAGGCATCTGGTTGGAACTGTTCCAAACAGGCGCTCATGCGTTGTGCGTAGATTAATTCCTTGGGGTATTCCTTGCCTTCGAAGGACTCCTTGTTGGGGTCTTCTGAGTTGGCGGCGTCAAAGCCCGCAAGGGCGGCCTGGAAGCGATCTGGGTTTGTCATGGGTTCTCTCTTACGAAATTAAAAGTTACAATAATACTCGAACATTTTACTAGGGTTTCCACTGAGAGTGGTCAACTTGTGCATTCTACCGGTTAATTAATGACGCTGACTGAGCTTCGCTACATCGCCGCTGTCGCCCGTAAACGTCACTTCGGGCGGGCAGCAGAGGCGTGTTTTGTCAGTCAGCCGACACTGAGTGCAGGCATCCGCAAGCTTGAGGACGAACTGGGCGTTTCCATTTTCGAGCGTGGCGGCAACGAAGTGAGTTTGACTGACGTCGGCGCGCTGATAGTCGATCAGGCAGGGCGCGTGCTGGAACAAGCGGCATCAATCAAGATGCTGGCGCAGCAGAACAAGGACCCGTTGCAGGGGCCGTTGCGCCTGGGCGCGATTTATACCATCGGGCCATACCTGCTGCCGCGCCTGATTCCGGCCTTGCATGAGCGCGCGCCCAAGATGCCGCTGATCATCGAGGAAAATTTTACGGCGCGATTGCGAGAATCGTTAAAGCGCGGCGACATCGACGCGGCGATTATTGCGCTGCCGTTCGAAGAGCCCGGCGTTGAAGTGCGGGCGCTGTACGATGAGCCATTCCAGATAGCGCTGCCAGCCGCGCATGCATGGAGCAAAAAGAAATCTATCGATGCTGCAGAGCTGGCCGGGGAAACCTTGTTTTTGCTGGGCTCCGGGCATTGCTTCCGCGATCATGTGTTGCAGGCCTGTCCGGCGCTGAACCGCGCGGGAACTGCCAATGGCATGCAGCAAACGCTGGAGGGCAGCTCTCTGGAGACCATCCGTTATATGGTGGCATCCGGCGCCGGCTTAAGCGTCATGCCCTGCACGGCGATCGGGAATCCCGGTCAGGAGAATAAATTGCTGGCCTATCGCCCGTTTGCCAAGCCGATACCCAGCCGCCGTGTGGCGCTGGCATGGCGGCGCAGCTTTCCGCGACCGCAGGCGATCGAAGCGGTGCGTCGGGCAATCCAGACGTGCGGCCTGCCGTGCGTCAAGCTGCTGGATACGCCAAGGAAGAAATAAATGATAGTAAAAAGCTATCGAACGTATCGTAACAATCGATTGGATCAATCGTAACTGCTTCCCTATCATGCGAACTGTGCGCTGAGAAAGATTCGGCAAACATTCCAAAATTCGATACATAGGAGGCATGAAATGAGCAAGAACGATTCGGTAACAATCAAGAACATTGAAGCTGCATTTGCAGGTGAGTCGATGGCGAATGCCAAGTATTTGTACTTCGCTAAAATGTGCCGCAAACATGGTGACGAAGAAACGGCGCGCGTATTTGAAGCAACCGCCGCGCAGGAAGTACAGCATGCGCATGGTCACCTTGATTTGCTGTTCCCTGCGGAACAAATGACCCCGGCGCGTTGTCTGCAATTGGCGATCGAAGGTGAAACGCATGAATACACCGAGATGTACCCGGCCTTCCGCCATGCGGCAGTTGAAGAAAAAAATCACGCTGCGGTGGCGGAGATCGATGAGCAAATTGCAGAGTCGAAAGAACATGCGCAGCGTTTTAGCGCTACGCTGGAAATGGCGAGCAAACGCTTTGCCGCATTAACTAAAGTGGAAGAACGGCATGCTAACCATTACCGCGAAACACTCGCCAAGGTTTTAGCATAATTTATTTTGATTAGTGACAAGGAGAGCAGCATGAAAAAATGGAAATGTATCGTATGTGGTTTCATCTATGACGAAGCAGCAGGTATGCCGGAAGAGGGTATTTCTGCCGGGACGCGCTGGGAAGATATACCTGACGACTGGTTGTGCCCGGATTGCGCAGTAGCTAAGTCTGATTTCGAGATGGAAGAGATGGCAGCTTGATGACCGCGCCCATTCTCATTGTCGGCAGCGGACTCGCGGGCTACACGTTGGCCCGCGAGCTGCGCAAGTTGGACAAGGAATCACCGCTCACGATTATCACCAGTGATGACGGCAGTTTCTATTCCAAACCCATGCTGTCCAATGCGTTGGCCGCCGGAAAAACAGCCGAAACGCTGGTGGTGCAGCCGGTTGAGAAGATGCGCGAACAATTGGCCGCGACGATTTTGACGGGTGCGAATGTCAGTGAAATTGATACGGCTGGGCAGCGTGTGCAGGTCAACGGCGAATGGCTGTCCTATGGAAAATTGGTGCTGGCACTCGGCGCCGAGCCGATACGGCCACCACTTGGCGGGAACGGGATAGCAGGTGTTTTTTCTGTCAACGACCTGGGTGATTACGCGCGTTTTCGCAAGGTGATCGAAGGCAAGAAAAAAATTGCAATCATCGGTGGCGGATTGATCGGCTGCGAATTCGCTAATGATCTGCGCATCGGAAACTACGAGGTAACGATTGTCCATCCCGCTGCTTTTCCTTTGGAGCGAATGTTGCCGCCCGCCGCCGGTGAAATGCTATGTGACAAACTGAGTGAAATGGGCGTGAACTGGCGCTTTGGGCTTAAGGCAGAAGCGGTTGACCGTGCCGACGACGGTTACTGCGTGACACTTTCTGACGGCTCTACTCTTGCAGCGGATGCGGTTTTGTCGGCAGTCGGTCTGCGTCCGCGTACCGCTTTGGCGCAGGCAGCAGGGATTAAAGTCAATCGCGGCATCGAGGCGAATGCCTGGTTGGAGACGAGTGCGCAAAATGTTTACACCTTGGGGGATTGCGCTGAAGTAAGCGGGCTGGTGTTGTTGTATGTGCTGCCGCTGATGGGGGCTGCGCGTGCGTTGGCCAAGACATTGACAGGGGAAAAGACAGCAGTCTCCTATCCGCCCATGCCAGTGGTAATCAAGACGCCTGCTTGTCCCCTGGTGGTTTCAGTGCCGCCGATGGATGCTGCGGGTGAATGGCAAGTGGCCAGTGCTGAAGAAGGTGTTGCTGCGTTGTTTTACGATAGTGAAAAAGCGCTGCGAGGATTTGCGTTGGTGGGGAAAGAGACAGAACAGAAAAACGCTTTGGCAAAGCAGTTGCCAGCGGTGTTGTAGCAAAGGCCGGCGCGCGATGCGCCGGCCTGATCCAACTCAGGAAGCCTGCTCATCCTGCTCGGCGATTTCCTTGTGTACCTGCACCATATCTATTTCTTTAATTTTGGCAATCAACTCTTCTAACTGGCTAGCCTGAAGCGCACCTGATTGCGTGAACAGCACGACTTTTTCGCGGAATACCATCAGCGTGGGTATGGAGCGGATCTGAAAATAGCCTGACACCTCCTGTTCTTCCTCCGAGTTAATCTTGGCAAATACCATGTCCAGGTGCTTCTCGGAAACGGCCTCGTAAACCGGAGCGAACGATTGGCAAGGGCCGCACCACGGCGCCCAGAAGTCCACGATCACGATATCGTTGGTGGTTATATAGTGTTCAAAATTGTCCTTGGTTAGATCGACAGTGGCCATGATGGGCTCCAAATAAATAAAGCGCGCCATGGGGCGCGCGTTAATGGGGTGTGTTGTGTATTTAACGGAAAGAACTCTGGGCGGAAATTGTACCGGGATGCCTGCCGTTATTTGATAACGATACCACTTCTTGGCCAGCTTTACGAGCTAACCAGCATGGGTCGGCGCGGCTTCATTAAGGGATCTGTCTTGTCATGTTGCTGGCTGACATGCTTGGCGTCGTTGCGTCGCATGTTGTTCGCAGTTTGCAGATTGGTGCGTACTTCCGCCTTGTTAACGGCTTTGATAATTTCGTTGGCAAGCGTCCTGGCCTGCTGTGTGGAAAGGTGCACCACTGGGCAGTGGCCGGCAGGAAGCGTGATCATTACATTATTCGTATCCGATCCGGCACTATTCAGCGAAATCTCGATTTTGAAATCAGATCCTAGTTCAGCCATCATTCATTACTCCCTTATACCCTAAACGATGAAGGTTTCAAAAAAGGTCATCTCGGCTTGTAAGTTATTTGATCCGGTCAATACCACTTTGCAGTTTTTGTGCCAGAGCGAAACGAGTGGTTCAAATGTACCTAACTGATTGATACCTATTGCACCACACCTATTTGACGGGAAGATGACAACACGGTGATCCGGACGATTTCTCAACGGCGGTGTCGAGTTTTTGGCAAGCTTGCGTTGTGTCTGGCAGGCTGGCCGGGCAGTGGGCGTTGGCACACAATATGCTACTAGCTCTCGTATAAATAACTACGCATCAATCTTGCCATGACCAAAGTACAACTTTTAGAAACTGGTAGTACTCCCCTTACGGTTAGTAACGTTGCCCAGCTGGGTCTTGCTTTGCAGAACCAGCGCAATTTTCGCCATGTGCAACTTGGACAACTGCTGCTGCATGAGGAAGTGATTACCCGGCAGCAGTTGGTCGAAGCGCTTGAGGTACAGCGGCACTCCCCCGAACGAAAATTGGGGGATATTCTGGCCGACAATGGGGCGGTCACGCTGGAGCAGATTCATCTTGCGGTGGCACGCTCATTGGGCGCGCCGGTAGTGAACCTGGAAGGTTTTGATTTCGACATTAAGGCATTGTCTTGCGTAACAGCCGAGTTGGCGCGCGTGCACAATATCATCCCGCTCATGTTGCAGGACGAGCATCTGGTCGTGGCGATGGAAAATTTGCTCGATTCGGATGACCTGACTGAATTGGGGTTTGTCACACAGCGCAATATTGTCCCGGTTTACGCCAGTCGCGGCGATATCGAACATGCAATTAATCAGCATTACGATGCAACCGAGCAGGAGCGTGAGTTATCTGACCTTCAACTCAGTAATTTTTATCATGAAGATGACAAGGAGTTATGGCAGGAAGCGGAGCGGCTGGCGAACGAGGCGCCCATAGTCAAGCTGGTCAACAATATTATTCTCGACGCTATCCATCAGCGCGCTTCAGACATACACATCCGGCCAGGAAATAAGTCTATTGAGTTGTTGTATCGCATCGATGGCGCGCTCGTTGCCAAGCGCGACCTGCAGAAAGGTTTGTTGCCTGCTATCGTCAGCCGTATCAAGATTCTAGGCAGGCTGAATATCGCGGAACATCGCCTGCCTCAAGATGGGCGTTCTCGCATGATCGACGGAAAAAATATCATCGACTTGCGTCTTTCGGTGATCCCATGCCAGTTCGGCGAAAGCATTGTTATCCGTATCTTGAATAAGGGAGAAGGCCTGAGAGCATTGAGCGAGATTGGCTTCAGCACTCGTGACGAGGCGCAATTTGTCGACCTTATTCACAAGAGTTTTGGTGTGCTGCTGGTCACCGGACCAACCGGGTCTGGCAAGACCACGACGCTATATGCCGCCTTGCGTCAGGTAATGACGCGCAATGTCAATATCGTTACGGTGGAAGACCCAGTCGAGTACGAAATCGAGGGTATCCGCCAGATTCAAATTCTGCCCGCCATTCACTTCGGTTTCCCTCAGGCACTACGGCATATCCTGCGCCATGATCCGGACGTGATAATGGTCGGTGAAATTCGCGATCAAGAGACGTGCAAAATTGCGCTAGAAAGCGCGTTGACTGGGCATTTGGTGCTTTCAACCCTGCATACCAACGACGCACCGGGAGCGATTACCCGTCTTATGGAAATGGGGGTGGAACCTTATTTGCTGAAATCCGCCATCATCGGTGTGTTGGCGCAGCGTCTGGTCAGGCGTAACTGTAGCCACTGTGCGGTTGAGGAAGATATTGATCCTGCCATTCGCCGCAGCCTGGGGGTAGGTGAGAGTGAGGTGTTTTTCAAAGGACAGGGGTGCGAGCGCTGCAATCACACGGGCTATTACGGCAGGCTTGCGGTATATGAATTGATGGTGACAAATGAAAGTGTGCGTGATGCGATTGAACCCGGAGCTGCAGCCGGAAATTTGCGCCGGCTGGCTTTACAAGGCGGGATGGTTCCGCTGACGCAAAATGCCATTGAACAGGCCAGGTTGCGGCATACCTCGCTAGCCGAGGTTTACCGCATCAGTATGGAAACATTTTAAAGTACTTGCGACAGCCGGCTAATCTTTGTCTTCGTTGGTAGGTTTGGAATATTCAGGGTTAATCCAGACAGTGTGAGCATTTGGTTTCGCTTCATTCGCACCACGCATGTGGTAGCCATGAAGCGCGCGCAAGAAAAGGATTTCCGAAGCCACATCTTCGGGAAATCCTTGACGATTTCCTCTATCGTCAATCATGATCTCGTTGAGATAATCATCGAGTTCAAACTTGTTCCATAACTCGACGATGCGCTCAATGATGCGCGGGAATTTTCTTTCCAGCTCGGTATATTGCTCGTCCATCGGCGGGCTCCTTCTTGTTCTTGATCCTTGGAACATTGTACGGGGCGGTCTGGTATCAGGCAACCGCAGAAGTGGCTTTTCAAACTGCTCCTGCGAACAGGATTGGCCCTGTAAAATTAGAGCGGCTGCCATTCTGGCTTTAGAGCTAGTTTCTAGGCATGACGCAAACCTGAACTGCTAAAGTGGGTTTGTAACAACTTGCAAGCGACTGATTTTATGGTAAAGTACAACGAGGTTGTTGGTGGAAAAGAGGCGAAGCGCATCAGCTCCGGGGGATAAATGCTTACCATAAAAAAAGAAAACTAGGGATGGATATCAACGATCGGCGTGACAGTGGAGACCGCAGGCGGGGCAGTATTTTTAATGGCAGTTTGCCATTTTTGACCAAAGACGGCCTAGTATTCCATGATCGGCGTTCACAGTCTGATCGTCGTGCCGACGAATGCCGCCAGCGCGAGCGTCGGAATGGTAAACAATCGGCGTCGAAGTTGAACTGACTTTCTTCTTCTCTGCTTATTCCTGATTGCATCTTTTATGATAGTGCAGTGGTATTTTATTTTTCCTAAGGATTTTGTTATGCCGTACTATGTATATAAAGTAACTACTTTTCCCATCAAGCTACTTGAGCTGGTTCAAACGTTTGATAAGTTCAAGGAAGCCAGTGCATTTGCCAAGATCCGCCGTACCGAACTGGCAGAGGACGATAAAGGTACGGTCAAGGTGATCTTCGGTGAGAACCAGCTGCAAGCGGAAGATACGCTCAATGAGTATAGAGAACCGCAGCCTGTTATCGGTGACGATTACTAGCCCGGATATTTCGAGCACGCATAATCATGGACGGAGATGCTTATCGCCAAGCTTATCGCGCTTCAAATCCGTTGGCTTGCCCCTTCGGCAAAGCCATCTTGACCAGCTATTTCAGTTGTGAAAAGTCTGCACGGGTGTTACTTGCCGATCGCATCTCGGTAAGCTGCAAGGAAGTGGTTGCGCGTGACCGTTGCGCCAAGTTGCTTGAAGAATTGCGCCATAAAGCCTCATTCACCCTGAAAATCACGCATGTGGACGAGGAAATTACGCATGCCAAGGAAATGAAAGTGCAGTGCGGTGGCCTGTTGGGGATGCAAGTGGCGGTTTACCCAGAAACGACGAGCCATGCTCGTGTGGACAATATCTTTGAATTGCTGGAACAAGCCATGAGCCGCTATGATGATATTGAGAGCTTGCCCTACGGTGATATTGTTAAATCCATTGCGACTTACGAAGGGCGCCGCAGAAGTCCGAAAAAGGGCTAGAAAGCAGGGCCTTTCCGCTCCGTATAAATTGCCATGACCGCTTTAAGTTCATTTAGCACTGCTTCCCGTTCGTCATCGTTAAGCTCGGCAGTTTCTGGCAAGGCTTCGCCTTCCTCCAGCAAGCGGATCACTTCGCACACCTCGGTGCATCCCCGCAAGCTCAGTGTTTCAATGCAGTGGTCGATTTTTTCGTGATTCATTAAATCATAATAGCAAAATGGTACAACAAGATACATTGCAACGTTTTCTGTTCGAGCAGGCCCCGGTGCGCGGCGAGATCGTGCATCTGGACACTACTTGGCAGGCAGTATTGGGGCGTCACGAATACCCCATGCCGTTGCGTACAGTGTTGGGCGAATTGATGGCCGCTACTGCGCTGCTTGCGGCTACACTCAAATTCTCCGGTGCACTGGTGATGCAGATGCAGGGTAACGGTCCGGTGCGATTGGTCGTGGTCGAATGCAACAGTGATATGACCATGCGCGCCACCGCCAAGTGGGAAGGCGAGCTTACCGGTAACAGCTTGGCTGAATTGCTGGGCGAGGGCAGGTTTTCCATTTCAATCCATACAGATGCGGGCAAGCGAAATTACCAGGGTGTTGTTGAGCTTTCCGGCGGCAGTGTGGCCGGGATGCTAGAAAATTACATGCGTCATTCAGAGCAGCTGGACACTCGGCTGTGGCTCGCCACCAGTGGAAACCAGGCTGCGGGTATGTTGTTACAACGCTTGCCCGGACAGCGTAGCGAAGATACCGATGCATGGGATCGCGCGACTCATCTGGCGGCAACGATCACGCCGCAGGAATTGCTGGGTTTGCCGGTGGCTGAAATCATGCATCGTCTGTTCCATGAAGAAGATTTGCGCCTGTTGGAAAGCCACGCTGTGCGCTTCAGTTGCTCCTGTTCACACGAGCGCGTTGCGGACATGCTGCGTATGTTGGGCTACGATGAAGTGAAATCTGTCTTGGCTGAAATGGGGCGGATTGAGGTGAACTGCGAATTCTGTAACCAGCACTACACCTATGATGCAGTGGATGCGGAGCAGATTTTTGCGGCAGGAATCGTGACTGAGGCGCCGCGCACAATTCACTGACTAGGGTGGATTACCCGAATGCGCTTGCGTGCATGCATGCGTGCGCGATAGTAGTGGCGCATGCAGTCTTCGTCCAGCAGGTTATGGCCTTCTTCATCAGCAGCCAATCCCATGCGTGCATTAAGCCAAGGGTCCTCCTCGTGCGTCATGCGCTCCAGCTTGGGTGCGGTGTATTGCCCGTAACTGTCCCATACCTCGTCCAAGAAAGCGTGGGCATTGTCGTCCAGCTCTACCGGGTCGGAGGTAGCATCTTCGGGTGGGATCGGATTCCGGGCGACGTGGCGGAAACGCTCGTATACATCGCGGCAGACCGGGCCATGCACCCAGCCTTCGAATTGGGCTGGGAACATTGGCTCATCATGCATCGCCAGATACCATGCCTGGGCGTAATAAAGAAGTTTTTGTAATTTGAAATGCGTCATGTCGTCGCCGGCTTCCCGGTCGACTTTGCGGATGAAATAGTCCGCGACTGCATGCACTGAAACAGCCATCTTGAAATCCTCCACCCTTTGGCTAGAGCTGTTGCCTTGTTATGAGTCCGGCATTTTGCTGGGCTATTATTCAGCAATTACTAGTACATTACAACTAGGCCGGCTTTTCAGGCAAACAGCCGGGCCAGTTCTGCACCGGGATTGGCGGCGCGCATGAAGGCCTCGCCTACCAGAAAGGTATCGACGCGATTGACGCGCATCAACGCGACATCTTCCGGTTTCAGAATGCCGCTTTCCGTGACCACGATACGTTCCGCCGATATAGACGGCAATAATTCCAGCGTGGTTTCAAGCCGGGTTTCAAAGGTGCGCAGATTGCGGTTATTGATACCTATCAGCGGCGTCTTGAGCTGCAACGCCAGCACCAGCTCGGCTGCATCGTGTACCTCCACCAGCACCGCCATACCCAGAGAGTGAGCGATTGCCTCCAGCTCCTGCATCAACGGCAGTTGCAGTGCGGCAACGATCAGCAGAATGCAATCTGCACCCATCGCACGCGCTTCATACACCTGGTACGGGTCGATCATAAAATCTTTGCGCAGCACGGGTAAATCGCATGCATCCTTGGCTGCACGCAGGTAGCCCGAGCTGCCTTGAAAAAATTGTTCGTCGGTGAGCACCGACAAACAGGCAGCGCCGTGCTGTGCATAGCTTTGGGCAATCTCTGCCGGATTGAAATCCTCTCGCAGCAGGCCTTTGCTCGGGCTGGCCTTTTTGATTTCGGCGATGACAGCAGAGCGGTCGGCAGCGTGCTTGGCACGAATGGCGCCGACGAAATCGCGTGGCGGCACGGCAAATTCTGCGGCTGCACGCACCGCTTCAAACGGTTCCTGAGCTTTCGCAGCGGCAACTTCTTTGATTTTGACAGCAAGAATTTTGTTGAGGATGTCGGACATGATTAAGCCTGTTTGAAGCGGCTGGTGAAGGCGACAAGTTGTGCCAGCTTGGTTTTGGCTGCGCCGCTTGCCAGTGCTGCCTGCGCTGCGGCAATGCCTTCCGCGAGGCTGGCCGATGCGCCTGCCACATAGATGGCCGCACCGGCGTTCAGTGCCACGATGTCGCGCGCGGGGCCATCCTGGTTGTTGAGTGCAGCGAAGAACATGGCTTTGGCTTCATCGATATTATGTACCGTCAGCTTGTCCGAACTGCAAGGGGCAAAGCCGAATTGGACAGGGTTCAACGTGTACTCGGTTACTTTTCTATTTTTCAGTTCGGCGACGAATGTATCACCCGCGAGGGAGATCTCATCCAAACCGTCGGCGGCATGCACCACCATGACATGACGGCTGCCCAGTTCCTTCAATACGTTGGCAAGCTTGCCGGTGAGCTCGCGGCGGAATACGCCCATGACCTGGTTTTTTGCGCTGGCCGGATTGGTTAGCGGGCCAAGCAGGTTGAACAGGGTGCGCACACCCAGCTCACGCCGCACCGGTGCGGCATGCTTCATGGCACTGTGGTAGTTGGGGGCGAACATGAAACCAACACCGACTTCCTTGACCGATTCTGCTACTTGATCAGGTGTCAGGTTGACGTTGACATCCAGCGCTTCCAGCACGTCTGCCGAGCCGCAAGTGGAAGACACCGAACGCCCCCCATGCTTGGCCACTTTTGCTCCAGCTGCCGCTGCGACAAACACGCTGGCAGTGGAAATGTTAAATGTGTGCGCACCATCGCCGCCGGTGCCGCAGGTATCCACCAAGTGATCGTCCGCCGCGACCGGCACCTTGGTGGCCAGTTCGCGCATCACCTGTGCCGCAGCAGCAATTTCGGTAATGGTCTCGCCCTTGGCGCGTAGCGCTACCAGGATGCCCGCAATCTGCACCGGGGTGAGTTCCCCGCCCATGATCTGATGCATGACGGAGAGCATTTCCTCGCGGCTGAGATCGTGTTTATCGATCAACGCAGTGAGTGCGGCTTGCGGTGTCATGACAATTCCTTTGGCACTACTCCCTCCCCCTCGATGGGGGAGGGTTGGGGAGAGGGTGCTAGCTCAGTGCATATGGTTTGCAATACGCCCTCCAAATTATTAAACACCTCATTGTTCCAGAACCTCAATATGCGAAATCCCTGTCCTAAAAGCCAGGCATCGCGTTCCGCATCGGCGTCTTGTTGGGTAAGGTGTTGTCCACCATCCAGTTCGATAATCAATTTCGCCTCGAAACATACAAAATCAACGACAAAATTTCCGATTGGCTGCTGTCGCCTAAATTTGAAATTACTTGCGCTACTCGCGCGTAGATGACGCCATAGAAATTTTTCAGTGTCAGTTGCATTCCTGCGCAGAATTCGTGCAATCGGGATTGGGCTGGTGGCCATATTCACCCTCACCCTAGCCCTCTCCCATCAAGGGAGAGGGAATGTTAGGTATATGCCCTCAAAAAATTGGCCAGCATTTCATGGCCATACTCAGTCAAGATTGATTCGGGGTGAAACTGCACGCCCTCCACAGGCAAAGTCTTGTGACGCACGCCCATGATCTCTCCATCGTCCGTCCAGGCAGTTATCTCCAGGCAGTCGGGCAGGCTGTCGCGTTCTATCACCAGCGAGTGATAGCGAGTAGCGCGAAACGGGTTGGGCAGGCCGTGGAATACGCCGACATCATTGTGGTGAATCATCGAGGTCTTACCGTGCATCAATTCCTTGGCGTGCACGATTTTGCCGCCGAAAGCCTGGCCGATACTTTGATGACCGAGACAGACACCCAGTATCGGAATCTTGCCGGAAAATTCGTTGATCACCGGCACCGAAATGCCCGCCTCGTTGGGTGTACAAGGACCGGGGGAGATGACAATGTGGCTTGGAGCAAGCGCTGCCACGCGTGCCAGATCGATCTCATCGTTGCGAAAGACGGCGACGTCCTGCTTCAGCTCACCCAAGTACTGCACCAGGTTGTAAGTGAAGGAATCATAGTTGTCGATCATCAGCAACATTAAGCGGCCCCATACATTCATTATCAGCGGAGCACTGCTCGCCCCCTGGTTACAGGATGGAAACCAGGCTCCATGGTTAAGGAGCGTATTTTGGCAGAAGTTGCGTGCAAAATGAAATGCTACCTGGGCCTTGGTCGTGAAAGCACTGCTCCGGTGGTATTGTCTGATATTGCCAGTACGTCCAGAATATACTCGTCGCCTGTCAGCCCCATGCTTTCCGCCAGGCGATCCGCCGCTGGATGAAAAAGCGCAGCGCAGGCTTGTCGTATAGCCTACCGAGGCATTGTCGAAAGTTGTACTAGCGGGTTTTGTTGCCCATCGTGGCTTTAGGTTTCTGTGCGTTCAGTGCTGCTGGAAATGCTGGTTAAAATACCGCTGCACCTGCGCCTCGATTTCTGATTTGAGAAGATGAAGCAACATTGAAAGCTCAACATGAAAATGAACTTCGTTAGTAGATACATGAATCGTGCCTTTCGCACCGGGGCGATGGAAGTGCAGGGTATCGCCCTCCCATCGAGACTCGATGCCCAGCTCTTGAGCCAGCTCGGTGGCAATGGCGTTTACGGCAGCGTGGGCTTGGGGTGTGGTTAGCGCATGGACGCGGTGGAGGTCGATGGTGCTCATGGTAATCAGTTGGTCTTTAATGGTTGGGGTGGCGATATCCTGTAGGGCATTATTCTACCGTTGTCGGGCTACCCCCGACGACTTTGTGTTTCAGAACGTGTTAATGCAAGACCCGATGTTTGTCCTATTGGCTTTTATGTTTTGATGGCTCAACAAGGCTTGAAACTATAGAAGCGTGGGTTACCTGTTTTCGATTTCTCAAGCACGAAGATTTCACTTTCGTCATCGCGCAGTACCATTAGCACGGTTAATCGATCTTCCCCTGACATTAGCGCCGAAGTGGCTTTCGCTGACTCCTCTTTCTCGCGAACAACGCTTGCTACAATCGCCCGTCCTCTCGTAATTCCCTGATATTCGATTTGATAGCGAGTTGGAGCGTCATTGGGCTTGCCAGATATACCACTAACACCATATAGCGCGGCAATCATGCCTGTCGGAGGAGAGCGTTCATATGATCCCGTAGCAGAAAATGCTGATTCCGTAAGAGTGATATCCAAAACACAATCGGGTCCCTGCCAGCGAGCAGCCAAGGTCTTCGGCATGGGTATCGCGACAGCTTTGCCGAAATCTTTGTAAAATTCACTAATTGGCCTTGCTTTGGCTACGGTGTCTGACTCTTTCTTATCTTCTTCCTCCGGCACCTCTTTGATCCGACCAAGCGTTGTCCCAACATTTTTATGAATTTCTTTAAGTTTAAGAGCTTCATCGCAAATCTTTTGAGCCTCAAACAAAAAACCGGTTCCAATGAGCTTGTTTGCAAGATTGCTCATGGCAAGCGTTTCGCCCATCTCTTCCGATTTGCGGTAGGCATTAACTGATTTGGCTGGCAAGCCTAACTGATCAAAAGCGACACCAAGGTTGTTCCACGCCACTGATGTCCGTTCTGCATAGGGTATCCTTGCATAATGCATTGCCGCCAAATCATCCTTTCCTTGTTCTGAATACTTGTATGCAAGAGCGAAACGTGTGTCGAAGTCGCTGGGGTCTAAATCAAGTAGCCGTTCCATCGTGCCTATTAGTATTTCGTCATCCTTTGTCATCTCAGCCAGTTTTCGCTCGGCCCGGAGTACCTCGGTCTCTCCTTGGCCAGTACCTGCGCTCTTAGATTTCATTAGCGCAATCAGTGCGGCCGCTCCAGGGGTGTCATTAGTCTTCTGACGTGCATACGCAGCTTCTCCGAGCAACTCCAGCGCATCGTGAATATCATCAGATACGCTTGCCGCCCGTTCGAACGCTGCTGCTGCCTTCCCATAATCCTCATACTTCCGATATATGCGTGCCACGTATTTGTAAATTTCACTGTTATCGGGATTTTGATCTGCCAACTTTGTTAACCGCGATAGAGAGCCACCTTTTCCAAGCGACAAATACATGTACTCTTTGTAGGCATCCCAGCTCTTTCTGTTTTGTGATTGTGCGTCCGATTCTGTCTTGATGTACTGGTCACTGATAGCGCTCACGTTAACTTCATCATTGATAGCGACGAAATGCCTTAACGCGAACTCATAGTCAGGCCTATTCCAATCTGGCTTGGGGGTCACCCAATCAGCGCTTTCAGTTGTAGGGGAGACATCTTTTTTCTCTGGCGGCGATACTCTTGATTCGGTCTCAGCCAATACCATCGTCTCCGCCTTGGGAGACAAAGCGGAGATCATCTCAACAAGTTTTCCAAATATTTTTTCAGGGGCATTCCTCTCGAATTCAATGCGCTCCAAGTTTCCCTGCAGCCCCCCGGGCGATCGGAGTCCTTTTTCAACAAGAAGGATGACATAGAGATTGCGCCCAATTGCGAGGCCGATTTCTTGAATGATCCAGTCCGATGTCTTCCAGCCAAAATCTTCTTCTCTAGCATTTAACCGTTTGCGTGCTAATAGTGAAGGCCTTAGAGCGCCCGGCGTAATGCAGCGCTCAGACTTTGTACAAATACCAATGAAGAGCTTTTTGTCGGCAAACAGCCTCATAACCTTTTCATCGATAACCCTAGGTTCGGCGGGTTCCGCATGTTCCCAAGAAAAGTTTGGATGAAGTTCGGCTAGTTGATCCAGATATTTTAGAAATTTGCTAACGATTACAGTATCGTCTTCAGAAAAGCTGTGCCCTACAAATGCGCGAAGAGGTGTCATGCCAGCAGCTCCAAATATAAAGTAGGGTTAGACTCGACAAATGGTAGCAGCACACGCCATCATCAAGCCGCCTTTCTCAATAACTTGACATCCTTCACCGACAGGTTCTGCTTCGCATTCCAAAGATCAAATTTCGCCTGCAAGTTAATCCATATTTCAGGCGCAGTGCTGAGCGCTTTGGATAGCCGCAACGCCATCTCCGGGCTGATACCAGAGCGTCCGTTGATCACAGCGGACAGGGTCTTGCGCGTGACGTTCAGCGCCTTGGCTGCATCGGTCACGGTAATTTCCAATGGGTCGAGGTAAAGCTCTTTCAGAACTTCGCCGGGGTGGGGTGGGTTGTGCATGCTCATATTGCCCTCCTAGTGGTAATCCACATAATTAACATCGTAGGCGTCTTGCCCTTCAAATCTGAAAACTACGCGCCAGTTGCCGTTTACTTTGACTGCCGAGAAACCGGCCAGCTTTCCGCTTAGGCCATGAAAGTCGGAGCCGGGAAAGTTCATGTCCTCGGGCCGGGTTGCTACATCCAGCAGGCCTAATATCAGGCGGAGCCGTTTCTCATGGATAGCTTGGATGCCAGCCTTGCGGCCTTTCTGGTGGAAAGCTTCCAGCCCTTTGTGCGCGAAGGTTTTAATCATGACGAGATAAAGTGTAACCCGATACGACACGGGGTGCAATGGTGCCAATAAAAAGGGCGCAGTTTTCTGCGCCCTTTTCCTCACCCTTTACGATTAATTTCCACTTTCGTTAACCTTACTTTAAAGCTTTCCCTCTCCCCAGCCCTCTCCCGCTTGCGGGCGAGGGTTCTGTAAGTTACGGCATAACTTGAAATATGAAATATAGAATAATCAATAGGTTATGTGCCTATACAATTAATGGAATTTTAGCATAAGTTGAAATCCTGCATATAAATTCTGGCATAAGTTGAAATCTTCCGCACACCAGTTTTGAACTTGCCGCTCGCACGTGATTAATCAAGCTGGTGGCAGATATCCCTTCCTAGCAATGCATGAAGTCAAATGCCGGCCTACAGGCTAACTAATAGAGGTTTCTCTGGTACGCAGATTGGGTTGCGATAGAAAATTTGCGGGAGCGTCCCCTAATTTCGGCAACTCGGCAAACGCTCGCGAAAATGGTTTTCAGCAGACTTACAGCTACTGCACACTCTTTCAAATTGAAAGGATCATGAAACCGCAGGTTCTTGGTAACATGGTCACCAACGCGGAATCCATCCTGTTTTAATCTTTTCTTACCTAGGCTGGTTTTTCTGTGGGCTAGCATCCACATTATTCACTGTTTAATAAATCCGTAAGACGGCCTTAAGTCAACTAACGCGATACTAGCGTGTGCGGGTGACGCTGGCGTTGGAAGTCTCGTAGGCGCAATCTTAAGAAGCGGGGCCGCGTAATGGTGGGACAATTGTAGTGGTTTCCGATCGCAGAAAATAGACTACCTGAGCGCTAGCAAGCGCTCCTTGCGTACTCTTCTTCCAGCCTGCTGTTGAGCGATTCCACATGCTCATAAAGGGATTTGTTATTATGCTTTTTGCGCAGTTCAAACACATAATCTTTGAATGCATACCAATAGCATCAAATTGCTAACGAAAACCCATTGGATACCAATTTATAGTCAAGGTGCTTCTCTCGGGTATAACAAGCGAGCATTTCAAAGAAATCCAGAATGTCCTCTGCCAAAGCGGGAACAAGCGAACCGCTTCCAATGAGAAGCGGCGCAAGCTGATTTCTTGTCGCGCGCAGATGATCGCCATTGTATTGGGCGTCGTCGAGCTACAGATACATTTGGAATTTAGCTACACGGCTCGATATGTGGGCTTGATACCACATAAATATCAGCGTACCAACAGCCAGAACCAGCGTGGCAACACCGGTTAAGGCGACATAGTATTTATCGTCGGAATGCGGCAACCATTCGGTTATCCCTGCGATAGCGAGGGCCAGAATTGCAAAGATTAGTAGGCCGCCAGCAGCAACAGCCGCTTTTCCAATTTCGATTTGCAATATCCAAAATTATGTATCGATTGTGGGCCGAGATGTGGATAAGCACAAGCGGCAAGAAACGGCTCAAATCAAAACCTGGAGATGAAGTCCCTTGCCTCAACCAATTTGCAATCAACAAAAGTCCATTACAGGATAAATTGATGTTTCCAAGTATTTCTAACTATCTTTCTGATGTATGCATTCCTATGTTGGCAATACATTAAAAATGAAATCAAGTTCCAACGATTTTATGCCATGCACAGATTGTTTTCTGCACAACTACGACAATGTCATCAGTCCGTAGGCAACACACTCCGGCCATTCAACCTCGTAAATATGACGCCATAAAGCTGACCTTCGTAAGGTGTTTCAGCAGAACCTGAGCGGCCTGCTGTATCGTAGGACGCGTCCGTTTATGAATAGGAGTTTTCAACCAACCCTCGACATAATATATTGAATGAATTCGTTTGATGGTATCGGTCTTGAAAAATAGTAACCTTGTGCCTCGCCACAATTTTGCAGGCGTAAGAGGGAAAGAGCGCGTTCGTCTTCAACCCCTTCAGCGATGGTCTTTAGGTTCAGGCTGAGTGCCATTTGAATGATGGCACGGACGATCGCGGCATCGTTCGGGTCGTCAGCCATATCACGAACGAAGGACTGGTCGATTTTCAGCTTGTCCACATTGAATCGCTTCAGGTAAGACAGGCTTGAATAGCCGGTACCGAAATCGTCAATCGAGAGTTTCACGCCGAGCGCCTTAAGCCGCTTTAGCGAGGCTAACACCGTCTCGGCATCGTGGATTAGAATCGATTCGGTCAATTCGAGTTCGAGACAAGCCGGATGTAGTCCGGAATCGGTCAGAGCCTGAATCACGCTATTCTCCAGATTGCGGTGTCTGAATTGCACTGCAGAAATATTTACAGCAATCACCATCTCAGGCAACCCGGCTTCACGCCATGCAACCGCCTGTCGGCAAGCTTCAAGCAATACCCAATCGCCAATTTGCACGATCAACCCGCACTCCTCTGCAATCTGAATAAAACGTCCGGGGGGCAGCAAGCCAAGCTCCGGATGGTTCCAGCGAATCAGCGCTTCGGCTCCAATCACCTCGCCAGTGGTGAGATCGATTTGTGGTTGATAATGTAGAATGAATTCCTCGCGACCCAAAGCTTGTTGCAGATAGTTGCGTATGCGCAAATTCTCAAATGCATCGACGTTCATCTGCTCGGTGTAAAAACGGTAGGTATTTCGCCCCGCCCCTTTAGCCTGGTACATCGCTGTATCAGCCTTTTTGAGCAGCGTATCGAAGTCCTTGCCGTCATCAGGATAGACAACAATCCCTATGGAAGGGGAAGTAGACAAGTGATGTCCTTCAATATCGAAGGGAGCGGCCAGCCCCTGGAGAAGTTTCTCGACGGCTCCGGTGACGGATTCTGGATCATGCACACCAGTGAGCAGAACAAGGAATTCGTCTCCGCTATGGCGGCTGAGCGTATCCGTGTCGCGCACGAATACGCTCAGCCGTTTAGCAACGGCGTTGAGCAGCGAGTCGCCGATGGGATGACCAAGAGTGTCATTGATCGTTTTGAAATTATCGAGGTCAAGGAAAATGACAGCTAGCTTAGAGTTTACACGGTCAGCAAAGGATGCCGCCATTACGAAATGTTCCTTGGCCAACAACCGATTGGGCAATCCAGTTAACGCGTCGTGGTAAGCCAGAAACTTGGCCTGCGCCTCTGCCGCTTTGCGATCGGTGATGTCGCGTGCGATCTTCGACACGCCGATGATCACTCCCGCGGCATCCTTGATCGGTGAGACCGTGACCGAAACATCGATCAGCCGTCCATACTTGGTTCGCCGCTGTGTTTCCAGGTGTTCGAGTTTTTCGCCGCGCCTGATTTTACCCAAGATCAGATTCTCTTCTTCTTGCCGGTCGGTCGGGATCAGTCTCATGATGGAAGTGCCCACCATCTCATCCGCGCTGTAGCCGAAAATCCTTTCTGCGCCGGGATTCCAGCTATTGATGATGCCGTTCAGATCCTTGCTGACGATGGCATCGTCCGAGCATTCTACGATTGCCGCCAATCTGCTTACTGCTATTTCTACGTGCTTGCGTTTGGTGATGTCCTCGACGGCACCGACCATTCGAGGCACTCCTCCATTGTTGCCTGCGGTCGCCCGGCCGCGCACCAGAAACCAGCGATCTTCCCTTTGTTTATTGCGTACACGACATTCAACGCTCTGCTCTTCGCCGCTCCTCAGCGCCAAATGAAACGCTGCGATCAAGCGGGCTTGATCGTCCGGGGATAATATGGCCGTGATGGTGTCAATATTGATGACAATCTCGCCCGGCCGGTACCCCATCAGTTCGTATATTCCTGGCGACAGCAGAAAACTCGTCGGATCGTCCGTGTTCGCCCACTCCCATGGGGCAATGCCTATCGAGGCCAAGTCTATATCGCAGAGCATGTTCATAATTTGGATTTCGACGTAGTACCCGTGATTTTCCTGACTAGCTGGGGAGTTGTATGGAAGGCTGAAGCGGCAGGAATTTTTGCGTTTTCGGGCAGAACTGCGCGATCGAAAGCGTCGATTATTACAATTTTATATCTGTCCCTTATTCCCATTTCGTGCAAAGTGCAAAAAACAGGACGGTGGGAACGCACAGGATCTCCGTTGTCAGCTACGCACAGATTGTGCAAATATTTATTCACATGCCCTCTTCTCGAAGTATAGGTATTACTTTGGGTGATGGGTGAGCAGAGGATGCGCTTTCAACAAATGCCGGTCGGCAGATTTATTGCCCCAGGCCAGCCTGGTTTGGCGCATGGTCCGCGACGATACCTAGCCGGCGCCGCCATCGTGTGTAATATCAATACCCTCGCTGGTCAACAGCAATTGGCCGATTTCACGCGCACGGCGTGCGGCATTCCGGTCACCTTCTCCGGCGGCGATAATTGAGCCCTTCATCAGGATGTGCCACTTCCAGCCGAACCCTTCCGGATCGGTTATGCCAGCTTCCCGGGCCATTTGCTCCAGGAATTTTCTGATCGTGGTGAGATGGGCGATTGCCGCCGGGCGAATGACGCGGTCCCCGCAACTGGTCTCTAGCTGTTGGCGCGCGATGAATATTGAAGAGCGGTGTGCGCTGAATTTTCATTA
>JBBRTU010000046.1:0-20678 GCA_038244115.1 Burkholderiales bacterium
ATGGCACCACAGATGTTTAAAACGATAGAAGATTTCGTCGGCAACACGCCGCTAGTCAAACTCAAGCGCTTACCTGGAAAAACCAGCAATACGGTATTGGTGAAGCTGGAAGGCAACAACCCCGCAGGTTCGGTGAAAGACCGTCCTGCGCTGTACATGATCGCCCGTGCCGAAGCGCGCGGCGAGATCAAGCCGGGCGATACCCTGATTGAAGCCACCAGCGGCAACACCGGCATTGCGCTGGCCATGGCGGCCGCCATGAAAGGTTACAAGATGGTGCTGGTAATGCCGGAGCACCTGTCCATCGAACGGCGCCAGACCATGGCGGCCTTCGGCGCGCAAATTGTCCTGACACCCAAGGCAGGCAGTATGGAAATGGCGCGCGATGTGGCCGAGAAAATGCGCGATGAAGGCAAGGGCATTATCCTTGACCAGTTCGCTAATCCGGACAACCCTCATGCGCATTATGAGACCACCGGCCCGGAAATCTGGCGCGACACTGAAGGCAAGATCACGCATTTCGTTTCCAGTATGGGCACCACCGGCACCATCATGGGTTGCTCGAAATATTTGAAGGAACAGAACCCTGCCATCCAGGTGATTGGCGTACAGCCGGAAGAAGGTGCGCAGATTCCCGGCATCCGTAAATGGCCGCAGGAATATCTGCCAAAGATTTGCGATTTTTCTCGCATTGATCGGATGATTGATGTGGGGCAAATGGAGGCAGAAGAAATGACCCGTCGTTTGGCACGGGAGGAGGGGATCTTTGCGGGAATATCTTCTGGTGGGGCGCTGGCAGCGGCGCTTAGGGTTTCTGCTGAAGTGGAGAATGCGGTGATTGTTTCGATTGTTTGTGATCGGGGGGATCGGTATTTATCGACGGGGGTTTTTCCGGCGTAAGCGGATGCAATAGTTTCTCGCTTTCCATGAAAAATAATCAAAGACAAAATTCAAATTCGCCGGGGGCAGCCCGGCAGCTGGTAGCTTTCTTTTGCTTGCTCAAAAGAAAGGTACCAAAGAAAAGAGCACCCAGCCGTAGCGCCCCTACGGGGTTCCTTCGATTTGCCGAATAAATTGGGCGGCTGCCCCACAAGGGGACTCCGACTTTCTATCCGCTAAAGCGGATGAAAGATCGTATGCGCAACTCGCCCTGGACAGCTTGCACAAAACGCAAGCTGCTGCGGAGCTCAAACAGTGCTCGCCTTCATCCCAATTTGTTCGTCAAATCGAAGCGCTACAGATGGGGTTCAATAAAAGCAAACCCTCGCGCAAAGCGCGAGCCTGATGGCTGGCAAGCCAGCCAATACATTCCCTCTCCTTCAAGGAGAGGGCTAGGGTGAGGATGGGGTGCTGCTTTGCGATCCCATCTGTGCCGCCTCTAATTTTGATAAAAAGCGGGGGACGTCGGCGAGGACTGTCTGAGCGCAAAGCGCGAGTTCCGCAGCCGCCCGATTTTTATCAAAATTAGAGGGAACCCCGAAGGGGCGGCACGGCTGGGTGCACTTTTCTTTGGTTACTTTCGTTTGTGCAAGCAAAAGAAAGTGACTAGCTGTCGGGCTACCCCCGACCTCCTGGAGTTGCAAAATGGCCCTGGTTCCAGAGCTCGCGGGTTATGGACTTACAGTCATCGAAGTGCAAGACATTGGCAAAATATCTAGAAAATAGTGAGGATTGTAGTGAGTAATGTTTCCTACTTTCCCATGAGCTTCAAGACAAAGAGGCTCATCAATCTTGTTGTCTAAAGTGACTTCTTCATACGTCACCCCTTCAGGGGTAAGCTTAATAATTTCTTCAATCAAAGCACTACAAAAACCACCTCTCTCTTGCCGAGTCCAAACGCCTGCTGCAGAAAGTTTGTAGCTTTCCCCCGAGGTGGAACCTCCTGAAATTGAGCAACGCCTTGGCTCACGCTTGGAATCGTCTTTCTTCCATTTATAATAACTGATCGTTGTTGAGGTTGTATTGCATGATATGTTTCCATCCTCGACAGGTTGGCACTTAAATGCGACTGTTTTGATGTCTGTCTTTGACAAGTTGGCTACTTCGAAGTGTTTCAATTTGTTCAAGATCACTTCATCCATCGCTCTGGCATGAACAGGCACTAGTGCAAACAAAACTAGTAAGACTGGAAAGTAATAACATCGGAGACATAACAGAAAGGTCATCTTGAATATCCTCATTTGTCATAAGAGTTGAACTGTAAGGGACCTAATTTTGCGACTTGGATCCTAAGATGCGCCAATTTCCCAGAGTTAGCACGCAAGTGCGCACCCTACTATAATTTAGCCAGTTGGATTTTCAGCTTCTCCAACGTCGCCCCAAACCCCGCCACCCTTTCCTTCTCCTGCTCCACCACCTTAGCCGGTGCCTTATCCACAAAACTGGCATTCCCCAGCTTGGCCTGAGCCTTGGTAATCTCACCTGTCAACCGCTCGATCTCCCTAGTCAGCCGAGCTTTCTCCGCATCTTTGTCGATTTCGATTTTCAGCATCAACTTGAAGTCGCCAACGATGGCCACTGGCGCATCGGCTTCCGGCAGGTCACCATCCAAAATTGTAACTTCCGATAACCTAGCCAACGCCGAGAGATAAGGCGCATAGCCAGATAGCATAACCTTGTCGCCAGTGGCAATGAGCGGCACTTTCTGTGCGGGAGAAAGATTCATTTCAGAGCGCAACGTGCGACAGGCATTGGTGAGTTCCTTCAAGGTCTGGATATGCTGAATGGCAGTTTGATCGATGCGGCTGGCATCGGCTTTGGGGTAGGGTTGCAGCATGATGGATGAAATCCCCCCTAGCCCCCCTTTTGCAAAGTGGGGGACTGGGTCGGTGGCTTCGGCCCCCCCCTTCGACGAAGCACCCTGAAGGGCATAAAGGGGGCTGGGGGGGATTTTGCCTGCCAGTGGCGCGACAGTTTGCCACAGCTCCTCGGTGATGAATGGAATGATAGGGTGAGCCAGGCGCAGAGTGGTTTCCAATACGCTGACTAAAGTGCGGCGGGTTCCACGCTGCGCGGCTTCGCTGCCGCCGTTCAATTGCACCTTGGCCAGTTCTACGTACCAGTCGCAGTATTCATCCCAGACGAATTCGTACACGGCGCGTGCGGCCATGTCGAAGCGGTATTCGGCAATAGCACTGGCCACTTCTTTTTCTGCTTGTTGCAGACGGCTGACGATCCATTTGTCGGCGTCAGAAAATTCCAATGGCAAGGTTTCATCCGTACCGCAATCTTTGCCCTCGGTATTCATCAGCACGAAGCGCGTGGCGTTCCACAGCTTGTTGCAGAAGTTGCGGTAGCCGTCGCAGCGTTGCAGGTCGAACTTGATGTCGCGGCCGTGGGTGGCGAGGCTGGCGAAGGTGAATCGAATTGCATCAGTGCCGAAAGCGGGTAAACCGTTGGGGAAATCCTTGCGCGTCTGCTTGCCGATGCTCTCTGCCTGCTTGGGGTTCATCAGGCCGGTAGTGCGCTTGGTGACCAGAGGCTCCAGATCAATGCCGTCGATCAGGTCGATCGGGTCGATTACGTTGCCCTTGGATTTCGACATCTTGTTGCCATGCATGTCGCGTACCAGGCCATGCACATAGACTTCGTGGAACGGTACCTTGTCGGTGAAGTGCAGCGACATCATGATCATTCTCGCGACCCAGAAGAAGATGATGTCGAAGCCGGTGACCAGCACCGAGCCAGGCAAGAAACGCCCGAGTTCCGGCGTCTGCTCCGGCCAGCCCAGGGTGGAGAAGGGCCACAGTGCGGAGGAGAACCAGGTGTCGAGCACGTCGTTGTCCTGCGTTAGTTTCTTGCCAGCACCGGCTTTGGCTTGCGCTTCATCGACCGTACGCCCCACATAGATATTGCCGTCCTCGTCATACCATGCGGGGATGCGATGCCCCCACCATAGTTGACGCGAGATGCACCAGTCCTGGATGTTTTCCAGCCACTGGTTGTAGACGTGGGTCCAGTTGTCCGGCACGAATTTCACTTCGCCCCTGGCGACCACGTCCAGGCCGCGCTTGGCCAGGCCTTCCATGGCCACATACCACTGGTCGGTGAGCATCGGCTCGATGACGGTGTGGGTGCGGTCGCCTCTGGGTACCATCAGTTTGTGTGGCTTGGTTTCAACCAGCAGGCCTTTTTCTTCCAGTTCGGCCAACAACTTCTTGCGTGCATCGAAGCGGTCAAGCCCTTGGTATGCATCTGGCGTAATGTCGTTAAGTTTGGCATCCAGCGTAAATATGTTGATCGGGGGCAAATGATGGCGCTGGCCGACTTGGTAGTCGTTGAAGTCGTGTGCCGGGGTGATCTTCACGCAGCCAGTGCCGAAAGCTGGGTCGACGTATTCGTCGGCGATGATCGGGATGGTTCTTTCCGCGATGGGCAGGCGCACATGTTTGCCGACCAAGTGCTTGTAGCGCTCGTCCTCCGGGTGCACGGCTACGGCCACGTCGCCCAGCATGGTTTCAGGGCGGGTGGTGGCAACGACCAGCGATTCGTCGCTGCCTTCGACGGGATAGCGGATGTGCCAGAGCGAGCCGTTTTCTTCTTCGGAAATGACTTCCAGATCGGACACGGCGGTGCCCAGCACCGGATCCCAGTTGACCAACCGCTTGCCGCGGTAGATCAGGCCTTGCTCGTGCAGCTTGACGAACACTTCGGTGACAGCCTTGGACAAGCCTTCGTCCATGGTGAAGCGTTCGCGCGACCAGTCGCAGGAAGCGCCCAGGCGCCGCATCTGGCGAGTGATGGTGGAGCCGGATTCTTCCTTCCAGGCCCATACGCGCTTGAGGAATTCTTCGCGGCCCAGATCGTGGCGCTTGATGCCTTTTTGATCGAGCTGCCGTTCCACTACAATTTGCGTGGCGATACCGGCGTGGTCGGTGCCGGGCTGCCACAGGGTATTGTCGCCCTGCATGCGGTGGTAGCGAACCAGGATATCCATCAGGGTATCCTGGAAAGCGTGGCCCATGTGCAGCGTGCCAGTCACATTGGGCGGCGGCAGCATGATGCAATAAGCGGATTGATCGGGCTGGTTGCCAGCTTTGAAATAACCATTGGATTCCCATTGGGCATACCAACGTTTTTCGATGTCCTGGGGTTCGAAGCTTTTTGCGAGTTCCATGGGCGGGCGAATGCGTATGAAAAGCCGCAAATTATACGCTATTTATGAGTGCTTACTGCGTTCTGGCGCTGGCCTTGCGCACTTCCTCCTGTACCAGTTTGACCAGATCCTTGGACAGGCTGTCCATATGCAGCAGCATTTCCTGGGCAACGGTTTCACTTACCAGTTCCTGGATATGCGCGTCGAGTTGATCCAGTTTGTCAGGCATGTTGCGTTCCAGCCAATCGTTGACGAGTGCCGCAATTGATTTGGACAGATCTTCGTGCTGTGCAGGTTCCTGTTGCGCTTGCTGAGGGATGGCCTCTACTGCGGCGGCAGGTAATTCCTGCACGATTTCGGTCAAAGTCGGAATGAGGGTAGCGTCTGCCTCAGGGGCAGCAACCACCTCGGTAAGCGTGGGAATCTCGACAACAGCGGACGCCGCGGGCTGGTGCCGTTTGAGCAGGGCATCCATTTTGTTGAGGATATCTTCTTCCTCAGAGCTCATGTCTGACGTGCCTGACTCAGGTCGTGCGACTGAATTTCATAACCGCGGTCACGGTAAAAACGGAAACGCTCGCGTGCCGCTTGCCGGTCGTTCTCATCCAGCGTGACGATTTCAATCAGCCGCTGGAAGCGGCTGAAAAAAGCGGGTCGTTCTACAGTGAGGTTGAGCAGAATATCGTCGTGACTAAATGTTTCCGGCGCGTGGTCGATGATAATGGGCGTCACCTCGGCAAGTGCATCCCGGCTGTGGCAATGCGGCAAGAAACCGATGGCCGGCGTTGTCCACAACATATGATCGAGTAACTTTGTCGTGGCTGTGTCCGGTGTAAAAATCATCACCCGCCGGCCGCGTTCCAATGCTTTGGCGCTCAAAATACAGGCAAGCTTGGTCTTGTTGTCTACGTGGGTGTAGAAATCGACTTGTGTCATGCCGTGAGGTAGACCCGTTAACCTTCCGCGCGTTTGAGCAGGAAGTGGATCAGCAGTGCCACAGGGCGTCCGGTTGCGCCTTTTTCCTTGCCGGATTTCCACGCGGTGCCGGCGATGTCCAGGTGCGCCCAGCTGAATTTTTTGGTGAAGCGCGAGAGGAAGCAGGCTGCTGTGATGCTGCCGCCCGCACGTCCGCCGATATTGGCTATGTCGGCGAAATTGCTCTTGAGCTGTTCCTGATAATCGTCCCACATTGGCATGTGCCAGACCCGGTCGAACGCGTCATCGGCGGCATGGGTAATTTCCCGCGCCAGTGTATCGTCGTTGCTGAACAGGCCGCTGGCATGGCTACCCAAGGCGATGACGCAGGCGCCGGTGAGGGTGGCGATGTCGATCACTGTCTCCGGCTCGAAGCGTTCGGCGTAGGTCAGCGCATCGCATAGGATCAGCCTGCCTTCCGCGTCGGTATTGAGAATTTCGATGGTTTGTCCGGACATGCTGGTAACGATATCACCCGGTTTATTGGCATTGCCATCCGGCAGGTTCTCGCATGTCGGCACAATACCGATTACATTGAGCGGCAGACGCATTTGTGCGATGGCTTTCATAGTACCGAGCACGCTGGCTGCGCCGCACATGTCGTACTTCATCTCGTCCATTTCTGCGGCTGGCTTGAGTGAAATGCCGCCAGCATCAAAGGTGATGCCCTTGCCAACCAGTACGACGGGCTTCTCTTTTTTCCCGCCTTGATAGCGTAACACTATCAGCTTGGCTGGCTGGCGGCTGCCTTTCGCTACGGAAAGGAAGGAGCCCATTTTGAGCTTTTCCATATCTTTTTCTTCCAGCACTTCCACCTTGAGGCCGTAGGTTTTGGACAAGCCCGTTGCCTGGTCAGCAAGATAGGTTGGTGTGCAGATGTTGCCCGGCAGGTTGCCCAAATCCTTGGCGAAGCTGATGCCTTGCGCGATAGCCATCCCGCGTTGCACCGCATCCTCGCTGGCGGACAGTTCCGTGCGACTGGATATGCCCAGCGTAATTTTCCTCAATGGGCGGCGCACCTCGTCCTGCTTGCTTTTCATGCGGTCGAAACGATATATGCTCTCCATCGCTACCAGTACTGCCTGCTCCACTTTCCAAGCGACATCCCGGCGTTTGACAGCGAGTTCTGAAAAATAGGCCACCGCTTCCATCGAGCCAGTTTCGTTGAGCGTCCTGACTGCGGCACCAATGGCTTCTCGATACTGCTTGTCCTTGAATTCGCGTTCCTTCCCCAGTCCTACCAGCAATACGCGATCACATAAAGTGTGTGGAACATTGTGCAGCAACAAGGTGGTACCCAGCTTACCTTCCATGTCGCCACGGCGGATGATGTCACTGATATAGCCTTTCGCGGCGCCGTCAATGATTTCTCCAGAGAGAGACAGCTTGCGCGGTTCGAATACGCCGACCACGACACAGGCACTGCGCTGTTTTTCCGGGCTTCCACTTTTTATGCTAAATTCCACGTAATTGCTCCTATCTGGTGTGTTTGCTAACAGTTTTTGGAAATTTTAGATAAATTGAATTATTTACCTTTTATTGGCTAAAAGTCAAAGAAGACAGACTCTCGTGGACATCTCTAGAAATTCACTTTTGCGGGATGAAGCGCAAGGAGCCGCGCAGTGAGCGACGAGACATATCATCAAGATAGGCGAGGAGCGAACGAGCACGCGACGCTGTGATTCGCCCGCAAAATGAATTTATAGAGATGAACACATGATATTTCGACGCGTTCTGCTTCGCGAGCTGACTCATTCAGCCGTGGCTGCTTTTGCAGTCTTGATGGGAATTACCTTGACCACCCAACTGATCCGTTTCCTGGGGCAGGCAGCCAGTGGCATGCTTGCAAGCGAGGCGGTAGCCGCTTTCCTTGGGTTCAGTGTGCTCAACTATTTGCCCGTGCTGTTATCGCTTACTTTGTTCATGGCGGTGCTGATGACGCTTACGCGCAGCTATCGGGATAGCGAAATGATCATCTGGTTTAGCTCGGGGTTAAGCATTACCGCCTGGGTCAAACCTGTCTTAAGTTTTTCGCTGCCAATTGTACTGGGCATTGCCTTGCTGAGTTTGGTGTTATCGCCTTGGGCGGTGAGCAAGAGCGCAGAATATCAGAACGTGATCGACAGCCGCGATGATGTATCCACTGTTGCGCCAGGTATTTTTAAGGAATCCAAGCACACAGATCGCGTTTATTTTGTGGAGAGCTTCGCCGGCGAGGGTGGCAAAGTGGGGAATGTGTTCATGCAGACAATTCAGCACCAAAAGTTGGGCGTAATGGTCGCCAACAATGGCTATCAGGAGCGCGTTCCTAATGGCGACCGCTTTCTGGTATTGCTAAATGGCCGACGTTACGAAGGCACGCCGGGACAGGTAGATTATAGGATAGTTGAGTTCGAGCGCTATGCCATGCGCGTTGAACCCTATGAGGCCAAGTTTGAAGTGCCATCGGCAAAGTCCTTTCCAACCCCTGCGTTGTTCAAACACCCCTCGCCGGAGAATATGGGTGAGTGGGTGTGGCGCATGGGCTTGCCGCTGAGCGCGTTGCTGCTTGCCCTGCTGGCGATTCCTTTAAGCTTCGTTAACCCGCGTGCGGGACGATCTATCAATCTGGTGCTGGCATTTCTGATTTACATGGTTTACAGCAATATGCTGAGTATCAGTCAAGCCTGGGTTGTGCAGCAGAAAATAAGTCTGATGCAAGGAATGTGGGCAGTGCATGCGGGGATGGCCTTATTACTAATATTGTCTTTTTATCGGCGAATTTCCATATTTTCATTTTTTCGGCTAAATAAATAATTATTTTCCAATAGCACCGATGAAAATTCTGCACCGTTATCTGTCACATGAAATTATAGGCAGCACACTATTATTGCTGGGCGGGCTGTTGGCCCTGTTCGCATTCTTCGACCTGGCCAGGGAAATGGGTGATCTAGGCAAGTCTAATTACCGTTTAGGCGACATCCTGTTGTATGTGGGCCTGCTGCTGCCCGGGCATGTGTATGAGCTGATGCCCATTGCGGCATTGATTGGCACTATGTTTGCCCTGGCGCGCCTGGTTGCGCATTCCGAGTTTACTGTCATGCGGGTGTCAGGTATTTCCGGTATGCGTATTGCCGGTTCGATATTGCTGACAGGCTTGCTGTTTGTTGTCGTCACCTTTGTGTTCGGTGAATTTATTGCGCCTAACACCGAGCGCGTGGCACGGCAACTTCGCACGAAGGCAATGAGCTCGGTGGTGGCTCAGGAATTTCGTTCGGGCTTGTGGGTCAAGGATGGGACGAGTTTTGTGAATGTTAAGGAAATTCTTCCGGATGCGACTCTGGTGGGGCTGAGGATTTATCAGTTCGATTCTTCTTACCACTTGCAAACAATTAGTTTTGCCGAGCGCGGTGAATACAGACAGAATAATTCCTGGCATCTCGATCGAATGGTTCAGACCCGGTTTGATGAAGGTCGCACCTCGGTCCGGGTTGTTCCTGACGCGAACTGGAACTCGGTATTGAATCCGGGAATTCTAAGTGTGCTATTGGTCGTACCGGAGCAAATGTCCGCTTGGAATCTGTATTCCTATACCCAGCACTTGCGCGAGAACCATCAGAAGACGTCGCGCTATGAGATAGCGTTATGGTCCAAGCTGTCCTATCCCCTGGCGGTTCTGGTCATGATGTTGCTGGCATTGCCGTTTGCTTACCATCATTCGCGTGCGGGCAGTGTGAGTACGAAATTATTCGCCGGGATCATGCTTGGCCTGGGATTTCATTTGTCGAACCGTTTGTTTTCGCACATGGGCCTGCTCAACGACTGGCCGCCGTTATTCAGCGCAATCTTTCCAGCGCTGCTTTTTTTGTTTGCCGCAATCGGGCTGATGTGGCGGGTGGAAAGAAGATAGTTGCAAGTTTCGAGTTAGCTGGAAATGATCTTGGTTCCCGCCAGTCGGTCATGCAGGAATTGCCGGTCACGGTCAAATAAAGCCCAAATAATACTTAATCCCATGGCGATGCCGATTGTGGCAAGGATAAAGCGCAGGCAGGCTTGTTTGAACCTAATCGGATCGTCATTCACACTTACAAGTCTCAGCCGCCAGGTTTTCATTGGTAAGGTTTGTCCGCCATGCAGCCAGTACCATAGGAAATAGGCTGCAACGACGCCGACAAGATATAGCTGGAAAATTGGCCGGATACCCGGCGAAGTGGCATCGCGAGCGATGGCGATGAATAGGAAGGCTGCGATAAACAACACCGCTACCAGCAGCAGCGCCTCATACAGCATGCTGGCTAAGCGTCTCCCGATTCCTGGGGTGCCGCCGTTCTGTGCTGAAGTCATGAAGCGGGTTATTGTGATTTGACTGGAGCGGGAAGCGGTGCAGGTACGGGGGCAGAAGGTGCCGGGCTTGCTGGGATAGCCGAATTTTGCAGCGGTTTTTTTGCTTCCCGTTGCGTTTTCCATTTTTGCTTGATTTCATGCCGCTTTTCGGGCGGCAGCTTTTTTAACTTCTGGTATTTCTCCCTCGCATGTTTTCGTTGCTCAGGCGTAAATTTGGCCCATTCCTTAAGACGGGTCTGAACACGTTGTTGCTCTTCCGGCTTCATATTGGAGTAATGCTTGGCAACACTGAGCAGACGCTTGCGTTGCAGTGCGGGCATTTTGTCCCAATCGTCCGCAACCGGGGATAGTACCTGTTGCTGCTGGGTAGTTAAGTCCCGCCAGAGTGGAGCCTGCTGAGCGTTATTTACGCCAGCCGAAACAGGAACAATGTGGAGGAATAGCCAGAGTGCAGTTACTGCGAGGACTCTAGCCATGCGTTGAAATCCTTGTCGAAGTATGCGTGGAGCGGAAGATCACCCGCAAGCAGGGCGGCATCAACATCATCGGCGTCACCGTTTTGCTGGGTCGATTGCCAGTAAGCTGTGCCAGCCAGCGCCAGGATTAAAGCAATGGTTGGGAGCCAAAAACGGGAACCGTGCATGCCGTGACCAGCGGAAGAATGGCCGGCCCACGATAGGCCGAACACCGGCTGGCGGGCATGATAATGGTTAAGCGCTTCCATGCGGGCTGTTTTGAGCTGGTTTAACGTGCTCGGGCCAAGCAGACTCAAGCTGTGGTCGAGCTGACTGGCGATTTTTTTGCCTAATTCCTGTTCGTTCATAATGTGACCCCATTTGCTTTGAGGATGACAGCGAGTGCATGCGTTGCCCGCGAACAGTGGGTCTTAACGCTACCTTCAGAACAGCCCATCGCGGCTGCAGTCTCTGCGACATCCAGTTCCTCCCAATAACGCAGGAGGAAGGCTTCCCGTTGACGTGCCGGTAATGTTTTTAGTGCTTTTTCAATTAAAGCAATAGCTTGTGATCGCTCAAGCTGCTTGTGTGGATTCTCCGCAAAGTTGGCCCCCTGTTCTACCTCCATGGTTTCCAGAAAATCCTGGTCTTCGTTTTCCTGGCCTGGGCTCAGGGAAGAAAATAAAGTGGTCCACAACGAACGTACTTTTTGCCGGCGAAAGTGATCGCGAATGGTGTTTTGCAGTATGCGCTGGAATAGCAGTGGGAGTTCTTCGCTGGGACGTCCGCCATATTTTTCAGAAAGCTTCAGCATGGCATCCTGCACGATATCTAGTGCCGTGTGCTCGTCATGCACTGCAAAAACGGCTTGCTTGAATGCGCGCCGCTCTGCTTGAGCGAGGAAATTCGAAAGTTCCTGGTAAGTGGCCAGTTTGGCTCAACCAAATTTTAGTGGAAACGAACAGGCATCATATCAAATTTTTCACTTCATAAGCACGTACCGAGTGTCTCCCACTTGACCAAAATGACGCCAACCATTACTGTTCAAGGTTCTGCGAATACCAAGCGTAAATAACCAAATGTTTTTATCATGGAAGAATTAACAGGCGCTGAGATAGTCGTGCGATGCCTGGCTGAAGAAGGGGTTGATTACCTGTTCGGCTATCCAGGCGGCGCTGTTCTCAACATCTACGACGAGATTTTCAAGCAGGACAAATTCAAGCACGTGCTGGTGCGCCACGAACAGGCCGCAGTGCACGCGGCGGATGGCTATGCCCGCGCGTCCGGTCGCACTGGCGTGGCCTTGGTGACCTCCGGCCCGGGCGCGACCAATGCCGTGACCGGCATCGCTACCGCTTATATGGATTCGATCCCGCTGGTAGTATTTACCGGTCAGGTGCCGACTGCTTACATTGGCATGGATTCTTTTCAGGAAGTCGATACCATCGGTATTACGCGTCCATGCGTTAAACACAATTTCTTGGTGAGCGATGTCAAGGATCTCGCCACCACTATCAAGAAAGCCTTCTATATTGCGGCCAGCGGGCGTCCAGGCCCGGTGGTAGTGGATATTCCTAAAGACGTTACGCAGAATAAGTGCGCCTTCGAATATCCGAAGACGGTTTCCTTGCGTTCGTATAACCCGGTTACCAAGGGGCACTCTGGTCAGATCAAGAAGGCGGTGCAGATGCTGCTGGAGGCCAAGCGCCCCATGATCTACACCGGCGGCGGCGTGATTCTGTCCGATTCGGCTGAAGAGCTGACCAAGCTGGTACGGCTGCTCGGTTTTCCATGCACGAATACCTTGATGGGGCTGGGCGCCTACCCGGCTACCGATAATTTATTTCTGGGCATGCCCGGCATGCACGGCACCTATGAGGCCAATATGGCCATGCAGCACAACGACGTGCTGCTGGCCATTGGTGCTCGTTTCGATGACCGCGTAATTGGCAATCCCGATCATTTCTTCCAGAAAGATCGGCAGATTATCCACATCGATATTGATCCTGCCTCAATCTCCAAGCGCGTCAAAGTGGATGTGCCGATTGTCGGCAACGTGCGCGATGTGTTGCAGGAAATGATCAAGCTGCTGCAGGCGAGCAAGGAAAAACCGGATCAGCCGGCGCTCAAGACGTGGTGGACGCAAATTGAATTGTGGCGTTCGCGTGATTGCCTCAATTACAACCGCTCCACTGACATTCTCAAGCCGCAGTTCGTGCTGGAACATCTTTACAAGGTGACCAACGGCGACGCGTTCGTGACCTCCGACGTCGGGCAGCACCAGATGTGGGCGGCACAGTTTTACAAATTCGATAAGCCGCGTCGCTGGATTAATTCCGGTGGCCTTGGCACCATGGGATTTGGTTTGCCTGCCGCCATGGGGGTGCAGCTTGCCCATCCGGATGCCACGGTGGCATGCGTTTCGGGCGAGGGCAGCATCCAGATGAATATCCAGGAAATGTCCACCTGCAAGCAGTTTCATCTACCGATCAAAGTTATTCTGCTTAACAATGGTTATCTCGGCATGGTGCGCCAGTGGCAGGAATTTTTCTACGGCAATCGCTATGCAGAGTCCTACGTCGATGCATTGCCTGATTTTGTTAAACTGTCTGAAAGTTATGGCCATGTCGGCATGAGAATAGACCGGCCGGAAGACGTGGAAGCAGCGCTCAAGGAAGCCTTTGCCATGAAAGACCGGTTCGTGTTTATGGACTTCAGAACCGATCCAACGGAAAATGTTTATCCGATGGTGCCAGGCGGCAAGGGCCTGAGCGAAATGATTTTGATTTGAGACAGGATGCATGACTGAATCGATGCGACATATTATTTCTTTGCTGATGGAAAACGAGGCTGGTGCACTGTCACGCGTCGCTGGTCTATTTTCCGCACGCGGTTACAACATTGAGTCGCTCACCGTGGCGCCTACCGAGGATGCAACCTTGTCGCGCATGACCATCGTTACCAGTGGTTCGGATGAGGTGATTGAACAGATCATCAAACAGTTGAACAAACTGGTGGATGTGGTGAAGGTGCTGGATCTGAACGATGGCGGTCATATCGAGCGCGAGCTGATGCTGGCAAAGGTGCGCGCCACCGGCAAGGATCGCGAGGAAATGAAGCGTATAGCGGATATTTTTCGCGGGCGCATTATCGATGTGACTGACAAAGCCTATACCATTGAACTCACCGGTACAGGCGCCAAGCTGGATGCTTTCCTCGAGGCGCTGGATGAAGGTGCGATTCTGGAAACCGTGCGCACCGGTGCGTCGGGTATTGGTCGCGGCGAGCGGATATTGAAAGTTTAATTATAAGGTGCCAGTAATCAGTTATCAGTCTTCAGAATGGTTGGCTGATAACTGACAGCTGATAACTGACAGCTACTTAATGAAAGGAAAAGCCATGAAAGTTTATTACGATAAAGATGCAGATCTATCCATTATTCGCAAGAAAAAAGTGGCCATCATCGGCTACGGTTCTCAGGGGCATGCACATGCCAATAACCTGAAAGATTCTGGCGTCAAAGTGACAGTGGGCCTGCGCAAAGACGGCGCATCCTGGAGCAAGGCAAAGAAAGCTGGGCTGACAGTGAAGGAAGTGGCGGCAGCGGTGAAAGAAGCCGACGTGATCATGCTTCTGGTGCCGGACGAGCTACAGGCTGATCTTTACCGCGACGAGATTGAGCCTAACTTGAAAAAAGGTGCAGCGCTGGCGTTTGCACATGGCTTTAATATCCACTATGCGCAGATCAAACCACGCGCTGATGTGGACGTGATCATGGTTGCGCCGAAAGGCCCTGGCCACTTGGTGCGCTCCACCTATACTCAAGGCGGCGGCGTACCCTCATTGATTGCCGTCTATCAAGATGTTTCCAAGAAAGCCAAGCAGATTGCGCTGTCCTATGCGGCTGCCAATGGCGGCACCAAGGGCGGTGTGATCGAAACCAATTTCCGCGAGGAAACCGAGACTGACCTGTTTGGAGAACAAGCGGTGCTGTGCGGCGGTTGTGTGGAACTGGTGAAAGCCGGTTTCGACACCTTAGTGAACGCTGGCTATGCGCCTGAAATGGCTTATTTCGAGTGCCTGCACGAGCTGAAGCTGATCGTTGATTTGATGTATGAGGGTGGCATCGCCAACATGAATTACTCGATCTCCAATAATGCTGAGTATGGCGAGTATGTCACCGGACACAAGGTAATCAACGAGGAATCGCGCTGGGCCATGAAGGAAGCGCTGGAAAACATCCAGAACGGCAACTATGCCAAACAGTTTATTTTGGAAGGTCGCACCAATTATCCGGAAATGACGGCGCGCCGCCGGCTCAACGCCGAACACCAGATCGAAGTGGTCGGTGCGAAACTGCGCGCCATGATGCCCTGGATCAGCAAGAACAAACTGGTGGATCAAAGCAAGAACTAATAAACCTTTATCGCGAAGGCACAGAGGCACAGAGAAAACCGTAAGTTTCTTCTCTTAAGCTCTGTGCCTTCGTGTTTCTTGTGGTTAAGAATTGAAAAACTATCCTCATCCTATCATTGCTCGAGAAGGCTGGCCGTTTCTGGCAGCTTCCGCTTTTGCTTCTGCATTGCTTACCTATTGGCTCGGCGGGTTTCTGTCGCTGCCTTTCTGGATTATTACGCTGTTCATTCTGCAGTTTTTTCGCGACCCAGCGCGTGATGTGCCGGCGGGGGCCAACCTCGTACTGGCACCGGCAGATGGCCGCATCGTTGCCGTGGAACAAACAGAAGACCCCTACCTCAAGCGTCCTTCCATCAAGGTTAGCGTGTTCATGAATGTATTCAACGTGCACTCCAATCGCAGTCCAGTGGATGGGAAAGTTGAACAGGTATGGTACAACCCAGGCAAGTTCGTCAACGCGGATTTGGCCAAAGCTTCGCTGGAGAACGAGCGTAACGCCTTGTGGATCAAATTGGATAATGGTGCGGAGTTGACCTGCGTGCAGGTGGCGGGATTAATTGCCCGCCGCATCCTGTGCTATGTTAAGGCAGGTGATCGTCTTACGCGTGGTCAGCGTTACGGGTTTATCCGTTTCGGCTCGCGTGTGGATGTCTACTTGCCTTCTACAGCACGGGTCAAAGTTACGCTGGGTGATAAAACCCGTGCGGGCGAAACGATTCTGGCTGAATTGGCGTAACAAGCTGTTTAATGGTTTAGAATGTCTTTTCCCATTCTAATTGCGAGCGCCATTCGCATTGACCCCGCCTCATGCAAGTTACCCCCCCAAAATCACTGACTGATCGCAGGCGCGGTATCTACCTGCTGCCTAACCTATTTACCACAGGCGCCCTGTTCGCTGGTTTTTACGCCATCGTGCAGGCCATGAACGGAAAATTTGAATCATCAGCTGTGGCCATTTTTATTGCCATGGTGCTGGATGGACTGGATGGTCGCGTGGCACGCTTAACGCGCACGCAGAGTGCATTTGGCGCAGAGTACGATAGCCTGTCCGATATGGTGTCATTTGGTGTGGCCCCGGCGTTGGTGATGTATGTGTGGGCGCTGCAGGATATGGGCAAACTGGGCTGGATTGGCTCGTTTATTTATTGTGCCGGTACCGCGTTGCGCCTGGCGCGTTTCAATACACAGCTGGAAGTTTCCGACAAGCGCTTCTTTCAGGGCTTGCCCAGCCCCGCAGCAGCGGCCTTGATTGCCGGCATGATTTGGGTGTTGCATGATTATGAGGTGAAAGGTCCGGACATTCACTGGGTTGCCTGGGCGGTGACCGTATTCGCCGGCCTTACCATGGTGAGTAATTTACGTTACTACAGCGGCAAAAATATTAACCTGCGGCATAGCGTGCCTTTTGTGGCGGTGCTGCTGGTGGTACTGGCGTTCATCTTGATTTCCTACCGTCCACCTGAAGTCCTGTTCGGCGTGTTCGTGTTGTATGCGTTGTCCGGTTATGCATTATGGCTATCTAAATTTGTAAGACGCGGGAAACAGATTCCAGGCTCCGAGAATATAGCCGAGAAATAGCCTTGCATGCCGGCAGAAAAGCCATTTATTTCCGGCTATGATGTCGTCACCCTGGTTTCCTGCCCGGCCAACGTCTTGTTGGCCATCCTGCTGCAACGCACCCGTGATGTTTGTTAAGACAGCTTCTTATGCGGCAAGACGCCATTTGGCACGGAGTATTTCATGACTGACAAATTAATTATTTTTGATACCACCTTGCGCGACGGCGAGCAAAGCCCCGGCGCATCCATGACGCGGGAAGAAAAAGTGCGTATCGCCAAACAGCTGGAACGCATGCGCGTGGATATAATTGAAGCGGGATTCCCCGCCGCATCCAACGGTGATTTCGATTCGGTTAAAGCAGTGGCGGATGTGATCAAGGACAGTACCGTTTGTGGTCTGGCGCGTGCGCTGGAACGGGATATCGAGCGGGCTGGCGAAGCCTTGAAGGGTGCGAATTCCGGGCGTATTCATACGTTCATCGCAACTTCGCCGATCCACATGGAAAAGAAGTTGCGCATGACCCCGGATCAAGTTGTTGAGCAGGCGGTCAAGGCAGTGAAATGGGCGCGCAAGTGGACCGATAACATCGAGTTTTCACCCGAAGATGCGGGGCGCTCTGATCTGGATTTTCTGTGCCGCATATTGGAGGCGGTGATCGATGCCGGTGCGCGCACGTTGAATATCCCCGACACCGTTGGCTATAACGTGCCGTCGCAGTTTGGCGAGTTGATTCGCAAATTGCGCGAGCGTATTCCCAATGCGGACAAGGCGATTTTTTCCGTGCACTGCCACAATGATTTGGGCCTGGCCGTCGCCAATTCGCTTTCTGCCGTGATGAACGGCGCGCGCCAGGTTGAGTGCACCATCAACGGTCTGGGTGAGCGCGCGGGCAACGCTTCGCTGGAAGAAGTGGTGATGGCGGTGCGCACACGCCAGGATATTTTCACTTGCGATACCGGAATTGATACCACGCAGATTGTCCCGGCCAGCCGGCTGGTAGCGAGCATCACAGGGTTTGCGGTACAGCCCAACAAGGCGATTGTCGGTGCTAATGCCTTTGCGCACGAATCAGGTATTCATCAGGATGGCGTGCTGAAGCACCGCGAAACCTACGAGATTATGCGTGCCGAAGACGTGGGCTGGTCGGCAAATAAAATGGTGATGGGCAAGCACTCCGGGCGTAATGCGTTTCGCACACGTCTGCAGGAATTGGGTATCGAGTTGGATTCGGAAGAGGCTGTGAATGCAGCATTTTCGCGCTTCAAGGAACTCGCCGACAAGAAGCACGAAATTTTCGACGAAGACTTGCATGCCTTGGTCAGTGACGAGGCGGCGGCGATGGAGCAGGAGCATTTTAAACTGGTGTCGCTCAAGGTCTGTTCGGAAACTGGAGAAATCCCCCATGCATCGGTAACCATTACCGTAAATGGCGTCGAGAAGCCTGCGGAAGCAGACGGCGGTGGGCCGGTGGACGCCGCTTTCAAAGCGATCGATTCCATCGTCGCAAGCGGCGCCGAACTGCAGTTGTACTCGGTAAGCAACATTACCAGCGGCACGGATGCACAAGGCGAAGTGACCGTGCGCCTGTCGAAGGGCGGGCGTATTGTGAATGGCCAGGGGTCGGATACGGATATCGTGATTGCCTCCGCCAAAGCCTACCTGCATGCGCTGAACAAGTTGCACTCCAAGTTGGAGCGGGCACATCCGCAGGTGTAATGGCTCAGGGGAAAATGTTGGCCTGCCCCGCTCCTATTTCTTGTCACCGCATTGACGAGAATGGATTAAAATTGGTGGATAAATTTTGGGCCACCTATTTTATGTCGCAATATCTTTCTATTTCCCGTGCAGCACGTGTCGTCGGTGTACCGCGCAATACCTTGCAGAGCAAGATCAAGGCCGGAGAGCTGGCCAGTTTTGACGGCATGCTTGCCGTGGACGAATTGCTTCGGGTGTTTCCGCAGGCCAAGGTGGAAGATACGGGCATGCTGGAGCGGGTCAACGAGATCAAGGATCAGGCTTTTGGCCGGCGTGTGTTTGAGCGTGCTTTGCCTGACAAGGAAGTGCTGGCAGAACGACTGCTCGATATGGGCAGGGAACTGGCAGCCGCCAAATCGCACTTGAGCGGATATTCCAATGTATTGGAGTGGCTATCTATCAAGATGCGGGAGGCGGAAGAAAGTGGCGGGGATGCAGCCCAGGCAGTATTGGCGCCGATCCGTCACTGGTTGGGGCGTGCACTGGTTGAGGAACTTGCCGTGGCGGATGAGTTGTCGGCACTCATGCTGAAGGACAGTTTGCTGCGCATTATGGAGGCGCATGTCAGCATGTTGCCGAGCGGGCGCGAGTTTGTGGTTGAGGGTTCGGAAAGTATCCTGCAGTCGGCATTGCGCGCTGGCTTGTCCGTTAATTACGGTTGTAGGGATGGCAGCTGTGGTCAGTGTATTGCACGCGTGGTATCGGGCAAGGTGAAGAAAATCCGTCCGTTTGATTTTGTGCTGTCAGATGCCGAGATTGAGGCAGGCTGTACTTTGATGTGCGCCCACACGGCCGTTACCGATCTGGATCTGGAAGCGCGGGAGGCAAGGAATACTGCCGAGGTGCAATACCAGTGGATCGAAGCAAAGGCGAAGGGCATTACCTACCTGCCGGGTGACATCGTGGTTTTGCAAGTGAATACACCGCCGTCAGCACGTTTCCGTTTTCTTGCAGGCCAGTCAGCGACTGTACGCGCAAATGGATTCACCGCAGAGCTTCCCATAGCCAGTTGTCCGTGCGAGGAGAAGCGTCTGGAATTCCACTTTCCGCGACAGCAGTTGCCTGCATCATTGTACGAAGGTGCGTCTGTGGATATTGAGGGGCCGCTAGGGGATTTTATACTGCGCGCTGACTTGATCCGCCCGCTTATGTTTATTGCTTATGGCACCGGGTTTGCGCCGATCAAGAGCCTGGTCGAACATGCCTTGGCGCTGGATGCGTTGGAGCCTCTTCATTTATATTGGCTGGCGCCTACCGAGCAAGGAATTTATTTAAGCAATTTATGTCGCGCTTGGGCCGATGCGCTGGATAATTTTTCTTTCACGCCAATTGTCGGGGAGAGCAGTGGTGCCGCCACGAAACGAATCGCAAATCAGCACCCTGATCTTTTTGATTTCGATATTTATCTGGCCGCGCCAGAGAATGAATTGACGGCGTTGCAAGCGGGTTTGCTTGCAGCCGGTGTGGATGCTGACCGCCTGTTTATATCGCGCTCTGCCGAATTTTAGCCGAGCGCACAAATAGTACTGTACTGACGAAAAAAACCACCGAGAGTCCCGTTTCCACTCCCGCCAGCATTGACGATAGTCCCTTGTCGGCATAAAGCCGCACTACACCCTCGGTGAAATAAAGCAGTATCAGCATGGACGACCATTGATACGTGTATATTTTTCCGCGCAGAATACCGAATAGCGGCACAAGCAGTGGAAGCGCTTTGAGTGTCAGCAACGAACCGCCAGGGCGCAGCGGCGTCAACCAGCCTTCCCAGGCGAGAGAAAGCACGATCAAGCCGATCAGGCTGGTGATGCACAGATAATGCAATATTGAATCTGGTTTGCTCATGGTGTTCGCGGTTGTATGACAGCGATGGTTGGGGTAGAGTCGCAGGCATTATCACACACATATGGGCACCTCTAAAAATCCAGATTTCATCCCAACTGATGGAACTACTAGCCATTCCACTAAGTTGCCAAAAAACGGCAACCAAGTGGCTGGTTATGCTGCGTTGCGAAAAAAATTTCTTGCTTACATATCGTCCCTATGCGGCGCTGCGAAATTTTTCCGCGCCTTGCATTTGGGCGAACTCTGAATTTTTAGAG
>JBBRTU010000047.1:0-20473 GCA_038244115.1 Burkholderiales bacterium
AAGACGTTGGCCAAGCTCGCCAACCACGTTGCCAAGAAGCGTGCTGAATATGCCGGTGTCTGCAATTTCGCGCAGTTCACACAAAATGAACTCAACACACTCCTGGCGGAATTAGAGGTCGGCGAAGTCTGGGGTGTTGGCCGGAAAATTACTCTGCAACTGCAAGCAATGCGGATCAATAACGTACTCGATCTCAAGCAGGCAGACCCAAAACGAATTCGTCAGCGTTTCTCCGTGGTGCTGGAACGCACTGTGGCGGAACTGAATGGTGTGTCCTGCATCGACCTGGAAGAAGCCAGCCAACCCAAGCAGCAGATTATGTCGAGCCGGTCATTTGGCACACCCATCACTTGTCTGGCTGAACTGAATGAGGCGGTCACTACCTATGTCACCCGCGCCGCAGAAAAGCTTCGTCACCAACGATCAGTCGCTGGCAGTATTTGCGTGTTTATCCAGACCAATTCATTCAAGCCGGAGGAGCCGCAGTACCAACGCTCGATTGTTGTGCCGATGGTCAAGCCAACGGATGACACGATGTTGTTGGCTGGAGCAGCACTCAAAGGACTGGCGGTCATTTACCGAGAGGGCTTTCGTTACAAGAAGGCGGGCATTCTCTTGATGGGGCTGGAGAACAAAAATGATCTTCAATCTACCCTGTTCGATGATCTGCTGGCTGAAGAAAAATCGGCGCGTCTGATGCGGGTGATGGATGCGATCAATGCCCGAATGGGTAAGGACACGGTTGCGTCGGCTGCAGCGGGGATTCGTAAATGCTGGAAGATGAGGCGGGAGCGGAAGTCGCCAGACTACACAACAGACTGGGGAGAATTACCGTTGGTGATGGCGCGTATTTGATGCAAATTTATATTTTCGTGACGACCTGCGCATGGCCAAATTTGTTTGCAGGGTAAACAGAACTCTCCCCCCTAATGCTTCGCTTCATCCAATACGCCGCATACATTCGCCAGCAGCCCGATAAATATCCGCATCCCATCAGTCAGCATCGTTGCCTGTTCGTCATTGGGCGTTCCTGCTTCCAAAATAGCCAGCGTTTCCGCTAACGGAAGTTCTCCATATTTTCCTTGGTAGTGAGCAAGATTCAACGCCATCAATTGGGCGCACTCAGCGAGCTGGTCTTTTGTCGATGCCTCGATGAGATCCTGCGCCAGCTTGTTGTACTCAGCGAATAAGGAGAGGTCGGTCATGGCGGTCAGTAAATATGAAAAGGAATACTGTAAACCAGATCGCGGGGTCGTCGCCATCTCAACCCATGACGAAGCCCAGGAATGCTGTCAGAATTGCCCCCATGCGGCATGCCATCACATTTATTGTCTCCCTCCTCCTATCCGGCCTGGTTTGGGCTGGCGATGTCCCTGACCTGCAACTGACACCAGGTGCGGTACGAGCAGGTCTAACCAAAGCTAAAATCTGCTCAATCAAATGGGGTGTCGATCAGAGGCACGTCACTGATGCGATGAAGGCGAAAGCATTCTCGCTATACGGCTACTCCGGCAATGATGATCCAAAATGTGTTCCGGCAGGAAAGCGGCGCTGTGAGATTGATCACCTGATTAGTCGCGAGCTTGGCGGAGCGGATGAGATCAGCAACCTGTGGCCCCAGGCTTATGGAACAAGTCCGTGGAATGCCGTTTTGAAAGACACGCTAGAAAACCGACTGCACAAAGAAATGTGCGCCGGAAATATCACGCTCAGGAAGGCGCGTGACATGCTTGTTCACGATTGGCGCCAAGCCTATATCAAATATTACGGAGAACCATGAAAACGTATCACGCTACCATTCTGCTCGCGTTAATGTTTGCCTCTACAGTCGGTTTCGCCATGGGTGGCGATCTACCTGATCCCCATCTCACACCAGGCGCGACCGATCCCGCGATCACCCAAGAAAATATTCACCAGACAGTCTGTGTGAAGGGCTACACCAAGACGGTACGCCCCCCCGCTTATTACACGAATAAATTGAAGAAAAGGCAGATTAGACAATACGGCTACACCGACACCAATCCGAAGGACTACGAAGAGGATCACCTGATCCCGCTCAACATTGGAGGGAATCCAACTGATGAACGAAACCTCTGGCCGGAACCCCGCAACAGTGAATGGAATGCGGCCAAAAAAGATGAGCTTGAATTTAAGCTATACAAGGCAGTATGCAAGGGCATGGTTTCGCTGAAGGATGCTCAGGATGCTTATCGTAATAACTGGATCGAGGGATACAAGAAATATGTCCATTGAGCAGCTCTATTGCTACGGGTGTGCCAGGCGTGAAGCGGCAAGGGAGAAGGGGTGCCGCCAACAGCTAAGCAAAAAAGCATAGTGGCTAACCCATCTTCGAATCGAGTTGCCACGATGGCGATCGTTGTTCGAATCCGCTTCGATCATGTCGATGAAAATTAATTTATTCCACCATTTATCGAATGCGCCCCTACTGTATGGCGCAGCAACCTTTTTCTGGTTGGTACTCGGGATCAAGCCGCGATCTTTGTGGCTATATTGCGTGTTGTCACTGCCGGGCACAGTGCTACATGAGGTGGCCCATTTCGGGGTGGCTTTACTGGTAAACGGGAAACCGAAATCCTTATCGCTGATCCCCAAAGCTCACGCGAATGCTTGGACTCTTGGATCAGTCCGCTTCATGCCGACCTGGTACAACGGCTGTTTAGTGGCATTAGCGCCCATGCTGATTATCCCGGCAATGTGGTGGGCCACACGTTACGCGGAACAGGCAGGTCATATGGCACAGCTTATTTATGCTTACATATTGGCTGCTGGCATCCGATCATCTTGGCCTTCAAAGGAGGATTGGCTAATAGCTTTGAAATATCCCTTGTGGCTTTGTTTGGCTGGCGTGGCGATATACTATAAGACAATGTCCTAGTTGCAAGAGTCTGAACGGATTTAAAGACAATCCCTTTGAGAATGAATGGGTAGGTTTCGTCAGCTGAGTGTCGCGAGTTGCCTGATGACATTGTCGTGCATGGTTTTGAGGGGTTTATCGGTCAACTGAGTGGCATGAGCTGCCGGTCGAATATTTTCTTCATAGCGGTCATTCACTGAATTAGTTGGATGCAACTAGCCTTAGTTAGCACTGATCCGCATTATCGATTAATATGCAGACGTCAAATCTAGGTGAGTTAATATGAACCAAGTGTTTAGAGATTTTCAGCATGCTCTGCTAATTCCAACAATACAGCCCGATGGGCCTGGTGAATAACTGTTAGGCACCCCAATGACCCGCACTGTACTGGTTCTCGGTACTGATCATCGCTTCCAATGTAGAAGCCCGGAATTCACTGAGCCACAACATCAGCGGTTTGCTGCATTCATCTTGGCTACCGCGAGAAAAGATGGTGTTGTCGCCCTTGCTGAAGAGTACAACGTTGAGGCCCTCGCGGAAGCAAACGTTGCCGAATCCACCATTGAGGTTATCGCAAACAAACTTGGGCTAAAGCACCGATACTGCGACCCCGAGATGAAAACGCGGGCCAAGCTGGGAATGCTTCAAGAAAACCAAATCCGTATTTCAGCGTTTCCAGAGAAGCTGACTGAGGCGGAAGTTCAACGGCAACTCGAAGAGTCCCTGCGCGCTCGTGAGCGTTATTGGCTTTTGGAACTCGTAGCTTTTAACGCTTGGCCGGTACTCTTTATCTGCGGAGCTAATCATTCTTTGCTGTTTGTTAAGCTACTGAGGGCGAACAATGTTGACACTATTCTCGTTGCCCAAGACTGGGGCGCCTAACCCTTCAAGCGGGGCTGGCTTCAGACGGTCGCGCCTACCCCAATTCTTGTCGAATAACCTTACACTTTCTGCAACCTGACAAACTCATATTTCTGCAATACCATGAATCAACTATATTTATTCTGCTAGGTATGGTTATTGCTTGATTGTGCAGATAGAAATGTATATCCACGTATGGTGGGTGCCACATAACAATGAACGAAACTGGAGAAGACCATGCAATACCAATCGCGCATTATTTTTATAGCCATCCTGAGCATTGGCCTGCTTGTTGCCACTGGCGCTAATGCTTCGCTCATGACGGCTGAGTTTACAGGCCATATCCTTAGTGTAGATTCGCCAACCATTTCAATCAAAGTGGGAGATAGTTTTGGAATTAAGACCAACTATGATGATAGTGCTGGTTATAATGTTACGACCTGTTGCACCAATGGCGGCATCCTGACGAGATACATCACACCCCTTACTTCGGTCACTTCATGGTGGGGATCTTTGCCTAATGAAATAGAGAAAAACGCCCCTACATCTATATTAGCAACGGGGTATTCTGAAGATGTTATTGGATATGGATATTCATTTTGGCATATCATTGGGACTGGTTTTCAAATTACCATAGCCCAAGGCGGTGGGTATACTGATTATTGGACATTATCTAACGGAAACGGCCAAATTTTTGTTAGTGGAAGCTCAAGCTCAAGTTTAACTATATATCCTACCCCAGCCACCGTCCCACTTCCTGCCGCAACATGGCTTCTCGGCTCTGGTCTGCTGGGTCTAGTAAGCGTAGCTCGGCGTAAAATCGTTTAATTAACTTTTCCTCTCACAAAGACAGTGGCCTATTGTGTCGCTGTTTTTGTTTGTGGATTTGATTCTCCGAATGCCTGCTTTTTAAAATCACCATAGGCCGCTTAGTGTCGAAAGTGTGAGTTCGCCGATTAAAGAAGCGGTCATTCGGCAACGTGACCTTAGCCAAAATTCCATGAACATTGCGAACGGCCGGAATGGCCGACGAGCCGAAGTTCATGCCCTCCGAACGAGCGTCTCCTCAAATCCTTGAACCGGTCATTCGCTGGCTATGATTGGGGAAGACGATTTGTTGTCGGAGCAGCGTTAGTCTGATGTCTACAAGGCGTTCCCTATGGAGCAGACGAAATGGGGTGTAGAACCAGAAAGGCCCTGGACTATCGTGGCTTTACTCTGTCGCAGTGTGCCACAAGTGTGCCACGTCAGAATTATAAAAACAGAGGGTATTTATAACTTATTGTTTATTATGGTGCCCGGAACCGGAATCGAACCGGTACAGCCTTTCAGCCGAGGGATTTTAAGTCCCTTGTGTCTACCAATTTCACCACCCGGGCAATTGGAGGCGGGGGTCGGAATCGAACCGGCGTAGACGGCTTTGCAGGCCGCTGCATAACCACTTTGCTACCCCGCCATTCAAACTAGACAACCGCAACATCGCGGCAACAGTGTGAAAGGTAAAACTAAAAAGGGAAAGCGAGTGCTTTCCCCTAAAATCTGGAGCGGGAAACGAGATTCGAACTCGCGACCTATACCTTGGCAAGGTATCGCTCTACCAACTGAGCTATTCCCGCATTGCTAGCCTGCGCATTATAAAGATTTCGGCGTTTGTGTCAAGCCTACGGCCGCTTTGCAGCCCGCGGCAGCGCCATTTTCAGGTAATAGGCCATTGACCACAAAGTTAAAATTGCCGCCGCATAAATCAGCCAGGTGCCGATGAGTTGCAAATTGATGCCGAAAAACGCATCCCAATAGAGCAGCAGCAAGATGGCTAGCATTTGCGAGGTGGTCTTCACTTTTCCCAGAAAGGACACGGCAACACTTCTGCTTTTACCAAGCTGTGCCATCCACTCACGCAGCGCAGAAATGGCAATTTCACGGCCAATAATGATCAGCGCAATGACGGCGTCCACCCTGCCCAATTTCACCAGCAGAATAAGCGCCGCTGCCACCATCAGTTTGTCAGCCACAGGGTCGAGAAACGCGCCGAAGGCGGAAGTTTGATTCAGGATACGCGCGAGGAAGCCGTCAGCCCAGTCGGTGATGGCTGCCACCAAAAAAAACAGCGCTGCCGTCAGATTTTGTTCGTGTGGATTGAACCAGTGCGGCGGAAAATAATAGACGGCAACAATCAGTGGGATTAGCAGAATGCGCAGCCAGGTGAGCAAGTTAGGCAGATTAAGAGGCATGTAGTTCTTCGTAAATTTTTTCGGCCAATTTGCGGCTGATTCCTTCCACTTGGGCAAGGTCATCCACGCTTGCAGCCATTATGCCACGCAATCCGCCGAAGGAGGCAAGCAGCTTCTGGCGCCGCTTGGCGCCGACACCGCCAATGTCTTCCAGCGTGGAACGGTTACGCGCCTTGCCGCGTTTCATGCGGTGTCCAGTGATGGCGAAACGGTGCGCTTCATCGCGAATTTGTTGGATCAGGTGCAGTCCCACATGATCGCTGGGCAACTGTATCGCCGGTCGGTCAGTAAAAATTAGCTGCTCCAGGCCAGGCTTGCGCGCCTCTCCCTTCGCCACACCCACCAGCGGGATATCGCTCAGACCGACCTCTTGCAACACCTCCACCGCCACACCTAGCTGCCCCTTGCCGCCATCGATCAGGATGAGATCAGGCACCTTGCCCTCGCCCGCCGCAATTTTTTGATAGCGCCGGGTAAGTGCCTGGCGCATGGCGGCGAAATCGTCGCCGGGTGTAATACCGCTGATGTTGAAGCGTCGGTATTCGCTGTTCTGCATGGCATTGTGGTCGTACACCACACAGGAAGCCATGGTGGCCTCGCCCATGGTATGGCTGATATCGAAGCACTCGATGCGCTGCGCAGCACCTTCCAGCCCGAGCGCCTCTTGCAGCGCCAGCAGCCGTGTCTCTTGCGTGGCTTTCTGGTTAAGCTTCTGTTCCAGCGCCAAGCCAGCGTTCTGCACCGCCATGTTCAGCCAGACGCGTCGATCTCCGGTGGGATGGTCGTTGATGTGCACTTTGTGCCCTGACTGTTCGCTAAATAAGGTTTGCAGCGTGTCCGAATCGATTTTTTCGCCGACGATAATCAGCGGCGGAATTTCACGGTTCAAATAATGTTGCGCGAGGAAGGCTTCCAAAGCGCTGACCGCATCGTAGTCTTCCGCATTTTGCGGGAATATGCTCTTGTCACCCAAGTGACGCCCGCCACGGATCATCACCAGATTCACACAAAGCAGGCCGCCATTCGATACGCAGCCCACCACATCGGCATTCAGCTGGCCGCCACTGGTTTCGACAAACTGCTTCTCACGTACTTTGGTTAAACTTTGTATCTGGTCGCGGTAAAATGCGGCCTCTTCGTAATCCATTTTCTCTGCCGCTGATTGCATCTTGCCAGTGAGCGTTTGCAGCACCTCGCTCTCCTTTCCTGCCAGAAATAGCGCGGCATTGCGCACGTCGTTGCTGTAGTCAGCCTCGTCAATCAGGTTCACGCAGGGCGCAGTACATCGTTTGATCTGATACAACAAACATGGTCGAGAACGATTAGTAAAGACGCTATCCTCACAGGTACGCAAGCGAAATATTTTTTGCAGAATCTGAATGCTTTCGCGCACAGCGTAAGCATTGGGGAACGGCCCGAAATACTGCGCCTTCTTGTCTGGTGTACCACGGTAAAAACCGAGACGCGGAAAGCGATGCGCAGAGAGCATCAGATAGGGATAGGATTTATCATCCCGAAAAAGGATGTTGTAACGCGGTGCCAGCGCCTTGATCAGATTATTTTCGAGCAGCAGCGCTTCCGATTCAGAGCGCGTGACCGTGGTCTCGATTCCGGCTATCTGGCCCACCATCAGCCGAATGCGCGGCGACAGATCGGTTTTCTGGAAGTAAGACGAGACGCGCTTTTTCAGGTCGCGCGCCTTGCCCACATACAACACCTCGCCTGCCGCATTCAGCATGCGGTACACGCCGGGAAGCGTCGGCAGGTTAGTTAGAAATGTTTTGCTGTCGAATTGCGGCATTAAATTGAGCGGTAACTACGTTTAACCACGGGGAGCACGGGGGACACGGGGAAATACTTCAACCTTAAAGTCTTTGATCTTCCCCGTGCGCCCCGTGTTCCCCGTGGTTGAAAGCTTTTCTGTACTATTCTTCATCCAACAATTTACCACCCACACCCCAATCCTCAAATGGCAACTCATCGAAGGCGATATAGGTGTAAGACTTGGGCTTATTGGCGATGCGCTCCAGCGTGTCGGTGACTTCTTCGACGATTTTTTTCTTCTGCTCGCGCGTCAGTTTTCCGGCGACACGAATATTCACATACGGCATATCAAACTCCTTCCAGTTGATTCTTGATAGTTGCAAACACCGCCTCGAACATGGCGGGCGTGAGGCGTTTGGTCTGGGTATTATAGCGGCTGCAATGGTAGCTATCGTACAGCTTCAGACCACTCGGCAAAGTGTGTTGAGCAGCGTGACCAAAGGGATAATTCTTTACCTTCAAACCCTGCGCGCGCAGTACAGCAGCATGCGCAACATTCCCCAGTGCGAGCACGGCACAACTTTTGTCTATGGCGTTTAGTTCCTGCTTCAGATAATCATTGCAGCCAATTATTTCGGAAGTTTCCGGCTTGTTCTGTGGCGGCAGGCACTTCACTGCATTGGTGATGCGGCAACCGATCAGCTTCAAGCCATCGTCCCGGCTTACCCCTTCAGCCTGATTAGAAAAACCAAAGCGATGCAAGGTCTGATACAACAAGATACCGGCATGGTCCCCCGTAAATGGCCGCCCCGTGCGGTTTGCACCATGCATACCTGGCGCCAAGCCGACGATCAGCAGGCGTGGATTGTCATCGCCAAAAGGAGAAACCGGCAGCCCATGATAATCGGGGTAATCGCGCCGCACCTCGGCCAGAAAACCGGCGAGGCGTGGGCATTTCGTACAACTGGGTGTGAATTCCATCGTATGGATTTGTCCTGGAACAATTAGTTGGTTTTAGATTTCAGGCTCAAAGTTTACTCGATAGCAGCAGCACATTTCGCAGATATTTTTAGTTTTTAGGCGTCCCCCGGAAAAATCGGTGGTTTACCTCAGCCAATTATTCACCCTTGCCAATATTAACCAACTAGGTTAATGTTCATTTTCATGGAGAAAAGTACCCCTCACTGCAAGCTGGCGGTTGTTAAGGCGTTGGTCAATGCGGGCCATGTGCGCACAACCAAAGCCGCCCGTGAAGGCGGCGCAGCCTTGGGGTTCGACTTTGACGGCATGCTTGCCGTTGTACTGGCGCTGACTACTACCGATTTCTATAAGAGCATGACAACGCACGCGGATCACAGAGTTTGGCAGGACGTATACCGGCCAATCACGCCAGCCGGAGAAGTCTATCTGAAACTGACGGTGATTGACGACGTACTTATCGTGTCTTTCAAGGAGCTATAAAAATGAAATGTCCAAGCTGTGGAACGGCAAAGCTGGTGCATGACACCCGCGATTTGTCATACACCTACAAAGGCGAGTCAACCGACCTACCTCAGGTGACGGGTGATTTTTGCCCTGCCTGCGATGAATATATTCTGGATGCGGCGGAATCGCGGCGCACGATGGACTTGATGCTGGCCTTCAACAAACAGATCAATGCCTCGATTGTTGATCCCGAGTTTATTGTCAGTGTCCGCAAGAAACTTAATCTTGACCAGCGAGAAGCCGCCGAAATTTTTGGTGGTGGCGCCAACGCATTCTCGCGCTACGAGAATGGCAAGACCAAGCCGCCTTTGGCATTGGTGAAACTACTCAAGGTACTGGATCGCCACCCTGATCTGCTACCTGAGGTAAAAGCAGCTTAGGCGCTGCAAGGGGTTACGTCTAGACGTCACCCCTTTGTTTTATCGTACAAAGCAATTATTTGATCAGTAATTTATTCATTCCATAGTTATTTGGGAGTTATGCTGATATATATCTGCACACCAACAGCGATCAACATAACCAAGGTAAGTACCGAAATTACAATGGTTAAATTGATCATTCGCTTGTTTTGCTCAGCAGCTTGTACGTTGAATTCTTTAATTGAATCGTGCAATTTTTTTACCGCACCCTCAATGATTACTGCATTAATAATATCTGCCATATTATTTTCTCTACCTTGTCTTGCGTTTGACATAAACTGCGGTAAAAGGCGCAGCCTTTGGAACAGTCAGCTCGATGGAAGGGCTAGGACTTATTAGCCAAGATGCTCCGCAAGGAAGCGGCGTGTCCATCCCAACATAGCTGAGACATCACTCTGCGCAAATTTGTCAAAGTGCCCATGATCAGCGTTATTACGGATATCTGCGTAGGCGGTGATGTTCTTTTGTACGAGCTTCGTGTACACCTCGGCACGCGCTAGATCGGCATTTAGCTTGTCGATCGTGGTCTTCTCCGGAACAGCGATTGAGTTACGAACGGAGAACTTGCGAAGACCGTCTTCGAGAACCGCACCAGCGAGAGAAGCGGCTGGGATGTGAAAACCACCGTCGAAGAGGTATTCGGCTTGTTCCAAGAGATCAGCGAAGAGCTCAGCGGCGACCAAGCTGCGAACGTCAAAGACGAGTCCGCCTTCGTAGTCGCGTTGAGCGGCCTGCAGAATGCCGAAGCTGTTTGGAAAGTAGTAACTGTTCAGTGCAGTTGATTTGTCCTCCGCCAAAGTTCGCAGTTCACGATAGTGATCGCTAGTTTCACCACATGCTCGGCGTACCAAATTGAGCGCCTCAGTGCGAAAACGCGTGTAGTCCACGACGTCGGGGTGACGAAACGCATCACCAGGCCAATTGTTCTGACGAAGGATCTTCTCGCCTTCAGCGAGGAGCTCAGTGAACCGTTGGCGGATCTTTGAGTCGAGCGTCATTATTGAGCCCTGAGGTATGTTAATAGACCGAAATATCGGCTTATAAAGCGGACATTCTGCACGTCAGATGCAATAAGTTCAATCCAGGCGGCATATCAATAGGGTCGTACTCGATCCATCATAGCTCTGCTTAAAACCACTCCCCAATCAAAGTCCCGCATGTATTGTCCAGAACTTCGCGGGTGTCACGATTGGGTAGCGTTCAGCTATCGCCAGCAAATCTTTATCACCAGTGATGAGGTAGTCAGCGCCTGATGTCTTAAGCGCCGCGAGTAAAGTGCCCAGCACGGGCTGGTCATCAACATCACGCAAATCAGGTTCTGCGCCTGGCTGCGGCTCAATGATTTCGACTTGGATAGAAAGCGCATCCACTAAATCGTCAATCTCCGCCGATGACAAACCATGACGGTGCGCCAGCCGAGGGAGTACGTGCCGCAACTCGTCCAGGATGTAGGCAGAAAGCAGCACCTCAACCGAACCGTGGCGCCAAGCTGCCATGATCTTGCCCGGTATGCTAGCTGGATAAGCTATACCTGAGAGCAGCACATTCGTGTCGAGCACTACCCGCAGCGTTGCCATGGCGACTCAGCGTTTCTTGGCTGGTGAACGTGCCTGCTTCTTCCGTTCTTGCTTAATGCCCGCTTCAATTTCAGCAAGCCCCTCTGCCTCGGGCACATTGGCAAAGCCAGCCTCAATACGTTGGCATAGCGCGTCAAAGCGCCCCTGCATGCGACGAATGCGCTCAAACAAGCGTGCATCGACCAGCGCGGCCACTGGCTTGCCGTCTTTGTTGATGACCACGCTGTCGTGACGATACTGCACCTGGTTGAGCATTTCGCCCAGGTTCTGCCTGAAGTTTACTGCACTAGTTTCAGTAATCATGGCACCCTCATTGATATGACCATAATGATCATTATGGCTTAGAGATTGATGGCGGTCAACAGGACTATGGAGCCGCCGGCACGATTTATCCTCAATTTCGTCGTTCCCGCGCAGGCGGGAACCCAGTGTATTCTTGGACTGGATACCCGCCTGCGCGGATATGACCGAATCACATATAACTCGTGCCGAAGCTATAAGTACCGCCCTATGCTCGGCAATTATACGTCACGTGAATAATGGGGCTACTTCTGAAAAATTCTAATGGCCGCCTTATACGGCTGCTCGATCACCGCCGCGACTTCCGGCTGCAAGGTTACATGGTCGATATCGAAGTGGTCGTGCAACATGTGTCGCATCCCGTCGAGAATTTCCGGCCAGTTGTTCAGATCGTTGAGCACGATATGCGCCGACAGCGCAACCTTGCCGGAAGATAAAGTCCAGATATGCAAGTCATGCACCGAGCTCACGCCCGCCTGTTCGGCCATTGCCTGGCCGACTTCTTCAAGCTGCATATCGTGCGGCACGCCCTCCATCAGAACATGCAGCGCTTCGCGCAATAAGTTAAGTGAGGAAAATAAAATCAGGGCGGCAACGACCAGGGACAGGATCGGGTCGATCAACATCCAGCCGGTAAAATAAATCACCATGCCTGCTGCAAGCGCTGCGACTGAGCCCAGCAAATCGCCCATCACATGCACCATCGCGGCACGGGTATTGATGCTGTGTTGTTCTTTGCTGAGCACAAACGCCACGACCAGATTCACCAGCAAGCCAAGTGCGGCCACCACCATCACCGGCCCGCCTGCGACCACCTGCGGATGGCGCAGACGGCCAATCGCTTCGACTGCAATCCAAGTGATCACTGCAAGCATGGCGATGCTGTTGATTAATGCTGCGATCACTTCTGCACGCACGAAGCCGTAGGAGTGGCGCGCAGAAGGTGGCCGATGCGCGATCCACGCCGCCAGCGCAGCCAGCCCCAGCGCGCTGGAATCGGAGAACATATGACCAGCATCCGATATCAGTGCTAGCGAGCCTGACCACCAGCCGGTCAGCGCTTCCACAATGGCAAAGGCGAAAGTCAGTAGCAGCGCGCGCCACAGCGTGGCGCCGTGGGAATGATGGCCGTGATGATCGTGATTATGGTTAGAGTTTGCCACAGCTATCGCTCGGGTCGAACAGGTTGCCTTCGGAAACGCCAATGCTGGAAATGGCTTGCGCCGCATGCACGTAAGTGTGGCTCTCGTGGAGCGCGGTCATCGAGTCAGCATGCGGCTTGCCATGCATGCGCATCAGACGCGCCATGTTGATAGCGGACATCTGCCATTTAAGACCCTGCAAAACTTCCTGTGCGGCAAGTGGATTGTTGCACACCAGCACCATGTCGCAGCCGGCGAGCAAAGCCGCCTCGCCGCGCTCCACCACGCCGCCCGCCACCTTGGCGCCTTCCATGGACAAATCATCGGAGAAAATCACGCCGTTGAAGCCTAGCTGGCCGCGCAGAATATCTTTTAGCCACACCGACGAAAAGCCTGCGGGCATGGCGTCAACTTGTGGATAGATCACGTGCGCAGGCATGATGGCGGCCAGGCCGAAATCGATCATCTGCCTGAATGGCACCAGGTCATCCTGCTCAATGTCAGCGAAGTTTCGCTCATCTACCGGCACTTCCAGATGAGAATCCGCCTTGACGAAGCCGTGTCCCGGAAAATGCTTCCCCACTGCCGCCATGCCTGCGGTGCGCATGCCGAGCATCAGGCTATGGCTTAACTCTGCGACTGCTTGAGGATTGCGATGGAATGCCCGATTGCCGATGACGCCGCTTTCGCCATAATCAAGATCGAGTACCGGCGTGAAACTAAAATCCACGCCATGCGCGCGCAATTCGGCGGCCAACACATATCCCGTTTGCTCGGCCAGCGATTTGGCGCGGTGTGGATGTTTGTCCCAAATATGTCCCAGCTCGCGCATCGGCGGGATGCGGCTGAATCCTTCGCGAAAGCGTTGTACTCGCCCGCCTTCGTGGTCAACAGCGATGAGCAAATGCGGCGAGCGCAGTGCGTGAATTTCTGCCGTCAGCGCGGTCAGTTGGGCAGGTGATTCGTAATTGCGGGTGAATAGGATTACGCCACCCACCAGAGGATGTTTGAGCCGTTCACGCTCCTCGTCTGTCAGCGCCTTGCCGACAACATCAAGCATGACTGGACCGAGCGCCACTATTTATCCTTCCAGGATGACGAAAGCAGCGGCCAGTTCTTTCTCATCGCTGATGGACAAGTGCTGGCGTGTGACACCGCGTTCGGACAGCCACTGCGCAAGAACGGGCGAAAAATGCAGTTCCGGCTTGCCCGCGGCATCGTGACCGATGGCGATATTTCTTAACGACACGGGCGTCCGCAGCCCGGTACCCGCGGCCTTGGCGAAAGCTTCCTTGGCCGCGAAGCGCTTGGCCAGAAAACGTGCCGGGGATGAATGCGACTTGAACCCTTCCCATTCTTCGTCAGCCAGAATACGCCGGGCAAAATTATCGCCATAGCGTTCCAGCAGCGGCGCCATGCGGCTGGTTGCGACAATGTCAGTGCCAATGCCGTAGATCATTTTGCAACACTTGCGGCGAGCATCAATTCCTTCATCTCCCGCACCGCCCGCTCCCATCCTACAAATAACGCATGGGCCACAATGGCGTGGCCGATGTTGAGTTCACGCACATCGGGAATAGAGGCGATCTCGTGCACGTTCTGGTAGTTGAGGCCATGACCAGCGTTGACGCGCAAGCCAAGGCGGGTGCCGTAGACCACAGCGTCCGCAATACGCCGCAGCTCACGCTGCTTATCCGCCGCTGTCAGCGCATCGGAAAAATGGCCGGTGTGAATTTCCACTACCGGCGCACCGCAAGCTTTAGCGGCATCCAGTTGTTTGCTTTCGGCATCGATGAATAGTGATACCCGAATCCCTTCTTTGCCGAGGGTTTCGCAGGCGCTTCTCACCTTTTCGAAATGGGTCGCCACATCAAGACCGCCTTCCGTGGTCAGTTCTTCGCGCCGCTCGGGCACCAGACAGGCATCCTGCGGACAAATGCGGCGCCCGATTTCAATCATCTCCGGGGTCACCGCCATTTCCAGATTCATGCGCGTTTGCAGGATTTTGCGCAGTATGTCTACGTCCTGATCCTGAATATGACGACGGTCTTCGCGCAAATGCAGCGTGATGGCATCGGCACCGCAAGACTCTGCCATCAGAGCCGCCTGAATAGGGCTGGGATAGGCGGTACCCCGCGCCTGGCGCAGAGTGGCTATGTGATCGATGTTAACGCCGAGCTGGATCATAGTTGCTGTAAATCTATCAGTAATTGTCGTGTGTGAAGCGACTCACCGCCGAGATAATGGTTGATGAGGGTGCGCATGAGCGCTTTGCTTTGTTGCTGGGTGACGGGGTCGCTGTAATCGTCTGCCGCCATGTCCAGAAGCGTTTTGCCGAGTAATTGTACACCGTTTTGCCCGGCCCTCGCGCCCCTCAGCGGCCCCTTCTCGATCTGGAAAAAGTAACTTACCTCGACCTCGATCTGTTCACCGGTTTCGACATCATGATCCAGCGTCAACGCATAGCCAAGCTCCCTTAGCAAATGTTTTTCGAAGCGCCGCAGAATAGCGGCATAGTCTGGGACAGTGTCACTCTCGCCAAGCGCACGCAAGGTTTCCTCGTAATAGTGAAACAGCGCATCGTGTGGATCGTCGCGATGCAATAGTTTCACCAGCAGTTCGTTGAGGTAAAAGCCGCAAATCAGCGCCATGCCTTGCAGCAGCGGCAAGCCACCTTGCCATTCCGCCTTATGCAGGGTGCGTAATTCTGATTTACCAAACCAGGCAAGCTGTAAGGGCTGAAAGGACAACAGTAAGCCACGCAAAGCCGACCGTGGGCGGCGTGCGCCGCGCGCCACCACGGCAAGTCGGCCAAAGTTGCGGCTGAACACCTCCACCACCAGGCTGGTCTCGCGGAATGGGTAGCTATGCAGGACGTAGGCGGGCTGATCTTCCTGCCGGGATTTTTCGGTTGCCATTTAATTTGGGAAAATCATTTAGCCGCAGATGAACGCAGATAAACGCCGATATTTCATGGCAATATCATAGTTTATGGGGCATCTCAATGTGGGTATGTCTCATGCTGTAACGCCTTTAGCCATCTGCGTTAATCGGCGTTCATCTGCGGCCAATCGCCGTTGCTAATCGTATCCCAAACTTTTAAGCGCCCGTTCATCATCGGCCCAGCCACCCTTCACCTTCACCCAGGTTTCTAGGAATACTTTGCCATCAAACAGCTTTTCCATGTCCTTGCGCGCCTGGGTGGAAATCTCCTTGAGCTTCTCGCCACCTTTGCCAATGATAATGGCTTTTTGATTGGCCTTGTCCACCAGGATGGCCGCATGGATGCGACGCATGCTACCGTCCATCTCGAATTTCTCGATCATCACGCTGACCGAATAAGGCACTTCCTCGCCGAGCAGGCGAAATATTTTTTCACGAATAATTTCGGAGGCCAGAAAGCGCTCGCTACGATCGGTCACTTCATCCTCACCGAACATGGGGGCGCCTTCCGGTAAATGAGCGCGAATTGCGTCGAGCAGCACATCCACCTGCGTGCCCTGTTTGGCGCTCACCGGCACGATGGCGGCAAAGTTATATTCCTTGGCCATTTCCTGAATGAAGGGCAGCATAGTATTTTTATCGTCAAGGCGATCCACCTTGTTGATCACCAGCAATACCGGACGGTCCACGGGTAACAGTGGGATGACCTTACGGTCGCGCTCGTCAAACCTCGTGCCTTCAATCAGGAACAACACCACATCCACTTCTTTCAGCGCGTGCGTAACCGATTTGTTCATCACCCGATTCAATGCATTCTGGTGCTGGGTTTGAAAGCCCGGTGTATCCACGAAAATAAATTGGGTGTGTGCGTCGGTGTGAATGCCGGTAATGCGGTGGCGCGTAGTCTGCGCCTTGCGCGATGTTATGCTGATTTTCTGGCCGATCAAACGGTTCATCAGCGTGGATTTTCCGACATTGGGACGACCTACAATGGCGATAAATCCGGTACGAAATGCTTCAATGCTCATTTGCTTTCCATTGCCAATTGGTGTGCCTGCTGGGCCGCTTCCTGTTCCGCACCGCGTCGGCTGATGCCTTCGCCAACGGTGCGAATAGCCAGGTCAGGGATAGAACATTCGACCTTGAAATACTGCTCGTGCGCTTCACCCGAAATAGATACAACCGCATACTGCGGCAAGGCAATCTTGCGCCCTTGCAGATATTCTTGCAGCAGCGTTTTGGGGTCTTTGCCTTCGACCTTCGGATCGATGCCTTCAAGCCTCGATGCCAATAACGATGCGATGACTTTATCCGCGGCATCAAAGCCGCAGTCCTGCTGAATAGCGCCAAATGAGGCTTCCAAGGCATCTGCCAGAATGGAGGGACGGCGAAATCCGCCGCTCTTCAATTCACCTTCACCTAGCAGCAGATATTCACCGAGATCGATGGAGAGCGCGACTTCCGCCAACGACTGCTGGTTCACCAGATTCGCCCTAAGACGGCTTAAGGTACCCTCAGGCAAACGCGGAAAGCGTTGGTAGAGTTCCTTGGCCACCACGCAGTTGAGCACGCTGTCGCCGAGAAACTCCAGGCGTTCGTTATGCGGCTGCCCGAAGCTGCGATGTGTCAGCGCCTGGCGCAGAAGATCGGGTTGCTTGAAATCATGGCCAAGTCGACGGGCAAGTTTAGCAAAATCTTTCACTAACAGAATTATTTGCCTTTTGCTGTGGATGCAGTGAAATCCATGACTACGCTGACATTGCCAACAATCGGGTTTTTCGTGGACCAAGTTGCCTCCACCACCACCTCACCACCATCCTTGCTTATTTCCAAATCATCGCTCTTTACCGCAGTGATGTTGTCGATGCTAGCACGGCGATTAAAGGAGTTGCGAATCTCCTGAATGCTCATGGTTTTCAGGTCGGGATCATTCGACATGGCCTTGAGTACTTTAACGATAGCGCCGTACTCGATATAGGCAGGCACCATGCGCATGGCCACCATGGCCGCGAATACCACCAGCATGCCGATAAACAGAATGCCGATCATCGTGATGCCTGTTTGCTTGCTCCGCATATTTCTCCCCCTAATTGATCATGCGCCCGATGCGCTTGAAGTCGTCGAAGTTCCACCAGATCATGAAGGCTTTGCCGACAATGTTGCGATCCGGCACAAAGCCCCAATAACGGCTATCGTTACTGCTATCGCGGTTGTCGCCCATCATGAAATAATAGCCGGGCGGAACCGTGCAGGTAAAGCCGTCTTCATTGTAGTCGCAATTTTTCCGGTAAGGGAACTGGCTATCCACTTGGTTGGGGTAAACGCTGGGGGCCTCCGGCTGCACCAAGGTGTCGTGGACATGTTCGCCCAGGGTTTCCCTGTATAAGGTGGCCGAGATGTAATTCAACCCGCTCGCCACGTAGCTGTAGCTGCCCTGCTCTTTCATCGGCAGCGGCTTTCCATTAATGCTGAGATGCTTGTTGCGATAGTCCACCACGTCACCGGGCACACCCACTACGCGCTTGATGTAGTCGAGTGACGGGTCGCGCGGGTAACGGAACACCATCACATCGCCGTTCTTCGGATGGTTAACTTCAAGTATTTTGACGTTGGCAACAGGTAAACGGACACCATAGGTGTATTTATTCACCAGGATAAAATCGCCCACCAGCAACGTCGACATCATCGAACCTGAGGGTATCTTGAACGGCTCGACCAGGAACGAGCGCAGCATAAACACCGCCAGAATGACTGGAAAGAAACTCTTGGAGTACTCCACCACCATCGGTTCCTTGGCACCCGATGCGCGCCCCTTCTCGCCGATTAATTTGTCATACAGCCATACGCCACCTGTTATCAGCAGCGCAATCAGCATAATCAGTGCAAAATTCATCTGTTACCCCACAAGTTAACCACGGGGGGCACGGGGAACACGGGGAAACACCAATTGTGTTTTTCCCCGTGTTCCCCGTGTGCCCCGTGGTGAAAATTATTTAGTATCCACCTGCAATATCGCCAAAAATGCTTCCTGCGGAATTTCCACGTTACCTACCTGTTTCATGCGCTTCTTGCCGGCCTTCTGCTTTTCCAGCAATTTCCGCTTGCGGCTGATGTCTCCACCATAGCATTTTGCCAACACGTTCTTGCGCAGTGCCTTGATATTTTCCCGGGCGATGATGTGCGTACCGATTGCCGATTGCACGGCCACATCGTACATCTGGCGCGGAATTAATTCGCGCATCTTGGCGGCCAGTTCACGGCCACGGCGCAGTGATATCGAGCGATGTACGATAAGAGACAGCGCATCCACCTTGTCGCCATTCACCAGGATATCCAGTTTCACCAGGTCAGCTGTGCGGTATTCCTTGAACTCGTAATCAAGCGACGCGTAGCCGCGCGAAACCGATTTCAGTTTGTCGAAGAAATCCATCACCACTTCATTCATGGGCATTTCGTAGGTGAGCATCACTTGCCTGCCCATGTACTGCATGTTTTTTTGCGTACCGCGCTTTTGCGTGCACAGCGTGATCACGGCACCCAGATACTCTTGTGGCACCAGAATCGTGGCCATGATGATCGGCTCACGGATTTCCTCGATTTTGGAGAGCTCCGGCAAACGCGACGGATTTTCGATTTCCAGCACCTCCCCATCGCGCATCACTACCTCATACACCACTGTCGGGGCGGTGGTAATCAAGTCCATGTCGTATTCGCGCTCTAGCCGTTCCTGCACTATCTCCAGATGCAACAGGCCCAGGAAACCGCAGCGGAAGCCGAAACCCAGCGCCTGCGATGTTTCCGGCTCGTAGTGCAGCGAGGCGTCATTGAGCTTGAGTTTCTCCAGCGCGTCGCGCAGTGCATCGTAATCGTGCGATTCAATCGGATACAAACCGGCAAACACCTGCGGCTTGATCTCCTTGAATCCGGGCAAGGCTTCGGTCGCAGGATTGCCCGCCAGGGTAACGGTGTCCCCCACCTTGGCATCCATCAATTGTTTGATGCCGGCGATAATGAAACCCACTTCGCCGGCGGAAAGTTGTGGCTTGGAGCGTGACTTCGGGGTAAATACCCCAACCTGCTCGCACAGATGAATGGCGCCAGTGGCCATCAATTGAATCTTATCTTTCGGCTTCAAGGCGCCGTCCACCACACGCACCAGCATCACCACACCCACGTAGTTGTCGAACCAGGAATCGATGATTAGCGCCTTCAGCGGGGCTTCCACATTACCTTTGGGCGGAGGAATACGCGCGATCACCTGCTCCAGCACATCCTCTAGCCCGAGGCCGGTCTTGGCACTGCAGCGCACGGCATCGGTTGCATCAATACCGATGATGTCCTCAATTTCCTTTATCACCCGTTCCGGGTCGGCGGAAGGCAAGTCGATTTTATTCAACACCGGCACCACATCCACCCCTTGCTCGATGGCGGTGTAACAGTTGGCTACGGTCTGCGCTTCCACGCCTTGCGAGGCGTCCACCACCAGCAATGCGCCTTCACAGGCGGCCAGCGAGCGAGAGACCTCATAGGAAAAATCGACATGACCGGGCGTGTCGATCAAATTCAGATGGTAGATTTGTCCATCTCTCGCCTTGTATTCCAGGGCGGCGGTTTGCGCCTTGATGGTAATGCCGCGCTCACGCTCCAGATCCATTGAATCCAGGACTTGTGCTTCCATTTCGCGGTCGGACAAGCCGCCGCATATCTGGATGATGCGATCCGCCAGCGTGGACTTGCCATGATCGATGTGAGCGATGATTGAAAAATTACGAATATTATTCATACAGCATTTATAAAAAAAGGCACCTGAAGTGCCCTTTTGCATCCTGGTTGACCCTAGAAACAGCTATTGGACGCAGATAAAAACCGATTACCG